>CAYWTB010000031.1:0-45127 GCA_964461135.1 uncultured Caldithrix sp. | reverse complement strand
GGAAGGCAAGAAAGGTAACTTATTTTTACCGAACAGCCAGATACGATTCATTAAACTTGATGAAATATTCATGGTTAAAGATGGATTACTTGTAATCTTTTACAAGTTCAGGTATTCATTATTGTGAAGAGCTAATAAAAAGCCCCGCAATTTGCGGGGCTTTCATAAAAGATCAGTTCATGCTGTGACTTCAGGAAATTTTAATTTCCACCTCTTTGGGTTTGGCCGCTTCTGCTTTGGGCAGATGAATAGTCAGTATACCGTTCTTAAAATCAGCACCGATTTTATCCCCCTGTATCTGGGAGGGAACCTGGAAGGACCGTACAAATTTCCCGTATGATCTCTCAACCCTGTGATAATTAGTATCCTGTTTTTCCTCTTCCTTATTCCGTTCACCTTCAATCTTCAATACATTATTGGCGAACGTTATCTGAACATCATCCTTCTTCATTCCGGGGAGTTCGGCAGTAATCACAAATTCATCCTTGTTCTCACTGACATCCACCGAGGGATACCAGTTTGCCTTACTCAATGACTCATCATCTTCCCATCCTTCTCTTGAAAGAAACCGGTCGAACATCCTGTTCATTTCATCCTGAACCGTCATAAAATCTCTCATCGGACGCCATCTGATAATTGCCATTTTAATTACCTCCTTCTTATTTTATCGTTTTAATCTTATTAACTACAAACTTTGTGCCAAACTATTTTATAAGATATAAATAACTGTATTTATTGAATATATAGAAACTGTAGAAATAAGAAGGGAAAATATGATTTGAAAAAATTTCAGGGATTATTTCATTTTGTCATAAAAGGGGAAAATATCATAAAATATTTTACACAATATTCTGACATTTTTACTTACCTGCTGCATAATTTTCAATTATTTCTTTTAGCATCAGAGCGTTCTGTACTGCTTTTCCCTGCGGATGATTATTAAAAAAAATGTATGATTTATAAGCCTTAAATAGAATTCTGGATAATCCGATCATCCATTCATCCAATTCCTGCCGTGAATACAGATAATTATAGCGGGTCTGGTTTGTCCCCTTCCACCAATCCACAGTATTTCTCCCGTGAAATCTTACATAGCCCATTTCGCCGGTAACCCGGTCTTGAGGCTTTATCAGTCCTCTTAAAGGCGGTTCATCCACATTCACATAGTTAATATGGTTTTCCTTTAGAAAAGAATAGGTCTCATCCCGCACCCATGTCCAGTTTCGAAATTCCACAAATAAAGGATTATCCCGGAGCACCTCCCGAATTCTCCGCAAATATTCACGATTGGCAGGCGTATTTTTAAAGGAATAAGGAAACTGTGCCAAAAAACCGGAGAATTTACCGGATTCACTGAGAGGCTTCACCGCCTCCAGCAACTGAACCAGGGTATCGTCTGCAGGTGCCCTATCATGTGTGGTGGTCCGGTGTACTTTAACAATAAATTCAAACTTTTCCGGAGTTTTTTCATTCATTCTGTAAAAAACGGACGGGCGTGGAACGGCATAATAAGTTGAATTCACCTCCACACAATCAAATGTCCGGGAATAGAAATCCAGCATGTCCCCTTTTGGCAATCCCCGGGGATAAAAAACCTCCCGCCAGTCTTCATAACTGTAACCACTGGTGCCGATCTTCACGTCCACGTCACTCATCCTTTAATTTATAAATTTGTATCACAGGTCCCGGATGAGACCAGGAAGGTTTGAATACCTGTACCGGTTCTAAAGTATTAAACACCGTGCGGTAGAATCCTTTCCTGTCCAGAAAGTTCTGCCGCAAGGGATTCCACTCCGGGGGAGGCGGATTATCCAGAAATCTGGAATAGGTCTGGCTGTTCAGAATCAATAATTGAGCGCTATCTGCCGTAATCTCCTGCAGGTTCTTGTGCGGATGGGTATATGCCTGCCACAGGAAGGAGTCACCCTTTACTTCAGCCAGGATCCGGTTGTCGTCCAGCTGTGGCGAGATCAATTCCTTCTGGGCCGGAACAAACCGATAATTAATGGGCAAATTCTCAAGCTGCATCAGTCTCTGCTTGAGATTGTCATCCAGCAAGCGGCTGCCCTGCCCGGATTGGGTAAACCGCTGAATGTCTATAAGATCAAGATCGTAATGATAATGATCGTAGCAAATCGAACTTCCGGGCGGGAGCTGCTTCATAATCCATTCCGATGTCATCTGCCGGGTATCCTGGCGGGTATGCATAAAATCCTTATAAAGAATCCGGGTACCATTAAAAATTACACCAATAACCAGTAGAGCAAGAAGCAAATTACCATATTTTTTTTGCCGGGGAAGTCGGACAACCCAATACGCCAGACAGATTAACAATGCCGGGTATAAAATGATCAGGTAATCCCATCCTTTTTTCTCAAAGCTTCCTGCCAGCAGAAAGGTGGGCAGAACAGCCGCGGCAAATGGAAGTGTGAATCGTTTCAACTTGAGAAACAAGGAAAAGAGCACAACTGTCATCAAAACACCCAGCAGCCATTCCTGTTTGACAAGGGTGAAAATTTCCCAGACATAGGGAATGCCTGTTTCCACATTATAAGCATACCGTGCCTGTGTTGATATCATCTGAAAACCGGTCCAGAATTTTTTGAATGCGATTATCCAATATGGCGTTCCCAGAACAAATCCGACAAAAATTATAAGAACTGCAATAGCGGTGTTTCTGAAACGGACTGCAATATTTTCTCTCTCATTTAGCAGTAGTGAAAGAATGAGAGCAAGTACTATAAATCCCGCGTTGTATTTAGTGGAAACGGTGAGACCACATATCAGGGAAACCCAGACCAGTTCCCATCGGCTCAGTACTTGAAAATGATTTTTTACCACATAGAAAAAAACAGTTACCGTCCCAAGCAGTAAAATGGCATCCGGAACCATCCAGAATGTAAATTCAAACACACCTGCACTGGTTAATAGCAGCAGGGCGCTGAAGA
Organism: uncultured Caldithrix sp.; assembly: GCA_964461135.1. GTDB lineage: Bacteria > Calditrichota > Calditrichia > RBG-13-44-9 > RBG-13-44-9 > RQOF01. The sequence continues at coordinate 42,179 of CAYWTB010000031.1, read as the reverse complement.
AGGCTATCCTCTGTTCGGCAAAAAACCGTATCGTTTTATACAGGATCACAGCTGCCAGGAGTACAGCCAGAGCATTAAGTATTCTTCCCGCCAGATAAAAGCCCGTGGGATTAAGCAGAAATTGCAGGGCAAAATCCGTCGGACCGCCAAAATAGCCGGCAATATTACCCAAAAGGTAATACCCTCCGTAGAGTACCGTTATCAGATAAATGTAGAAAGTAGGATAGATAAAGTAAAGCGGTTCAATGGTATGTCTGGCACCGAAACTGAGTGCATGCTTGGCGATAAAATATTCGGTGGAATTGTAAGCGGCGGGCAGACCATACCAGATCCCCCAGAATCTGAAAACGATTCCAAGAACAAGAATGAGCAGAATATATTTATTATCTTCCTGGCTTTGCCGGATGCTCCTAACTGACATTTTCACTTTTAATGGATTCCTGTAACAGTTTCTGATATATACCGATTAATTTATCCTGCTGGGACTCCCAATTCCACACTTGCCTGGCCTCCAGGCAGTTTTCATGATACTGGTTCCAGCGTTTCAAATCGGTTAACATTATTTCAATAGCCCTGGCAATTTCTTCAGGCGAATCAGTTTTTACCAGCATAGCCACCTCAAAACGTGCATTGAATTCACGGAAGGTGGGAATATCGGAAGCGATAAGGGGAGTACCCGCCATAACATATTCAAAAAATTTGTTGGGGGCTGCATAGGTATAATTTATTGACGTCGGTTCGAACAGGACCAGCCCCGCCCGGGATTTCTTTGTCTCCGAAAAAACAGCCCTCCAGTTTACCACTCCCTTAAACGTAATCCGTTCCTGGAGATGATACTTCTCTACCATTTCTCTTAACTGTTGTTCTATTTCACCATGACCGATCAGATCGAGACGTCCAGTGGACAGCAGACTGATGGATTGAATTATAGCCGGAAGTGCACGCCCGTTTTTGAAAATTCCCTGAAAGATGACGCTGGAATGTCTCTGCTCAAACCGGGGTATATCCTGAAGCGCAGGACCATCCTTAATTGAGGGAAGATTCATAATAGCTGCCGACTCAGGAATATTTCCATAATATTCACGAAACAGACCGGTATGATGGTCATTTACAGTGATCAGAAAATCTGCTTTCCTTATTAACAGGCGCTCTGCCAGGGCCCATACTCTGGCGGAGGTTTTTTTGGTGCTGAATATCTCCAATCCGGGAGGAAATTCATGGGCATCGTAAATCAGGCGGCATTTTTTAATGATGGCAGCCATGGCCGATCCGGGAAGTACCCACAGATCATGAGCATGGATAAGGTGAACCTCCATCTTCAACAATCTCCGGAATAATTTCCAGTTAAAAGAAAGAAACTTCAAAGGACCACCTTCCCAGAACCGGATGGAAATTCTGCGGATAATCAGACCATCCAGATTTGTTTCTTCCGGAACATGGGGTGTTTTCAGTGCCACTATCTCCGTCCGTAATCCTGCTGCCAAGGCACTGAAAGCCTCATTAAATATCCGCCGCTCATTCTCACAGGGGCTGATGGTGGTATGTAATATCTGAACTAAATCATTTTTCATGATATATACATCGTCAAATCATAAAAATCAGGTAAAAATTTCCCTTCCAATTACTATTTTTCATACATCAAACGGAAGGTATGTTCGCCTGTCGTCATCTCAGGGATCTGCAGGCGATACTCATCCCTGGCGGAAAGTTCCTGAAGCATATCACTCTGTTGAAGCTGTCGGGGCGACACAATTCCCAGGCATAAGTTTTGTAAGGAATTACCTGAATGTAATACAAATTCCATGGCATCCGGTGAATCCCGGAAAGACGGGCAGGTAACCTCACTTCTTTTTGCTCTCCATTCAAGCAACTGGTACAGGGAGGCGTTATAAAAATCTTCATGTTCCATCCAGTTAATCAATCGATTCCAGTAAGGCTGGAAAACCGGCTCAGCCAGGTTGCTGGGATGCCATAAGATATGAATGAGACCATGGGTGGCTTCTATCCGGGAAATTACGTTTTCGAAAATTTCCTGCTGCTGCAACTCATTCCGGCTCAATTCCTTCCATGAATAATCCATGATGCTGAACGGAATTTCAAACAGATTGTTTTCTACTTCCAGCTCATAGTCATAGGTCCTGAACGGAAGGCTGGTTCCGGCCCGGAAACCAACTGAATTATTGTAACCACAGGAGGAATCATAAAGGAAGCCTGCCTGCTCGAAATTCTTCCAGGCCTGTGGAAACATGAGGCGAAGATAGTGCTGCCTCACACCCGTTATCTGATGTCCCAGCACTTTCTCCAACTTACCTTTTTCCCGCTCTGTGCTGGTGGGAGAGTCAAAACAAAAACGGCTACTGTGCAAACCAATTTCATGGTTTTGCGAAATGATATCCTCAAACAATTTCTTAAATTTCTGTTGTCGAATATTATAACGGTACTGCGTTTTTTCCCATTTTTTGGCAATAAAGAAAAAAGAAGATTTTAATTTTCTGTTTTCATAGAATCTCAGCAGGTCCCCGAAGTTCCAGTATATATTTTGACCGAACACAGACATGTTAAAATGCTCATTAAACCGGGCTTTTCTGAGACTGAAGGTATCTTTTAAAAGTGATTTTACGCCATATTTGCGTGTTAAATCAATATCGTGTGTTATGACCAGTGCAAACCGTTTTCCTTCCGGCCAGGGCATTTTATAGAGGTATATCCGTTTATGCTTACGGCTTAGATCTATCAGTTTGGTCTGCCATGCCTGCAGCAGCCCGTCCATCAGGGGAGAATCAAGGGGTGGTGGTTCGGCATCAGGGGAATGACTGTCCCGGCAGGCAAGCCGGTCAATAATGGTTTTTAATTCGTTTTCCGGTAAAGACAGGTTAAAGCTCTGGCCGGTTTCGATGGAATAATTTCCCGGGGAACTGTCTGAAAATTGAATATTGAACAGGGAACCAGGGGCATTTCCGGAAATAAACCAGCCGTTGTGCCGGGCAACATGTTCCAGGGCATAAGTCCGGTTATTAGAGTTATTTCTCTTCTTATCTGAAATAAACGATACGAACATAAATATTTCTATAGGGTATCAACAAAGCAGTAAAACCATGGAAACGGGATCAATCAACCGGATTTGACAATCTTTTTCTTTTTCAATTCATTCAATAGTTCAGCTAATCGGTCTTCCACCCATCGGGTATTCCGCACATCCAGAATTCCATAAATAATCTGATTTTTTTTGGCCAGGATTGTTTTACCCCACAACGGTTCATCCACGATGATATAGTCAGTGGCAATTTTCAGAGTATCATGCATGATTTCAGAATTTTCTTTCATAAAATTATAGTAATTCCAGAAATTTGTATCTGCCACCGCAGTAAACTGATTGTCAATTATAAATATTCTGGAATACCCTTCAGGGGTATAATAATCAGCATAATAGATGTTTTTAAAATAATCCCGTGACAGCCAGCGGTGCATGTAGAATTTCTCCGAATGTTCCACAAAGTTCTTTTGAGGCAGACAATCCAGCACCGGCGTACTTCTTCTCTGCCGCGGCAGGATATCAATAAAATCCCTGGCAAATTCTCTGATATTTTTATTGCGGTCCTCTATAGTATCGGGACTTTGTACAAACAGCACATATTTCCCATACCAACAGCTTACTTTTTGTCCGCTTTCATAGGCCTGGTAACCAATATCATAAAAATCCAGCGAGGGTGATTTCTCAAAGGAATAGAAACCGAATGCATTGATCTGTGATGCAAAAACAAATAACTTCACCACATAAATCATATCATTTTTGTCTGAAAGGATGGTACCCCGGCAACCTTCCTCCACTTCATATTCAACAATAACATCAGCTAATTCTTTTTCGATTTCTATCAGATTACCTCCGTCATAAACCTCAGGTCCATCATAAATCTGCCAGTCTTTTTTCTGGCTGAATTTTTCAAAAAGTTCTATGAGGGATGGGGACTCATTGATATCTGCCGCTTGGGTCGTAACAGGAAGGAAAGTTCCCAGAAACAGGCAGATCACAAAAAATTTAATATGGATGTTCATTCTAAACAAAATACCATGTCGTCGTTAAAAGTTAATCTGTTTTGCAGTTGCGCCGAATGATGCTTGATAAATATCCTGCCTTTTTTTTAATTTAAAAGTGTAAATCAGTTATCCACCACATGCAGGCTCCCCTCTTTCTTATAGAAAAACCATCTGATGCTGATTCTGTTCCATATCCAATGAATTATATAATTCCCTTATAAAGTGAGGCCCGTACTTGACCTGGTATTGTATTAAATTTAATACTCTTTCCTGGAACTTACCCTGCGGTAATAAATTGGACAATACTTTTTCAAACTGACTGATGTCCGCCTGCATTTTGCGCTGCATGGCCTCATCCGCTTTTTCGCGCAGTTTCAGGACAGTTTCTTTCAAATGATTAGCTGTTTTATCAACACTGCCCTGCAGGGTAGGATCCAGTTGCTGCAGCTGACTTCCGATTTTTTCCATGCTCTCCTTCAATTGTTTTTCCGCCTCTTCAAAAGTAGAGACAAGCATGCGGTCAGACCGCTTCCGGACATGTTTTTGGATAAGATTTTCCCCTTCCCGGAAAATGTCTTCATAATCCAGCTGCAGTTTTTCGACTGCCTTTTGAATCTTTTTCTCCACCAGAGACAGGCGGATGCGGGGCTGAAAAACTGGCTCCACTACTCCCAGAAAATCATATAAAGGTTTCAACTGAGCCGCATAACTGATTTCCGATGGGCCGCCGATATATATGGCGGTAGGCAGCAGCCAGTCCTGCAGAACCGGCCGCAAGGCAACATTCGGAGTGAACCGCTGAGGAGATTTTTCCAATACATCCAGTAACTCATGCCGTCCGAATTTCAAAAGAGCGTCCGGAGATTTTACGATGAAAGATTCCCCTTCCCCATCTACCCGGGCGCGGGATCCCTGGTCATCTTCAAAAAACAACGTGGTCTGCTGTTCATCCAGCAGGATCTGAGTATGAAAACCTTTTTTTATCAGCTGATCATTTACCGTATCCAGACGGTCGCGGATTTCTTTCCACTCCTGCAATGCCCGGCTGAATAATGGCTTGGATAAATGGCCAAAAGCCGGATCGGTGGGATTAATCACGATAATACCGAATTCACCTAAAAATGCATGTACCCACCGCGCAAAGGCCTCAGCAAAATTCTCTCCGGCCTGGTAAATATTTTTCAGGCGGTTGAGAACATCATCACGGAAATCGTTGGATACAAATATTTTTTCCAGTTGTTGCTGGATATCCTTAATCTCCGCAGGAACCGACCGCCGGTAAACAGAGTGATGATCATCGGGCCGCGCAGGTAATTCCAGACGCACCAACTGATTTTCGGTATCCAGAACCTGAAAGTGATTGACTTCCCGGTAATCACTGTCTCCTGCTTCCAACCAGAATAGCGGAACAAAAGAGTAATCCGGATTTGTTTTACTCAGCAGGGCAGACTTTTTTACCACGGTCAGTATTTTGTAAACGGTATACAGGGGGCCCCCATACAGGCCGGCCTGTTGGCCGGTAACCACCGCGAGTGTATCAGGGCGAGATAATTTTTCAAGGTTCTCCAGAGTGGCGGTGGAAGCTTCCCACTTCATCTGCTGCCGTTTCAGTATTTCAACTACCTTATCACGATTCCGGTAATTCTGCAGCCTGGCTTCTATACAAGTCCTGACATCATAGCGGGGATCCCAGCTGAAAAACTCTGCAATTTTATCAAAGCTGTTCAGATAATCATTGAATAGATCGGGAGATTCCTGTAGTGAAACAGCTTCCACGCGATATGTCATAAGCGGCTCGAATTTTAATTATTATTTGTAAAATTATAACCATCCGTTTTTCAGATACCAGCTGATAGTTTTTTCCAGACCCGCCGGCAGGGGATATTTCGTTTCATAAGAAAAGTCTTTTTGTGCACGGCGGGATGAAATGACCCAATAAGGCTGTTCAATTTCCTTCATCTTATCGCGGTTAATAATGTTTTGCTTCCCCGATAGTCCGGCGAAGATTTCAAAAAACCAGGATAGCCCGTATACCAAAAAATAAGGTAAATGGATGGTAAGATATTTTTTATTCATAATTGTACTGCTTAACCTGGCCAGCTCAGACCAGCGGCAGGGAGTTTCATCACACAGAAAGTAAGTTTTGCCGGAAGCCGGGGCGGCGAATGCAGCCTGAACAATTCCGGTTGCCAGATCTTCCGCATATACGATGCTTACCAACTGATCTATCCGGCCAATCATGACATTGAGGCCCAGTTTAATAGCTTTGAAAAATTGCAGAACATCCCGGTCCTGCGGACCATATACAGCAGGGGGTCGAATGATGGTAACAGGTATTTTCGGCACATAAGACCGGGCAATTTCCTCACTGCGCAATTTGCTTAATCCATACTGGGTTAACGGCCTGCAGGGATAATCTTCATCAATGGGATCCGCTGAGGGGGACGGGCCCACTGCCGCCTGACTGCTGATCAGGACGAAACGTTTAAGCCGGATTTTCAGAGAATCGACGGTTGAAAAAAGCTGCCGGGTGGTCTCTACATTTCCCCGCTCATAGCCTTCATAATTTTTTGCTTTGGTGGTTCCGGCCACGTGAATTACATAATCCACGCTCTGCAGCGAGCGGGCAAAACTCTCCGCCTTCAGGAGCGATCCGGTGCAGAATTCTACCGGAAGATCCTTAATCCACTGTAAGGAGCTGGTTGGCCGTACCAGACAGGTCACCCGGTGGTTTTCCCGAATAAGCTGCCGTGCAACAAAGCTGCCCACAAAACCGGACGCTCCGGTAAGAAAAATATGACTCATTGAACCGTGCCAATTGATTCTTTAATTGACCGGCAGTAATTTTGATTCCACCGGAAGACAGTTTTTGGGTAAGTAAAATACCTGCTGTTTATTTTAGCCCGCGATTCTCTGTTAATTAGGGCAAGTTCTTTCATACATTCCTGACTGATTTATTTTTTAATTTCAATTATATAAAATTTCAAGCGGAAAACAATTCGATTCTTTTTTATAAACCGGCAGCCGGCAATTTATTTTGTATGATTTTGCCCCTGGCTCAGCACTCTGGACCGGATTTCATCAGCCGGTATTTTGACCGAATACTTGAACTTTCCTGTTTATTTATAAGGGATTGCCTCATCTTTTCGGTTACATAAATTATGAATCAACGAAACTTTTTTAAAATCGTTAGGGTGACTTTTAATATGAGGCAATGCGCTTGAATCAGTAAAAGATAATTTTGTTTATTTACCCCGAAAGTTTTATTATAATAAGTGATTTTCAATAGAGTCCCATTATGCATGTAATAGAAGCCATTAAGAATTCAAAAGTACTATTAGTATCTCTGGAAATTACCCCGCCCAATAAGGGCCAGAGTATCGGGGATCTTTTCCAGGTTATTGATCCGCTCACCAAATACAACCCTGCATTTATCAGCGTCACTTACCATCAGCCCCAGGTGGTCTATGAAGAAAAAAAGGGTGTTATTTATCGCGTTCCCAAACGGAAAAAACCCGGAACGGTGGGAATTTGCGCCGCGGTAACCAACCGTTATAAGATTGACACCGTTCCCCATTTTATTCTGGGTGGATTCAGCAAATTCGAAACCGAAGATGCCCTGATTGACCTGCATTTTCTGGGGATCGAGAATATTTTTGCAGTAAGGGGAGATCCGGCACCGGGGGAGAAGACATTTATTCCAGAAAAGGACGGCCATCAATATGCCAGTGAGCTGGTAGAACAGATTGCCCATATGAATAAAGGCAACTATCTTGAACCACTTGAAAATGCCCAGCCTACCAATTTCTGCATCGGAGTGGCGGGTTACCCGGAAAAACACTATGAAGCTCCTAATTATGAAAAAGATTTGTATTATTTGAAGCAGAAAGTGGAAAAAGGAGCACACTATATTATTACCCAGATGTTTTTTGATTTTAAGGTATATAAAAATTTTGTGGAAAAAGCACGCGCTATTGGAATCAAGGTCCCTATTTTACCGGGCATTAAGCCCATTACCAGCGTGGGACAATTGTCTTCCCTGCCCAGAGATTTTCATATATCATTACCGAGTAAACTGGTTGAAGCCATGGAAAACGCCAGGACACCCGCGGAGAGCCGTAAGGCAGGCCTTAATTTTATTACCAATCTTTGTGAACAACTAATTGATTTTGGTGTTCCGGGAATACATATTTATACCATGGGGAAAGGCACTTCCACTCAAGAATTACTGGCTCAGCTGTTCAAATAGATGCCTTATTTTTGCCGCGATATTTAATGGTATAATCCGGAAACACAAAAATTTCAGTATACATTTCCCCAGAAAACAGGAGGACCACATTTGGACATTTTTGATAAGTGTATGAAGTTTACCCGGGCCAAAGAAGCCATGGAACATGGTATATATCCATATTTTAAACCTATCCGCGAAAACCATGGACCCCATGTTATCATGGATGGCAAAGAGATTGTGATGATCGGATCGAATAATTATCTGGGCTTAACCAAAGATCCCCGGGTACAGGAAGCCGCTATCAAGGCCATTGAAAAATATGGCACCAGCTGTTCTGGGTCCAGATTTTTAAACGGAACCCTGGAGCTGCATGAAGAACTGGAGGTAAAACTGGCGGAATTCGTAAAAAAAGAAGCAGCTCTGTGTTTCAGTACCGGTTATCAGACCAACCTGGGTGCAATTTCGACCCTGATAACCAGAGATGACTTTATAATTACCGATAAAACCAATCATGCCAGTATTTTTGACGGGATTTTTCTATCTTCAGGCCTCAACATGGGTGTGAATATTAAACGATACAAACACAATGACATGACCGATCTGGAAAGAGTTTTGTCAAAAATTGAACCGGATAAGGCAAAATTAATCATTACCGATGGCGTCTTCAGTATGGAGGGCGACCTGGTTAATCTGCCCCGGATGGTGGAATCGGCGAAAAAATATAAGGCCCAAATTTACGTGGATGATGCACATGGATTGGGAGTGGAAGGCAAAACCGGCCGCGGTACCCAGGAACATTACGATATCTGGGATGAGGTGGACCTGATAATGTGCACATTCAGCAAATCATTTGCCTCCTTGGGCGGTTTTATTGCGGGCAAATCGGAAGTCGTCCACTACATTAAGCACTTTTCACGACCTCTTATATTCAGTGCCAGTATGCCCCCGGCCAATATTGCTTCGGTATTAAAATCTCTGGAGATTATTCAGCAGGAACCACAAATTGTGGAACGCCTGCAAAAAATCGGACAAAAAATGATTCGCGAATTTCAAGCAATGGGATTCAATACCGGGGAATCACAGACGCCTATCGTACCGATTATTATCGGTGAGGACACCAAAACATTTCAGTTCTGGGGTATGCTCTTTCAGGAGGGTGTCTATGCCAATCCTGTCATCAGCCCGGCTGTGCCTCCGGATCGCGCCCTCATCCGGACGTCCTACATGGCCACACATCAGGACAATGATCTTGATTTGGTGCTGGAAAAATTCAAAAAAATCGGAAAAGTATTGGGCGTCATATAGCCTTATTCATTCCAGTTTCAGTGCGTAATAATTCAGGGAATACAATCTTAATTTGAGGGAAACGATATGGCAAACATCACCATCAAAACTGTAGAAAATAAGTCTCAGTTGATGGACTTCATTAAACTGGCCTGGAAGATCAATTCAAAGGATCCAAACTGGGTACCTCACTTAATTATGGATCGCAAGAAAATTCTGGATAAAAAGAAAAATCCATTTTTTAAGCATGCCGAGGCCGAATATTTTCTGGCCTATAAGGAAGGTGAACTGGTCGGACGTATTGCCGCTATCACTAATCAGATTCACAATGATTTTCAGAAAGACAATGCCGGTTTTTTTGGATTTCTGGAAGGCGTGAATGACGCCGAGGTGTTTCGGGCCCTGCTGGAGACCTGCAAGGAATGGCTGAAGCAAAAAGGCAAGGATTTTATGATGGGACCTATGAATCCTTCGACTAATGATGAAATCGGATTTCTGATTGACGGATTTGACACTCCACCCTATTTCATGATGACTCACAATCTTCCCTATTATAATGATCTGATGGAAAAAATCGGCTTCAACAAAGTAAAAGACCTCTATGCCTACATGATTCATGAAGACACCTTTAATTTCAGTGAGAAGCTGCAACAGGTTACCCGGGCTTCCAAGAAAAAACTGGGAGTTGAAATACGAGCTGTAGACATGAACCATTTTCAGGAAGAACTTGAACGCATTCGCTATGTGTATAATAATGCCTGGGCACGTAACTGGGGTTTTGTTCCCATGACGCCGGAAGAATTTGATTTTATTGCAGCTGATTTCAAAAAAATTATCGATCCCAACCTGGTTCTGATTGCCGAAATTAAAGAAAAACCGGTGGGCTTTTCGCTGGCACTGCCCGATTATAACCAGGTTTTCGCGAAAATTCCTAACGGCAGATTATTGCCGTTCGGCTGGTTAAAATTTATGCTTAATAAAAATAAAATCAACAGCTTAAGGGTTATTACCCTGGGCGTTGTGCAGGAACTGCAGCATGCCGGCATTGGTGGTCTGTTTTATTTGGAAACATTTGACAGGGGCACTAAAAGCGGTTACCACAGTGCGGAAATGTCCTGGATACTGGAAGATAATGATTTAATGAATCGGGCGGCAAAATTGATGGGCGCGACCGCCCCCTACAAAACGTATCGCATTTACGGAGTACCCCTGTAATAAATTCAGCGGTCAGGAAGGTTTCTGAAGAACAGCGGCAAATGAACCGTCCATGTGATGTTTATGGGGAAAGGTATAAACAAAATACATGTCACTAATGTATTTTTCCGGAACTTGATCTTTAATTTTTATCAGTTCGAATTCCGGGTGATTCTTCAGAAAATGACGGATGTTCCTCTCGTTTTCTTCCGGCTCGATGGTACAGGTAGAATATACCATCCGGCCACCTGCTGCCAGTGACAGGGCTGCTTCTTCCAGCAGCTTCAGCTGCAGTTCTTTCATATTATTGATATCGTCTTCACTTCTCTTCCACTTCAGATCCACCCGTTTTCTGATCACACCAAAACCTGAACAGGGAACATCCAGTAATATTTTATTAAATTTCTGCCGGGTGGGAAGAGCAGTGGCATCTGCAGCCACTGTATAAACAGGCCTGTATTGCAGGCGATTCATGTTTTCTTCCAGTGTTCTCAGGCGGGCTACATAGCGGTCCATTGCCACAAGAGTACCTTTCCCGTTCATTTTCTCGGCAATAAAACCAGTTTTACCTCCGGGGGCAGCACACATATCCAGTACCATCTCACCGGGTTGGGGATCGAGCAATATTACCGGGATACCGGTACTGACGTCCTGAATGGACACCCAGCCCCGTTTAATAAAATCTAATTTGCGGAAGTCCTGGAAATTATCAACCCACACGAAGTTGAGAAAATCGCCATGTATGCGATAGGTGATCTGATTTTCATCCAGAGTTTTAAAAAACACATCCCGGTCAGCCAATTGTTCATTCAGCCGCACCGAAATATGGGGACGCTCATTGTTGGCCTGGCACAAAAGGGTTACTTCGTCGATACCCCAGTATTCTATCCACCTCTGAACCAGCCATTTCGGATGTGAGTATTTAAAGGCCAGTCTATCCAGAATTTCCATCTGGGTTTCCAAAAACTCAAATTTTTTAGCCTGACGCAGATAGTTTCGAAGAACCGCGTTTACCAGATTTGCTGTCTTCTGATTATATTTGGCTTTGGAAATTTCCACCGCTTCGTAAAGTACTGCATAGGGTGGTATTCTATCCAGATAAAGGAGCTGATAGATGGAAGAACGTAAATTATTCTTGACATCAATCAGCAGATTTTCATACTGCCCCAGATACAGTCGATTCAGATACCAGTCCAGCCTTAACCGCCAGCGTAATACACCATTTACCACCTCGGTAACGAAACGTTTATCCACATCCGGCAGATCCAGCAATTCCTTCTCCAGGAGTTTATCGGAGTAGGCCTGCCGGGTATCAACTTTGGTTAAGACGTCGATAATTTTTGTGCGTGCATTAATCTGCGAAACATAATCGGGGCGGTTCTCAACACTTAAAATGTCGTCTTTTTCACTCATATCATTTTCCTGCATCTTCCTGCCGATAAATATACAGTTTTTTCCGGGACTTCACAAATTCTTCCCGCCAGAATAAAATTTCCCTGGGAGTTGATGCATTCCAAGCCCGGGGATAAAGTGTTATGCTACTGGTACAGCCAGACCGCCCAATTATATTAAAACAAAAATTCAGCGCGCCCTGCTTCGAAGAATTTTTTCTGCGGCTTTCAGCTGCTGTAAATCATTGATGCCATGAGTCTCTTCCACATCCGGACTGGGAATGGCGGCTACTTTTTTCCCCCGGTCAACGTACATTTTGATGACGTCCGGAAGATAAAATTCCCCCTGACTGTTATCCTTCTTTAATAGCGGGAGAGCAGCAAATAAAGCACGGCTGTTAAAAATGTAGATCCCCACATTGATTTCTTTAATCTCCAGCGTACCAGGATCTGCATCCTTATGTTCCACTATACGGTTGACATAGCCGGAAGCATCCCGCACAATCCGCCCATACCCGCCGGGATCCTCCATTATTGCCGTCAGCAGGGAAGCCAGAGCTTCTTCTTCTTTCTGCACCTTAATGAGACTGTTCAAGGTCACCGTGGTCAGTAAGGGAACATCACCTGATAAAACCAGAATATTTCCATCATAGTCTTTGAAAAATGGAGCCGCCTGCTGTACGGCATGCCCGGTTCCAAGCTGCTGTTCCTGAACGACAAATTCAATATCATGATTATGTGTAGCCTCCATGACGCGTTCTTTCCCATGACCCACCACCAGCACAATTTTTCCTGACCCAATGGCTCTGGCAGTTTCTATCACATAATAAATCATTGGTTTTCCCAGTAATGGATGAAGCACCTTCGGTAAATCCGAATTCATCCGTTTTCCTTTCCCGGCAGCCAGTATTATAGTAGCTAATTCCATATTCTCTCCCAGATTTCATTTCTTCCGGACATTTTTATAGATCCGTATCTATTTTAACAATGAATTTCCCCAAATAAACGAAGAAAGCTACCGAAGACCTTGACAAAGATCAAGTACCCGAATTCAATTTTTTTATACTGTACTCTACAACCTTGCATTAACAGCAGAAAAAACAATTGTACTCACTTACTGGCGGGATGTTTCAACAGGGATATTATCAATAAGGCGGGTTCTTCCAATGTAAACAGCAACAGCTATGACGGTTTCATGGTCTATCTGTTCAACCGGTTCAAACGTCTCCCCGTTCACAATAGCAATATAATCTATCTTTACATGGGGAATCTCATTAAGAATATGTTCAATCTGTTTGGAAACAATTTCCGGACTGACTATACCATCATTTATCAGTTTTATGGCTTGCTGAAGACTTTTATAAATAAGGGGCGCATTCCTGCGCTCTTGCTGACTCAAGTATTTATTGCGTGAACTTAAGGCCAGGCCATCTGCCTCGCGAACAATAGGTGCTGTTATGATTCGGATATCAAAATTCAGGTCCCGGACCATCTGTCTGACAACCTGAGACTGCTGATAATCCTTCTGGCCAAATATTACCACATGAGGCCTGACGATGTGAAAAAGTTTGGTCACAACAGTTATGACCCCCCGGAAATGACCGGGGCGGGATTTACCACACATGGTGTTGGTCAGTTTTTCCACATATACGTATGTATGATATGGATCCGGATACATCCGGTCACTTTGCGGATAAAAAATAATATCAACCTTTTCCTGCCGGCACAACTGTTCATCCCGGTCAAAATCCCGCGGGTACTTGTCCAGATCCTCGCCAGGTCCAAACTGAGTGGGATTCACAAAGATACTGACCACCAGCACATCACATTGAGGACGCAAAGTTCTGATAAGACTTAAATGGCCTTCATGCAGGAATCCCATGGTAGGAACAAAGCCGATCGTCTGCCCGCCCGCCCTGATTTCATCGGCCAGACGCTGCATCTCTTCTATTAAGCGGACAATTTTCATCCATTCACCAGACAATTCTATTAAAACGACTCTTCATGGGAGGGAAAATTTCCGGATTGCACATCGGCCACATATTTTTTGAAGGCAGCTCTCATTTCTTTTCCCAATTCCGCATATCTTCTTACAAATCGGGGTCTAAACTTATCGTAGATTCCAAGCATGTCATGAGTTACCAGAATCTGGCCGTCACAGCCGGGTCCTGCACCTATTCCAATGGTTGGCACCGTTATGTCAGCGGTTATCGCAGCAGCTAAATCAGCGGGTATTTTTTCAAGAACTAACGAAAAGATGCCGGCCTGAGACAGGAGCCTGGCATCTCTTTTCAATTGCTCAGCAGCGGCGGGCTCCCGGCCCTGCAGTTTATAACTTCCATATTTGTGAATGGACTGGGGTAATAATCCGATATGTCCCATTACCGGAATACCCATTCCGGTCAATTTTTCAATGAGGGGAACAAAGTATTCCCCTCCTTCGATCTTTACCGCCTGTGCAGCAGTTTCCTTCAGAAAACGTCCGGCATTGGTTATGGCCTGCTCATGGGATGCCTGATAAGATAAAAACGGCATATCAGCAACAACCAGTGCATGATTTACCGCCTTGCCGACGATACGGGTGTGATACAGCATTTCATCCATGCTTACCGGAAGAGTACTGGCATACCCAGCCACCACCATTCCGGCTGAATCTCCCACGAGAATAATATCAATGCCTGCCTGATCCAGCATTTCGGCCATCAGATAATCATAAGCAGTTAATGCACTGATCTTTTTCCCCTGGCCTTTCCGGGCCAGAATATCCGGAACGGTCATTTTTCTTATTTCTGATTCAGCGGACATAGATATAAACTATATAATGTATAAACAGATTATGAATATATCCTTTGCTCAGCTGTCATAATACGTTCCAACTAATATGACTTAAAATAAGCGGGATATAACATATCAGTACTCCTCCCCTTTCTCCCTTTCCTGGCAAGAAAGGGAAAATAAAGACACCAATTCTACAATTGGATATTATCCACAGGGGTAAGTTCTAGAGAGATACCTTTAAATGAATATACCAAAGCATTAAAACGTAATGGTTTTCCCTGAGCTAAGGACACAATCATGAAGCAAATTTATAAACAAACCATGGCGCTTGCAAAGGATATATTTTCCAGGGTGCTTCCACAAACGTTGCTATATCGGGACACTTTAAATACCCATCCCGAAACTTCCTCTGGTATAAAAAAAAACCCTCGACACAGCGAGGGTTTTTCTGATATCTATTAGTACATTCCGGCGCCGCCTCCGGGAGGCATGGAGGGAGCTTTTTCTTCTTCCGGTTTATCAGCAACCACTGCCTCGGTCATCAGAAGCATTCCGGCAACGGATGAAGCGTTTTCAATCGCAGTTCTTGATACCTTGGTGGGATCAATAATGCCGGCCTTAACCATATCGTCCTCATACTGCTCGGTCGCGGCATTAAAGCCGAAATTCTTGCTGCCGTTTTTTACTTTTTCCACCACTACAGAACCTTCCAGACCACAATTATTCACAATCTGGCGGATTGGTTCTTCCAGGGCACGACGAACAATATGGACACCAATCTGTTTGTCACCATCCAGATTCAATTTATCCAGAGCGGCTATGGTACGTAAATAGGCTACGCCCCCACCAGGGACAATACCTTCTTCCACCGCTGCCCGGGTGGCATGCAGGGCGTCTTCCACCAGTGCTTTTTTCTCTTTCATTTCCACTTCCGTGGCTGCACCAATTTTAATAACTGCAACACCGCCGGCCAGTTTGGCTAATCGTTCCTGCAATTTTTCACGATCATAGTCAGAGGTGGTAGATTCAATCTGCTTTTTAATCTGGGAAATACGGCCTTTGATTTCTTCTTTCTGACCAGACCCTTCCACGATTGTGGTATTTTCTTTATCTATTACAATACGCTTGGCGGAACCCAGGTCACTCATAACGGTATTTTCCAGTTTAAAGCCGGCTTCTTCACTGATTACCCGGCCACCGGTAAGAATAGCAATATCATCCAGCATGGCTTTACGGCGATCACCGAATCCCGGAGCTTTGACGGCACAGACTCTCAGGGTGCCGCGAATTTTATTGACTACCAGCGTAGCGAGAGCTTCACCTTCAATGTCCTCGGCAATAATCAGCAGAGGTTTTCCGGTTTGAGCGCTTTTCTCCAGGATGGGAAGCAGATCTTTCATGCTGGAGATCTTTTTATCATGAATCAGGATAATGGCATCTTCAAGTATAACTTCCATATTTTCGGGATCGGTAACGAAATAGGGTGAAAGATAACCGCGGTCAAACTGCATACCTTCTACCACATCCAGCACAGTTTCCAGGGTTTTGGATTCTTCCACGGTAATAACGCCTTCATTTCCTACTTTTTCCATGGCATCCGCCAGAAGTTCACCAATGGTCATGTTATTATTGGCGGAAATGGCACCTACCTGGGAAATTTCCTTTTTACCTTCCACTTCTTTACTCTGCTTTTTCAACTCTGAGACCACCACTTTAACCGCTTCATCAATACCACGGCGAATATCGGTAGCATTGGCGCCGGCAGTAACATTCTTCAATCCCTCATTAAAAATGGACTGGGCCAGAATGGTTGCGGTGGTCGTTCCATCACCGGCATCATCACTGGTCTTGGATGCCACTTCCTTTACCATTTGAGCACCCATATTTTCAATAGGATCTTCCAGTTCAATTTCCTTGGCAACAGTAACACCGTCCTTGGTCACGGTGGGAGCACCGAATTTCTTGTCAATTACCACATTGCGACCTTTGGGTCCCAGGGTAACTTTTACGGCCTCCGCCAGCTGATCTATACCTTTTTTTAGCTTAGACCGTGCCTCGGAACTATATTCAATAATCTTGGCCATAATTTAAACCTCCTTTTCTTTATTTATTCTGTTATTTCTCTAACACAGCTAAAATATCACTTTCTCTCATGATCAAATAATCCTGGTTATCCATCTTGAATTCGGTACCGGAATATTTGCCATAAATCACCACATCACCTTTTTGTAAATCCAGCTTAATTCTTTCTCCCTTATCGTTCAGGCCACCCGGACCCACTGCAATCACTTTGCCTTTCATGGGCTTTTCCTTTGCAGTATCCGGAAGAATAATTCCACCCGGTGTCTTGTCCTCGTCTTCCACCGGTTTCACAACCACTCGATCAGATAATGGTCTGAGTTTCATTGCATCCTCCTTAGTTTATAAGTAACTGTTTATTAAGATATTAGGCTCGATATTTAGCACTTTATCCTTCAAAGTGCTAATAATATACAATTTTTTAAAGCCGGCGCAAGTAAAAAATAAAAATACACGCAGGGCGAATGAGGGTAAATGGGAAAGGGGAAGGAAGTTGGCAGTCTGCGATTGGCAGAATGACAAGATTACCACATAGTGGTCGCCATGCGAAAGATGAAAGATTAATGATCAAAGATGACCTAGGATAAAGGGTTCCCGATAACATCGCCGCCTTCCTGTCGGCTAATCGGGATGAAATCTTCCAAGATTTCAAAAGGGAAAAGGGAAAAAGGACAAGTGATAAGGAATAAGGAACAAGATATAATGGATAAAGGTAAAGAAGTCGGCAGTCGGCAAAAAAGCAAGATGAAAGAAGCAGGTGTAATGTCCCGAAATTGGGTGACGGTCAATTCCCGTCTAAAGCCAGTCTAAAGCCTGGCAGGCCGGGCAGGCGTGAAATTCGTGGACATAAAAGAAGTTGGCTTGTCACATCCCTGGGCCAGACAGGCAGGCGTGGACCGATAAAAAGCAGTTGGTAGTAGGCAGAAACCTGGCTCCTGATTCCTGAAACCTGTTTTTATCGCCTACGCTCTGCGCTTTTCACCTTTCCTGTTTCAATTTTCAAAGTAAATCAGTTGAAATCTGACAGCCGATTGCGGAACGCTGATTTGAACCTTGATATTAAGGCTGTTATATTATAATTTCATGTATATTTTTTAGTATGTTATTCGTAAACTTAACGTTATAAGTCAGGCTATAAGCGATTTCTGATATCTTTTTAAATGCGGGGGCATTTAAATTGTGACATTTGACTTAGCCAAAGTTACTTTTTTTTGTTACATTCTTTAACGTAATGTGGAGGTCAAATTGAAAGCCTTGATAACCAGCGGCGGCAAGGGCACCCGGCTGCGTCCTATTACTCATACTCAGAACAAGCATCTTATTCCGGTGGCCAATAAGCCCATACTCCACTACGCAATTGAAGCCATTGTCGATGCCGGTATCACGGAAATCGGAATAATCATCAATGCCGATAACCATGATGTTCCCAAAGCCATCGGAAACGGTGATCAGTGGGGCGTTGATATCCGCTATATTCCACAGGAATCCCCGCTGGGGCTGGCCCATGTGGTCAAAATATCACAGAGCTTTATTCAGACTGATTCGTTTATTTTTTACCTGGGTGACAATATGGTTATAGGTGGAGTGAAACGTTTTATTGATAAATTCCAATCCGAAAAAAGCAACTGCCACCTGACGATTTCGAAGGTGAAGGATCCCTGGCGTTTCGGGGTGCCGGAATTGAAAAAAAACCGCATTGTGGGGGTGGAAGAAAAACCGGAAATCCCCAAGAGTGAATTTGCGGTGGCCGGAATTTATTTATATGACAGTTCAATTTTCGAAGCGGTGAATGCCATAAAACCCAGCGCCCGGGGAGAACTGGAAATTTCAGATGCCCACCAGTATCTGCTGGATCACCATTATACCATAACCTATTCCGAGATTACCGGCTGGTGGAAAGACACCGGAAAACCGGAGGATCTGCTGGAAGCCAATCGCCTGGTGCTTTCCAATATGCATGGCGAGGCGGAAGGACATGCGGATAGCCAGTCGCACCTGGCCGGCGAGGTTAAGGTGGGGGAAGGAACAAAAATTATTTCCAGTCACATACGCGGACCGGTTATCATAGGAGAAGACTGTATCATTGAAAACAGTTATATCGGCCCTTATACTTCCATACTTGATCATACCACCGTCAGAAACAGCGAACTGGAATTCAGCATTGTAATGGAGAACTGCCGGATTGAGAATGTAGGCATCCGTATTGAAAGCAGCATCCTCGGATCAAATGTGGAAATAATCAAAGCAAAGGGAATCCCCAAAACGCATCGCTTTATTCTGGGGACACAGAGCCTGGTAGAACTATTTTGACAGGAAAATAAAGGAAAAAGGAGAAAGCAGATGGACTTGAAAAATCTTCAACTGAAAATTGAGAATTCCATCGCCACAATTACTATCCAGCGGCCGGAAAAGCTGAATGCACTTAATACTGAAACCATTACAGAGCTTTTCCAGGTCTTCAAAAAACTGAAGCAGGATGATGCGGTAGCTGTAGTTATTATTACCGGAAGCGGAGAAAAAGCTTTCGCAGCCGGCGCCGATATTCTCGAAATTCAACATCACGATGAAATTTCGGGACGAATTTTTTCCACCAGAGGCCAGAAAGTATTCCGGTTTATCGAAAAACTGGAAAAACCGGTGATTGCGGCTATTAACGGTTTTGCACTGGGCGGAGGGTGTGAACTGGCTATGTCCTGCCATATCCGGTTAGCCGCCGAGAATGCCAAACTGGGACAACCGGAAATCAACCTGGGTTTAATTCCCGGATATGGCGGCAGCCAACGGCTACCCCGGCTGATTGGACCCACTAACGCTTTATTTCTGCTGCTCACCGGAGAGGCTATTGATGCCCTTAAAGCCGCTTCAATGGGACTGGTAAATGAGGTCGTAACTGGGGAAAATCTCATGCCGCGGGCCACCGAAATTGCGGCTCTGCTGGCTGCCAAGGCTCCCCTCGCCCGGCGTTTCATGCTGCAGGCTGTGATTGAAGGACTTGATAAAAACCTGGATACCGCGCTGAATACGGAAAGTGAGCTGTTTGGAAATCTCTGTGCCACAGAAGATATGCAGGAAGGTACTTCTGCCTTTCTGGAAAAAAGGAAACCAACATTCAAAGGGAAGTAGACTGTGACACAAAGTGTTCCCTCACTGGCCAAAACGGCTATCATTACAGACAGCGAGGACTTTTATTATAAATACGAGGGATTGCTGGACAAGAATCTCTTCAGTTGCCAGAAGATTCGGCTCAGCGAGGTGTCGAATTTCCTGTCTAGCGTCTCATGCGATATGATTGTCGTTGATAACGAAAATGGGTCATTCCCCCATCACCGTCTTAAGGGAATCTTTGAACCATCCGGCTATGCCAAAACTGTTATAAATATTGGGGAAACCTTCACTCCTTCAAATCCTGTTACCGGCAAATGTGTTAATTTTCCATCCCACATGAATACCACTGTTTTTAAAAACGTGGTGTGTCTCATAGTAGAAAATGTACGCCGGGAGAAAATGCAACTGGAATTGTCCAGCATGCTGTTACATGATATCCGCTCTCCCTTGAACAGCCTGATCGGATACCTGGAACTGCTAACCAGCGGGACTTTCGGGTTGATGCAAAACGGCCAGCAAAGCATCCTGGAAAAAGCGATTGATATGGGTGACAGTACGCTGGACTTAATCGAGGAACTTTCGGAGGTGTTTAAATATGAACAGGCTTCTTTCCTCTTACATAAAAAAATCTTCAGCCTCCATGATCTGTTGGAGACAACGCTCTCCACAGTATGGGTAAAAGCCGATCAGAAAAATATCCAGATAAAAAAAGTGATCCATGAAAATCTGAATAAAATTTATGGTGATGAATATTATCTGCAGCGTCTGCTTATAAATATTCTTACCAATGCTGTGCATCATTCACCGGAAAATTCGGTCATTAACATCCGGGTCACACCGGAATCCGAAAAATATATTGAAATATCCGTCAGTGACCAGGGAAAAGGTGTACCAGAAGCTGACCTGCCACGCTTGTTTGATAAATATTTCTTCATATATCAGACCCGGAAAAGCCGTAAGGGACAGGGGCTGGGATTATATATCTGCAAACTGATAACGGATGCCCACCAGGGACGTATCACCGCCAGTCATAATGAAGATGGTGGCTTAACAATCTCAACCATTATTCCCTGCAGAGTTAATCGGCAACGCACTGGAAAATGAAAAACCAGCCACAAAAATTTCCTCAATTTTATTTTAATCCCTGATCAAATTATTTAACCTGCTTAATTCACAAATAGGGGTAAACGCCCAAATATACTGGATTCTTTAATCCCCGGTCTGAAGACCGGGGCCATTTAATTTCTAAGAATATAACAACTTTGATACATTATATTGTATTTTGTGAATTAAGCAGGTTAAATTGTCTGTTATGACACAAAGCAAAATAACTTTTATTTATTGACCTGATGTAATTCTTACAAATATTATCTGCCGGGAGAAAAGGGTGCCCTATTCAGAAATATTATGGCGTATTGATGACCGTTTAATTCATGGCCAGATAATCATCGGCTGGTGCGTCCAATTGCCGATCGGCCGGCTGGTGGTGTGTGACGACGAAATTGCCCGGACATCATGGGAAAAGAATTTATTGCTTATGGCGGCCCCGCCGGATCTTCCTACTGCCGTTCATTCCGTTGCCGAGACAGCCGGACTGGTTGAAGACTGGACATCCTCTAAAAAAATAACCCTCATTATTATAAAATCCCCGACAGTTATTGAAGATCTGCTGCAATATGGAGTCACCATTCAAAAAGTAAATGTGGGCGGCATTCATTACCGGGAGGACCGCAAAGAGTACCTGCCATATATATATTTGTCAAAGAGTGAAATTAAGATTTTTAAAAAACTGATGTCAAAAGGGATCAATTTTGAGTGCCGGGAGGTTCCCACCGCCCATGCCTACAATCTTGAAAAACTTTTAAAGAGAAAATAATGATAGAGATTTCAACCCAGGAAATTTCTCTGGAAACCAAAGGATTTACCCACATTATCGATATAACGCCCGGGGTCAGGTCAATACTGGAAAAAAATATGCTGGAAGAAGGGCAGATAATGGTATTCGTACCGGGCAGTACCGGCGGAATTACCACCATAGAATATGAACCGGGCCTGCTGGAGGATCTGCCGGAGTTTCTGGAAAAAATAATACCCATGGATCATTCCTACCAGCATGACCGGACCTGGCACGATGGTAACGGGTATGCCCATTTGCGGGCAGCGCTTATAAAACCGTCTCTTACCGTACCTGTGGTCGGTGGAAAAATGCTGCTGGGGACCTGGCAACAAATAATCTTTATCGATTTCGATAACCGCAGCCGTCATCGCAGGATTGTCGTTCAATGTATGGGAATAAAAAAGGCCGGTTAGTATTTAACCGGCCTTTTTGGAGGAGACCCATCATGGATGAATATGACAGGAGGTGTATGTTTAAGACACTGCAAGTGTTTTGTGTTTTAAATATTGTTTGCGAAAGGCCTCGGCATGCCCGTCGGTAAGCCAGGAAATAATGACCTCTTTAAGAGAACATGGTTTATTTAATTTCCGGTTCAGTTCAATATAATACCCCTGAATTGCATCATACTGCATTTTCTGATAGTCACTTGTCCGTTCCATTTTAAACCTCAGCAGCTAAAGTTATTAAAAGAATTATCATCCCGATCCTTTATTAATGATTTGTCTTCCCTCGCGGTTTCGGTTAACCACAAAGCGATAGCCTCATAAATACTCATCGGTTTTTTCTGTTGCCGAAGTTGATGCTGTTGGAATTCTAAAACTTTCTGCCCGTATTCCGTTTCTTCCGTCATAGTCTTATCCTCATGCATCTGTGAATAAAAAAGGACAAATATTGTGCCATTCAGACAAATCGCTATTCCGCCGTAGAAGAAAACGCCTTAAATTACATATTAATAATAACTTATACAAATCTCTGTAAATCCATAAAAACCTTTTACTGTCGCATTTATCGACAAATTATTTTATTCAGTGTCGTAATAAATGACACTTGTTGAGAATTCGGATATCAGCAATCCGGATAATCTTACATTCAGAAGAGGGATTAAAATGATTCGACTGTTATTTGGATATTTACATCCGGATAATCCGGGTAATTCGTGGTGAAATGTGAAGGTCTAATGTGAAGGTGTAAAACTGAAAATATTATAGTGAAAAGCGAATTGATCCATGATCAAGGACCTATAACCCGTCAAGAATAAATTTTATGGATCTATTGCCGCACGCTATTTGGTATCAAGAGCCCGGATTCCGCCGATTGAGGTGGCATGAAGTACAGACTGCACGATACTCTGACGGACGGTTTCCACCGTCATTTCGGTAATAAAATCAATGGTTACATTAGTTTCACCGGTGGCCATGGAAAAAACAATATCACCATCGAAGCTGGTATGGGCGGGAACCACCGATCTCACAATACCGTTGTGCGCCCGTTCTGACAGATAGAACAGTTGTTGTTTACTGAGGCTTGCATTGGTCATGACGGCCACCAGTACGGTATTCTGATCAAAATTCCCGCGCGATAGTTTCCATCGCAGCCGGGGATCTTTTTCGGCCAGGAAATTTCCATTTTGCCGGGCACCTGCCAGAACGGTTCCCTTTTCGTCAATGATATCGCCCACCGGATTTACCACTGCCAGGCTATGAACCCACACCTTATCAATATTCAGCCGTGCCTGCCCTATTCCACCTTTCATGAGATGTTCATGCCCGGCCCATTTACCTACTGTCGCCCCGGTGCCGGCACCCACCGTCCCCTGGGCCTCATTATTACTCTGTGCCGTGCGGCAGGCATCATAGGCATTTTCAGCTGTGGGAAAAACGCCGGAATCAATCACAAGTAAATCAAAAATCACGGCTGCCGGTACAATGGGAATTTTCCCGAAGGGGGTGGCATATCCTTTCCCGGTTTCACGCAGATATCGCATCACACCTGCTGCCGCATCCAGTCCAAATGCGCTTCCCCCGGTCAGTAAAAGCCCGTGAATCTCTTCCACCTTGCGAAAAGGAGACAGCAGGGCGAACTCTCTGGTTCCGGGGGAGATGCCCCTGGCACAGGCGGATGCTTTGATGCCTTCGGGACATAAGATAACCGTACAGCCGGTTCCCTGCCGGAGGTTTGTATAATGACCGATCTTGAATTGTTTCATACCGCTAAAAATAATCCTGTTTAAATAAAATCATTTTGTCTTACAGCTGCTCAGATTTAAGAAGTGCATCAAAATATTCTATGGTTTTTACCAGCCCTTTTTCCAGAGGAATGGAAGGATTCCAGCCCAGTTTTTCCCTGGCCAGTGAAATATCCGGTTTACGCTGAACAGGATCATCAGCCGGCAGTTTATTGTGTATGACTTTGGATTTGGTACCGGTCATCTCAATAATTTTGTGCGCCAGCTCCAGAATGCTAAATTCAGAAGGGTTACCCAGATTTACCGGCCCGATAAAATCATCGGTATCCATCATGCGGATCATACCGTCAATGAGATTATCCACATAACAGAAAGACCTTGTCTGGGAACCTTCTCCAAAAACCGTGATATTTTCACCGCGCAATGCCTGCAGAATAAAATTACTGACCACACGCCCGTCATTGGGTGCCATGTTGGGACCATAGGTATTGAAAATCCGGACGATCCGTATGTCTACTTTATTCTGCCGGTGATAGTCCATCATCAGTGTCTCTGCCACGCGTTTACCCTCATCGTAACAACTTCTCACCCCGATGGGATTGACATGCCCCCAGTAATCCTCGCGCTGGGGATGCACCTTCGGATCTCCATACACCTCAGAAGTGGAGGCCAGCAGCAGCCGTGCCCGCACCCGTTTCGCCAGCCCCAGCATGTTTATGGTTCCCATCACATTTGTCTTTATGGTTTTTACCGGATTATACTGATAATGTATGGGAGATGCTGGGCAGGCCAGATGAAAAATCCGGTCCACCTCCAGCAAAATCGGCAGGGTAATATCATGACGAATCAGCTCGAAGCGGTGATTGTCCATCAAATGAAGTATATTCCGTTTAGATCCGGTAAAGAAATTATCCAGGCAGAGGATCTCATACCCTTCCTGCAGCAATCTTTCGCTCAGGTGAGATCCGATGAACCCGGCTCCTCCGGTGATCAGAATCCGTTTCATAAGTTTGTTTCCCCGAACATTCTTTGTTGTTAAATTAGCATCTCAATTAAAGTAAACTGTATCAGAAATTAATTTAGAACCAACAGCGGCTGTCAGTTAAATATTGAAAATTACAAAATAAAAACCATATTTATTCATGAATCCCGTATTCAGCGGAGGGAAATATGTCAAACCGTACAATTATATAATGAACTTCTCCAGGTCGTTACATATTCCCCTAAACGCATTGGGATTAATTTAGCGGTGTAACCGGTTTGAATCAATGAATTTATCAGATGAAGATGTTCCATAAAATAACTAAGCATAATTCCGGTTATATAGACACAGCCATGATTCTGGCAGCAGGTTTCGGTACCCGCATGGGGGAACTTACCCGAAATCTGCCTAAACCATTACTGTCACTGGGGAAATATACCTTGCTGGATATTCTGCTGAACCAGCTAAAAAGTGCAGGTATAACACGTGTTATAATAAACCTCCATTACCTGGGGAAACAGATCCGTAGACATATCGGGCAACATGGTACGGATGGCCTGGAAATAATTTTCAGTGAAGAACCACGGATCCTGGGCACTGGCGGGGGAATAGCCCGGGCAGAACAATTTTTCCCACCACGGGATGTACTGGTAATCAACTCCGACATCCTTTGCGATATCTCACTGGACAGTTTTATTGAGTTCCATAGAAATCGAAAATCTCTGGCCACCATGGCCGTGTGGCCTTCCCGGGATTTTCAAAATTATTCTCTGGTAAAGTATTCAGCAGATAAAAAACTCAGGGGATTTACTCATAAGGGTATCCCGGAAGATTATCCCGGTCCGATGGGTATTTATATGGGCTTCCAGGTATTATCCTTCGACGCACGACGGTATCTGAAGGAAGAATTTTCATCGGTAATAGAGACATTTTATCGAAATGCCGTGGCAGCCAATAAAGCGGTAAGTGTTTTTGAGCACCCCGGTTATTACACAGATTTCGGAACAAAATCCCAATATATGCAGACTTTAGAGGAACTAAAAGAGGGTCGCCTTGACATTGAAACCCTCTGATAAACCGCCGTCCGGAAAAAAGGTATATTTCCATTCTTGCATGATCTTCAGGAAATTCATAAATTTCAGTTCAAAATTTAAATGGCAGGAGGAAAGATGGAATTACAACTGGTAGACATTTCCAAACCTGAAAACATAAATTTTATACTGGGTCACAGTCACTTCATTAAAACAGTGGAAGATATTTATGAAGCGATTATTCAATCCGTCCCGGGAGTAAAATTCGGAATAGCCTTCTGTGAAGCTTCCCAGGACAGATTGGTTCGCTGGACCGGCAATGATGATGAAATGATCGCCTTAGCCCAGAAAAATGCCCTGAATATCGGGGCAGGCCACACTTTTATCGTATTCCTGCAGGATGCTTTTCCCATTAATGTGCTGAATGCCATTAAAATGGTGCCGGAAGTCTGTCGGATTTTCTGTGCCACTGCCAATCCCGTACAGGTGGTACTGGGTCAATCCGACAAAGGTAAAGCCATTCTGGGAGTCGTGGACGGCCAAACGCCCCTGGGTGTGGAAACTGAAAAAGATATAACTGTGCGGAAAGAATTTTTACGCAAAATCGGCTATAAACAATAGTATACTATAATTTTTAAACATACGAAATAACTGTAAATCAGCAAATGCTTCCCGTAAATTTACTTTGCGCTGAAACTAATTGTACAATAAGGGATTTGAAAACAAAGAAAAGGATAAATTCCTGTTGTCTGTCCATTTAAGAAATTCAATAAGCTGATAAAACTATGAGAAAGTTGCTTCTTTTCTTTGCGGTATTTCTCCTTTCATATACAACCGTCCACAGCCAGCCCGGCCAGGAAGACAGTGCGCTGGTGGTTCAGCAGGTTAGTGCTCTGATTCAGCTTCAGAAATTTGCCTCTGCGCATGAAATGCTGGAAAATTACCTGGAAGATAACGGAATGCAGCCTTTTTTTGTGTGCTGGATGGTAGATAACGGCCTGCAGAATTATTTCCGGCAGGAAAATTATGATTTTTTTTTCCTGAAAGACAACCAGGAGGATTCCCCCAGGAATCCCAAAGGGAGCAAGCAGGACATGAAAGTGGCACGTATGAGATATCCTCAGCGATTGCTTGAAAAAGTGATCAACCAGGAGCCTGACGTGGCCCTCGCTTATAAACTCCTGGGCGATTATTACGATATCCAGTTGAAGGATATCAGTCATTTCGAATTTGCCCGCGGTAATAATATTAAACAACTGGAAGATAAAACTTTTTCTTTCTACTCCCAGGCAGAGAAACTCGGATTCAGGGATCAGGGTATCAACCGCTGGCTGGGGGATTATTATGTTAACAAAAACCAGCTGGAATTGGCAGAGAAATATTATGCCAAGAATATTAATAAAACGCCACCTGATGCCATTTCCCTGTTCCATTTGGCGGAAATCAGTTTTCAGAAAAAACAATACACCCAGGCCTTCAATTATTCCGGCGAAGCCCTCAAATATTTCAAACCGGAAGATGTTTATCTGAAGTATGATGCCCTGCGCCTGTCTGCAAATTCCCTGAAAGAACTGGGTGAAACCACACGTTTTAACGAGCTGATCAATGATTGCATCCAATTACTTCCCGATCTGCAGGATGCCTATATCGATTTGATCGGATACTATACTTCGCAGGGTGATACCGTTATGGTGGAAAGGTCTTTCAGCGAAATGTTTATGAAGAATCCTTTTGATCGCCAGGGATACCGGCAACTTGAAAAATATACTTTAGATACCGGACATTTTCAGTTTGCGGATACTCTCTTTGACAAAATGATTGTCAAATATGAAAACTGGGATGAAGTACTGGCAAATATTTACTGGTCCAGAGGAAATATCGCCTTTTACCGTAATTTAAAGTCCGACGCTTCCAATTTTTGGGAAATCAGTAAAAATTATATGAGACGATACCTGCCGGAAAATCACAGCCTGATTAAAAAGGTAGGTGATATAGCTCAAAAAAAATAGAATGGATATTTTATCACCAGAAAGGATAATTAAATGAAGTCTCACATGAAAACAGTGATTATCTTGTCCTTACTGTTTCTTATAGTAACGGCAGACTTTTCAGCTGATATTCCTTATTCCATTGACAGGCATACCATTCGGGTCAGAATACACCCTGATCAGAAGAGGGCCGAAATGACCGACGCAGTGGAATTCTCCGCAACTGAACCCCTGAAAGAAATTTCATTTCTTATCAATAAAGATGTACGGGTAAGCGAAGTGAAATCTGACGGTAAATCTCTTAAATTTCAGCTGGATAAAGAGAGCGACCTGAATTTCTTCCTGGATGAAGGCAACTCCTCTTTCAGGAAAGAGTATGACAGAGCGGGTGAGCTGAAAGTTTTTCTTAATAAAGCAGTAAAAACGGGACAAATCGACATTGCTTACACGTTTTCCGCGGCCGACTCCGTGGATAAAGCTGCCTTTTCCCGGGAGTATATTGCCTACCAGGTAAAAGGTTATATCGGTGACAGGGGCATTTTCATCAGTCCGGCCTATTTCTGGTATCCCGCCCTGCCGGACAATCTGTCCCGCTTCGATATAACGGTAATTACACCGGACAGCCTGCAGATACTCACTCAGGGAAAACTGATGCAGGATGAAGTCACTCAAAATCTGCGTACCACCCGCTGGTTGGCGGAATATCCTGCCGGCAGCCTGCATCTGGTAGGTTCGCGTTATATGGTGAAGAGTACCCGTTACAGGGATGTAGACATTTATACGTATTTCTTTCCCCAATCCCAGGAACTGGCCGAGTCATATCTGGCCGCCTGTCAGCGATACCTGGGCATGTATGAGCAGATGATCGGGCCTTATCCGTTTTCAAAATTTGCGGTGGTGGAAAATTTCTTTCCTACCGGTTACGGCATGCCCTCTTATACACTCCTGGGCAGTCAGGTTATCCGTCTCCCCTTCATTATATACACCTCACTGGGGCACGAGATAGCACATAACTGGTGGGGAAATTCGGTATATGTCAATTATGAAACCGGAAACTGGTGCGAAGGATTAACCACCTATTTCGCGGACCACCACTACAAGGAACTGAAAGATCCGGCAGAAGCCGCCCAGTACCGACGGGACCTGGACCGGGATTTTACGGTTTATGTAAAAGATAATAAAGATTTCCCTTTAAACACCTTTGAGGAACGAACCGAGAGCGCTTCCCGGGCTATTGGTTACGGTAAAAGTGCTATGGTATTCCATCAGTTAAGAAAAATCATCGGAGATTCCCTGTTCTTCAAAACATTTCAGAAATTCTATCACGATTTTAAATTCAGGGAGGCGTCCTGGTCGCATATAAGACAGACAGCAGAACAGATATACAAAAGCGATCTGGACTGGTTTTTCAACCAGTGGCTTACCCGCAAAGGCGCACCGGAAATTGAAATCCCTGCCGCGAATTACAAAAACGGTACCCTTTCCTTTACCCTGAAACAGAATGGTGATGAACTGTACCGACTTTTAATTCCGGTGAAAATCAGCTGGAGTGATTCCTCCTTTGAAATGAAAAATGTGTGGCTGGAAAAACCTGAGCAATACTACGATTTTACAGCTTCCAAAAAGCCTGTTCAACTGGCGGTGGATCCAGATTACGATGTCTTTCGCAAACTTAAAAGATCCGAAATCCCGCCCACTCTCGCGGAAATATATGCTGAAGAGCGGGCCCATGTGGTTCTTCCCGACAAATGCAGTCCCTCTAAACTGGATGTCTACCGGACATTTGCACAGACATTTACCGAAGGTGAGGATGAGTTATCCATCCGCGAAGTTAACGAGCTCAATGAGGCGGAATTACAAAAAAGCTCTCTCTATTTACTGGGAACTCCCTCCGAGAACAGTCTGGTTGAAAAGATGTCCCGGGAAAACCAGAAGGAATGCCGGATTGTCGACCATCAATTGATTATGAACGGGCAGCCGGTTCCTGAAGCCGATGATGTTGTGGTTATGGCGGGACGGACCCCTAATGAACAGCAGAATATTTGTATCATTGCCATTGGTGAAAACGGCCAGACCGGCAGAGTGGCAAATTTACTTAGTCATTACGGAAAATACAGTTACCTTCTGTTCAGCAATGGAAAGAATGTCATTAAAGACATGTATTCAATAACCAATAGTCCCATGATTTATCAGTTTAAATAGCATGACACCTGCCAGAACCGGCATAAATGAGTAGAAGGAAAAGCAGCTGGATGTAGGAGTAAGATTAAAGATTACCAGGAAGTGGCCGCTTCGAGGAACATGAAGGAGGGGAGTGAAAAGGGTAAAGGGATCAGTATAGTCTCCACTTGTCAGAAAACGTTTTAGGCTGAATTAACTGAAACGGCCCTCAGATAAAATCAGGAAAAAATTCCTGCCAGCAGAATGGCCGACATTCTGACAAGCAAATGCTGTTCACCGACAGCTTATTACACCCTCTGGCCTTTGCTTTTTCACGTATCATCCTGGGCGATTCACTTTCCACTTAAATGAGCCTTTACAAATTAACTCAATATACCCGGGTTCCCAGGTTTTCATGAATGCCTTTTTTATTCTGCATAATTGAAAACGTCTGAAAGATCACCTTTTTTAAAAGTTTCTGAAACCGCTCTCCTTTCAGAAATTCCTGCAACCGCACTTCAATCCATTCAAAAGATCTTCCATTCTGTGATTGCCTTATTGTCATCTGGATAATGGTTCGTTTCAGATCGTTGATAAAATATTCAATCAGTTTGTTCAATTTCTGCTGATCATTGAAGATGGCACTGATATGCTGGCGGATCCTGATTTCCATTTCTTTTTGAAACAGATCCCGTACAAATTTCAGAGCCATGGCCAGATTAACAAACTGCTCTGCCACCCCGGTAAAATGATCGTCATAATCACTGGTTAATCTTCGAAGACACTCAAGAGAAATGGTGCGTCCCGGATTACCGGTGGCGGAAAATTTTTTTCTGAAATACTTCTTGTAATTATCAGTTAGTATTCTGTAATACTCCTGTATCTCACCATTGAGTTTGCGGGAGACAAATTCCAGATATCTGGATTTAAGAGGCCTGTCTTTTATCTGGGGCATTCGTAGAATAGACTTCACCTGATATTGTATATTTGTTGTACACCTGTGCAGAATAATCAGGTTGGTAGCGGGACTCTTAAGATATTTGGCAAGGTTTTTTTCACTGTTTTTTTGCATTTCCTCAAAAATATGCCGCAGGTCATCCCTCACAAAAATTAAAAAGACACCCTGGATATCAGAAAAAAAATTCTCACTCAACAGATTTACGATTCCCTGATGATCCAGATAGATGATCAAATAATAGATTTCCGAAAGAATCCGGTGGTAGTAGCCCCGTTCTTTCAGGAAATCTATACCGGTCTTATATTTTTTGACTAATTCTTCCGACTGTTTTGACATACCAAACATATATTTTTGTTAACTGCAGAAATATTATCGGCTTAAAGGAATAATTCATGATATTTTATCAACAAATCGTCTATATCTATGTACAGAATCCCTCTTCATAACGGATAATGAACCTCTGCCGTGGGTCACCGGGTTTAGTTGTAATGGAAATAACCACTTAGCAGTAGTTTTCCTGAATCCGGAAACGGTACGGAAGGAAAAGGAAGCAGATGCCGGAGACAAACAAAAGATGAATACCGGTTATGAAATCGACCAGATCATTGTCAGATTTAATACCTGTCAGATAATCAGGAGCAATTCCCGTAATATTTTTGATGCTACAATGGTTGATACTTGTGTGGGGTCAAGCTGGGGAGAGAGTTCCACCACATCGGCGCCCACAATATTTAAATGGTCCAGTTTCTTCAGCAACTCAATATATTGCTGGAAAAAAATTCCCCCGGCTTCCGGAGTGCCGGTTCCCCGAATGAGAGAGGGATCAAAGATATCCAGATCAAGAGTTAAATATACTGGCTTTTCACGTAGATTATCCGCGACCTCCAGGAAATCTGCCGTATCGAAGGGAAACAGATGCGTATGTGAAGCGGCAAAAGCATATTCTTCCTTGCTTCCACTCCGGATGCCAATCTGATAAATTCTTCCCGGGGAATCCAGCATTTCATAAATTCGGCGCATCACCGCCCCGTGGGACAGTTTATCCCCAAAAAGCTCATCCATTAAATCCAGGTGAGCATCAAGCTGAATCACATGCAGGTCAGGATATTTATGGATAAGTGGCGTGATGGCCGGGAGGGTAACCAGATGTTCGCCTCCAATGCATACCGGTATTTTCTCATGCCTGACGATATATTCACTCACCGTCTGAATACGCTCAAGAGTCCTGGCAGTATTCCCGAAGACAATATCCACATCTCCCAGATCATGAACCGGTTTCTCGTTTAAATCCCGCTCAAAGTAAGGACTGTAATCCTCCTGGGCGAAGTAAGTCTCGCTCCGGATAGCCATGGGAGCGAACCGCGAACCGGGACGATAGGTAGAAGTGCCGTCAAATCCGGCTCCGTACAGCACGATGCGGGCCTGATCAAAATCTGACCGACATCCTTCATATTTTTTAACCTGCCGGATAATCTGATGAATTTCCAATGATATCCCTCACATAATTGGGCAGAACAAAACATGCCTGGTGTAAATGCTGATTATAATAGTTTAATTTCAGATTTTGTTCACGGTATTTTTCCGCGCGGAAATCATTCTGCGGATGATATTTCTTACTGGCAAAGCTGAACAACCAGTATCCGGAGGGATAGGTAGGAATACTTGCCTGATAAAAATCAACCGAGGGAAAAATACTCCTTAATTTCTGGGAAACCATGGTGAGCCACCGGCGGGTAAAAACAGGTGATTCGGCTTGATTAACTAGCAGGCCGTCGCTGTTCAGCAGATTGAAACAATTCTGGTAAAATTCCTGTGTGAACAAACCTTCACCCACATTTACAGGATCAGTTGAATCAATAAGGACGACATCGAATTTTTTATCACAGTTTTTCACATATTCCACGCCATCCTGATACAGGCAGGTCACTCTTTCCGAAAGCAGGCCGGAAGCAATGCCTGGCAGGTATTTTAGACAGACGTCGGAAACTATTCTATCTATATCTACCAGAATAACCTTCTGCACATCCCGATGTTTCAGAACTTCACGAACCGTCCCCCCGTCCCCGCCACCAATAATCAGGATCCGTTCCGGCCGGGGATGAACATACAGTGGCACGTGCGATATCATCTCATGGTAAATAAATTCATCTTTTTCAGTAAGCATAATGCAACCATCAATAACCAGAATCTTCCCGAAAGTGGACGAATCGAAGATTTCAATTTTCTGAAAAGGGCTATTTCCTGAAAAAATAATCTTTTCGATATCTATACTGAAAGAAGCTTTCACTTCCGGGTATTTTTCGGTAAAGGAGACCACCATTTACTTTCCTGAATTTATCTGGTCTATCATATTAATAAATTTCTTTCCGAATTTCCATCAAATTGCTTATTTGATCTTCGATTTTAGCTGCCGGTATAAAATAAAAATATTAACGCACTTACTTATTCAAAAAAATTTATCATCAAATGTAAGTGTGCATACTTTGAAAAACATAGTCGACTTACAATTCAAGTAACAGCAAATGTGCACTTCTCCTTTTTATACGCTGTTAATCTTCCATTTTCCAGCCGTCTAATAATTTTGTATATTTATATTTGTATTTAGTAATGGTCCGGACACTCATGAATTGTGATCTTAAAATGTCCGGTGCTGTTTTTCCATATGAGAAGTATAAAACATCCCTATTTTAAAGATGCAACCATCAATCGGACCATAGTTTAATCGGGTAAACCAGAACATTTAATAATTAATGGAAGCTTCTGCTTTTACAGGCACGCAAAGCTCAAAATGGAAAGAATCTAAACGGTAAGGAACTCACTGATGAAAACATTTACCATTCATTTTCAGGTGCGGAGCTATGAATGTGACTCGTACGGACATGTGAATAATGCAGTTTACCTCAATTACCTGGAGTTTGCCAGGATGTCTGCCCTTCATGAGAAAGGATTTACCCTGGATAACATGAAGGAAAGGGGATACCTGGTTGTCGTCCGCAGAATAGAAATTGATTATAAATATCCATTGGTCTCTAATGATGAAGTCACAATTAAGACCTTTACCAGTGAAGCACGAAAAAGCAGCGGTACTTTTACCCAGCAGATCATGCAAAGCCGGAACAACCGGCTAAGTGCGGAAGCTAAGGTGACCTGGGTATTTATTAATTTGAAGGGACAACCTATTCCCATCCCGCAAGAAATTCTGGAAGCATTTGAAATGCGGGAAAAAGTATGACTGCAAAAATTGCCCCTCGTACACACCGCTTAGCTGTAAATGCATATCTGCTGAAAGCAAACAAGTTTTTATTACTGAAACGGGCCACCCCACCGTTTATCTGGGCACCTCCCGGTGGCCATCTGGAAATTAATGAAGATCCCGAGATGGGATTACGGCGGGAGGTCAAAGAGGAAACTGCCCTGGAAATTGAGATTCTGGCAGTGGCAAACATCTGGTATGGGAAATGGGAAAACGGACCGCTGCTGGTTATCGATTTTTTAACCCGCCACCGGAAAGGTTCCGTAAAATTATCGCAGGAACATTCTGGTTACTGCTGGGTTACTCTGGATGAATTAATTCTTGGCCGGCCGGTTCAACTAACGCCGGAAATCGGATTCTCCGCTGAAAATTTCAAATACGCCCTGGAATTATTCCATTTTTTAGAAAGAAGCAGGTAGACAGGGCACGGGCCGGGTGTATTTCAATTATACAATTTTCAAAATTATACCGTGTTTTTAATATTGAGCTTATTCATCCCGCCGGAATTAAAAGTTAGTCTTATTAATTTTTGTAAATATAACTTTGAAGAAGTTAAAAAATTGTTTTTATTATTCAGTTTAAGATAAGTAAAAGGAATTTTATGAATGGCTGAGCGCATTACACCGCGCAGTGAGGATTTCAGCAGGTGGTATACTGACCTTGTCATTCAGGGTCAACTGGCAGATTACTCACCTGTAAAGGGTTGTATGGTAATACGTCCCAATGGATATGCCATCTGGGAGCGAATGCAGGCTGTGCTGGATGGCATGTTTAAGGAGAGCGGTCATGTCAATGCCTACTTCCCCCTGTTTATACCGGAAAGTTTCATGAAAAAAGAGGCCGAGCATGTGGAAGGATTTGCTCCTGAATGCGCAATTGTGACCCATGGAGGCGGGGAGAAGCTGGAAGAACCGCTTTATATACGCCCAACTTCCGAAACAATTATCTGGAGCATGTATAAAAAATGGATTATGTCTTATCGGGATTTGCCCATTCTTATTAACCAGTGGGCCAATGTGGTGCGCTGGGAAAAGCGGACCCGGCTGTTTCTGAGGACCACGGAATTCCTGTGGCAGGAAGGTCATACTGCGCATGCCACCGCAGAGGAGACGGAGGAAGAAACCTTAAAAATTCTCGAAATATATCGCAAATTTGCAGAAGAATATATGGCCATGCCGGTTATTACCGGGAGGAAAAGCGAATCTGAAAAATTTGCCGGAGCAAAGCACACCTACAGTATTGAGGCCTTAATGCAGGATGGAAAAGCGCTGCAGGCCGGTACTTCCCACAATCTGGGGCAGAATTTTGCCAAAGCCTTTGATGTCACCTTCCAGGATAAAGATGGCGCAGTGAAATATGTTTATGCCACCAGTTGGGGTGTAAGTACCCGTCTGATCGGTGCCCTGCTGCTGACACACGGTGACGATAATGGTGTAATTATCCCTCCCAGGCTTGCTCAGACCCAGCTGATCATTATTCCAATCTGGCAGGAAACCACACGTCAGCTGGTATTCGATTTTACCGATCGTGTATATCGGAAGCTGCAGCAACAATTTTCGGTAAAACTCGATTCCCGCGACCAGTATAAACCGGGATACAAATTTGCTGAATGGGAGATGGTAGGGATTCCGCTGCGGGTTGAGATCGGCCCGCGTGATGTTGAAAAGGGCCAGGTGATAATTGTCCGCCGGGACACCCGGCAAAAGACAGCGGTTGCTCTGGATAATCTGGTCCCGGAAGTGGAAAAAATCCTGGAAACCATGCAGCAGGAGATGTTTCAAAAGGCGCTTGATTTCCAGAAAGCCAACACCTATCATAGTGATGATTATGAGGAATTTAAAAAGATTTTAGATGAAAAGGGCGGTTTTATTGTATCGCACTGGTGTGGTTCCGGTGAGTGCGAAGCAAAAATTAAGGAAGAAACCAAAGCAACCATTCGCAACATTCCCTTCCAGACAAAAAAAGAACGCGGTAAATGTCTTATCTGCGGGAATGTTTCACATGGACGGGTAATTTTTGCCAAGGCATACTAATAACAGGAAGATACTATGTACTATCAAAGCGGTTTTGGAATGATGACCCCGGGAGTGAAGAACCTTCTACTGGCCAATGTTGCTGTATTCATCCTTCAGATGTTTGCACCGACCCTGGACCGGACATTGATTCAATATTTTGGACTGGTCCCCGTTCTGGCTTTTCAACATCTTTTTATCTGGCAATTTGTTACCTACATGTTTCTGCATGGGGGACTGGGGCATATTTTCTTTAACATGTTTGCTTTATGGATGTTTGGGGTGGAATTGGAACGAACCTGGGGGACCAGAGAATTTTTAAAATTTTATTTTCTTACCGGCATTGCCGCCGGTCTCTCCACCGCCTTGTTCAGCTGGGGCTCTAATATTCCCACCATTGGAGCATCGGGAGCTGTTTACGGTATTCTGGCAGCTTATGCCCTGTTTTTTCCCGACCGCTATGTGTATCTCTATCTGTTATTTCCGATCAAGATGAAATACCTGGCTATTATCCTGGGCGCATTGGAATTTATCGCTGCACGTAATCAGGCCCAGAGCGGAGTTGCCCATGTGGCTCACCTGGGTGGTATGGTGGTTGGATATTTTTACCTTCGATATAAATACCGGAACTGGGGCATAGGTAAAGACTTTTTCAAGGATCTTTTCCGAAGAAAGTAGTTGTTACAAAGAAGTTAATAATCCATTATAAGAAATATAACCAACCTTTTATAACCCATAGATTGATATATCAGGCCTGAAGCGGAATTGATTTATAGGAATAAGTCACTCAAGCCGCTTGAGGTATAACTACGCAACTAACACGCTTGCTTAAGTACGGAAGGCTTCCCTGGCCAACAGATATGCAGGAAGGATTTTGCTTCAAATTTCACTGTTTTCCTTTGCACGGTCATACCAGCAAAACAACCATCATTCATCATCCTAAACGACACAAACACCCCTGAATTGTCCTGCCGGATTGTACAAAAATTAAATATGTAGGCAATCTTGACCGTTGAATTATTCAATTTTATGCGTTGAATTTATTTACACTCCCTATCTTATTGAATTTTTTGTATTTATAAATAAATTTAATTTTGGGCTGTGCGGACCGTAGAATTATTCAACGTATGTACTTTTATGCACATCCAAATATTCTATAACTAAACGTTTATAACTCATTAATAATTAATATCATGGAAAACCTCGTTAAATTTCTGGCACGAATATTGATATCTATTATGTGAACAAATTAGCATTTAACTAAATTAAGGAGTTTAAAATGGTTGTTCTTTTTGTAGTTCTCACAATCGTTCTTTTTATCACCATCGACTATTTCATTCAGAGAAAGAAAAAAATCGGTCTGGCATCCCAACCCATTCCGGGAACGGTCTCCCTTTCCAAAGTCCTATCGCTGGTTCCCAATGGAGTATTCGTACAGCCGTCTTTTACTTGGAGTAAATTGCTGGACAGCGGAAACCTGATGCTCGGTATCCATCCCATACTGATGGGCCTAGTAGGTGATCCTGATGAAATTGAGTTGCTTCATCAGGGCCAGGATATCAAAAAGGGCCAGTCGATGGTACGGATTCGTAAAGGGGACAAGGTACTAACTGTTTCTTCTCCCGTGGATGGTACCATAACCGGTTTGAACGGCCAGGTTGTGGAAGATGCCACCATGGATAACATGAGCCGTAACTGGATTTACAGTATACGTCCTGTTAACGTTTCCAGTGAAGTTTCCAAATGGTTTGTGGCTGAAAAAGCGAAAAGCTGGATATACGAGCGGTATAACCAGATGGGAAAATTTTTCCGGGAAGCTCTGCCCAAATCCGATCTGGGCATCACCATGGCAGATGGTGGTGATCTGCCGTTTGGAATCTTATCGCAGTTTGATGAAAACACCTGGAAAAAGTTTGAAAAGCAATTTATTAAGATGAAATAACCGTTTAGCCGTCAACAGGATTCAACGT
Source organism: uncultured Caldithrix sp. (assembly GCA_964461135.1). Classification (GTDB taxonomy): domain Bacteria; phylum Calditrichota; class Calditrichia; order RBG-13-44-9; family RBG-13-44-9; genus RQOF01. The sequence continues at coordinate 3,646 of CAYWTB010000031.1, read as the reverse complement.
TTCTGATATTCGGTTTTAATTTACAGGAGGTATAATGAGTTACGGTTTTCTAATTGATACGACATTATGCGTGGGATGTGAAGCCTGCATGGAAGCCTGCAACGAAAAAAACCAGCTTCCGGCGGATAACAGCTATGAGTTATCGGCCAACCATTTCACCGTCGTTAATAATAAAACAGTCGCTGATCATGATGTATATTACCGCCGCATGTGCATGCATTGTGAAACTCCGACCTGTGCTTCGGTTTGTCCCGTAGGTGCCTTTGAAAAAACCACGGAAGGACCTGTTATTTATCATGGTGACCGCTGCATGGGCTGCCGTTACTGCATCGTGGCCTGTCCGTTTGATGTTCCGAAATTCGAATGGAATAAAGCCTTGCCGCTGGTCAAAAAATGTGATATGTGCTATGACCGCATCAAGGAGGGCAAAATACCGGCCTGTGCAGAGATATGTCCGACCGGGGCTACACGTTTCGGAAAAAAAGATGAACTGATAGCAATTGCCCGGCAAAGAATTCTGGAGAACAAGGAACAGTATCATCCCTATATTTACGGTATGCAGGAGGCGGGAGGAACATCTGTTCTCATTCTGGCCTCGGTTCCCCTGGCCGATCTGGGTTTTAAAATGATAAATTTCCAGGAGTCATTTCCCAAGTTTACCTGGCAGGTCATGAAAGAAATCCCGAATGTGGTAACGTTTGGGGGAGTCTTTCTTTATGGGCTGTACTGGATTATTAATCGCAGAATCAAACTGCAGGAAACGCCTGTTAATGGTAACGAAATAGCGGAAAAGGAGGAAAAGTGAGGTCTTCATATAGTCTCGTATCGCGTGTCCGTTCCGGACTGACTTTCTGGAAAACAGTATTTTTCATCATACTCGGCCTTGGTTTGTACTCCACATATGTCCGTTTTTTCCACGGCCTGGGCGCTGCTACGAACCTGACTGATGAATTTCCCTGGGGTCTATGGATCGGTTTTGACGTTCTGTGTGGGGTAGGTCTGGCAGCCGGGGGATTTACTGTGGCCGCGGTGGTCTATATTTTCAATATCAGGAAATTTAAATCAATTGTGCGTCCCGCCATTCTTACCGCCTTTCTGGGTTACCTGATGGTAATTATGGCCATTCTCTTCGACCTGGGCCGCCCTTACCGAATATGGCATCCCATTGTCATGTGGAATCCTCATTCAGTCATGTTTGAGGTGGGCTGGTGCGTGATGCTGTACACTACCGTGCTGGCGCTGGAATTCAGCCAGGTGGTACTGGAACGATTAAAATGGGCCAAACTTCTCAAATTCATTCAGAATATTGTCATTCCTCTGGTTATCCTTGGTGTCCTTTTTTCAACGCTCCACCAGTCATCCCTCGGCTCCCTGTATCTGATTGTCCCCGAAAAACTATATCCCTTGTGGTACTCACCCCTTCTTCCTGTCCTGTTTTTTATATCTGCCATTGCAGTTGGTTTTGCCATGGTGATTTTTGAATCGTATCTGAGCTCACGCGCTTTCAATAAACAACTGGAAAAACCACTGCTTTCGGATTTGGCCCGGATTGTGGTGTTCATTTTAATGCTATATCTGGTTCTGAAATTTCAGGATTTTGCCCGCCGGGACGCCTGGAGTTATCTGTTTATCAACCGAACCGAGACCTATTTTTTCTGGGCAGAGATATTGGGCGGAGTCATTATTCCTATGACTCTTCTGTCTTTTCGCAAAGTCCGGAAAAATCAACTGATTCTTTTCCTTAGCATCATCATGGTAATTCTGGGATTCGTAATGAACCGCCTGAATGTGGCCATAACAGGGATGGAATCTTATGCTAAAGCCGGTTATTTTCCCTCCTGGATGGAGATTAGTGTGACCCTCATGGCGGTTGCCCTGGGGTTTGCAGCTTTTAGCCTGGCGGTGAAATATCTGCCCATTTTCAAACGGGAAGACTCTAATGATATTCCCTTTACAAAACCAATAAAAATAAGATTTGTTAATAATTTGATAAAAGAAGAAAAAATTCTAAACTGATGGTATCCCTTATGGATCCTTATGTTGATAAAAATGAAAATGATTCGAAGTGCATATGGATGTCAGCCGGGGTAGTGAATTACAAATTATGTGATCTGAAATTCGACTGCGAGAGCTGCGAATTCAATCGTGTGATGCAGGGTGTAATGCCGCAACTCCAGCAACAACCCGGGAAAGAGAAAAAATCAAATGGCATTGAAAATCATCCCGAGCTTTACAGGTGCCTGGCATCAATCCTGGAAGGGTGCAAAATTCATCTGGATAGATATTATCATCATTCTCATTTCTGGTTAAAAGGCATCGATCAGAACACGGTCTCCATCGGTCTTGATCCTTTGAGTTTTAAAGTTGCTTATCCGGTGAAACGAATCATTCTGCCCGAAGTGGGAGAATCCGTTCACAAAGGACAGCTCATCGGCTGGATCGTGAGAAAAGAAACTACTATTCCTCTTTATTCGCCACTGCAGGGAGAAATAATCAAGGTCAATCCCCTGTTTCTACTGCAGGGTGCTGATGTAGTACAAAGGGATGACAGTTACCTGTTCATAATGCATGCCGAAGATGTCATGTCTGCTGTCAAAAAATCATGCGGATCTATTGGGAATACTGATATATTTGGCAGGAAAATATCCACCATTAAAACCTTCCTGCAAAAAAGCCTGGGAACCAGTGATGCGGCCGGAATCGGTATCACAATAGGTGATGGCGGGACTTATGAAAAGGACATAGAAAACATTATCGGAATCAAACTATACCAGGAGATGATTTATACTTTGTTTCACAGAAAATAACAGAGAAATACAATTCTGCACTAAAATTCACAATTCCCCTTGACTATTATAGTTATTTTTATTTAATTTATGATTAAAGTACCATTAACTGACTTTAATCAAATATGAAGTAAGGAGAACATTATGTGGCAAGGCCGGGTGGAATTAATCATTGGTGTCTGGTTAATAATTTCAGGCTTCGTAATGGCTCTGCAAAGCCCGCTTAACTTGCTTATTGTAGGCTTCATAACAGCTGTCTGCTGCTTCAATTCATACAAACTCTGGCAGGCCACAGTCACCGGCATTCTGGGAATATGGCTGTTCATTTCCGGTTTGAGCTATTTTGTTATGGGTACCGGACATGGTCTTATCACAACCTTGAATTTTTTGATCATCGGAATAATCATTTTAATCATGGCTATTTGGTTATTGGTGAAACCACCTAAAGAATCAGAAACTCAGACTGTCTAAGCAAGACCCGGAGAAGATTACCACCAAGTGGCCGCTATGCAGAGGGCCGAAAGCTAAATGCAATATCCGGGAGGGAGACGCCAAGATTCAAGTACCAGCTGATCATCATTATTTGAGAATTAATTTTTATGATTATTGCTTTTGCTCCGAAAATGTTATGGTAATATATTGTTATTTTTATACTTAGTGAGCCAGTCATTTCGAGCGAAGTCCCGGTTTACTGGGACGTAGCCGAGAAATCTTTATAAGTTCAATAGATTCCTCCCTGTCTGGCCGCCGGACAGGCACTTCTCTCATTTCATTCACTTCGGTCGGAATGACTTTTAAATTTTATTTTTGGTTCATCACAAAAATGAGTACCTACAAAATTAGGTAAACGATTATGTTTT
>CAYWTB010000030.1:0-45638 GCA_964461135.1 uncultured Caldithrix sp. | reverse complement strand
GTTAGCTAGGGTAAAATCCTAAAAAATGCCTATAACTGTCGAAGATGGGTTAAATGACGCGGTTCAAAATATACTGGAGGAAGCATGAGGGTGTTACCGGATCAGTTTATAGAACAGTCCATCAGCAAACATTTGATGCACCGGAAGTTTAGAGTCATTGGCAAGATCAATGGTTCTGAGAAAAGAGCGGTTGTCATAATTCAGGTTTATGCCCTGTTCAAGAAAGTTGAAATTAATCTTGAAACCGGAGAGGTAAAGGAATATGCATCTTTATCAAAGTGAATTTTGAATAACTGTCCGGCAACGTGCCTCCCGGACATGGCCAGGCCCCGAATCGGTTTCTCTCCTTGTTTTCCGGTTCGGGGCTGTTTTTTTTCGAAAAAAAGCGATTTAGGTGTAAATAAATACGCAAATTATTTAATTATTCTCTTGACAATGGAATTTCCATGACGCATATTTATATCATCAACTCATTAATAAACAAGGACTTAGGAAATGGTAAATAAAACAAGATTCAACCCGGCTCTTGGAAAAAGAATCAAAATTAGAGTGCCTTCCAGGTATGGTTCCTGGGATGAGGTCCAGGTTGGCGAGATTAGCCATGAAGAACACATCAAACTGCAGAGAGACCTGAGCATGAACATCTGGGAAGTTTACGAAGACGATCTGAAAAAAAGATACCCGAACCTGAAATTTTAAGGAGAGGCACAAAATGGCAGGTAAATCTATTAACCCGACAATCTGTTTTAAGTCTTACACGGCGGTTCAGGTGCGTTATTTGAGGCTCATTTGTTTGGTTCACAAACTGACAATGCTTGAAGCGATTGAGCTCTATGCGGTGCGATTCAAGACACTTTATGTAATGAAACATAGACATGAAATTTTTTAATTGAAAAGTTTTGCATACTGTTACTATATTATGGGGCGTATAGTATGATTATCAAGATCAGAATTACCATGCTTCGGTGGGAGATTGCATTGTGTAATCTGAAAATTCGATTCCTGAAATCAGTCCGGAGAATTTTGTTATGAACAAGAAAACAATCTATGTTTCTGTTCTTAACAAGAACGACACTTTTCCCTGGGCAGAAAAAGTTGCGACTGAGGTTGATGAGAAAAAGGATCTTGTCTCGGTGGCCAGGAGAGTATTGGTTGATATCGCGGTTGAGAAAGGATTGAATCCTGCTTGGCTCAGATTTGAAATTTACTTGAGACCATAATAATGGAATCGAAATTGATTTTTAAAAGAGGTTGTCTGGAGCTGTGGCGAATAATCTATGGGAGATATCATCGACCATCGTTGACAATAATTGGACCGGATATTGAATTGGATTTTCCTGCATTTAACAATCCTGATAATGGCAGGGATGCGTTGAACAAGTTTAAAAAGTTGAGAATTAAATTTAATGTTTAGAAAGGTAGCAGAAATGTTAAAGAGATTCCGTGTAAAAGTATTGACTCACAGACAGGTTTCCGGGAAAGAATTCGATGGATCCGATGCGGTTTATTCCAGGGGAGTGGAAAGAACAGTTGATATACAGTTTGGTAAATTAAATAGCCTTGACAGACCATCGGATGAAATGGCCAGGAAACTTGCGTCTCGTCAGCTTCCAAGGGGAGTGTTTGCAACAAAGGTTTTGACAGTTGAAGAAATTTTTTGAAAAGAAATATTGAAATCGGATGAAATAATTTCAAACGAATAAATATTGTATTAGATTTAATTGAAAAACTCTGGAGAATAGAAAAATGAGCAATCCAGAAAAAGCGAGAGGTTTTAAAATTAAGAGAAGCAAATATCCGAATATTAAGATTGATTCGGTGTATACTTTGCAGTCTTTATTGGAAGGTTTTTTTAAAACGGAGAAAATAAACATTACAAATATTTCTTTAAGCAGAGATGCTCAATATTGGAATGTGTATTTTGAAAATGAAATTAGTGACTCGGAATTCAATAGGCTTAAACAAAGGCTTAATGAGTGTTTGAAGGAATTTGATAGGAGCGGTGGATGAAACCCAAATTTAGACAGATTCATTTCGTTGGAGTGGATAGTAATAATCATTTCGCTTATGGTTTGGCTCACGAACAGAAATTATTGATTGTAATAAACAGTGGTCCTGGGGAGTTCGTGATCAATTATTCGATATTCATTGATAATCGATTCATTAAGAATCAGGAATATTTGCTCGATTTATTAAAAGAGTGTATTCACCATTGGTTATTTGATGAAGATTATAAGAAACAATGTTTCTCAGGACCGGTGTGGGTGAATCCGGATTTGAATCAGTTTAAGTTGGTACAAAACAGATAGAATGTAGGAAAAAAATGAATAAGATCGTAGTGCATTTTGATTTTAGTGATGAACGTATTGATGAATTGAAAGAGGAAGCTTACAAAGCCGAAATTGGATTGTATGATCTCATTGAAAATAAGTTAACGGAATGTGGAGAAATATTAGGTGCTGACTGGACGGTGGTGGATTATAAGATTAAATGAAAGGAGAGTGATGTTTATGCCTGATACATGAAGATACCAATGACAAGTGGCTAAAAGTTGTATCTTCAAAGACAAGGATTTTTACTGTATGATGAGCCCCATTTCGGTGGGGTTTTTTTATTGTTGAAATAGTATTGGATAAGAAAAGCCATCCGGAAGAAAACTTCCGAATGGCTCGGGTTGCATACTAAACGTATTGGGAGATACGTCTATGCGGAAATAAAATAGTAAGGAATTTTTATAAAAGCAACATGTTAAAGTAGCCATGTCCCACAGTGGGACGTGAGAAAATGTGTTGATTAGTTCGATTGTTTCTAAAAAGTCTGGAAATTTGATAGGTTTTTAGGGGGTAGGATCAACGATCCGCTAAACAGACTACATCAGAGTAGCCCCAAAACGATTGCGTCTTAAAATCGATTTTACGTGTCCCACTGTGGGACATGAGCATTGTTTCACATGTGAGAACATAATAGACTCGTTCAAAACGTCTGCATTTGCCAATAAGTGCAGATATTCAGAACGAATGGTTCATATAATACCATTATTCAAAGATTTTAGTTGAAAACAGGGCGATTTCGGAGTAATTAATAACAGCATAATTAACTGTCAATTTAAATGTTTAGAATACTACATTTTTTGCTTGACAATCAGTGTGAGGAAATGTAAATTGGGCGTAGGTTAATGAAAACCGCATAACATGGGATAAAGTCTGGTTACTCTAAGGGATCATTGATTCGTTAGACTAACCGACAAGAGACGGATGCCCCGATTGCAGAAAAGAGTCAAATTGACTGTTTTTTTGATCGGGGCTTTTTTATGGTTGTGTGGTTTAGAATACTAAACGAACTGAGGTGCTTATGTGTAAATCGGGGAAAAAGAAAAGGTAGACTGGATATGAATTCTAAGACTCTTATGGACATGAAAGCTATGGGCTACCGTGAATTTATCACCGATGAGATACCTGTAAAGTTTACGCTACTCACAGATGATAAATCGTCAAGTGCTGGATGGAATTATCGAGTAAGTTGTATTGGTTCGGTTGCGAACAAGATTTATGCTTCTGGTCGTGTGATTCCTTTGGAAATTCAGTCCAAAGGAATAAATGATGCCATTCAGAGTGGTCGGCAAATGACAGGTTTCTTGGATCATCCAAAGGATTATGTCAGGGGAAGGTTGGAAGATTTAGCTGCTGTTGTTCCGAAGTTTCATTTGAATGAGACTGGTGAGACTATTCTTGATGAGGTCAAGATTTTGCCAACCCAGAAAGGCAAGTTGTTAAAGACCCTCATTGACTCCGGGGTGGACATTGGTGTTTCGCAACGAGCATTGGGAAAAGAATCGGTAAGGAAGTGGAGAGACCAGGTGGTAATGCTTGTGGAAGATATCCAAGAGATTTTGGGATGGGATTTTTGTCACCTGGACAATGCAAATGCGGGAAAGGTTACACGAGTAAGCCCAATAACAGATTCGATTTTAGATGAAATTCGAAAAGCACCGTTAGTTGAAGAAACCACGGAGGTTAATGAAATGGCCAACAAAACAAACAAGCCGGAAGTACCGGAAGTGACTATTACTGATGTCAATGAACCGAAAGAAACCGGCAAAGAACCGGAAGTGAGTGATCTGGTAAAAGCGAACCAGGCTTTGGTAGACAAAATGGACAAGCTAATTGGGACGATTGAGGATGGTCTGAAATCCGCCATTCGTGCCGAAAACGCGAATAGTGATTTAGCTGATAAAGTCTGGCAGGCATTACGGTTAACTCGTTCTGAGATCGATAAGATCGTCACTGATGATAAGTTAACTGCGGATGCCAAGAATACCAAGCTCACTGCCATTGGCAATGAGTTGAAAGACATTTTCAACATGATTGCCAGTGATCTGATTGATGCAAATAAGGTGGTTGATTCCAAGGGAGAAGCTCCGGCAGAAACCGTGGAAGATACCAAACCCGAGGGTGAAGTAGCCGAGGAAGTTTCTGGTGAGGCTTCCAAAGAAGCGAAACCTGCGGAAGGATCCCCTGCGGTGGAGGAAGTGGCCGATACGAAACAGGTTGAAAAACCAGTGGAAGCTCCTGCTGTATCTGAGGAACCGAAGCCCAAGCCTGAGCCTGTCTCTGACAAGAGGGTTGAGGAAACTGTGGTGTTAATGGACTCCATAGATCAGCTGAAAAATTCTGTTCAGGGTGTTTTGCAGTCTGCGAAGATGCAAAAGGTTCTGGAAGATACTGTGGCTGGACTCGAAATCGGGGACGGTTACAAGAAATCCATTCTGGACTCACTGCGGAAACGGAATTTCCAGACGGAAGATGAAGTAAAAACTGCTATTGAAGATTCGGTCACTCTGGTTAAACAGGGTGCAGCCGAAGAACGACTGAAACAAGAAGGATATAAAGCGGAAGGAGTTCAAGTTATGGACGAAATTAAAGTTGTTCCGAATGAATTGAATGGTGTGAAGGTTCTGACTGATAGTTTAGTGGGTACTGGTCAGTTCCGTTCTCAGCATGGTGTTAAAGTTGAGAAGATCGTCATGCCGGAAGACCCTGTTCTCCGGAATCTGTTAAAAGTATTTGACCAGCGTTGGGGTGCTCACTTGGCCCAGGAAGGTAAATTTATTTTAGATGCCACCACAACCGTTGATTTTCAAACCCCGGTTACGATTTCCCGGATTATTCTGACCGAAGTCTATGCGAATTTTATTGTTCCCCAGATCACTGACTTTGGAAGCATGGACAATGATCGGGACACCATTCCGATAACCAAATGGATCCGTGAAACCGGAAGTGCTCGTACCTATAAACCCACGAAATTGCAGATTGCAAATCTGAAACCTGGCGAATTACAGCCCATGTCTCGTGGTAAGCTGGTCACCAGCTGGTATCCCATTGATGCGGTTGCCCGGAAACTGGAAACCGTGCTTTCTGAGGAATTTATTACCCGGGCGAAACGCAAACCGAATATCACTGGCGTTGCCCAGGCACTGACCAACCTGGTTGATGATATTCGCCGGGCGCTCCAGCAAGAAGTGTTCCTGAACATGCTTGGTGCTGCCATGGAATACAATGCAATCACCCTGAATTTCTCTGATACTGGTGATGGTTCTGCTTCTTTGTACACCGTTACCAGTGGTGGTTCGATCTCTATGGGAACGGATCTCGCTGTTTTGGTTAATAGTGAGGCTTGCGGTCTATATGGATATGATTCCACTACCGAAAATTCTCAGGGTCTGTATTACATTCCGAATTTTGCTTATGGCACTGTTCAGTTTGTGAATGCCAGTGGTGTTCCGACTGCTCCCACCAGCACCCATACGATTTCTGTTGTGGGAAAAGAAGTGGTCAATGAAGTCCGGTTTGATCTGAATGATCTTGGCACTCAGGAATGGGATGCCTTCATGAGCAAATTGCTGTTCAAGGTTGAGGATCAAATTGCTGCTCATTCTCAGGATCGGGGATACGAACCCAATATGGTTCTTTCCAGTTTGACCTCCGGAAACTGGTTACAGCAGGCGAAAGCCTATACTCCGCTTAACAAACGGAAAGGCTATGATCAGGTTCAGCCGATCAAGGAAGGAAACTACGGAATTACTGCTGGCCTGCCACACTGGGCAAGCAAAGTGTTCCCGAATGAATTCATCCTGATCACGGATGATAAGGCGACAATCTTCCGTCAGTATGAGCCCCTGCATCTGCAAGGACCGGTAGAGGCCCGGGATGCCGATGGTCGCCTGATTGCTGGTAAAGAGTATTACGCTTACCAGGAAGATGCCCTTACGACCCCGATCCAGGACAAGCTGAGTCTTGTCACTGTGGTCAATACCGGATCGTAAACCAAGCATTCCGAAGTTGATTGAGATCAAAGCGGGTTGGGACAAGATCCCGCCCGCTTTTTGTTAATTGGAAACCGTCAATAAACACGAGGTAGAATCATGAAACAAGTAAAGTTAGTATGGCAAGGTAAGGCTCCTTGTTTTTGGGGAGATCGCGTATTGCAGACCGGACAAACCGTTTTAACGGATGCTGTAACTGCCAAAGAATTGCATGAATCTCAAAAGCCGTGGTTCTGTCCAGATTATGAGAAGATCAATCAGGAACAGGAAGTGGAAGCCAGTATCAGTAGTCCGGTTCAGGATGGGGATGAAAAGAAGGAAAATGGATTCCCTGATGGACCACCTGAACCGACAGAACCGTTAGATCCACCCGATCCAAAAGATTCAGAAAATCCTAAAGAACCTGAGAAAGTGGAAAATCCTGATGATGAGGGTGAAAAACCTAAAGATCCGGAAATGTCAAAATCGATTGTGGAACAGGAACGTCAAAAACTCCTGGACTTGGCTGAAAAGAGAAAAGCTTCTATTAAGAAGAAAAAAGAGGGAAAGTCTGAAAATTCTGACTAAGGAGTGTTTCTGTGGAATTAGCCCCCAAATTTACTGCTATAGATGAACTGGAAAATCAGATCACGGATATGCTTGCTGAATTATTTGGTGAAGTAGGTGATTACGTTCGTAAAGATCTGAATCAGGTAATCGAATCTGGAAAAGACAGGCAGAAATCCGAAGCCGAGATCACAGATGATATAATGGCATTGTTGCGCCAAAGGATTGCTGATTTTGATTCTATTGAGGTACCGAAAAATGAATCGATTGATTGGAACATCTATTCATACATATCAGATGATCAGAATGCTAAAAGAAGGAAATATGTATCATATTCGGTGGCTTTGGGGGCTATTCTTTCATTTGCACAGAGTCAGGCTATGAAAGTGGCATCGGGTGAAATGTGGGACAATGTTTCTGTTTCATTGAACAAAAGAACACAGATGTTCCGAAAAGGAATAAGGGATTTTGACAGGAAAGCTGACTTGTTCCGGTATGCAACTGCTAATGTGGTGAATGCTCCGCCCAAAGTAACGGTGAAGGATGTGATTAATAAGTCAGCTTCTCCTGCCCCTTTTAAGATTTCGGTCAATCCGCAAGTTGCCAAAAGATTCACCGCTTACAATGATCGAGCAACTGATTGGTTGGTTGATAGGCAGAGATATTTGAAAACCGTCAGGGGTATGACGGATACCGTTAGAAGTAATTTGAACGATACCCTGGCTAAGGGATATGTTAAGGGTGAAACCGCAGAACAGATAACGAACCGGGTGGATTCGGCTCTTGCTGGATACGATAAGACTCCGTATTACAATGCCCGGACGATTGCGAAAACAGAAATTTCGGGTGCAGCGAATTTTGGGGAGTATGAGTTTGTAGAAGAATTGGTTAAAAAGCAGGCTGTTAAAGTCGATAAGCAGTGGATACAAAGACAAAGAAAATCGAAAAGAAAGACTCATGCCGAAGTACACATGAAACGGATCCGGTTTGAAGAAAAATATGTTGTGGATGGTGAAGAAATGAAAAGACCACATGATGAAAACGCGTCTGCCAAGAATGTAGTGAACTGTGACTGCCGGCTCCAGTTTTTTTATGATGATGATGGTAAGGGTGTGGTAGTTGAGGGTGATCAACATGATGATGTGGCTCGTAATGTTATCAAACAGTACGAACAGGATACCGAAGATAATCCCCAAAGTGTAGGATTGGCTATTGAGAAAATTGGTGATTTTGTTGACAATTATGATGCTATCAGCTATATCAAAGATATTGCGGGAGTTTCAGTTCATGGAAGTTGGACCTTGGAAGAATTGAATGCTTTTTCTTCTGCAATTGACAGTATGCCAAGTTTTGAGGAAATGGTGAAAGCCATGATAACGGATGCAACAATGATTAATGCAAAAATTATTAGAACTGGTCAAGGGCCAGATACTTTGACGGCTGGATACCATGATTTGGAAACAAAGAGATTGGTTTTTAGTCGCCCGGGAATAGTTGAATTAGCCAAAGGCACGAGACAGTCTTATCGGAATGGGGTAATCCGAACAGCTTTTCATGAGTGGTCTCACGCAATAGCTTATAATCATTCGAGTGCATTTAAAAAGTTTGCCGAATTTAGTTGGATCCATACGAATAAAAAGCCTAAGTTCGTTTTTGATGATGAGAACTGGAATAAGAAACCTGGATATATTGGCCGGGATTATTTTTTTACCAAGAATTGTGAGAAAAATCCGCATGAGGATTGGGCTGATACGATGGCTTATTTGCTTAATGATGGTAGGGAGATGCAAAAGTATTTGGAAAAATATTTAAAGGGTACGATATTATATCGTAAAGCCATGTTTCTAAAGGGTTATTTTAATTTGTAAGGGAGTTGGCGAATGCCACGATTGTATTTTCAAATGCTGGATCCGGAACCCAATGAAACCGACATTATTCACAAGTTTCAAGGATTTCCGATTGTGGCTGTAGTTCATGTTCTGGAAGATCGAGGCCAGACAAAGATTCGCTGTGCCAATAAAACTATTATGAGATGGTTGGGTTGGCATTTTAGTAATTCTCAGGTATTAAGAGAGGGTGTCCAAGAAGGAGATATTCATTATGATACTGCTATTATTGCAAAACCGCATACTATTAAGGCATTACAAGCGAATCAGGGTTTTGTGAAGATTCATGATATACAATTTTTTTGTCATTATGAGGAAGATTAGAGTGGAAAGTTTTTGGAGTGGTTCCGTGTGCCACAGTGGCACGTAAAAATTTTTTGTTCAATAAGTTTAGTATGCAAAACTTATTGATGAGTGATAGAGAAATACTGTGTGTTATAATAAAAGGATTCAGGAGAAAAGATCATGGCAATGACCCTGTTTGACAAATTGGTTCAGCGGATTGGCGATAAAAAGATTAAGAAATATTTCTGTGCGGACAAGAGTGTTGGAATTGTCTATACAGATATTACGAGTGAGAATAAGACCACACAAGTCCAGAGTCAGTTATATGTATCTGCTGATAAGCATCATTTCTATTATGGCAATGGTACGGACGAGGAAGTGATTGGTGATTTTCGGGTGAGTGGTTTACTGGCTGATCGTCTGGAATCCATGGTTTCGAATGGATTAAGGGAATTGGGAAAGCGGAGACCTTTTAAGGGGTTGGCCATTCAAACCTTGACTCAGGCAACGGAATACGATTATCCCGATGATTGTATTCGGGTAAAAAAAGTGGAATTGGACCAGGTTGAGTTGTTTGAACATAAGGTTATCTGGGAAGGACATGAAAGAACGATTATCAGCAATTTCAAGCTGGACAACATCAATCGAAAGATTGTCTTTATGTATCCGACTTCGGGAAGTTTATCTGTGGAATATTTTCTGATTCCGGCTGAATCCTATTTAAACGAAGATTTACTTGAAGCGGTCCTGAATTATGCTACCGCACAGGCATTAAGGGAGGTTGCGGTTCAGGTCAAAAGGGAAAAGACCATTGCGATGGATGGAATTCCGGATATCAAAGACAACGCTAAAGACTTTGAAGATGAGAGTGATCGGTACATGGATAGATTTGAAAAAGTTGCAGATTTTTCGTATGGAGTGTTTTAATGGAACAGGATGAATTTGATGAACTGAAAGAAGAAATATTGGAAGTGTTTCAGGACGATGTTCTTCTGACAGTCACGTATCGTGAACTGAATGTTGCTGGATCTGATATCGATGCTCGATTTGGTATTTTGAATACCGAATCCTATACCGATGTGACTCTGTTATGCTCGGTTGTATTTGTTCAGAGCGATAAAACAAGAAAAGCCCTGGGCGTATCGGATGATTGCCGGCTTTTATTGACTATTCCGACTATGGATATAGAGAGTAAGGCAGTTAATATTCAAAGAGAAAAAGGATGGTTCATATATGATGGTGTTGAATATGAGATTGTACGAATCGATCCAAAACCAAGGATGTATGGATCGTCTATTGTAACACGAATAGAGTTGGGCAAGGAAAAACCATTAAGGAGTTAGTATGCCTGCGAATTTGGTAAAGACAAAAGCTGATGGACGGCTGTGGGCAAAGGCAAAAGAAAAGACCGAGGTTGAATATCCGAAATTAACGGAAAACGATGATGAGTTTTGGGAGATTGTAGTTTCGATATTCAAAAATATGAAAAAGGGTAAGACTCAGAAGGACTCGGTTGATGATGCAGTAAATGGTGTGATCGGGAGGATATATCGGAAACTATTAATTTTAAACACGGTGTTGAAGATCGATGCAACCAACAATAGAAACATACGGTGATTGGCAAAAAGTAAAGACTGCAATAACCAGACTGCCGGAATTTTTCAGGAGCCTGACGGATGAATTGGCTCAGAAGATTGCGGAAAGTTATTACAAAAAGTTGCAAGATCATTTTATAGAGCAAGATTTACCATTGAAACCGTTGAGCGAATGGTACAGAAGATGGAAAGAGCGAATGGGTTTAGATTCAAGAATTCTTTTGGCTACGCATGAAATGTTTGAAACGGTGAAGGTGTATCATGAAGGATTTGGTAAAAGATTCGTGGGAATTAAAGAGGGCAAGATTCATCAGATGGCAAAGATTGATGTTGCCCTTCTGGCATTGGTGCATGAATACGGGAGACTCGATAGGAGTATCCCTGCTCGTCCTACTTTTCGCCCTACTGCTGATGAATTGAGGGCAGAGCTGGACACGGTAATTAATACGAATTTAAGAGAACTCTGGAATGAGGTCATGGGATGGTCACTGAATTGATTGATGTAGACAACGCTTTTATGGCATTACTGGAAAACCAGATAATGGTTGATAGTCAAAATGTTCCGGTTAAGTTTTTCAATCCCGATCCAAAATTGAAAACGACACCGGAATATCCGTCAATTATTATTCAACCATTTGCCCCAGTTCCGTCCTTGAGACAGGTTTGGACGCACAGGGTAACTGTGCCAAATGATCCGGATGTGATTATCCATCGTCCACCTGAATTGCGAATGTTCCGGTATCAGGTGAGTGGTTTTGCCAAAGATTTTGCTACATACAGATCATTGTTATACGCTGTGGGAAAAAGGTTTCCAAGAAGTATGAACCATCAGTACGTCACGATTGATGCGGAGAGCTATGATCTTTTCCATTCTGGCATCAGTGAGATTCCGGGGATAGGTGATGGTACTTTCCAGTTTGTATTGAATTGTGATATTTATGTGCCAGTGGAAATGATTCTGCCGGAAACTCAGCTTGCTATTGATAATGTCCGGATTGATGTGCGGGCTGACGGTATGTTTCAGACGATTTTTACTGATGGTTTTGATCGGGCAAACAATCAAGATGTTGGAAATAATTGGATTGACTATTGGGGAACGGTAACGTCTGAGATCTTGAATAACAGAGTCCGGATTTCGAATGCCTCTGCCGATGCTGGAATTTTAAGGGTGATAAAAGCCAGTGGTGCAGTTAACAAGCGGTATCGTTTGAGTGTTGATGTTGAAGTTGTGGGTGGTGCCTATGCTGTGCTTTGGATGGGTGAAATGGGTGGCGATAGTTGGTTTCAGCATATTTCTAAACAGGTGACGAACGGACAACATGAATTAGAATTTTATTCAACTAATTCAAGTTTAGCAATAGGTTTGAGAATGGATGATGGCGCTCTTGGTGAGCGATATTTTGATAATTTAGTGTTGAGAGAATTAGACACATCGTTATTGTAAATGAAAGGAGGTTTCCCATGGGAGACACTAAGAAAGATGTGAAAAAGGAAAAGCCGGAAGTTGTTGAAGTCCAGAAACCTAAAACCAAAAATCCTGGAATTAAAAATATATCCGGCCAGTTGGTCTCAGTTCCCTATGATTATAGGGACGCTGTTGTTGGAAAGCGTAAAATCAGTCAACCCCAGAAACGTCTGGTATTGCAGGCAGGCCAGGAAATACCATCGGTTGATCCGAAAGTCTTTGATTCGCCTGCTTATAGGAAGCTTGAAAAAGAGGGCTGGATTCAGAAGGTCTAATTTAATTTAAGGTTGGACAAAATATTAAAAGTAAGGAGTCAGTAAAATGGGCGAGAAAATTGGATTAATCGTTTCGAAGCAAGAAGCTAAAAGTACGCCTACCATTCTGCCTTCTGATATCAACACTGTTGGTATGTTGCTGGATTGCGTAAGAGGACCAGTTGAAAAACCAGTGCTCGTAACCAATCTGACTGATGCAGAAGTGGTTTTTGGTGGACCCGATAAATCGAAATTCGGGTATTATGCTTTGAAAGGCTTGTTTGAGAATTGCAAGGAATATGGTGCAAAGGTTTATGGAGTGCGAGTTGTGGGAACTACTGCAGGAACAGCTGCAACCGGTGATGTAATGGAAACTGCAGTCCCGGTGGTAACGCTTTCGGCTGCTTATAAGAATGATGCAGATCCGGGTTTATGGGGAAATGATTTAAGCGTGACTATTTCTCTGAATGTCGTGGATTACGCCATGGTTGTGAAATATAAAGGTGATGTGGTAGAGGTTTGGGATGGTGTGACGCTTTCGAATATTGAGGGAAAGCTGAATAATCCCTTTACCGGAAGTCGGTATATCAGGGCTTCGAATGTAATTGCAAGTCCCGCGACTCACAGCATGGATGAACAGACTGTGATTCTTGCCACTGGTACGGATCCCGATGCTCCTGTAGTGGGTGATTTTGATTTTTCCCTGTTAGACGGATATGATGTGGATATTGTCAGTTATGCAGGTCCGGCACAGGGTGGTACGATAACTTCTGCTCTTGACACCTATCTGGCTGGCAGGGGTGGTGATGCTATCGGTGTCAGCTGTTCAGAATACACCGAAGATATTGACAGTGTGATGTTGACCCCATCTACGAACGGTCAAACTGCTCATTATCTGGGGTGGTTGAATGTTGATGATGGATTTGGATCTTCGATCTGGGTTCTGCCGAATGGTCATGTCATTGGTGCCGGATTTATTCGTAAGCCCATGAGTCGGGGTGGGTGGTCTTTTATTGCTCCGGCAGGATACAGCACTGCTCTCCGTGGTGTTCTGAAATTGCAATACCCTGGCCATGATCCACAAAAACTGGAATTGCTTGTTCATGGATACCGGAGTAATGCCATCATGAATGTTCCCGGTGCTGGATTTATTATCCGGACTTCTTGCAGTACGAATACTGATAATAAATGGTATTCGATTCATTCGCTGCGGTTAGCTGCTTATTTGATCAAGTCTTTCAAGAATAATTGCGGTTGGGTTGAGCAGGAACCGAATGATGCGGAAACACGCGGTCGTCTGAGGGATAGCATCATTTTCTTCATGAACCGATTGCGGGATGCTGGCGCATTTGATCGGCAGGCTACTCTGGGAGATAATGGCTTCATCGTAAAATGCGATGAAGAAAACAATTCTGCGGAAATCCGGAATGCCCGGAACCTGGTCTGTGATGTGCTTTATGATCCGGTTGAAGTTGCTGAGACCGTGAAAATCAACCTGTTTAATGCAAAAGGTTTGAAGATCACAACCGAATAAAAAATTTTGATTTGAGAGTATAGTAAACTAAACGATTTGAAATACGGAGGATTTAAAAATGGCAAATGAATTTCAAACTTTGAATCCGAATAACGGATGGGTGATCGAGATTCCTGGGCTGGATACTCCGCACTTTCATAAATTACAAGGTTTAAGTCGCAAGACTGGAATCATGAAAATTGTTGATGGTGCGACCCGGAAGAAATTCATCTTCAATGATGAAGTGGTTGATTATGGTCCGATCACGTTAGTCCGAGCGAGGGACGGATCTGCTGCCGATGGACAGCTTGTGGATTGGGTTAAAAGTGCGTTTAAGGATGGTGAGAAACGGAATGGTTCATTCATTCAGTACCATCGTGGAAAGGAAGTATTGCGCACCTTGTTTACTGGATTGACAGTTTCCGAAAACAGTTATTCCGATTTCGACACCATGGCATCCGGTGACTCTGCCCGATCCGACATCACGGTAGTTTGTGAAGTTGAGCATTGGGAAGAAGCATAATCGTCCACTCGTGTTGACGGTAAAAGGCGCGGTGAGCCATTATTGGCTTGCCGTGCCAATAATATGAATTGGGGCAGGAGCATAATTGATTAAAAGTTTTTGAAAAGGAGCATATCATGGAAAATGTATTGCCGATTGGCATTGTCAAAGACGGAAAGTGGTTCCGTAAGTTTGATTTAATGGATATTGATGAATCGCTTGAAAGAGTCATTCACAATACCAAATTGGTTCAGAATCATCCACAATTATGGATAAAACAGGTAGTTGCAGGATTACTGGATAAGATAGAGGGTGAATCGATTGGGTGGGAAACCCGGGACGACAATTTTAAGAAGATTCCAAAAATTGTGGATTCAATTCCCCTGGCAGATGCCGGATATATTATGGTTGCCGGACATATTAATGAATTCGGTGAGCAACTTGAGAATGTGGAACAGAAATGTATGAATTGTGGGAAGAAATTTGTTGCGGACATTGATTTGTCCAAGCTTGATAAAGAATATGCCGAGAGTCCGATTGAAACATTTGTCGTAAATCTGCAGAAAGGATTTGTCAGAAAATCGGATAAGGTAAAAGACAAACTTGGATTTGAAGATATTCCGTTTAACCGTTATACGTTTCGTGTTCCTACGATTGCAGATGGTATTAAGTATGAGGAATTGTATTCGGAAGTTACCCGGTTAGATTTCAATATGAGCATTATTAAGAACTGTTTAATGAATGTGGAAGCAGTGGATGATTCCGGTTCGGCCATTGAAATGGAAAAAAAGTATAGGGAAATGTATAACACTCTGTTGATTCGTGATTTAAAAGGTGTGGATCGTACCATGATTCGGAAAGCATTCAATGAACTGCCTTCTATTACTATGAAATATGATTCGATTTGTCCGAAATGCGGAGAGGATACCAGTATTTTCGCAGATCCGTCAAGTTTTTTCCCGATTGGGTAGGGATGCTTTTTGCCGATCCCTACCCTTATTCGATTGATGAGCAGAAGTTTTGGATTTCTAAAGTCATGGGGTGGCAACCAGATTCGATTTGTCAGTTGACCAGAAAAGAGCGGATCAAATATTTTGAGAGATGCACCAGAAGTGAAGAAGATTATTGGAAACAATGGAGTGAATTGTTGTCGAAACTGATGGGTGGTTAGTATGAATGGACTGAATTTGGGTTTTGCCATTGATCTTATAGACCGAGCATCGTTCAAAGCGAATAAGATAAAAGGCTCCTTCAATGATTTATTGGCCAGTGTGACCAAAACGAAAAGGGGTATGCAAGATGCCGGGCAAAGTACACGGTTCTTTAGTTCTATGGCTGATCGGACCAAGCATTCGATTGATACTCTAAGAACCAAGCTAATGGGATTGGATAATACCGGGGCCAGGCTTTCGCGTACCTTTCACCGGTTCCGGGGTATATTGGCTGCTATTGGTATCGCCGGACTTGGTTATATGGTTAGTGGACAGTTGAAGTCTATTTATATGGAAGGCGAGCGAGTTGAATCCCAGATTACTCAGTTAGAAACTACCTTGAAATCCAAGACAGAAGCCTTCAAGATGTTAGCCTGGGCTCAACGGGAAGCTATTAAGACTCCATTCGAAATTCCGGAAATCAATGATGCTATTGTGATGTTGAAAGCCTACAATCTGGATGCAAAGAGATATTTTACTATGATTGGTAACATGGCTGCTGGTATGAATCAGAGCTTGGATGCGGGTGTTTATGCTTTTGCCCGGGCAACGTTGGGTAATTACGAAGCGATTGAACGGTTTGGTATTAATAAACGATTTGTTCATGAAAAAGCTACGGAAATGTTTGGTGCAGGTGCGGTATCTGTTCTTTCGGGTGCTCAGGTTACGATCAAGGATTATGATCGATTTCTGCAGGCATTAATGGCAATTATGAATGAACGGTTCGAGGGTGGTATGCTCCGGCTGTCCAAAAGCATGGTTGGTATCAAATCGAATATTTCTGACTTCATTGGAAACGTTAAACGTGAGATCATTGGACTGCCAGTTGAAGGAACGCTCTATACTCAAATAAAATCCACCTATGAAAGCGTACTGGATATGATGCAGAGAAACGAAAAACAGTTCAGTGCTCTGGCGAGAGTAATCCAACACGCCCTTAAAATTGCATGGGGTTATGTGGATAGATTTATTGGTGGCTTGGTTAATTGGAGCGAAACCTTTCTGCAAACGACATTTAATGTGTCAATGGGTGTGGATAATACGGTTTATCCGTTGATTACCAAGATGGAAATTATGAGAATCAGATTTGAAAGTATTATGGGTGCGTTTGCTAAAGGATTCAAGGAAGGTTTTAGTGAGTTCTTTAATGTGGTTAAGACAGCAACGGGCCCGGTTTTTGATTTAGTGAAAGGTCTCTTGGGGTTCAATGATATGGAGCCGGATCGGGTTGAGAAAACAGCTTACTGGATAGGAAAGATTGGTGCATATATCATTGCATTTAAAATGGTTTCAATGGTTGGAAGCCTGGTTTGGTGGATAGCTCGATTAACCATATTAGGTCCTGCGGTTAAGTATCTCGGGATAGCCTTTACGTTTCTGGGTAGATCGATTGCATTTCTATTTGGAACCTGGGCAGGTCTCGGCATACTGGCTGTTACTGCCATTGTTTATGCTATGGACAAAATCGGTGGTCTCAGGGCTACTATTGAGTCGATAAAAGGTGCGTTACAGGTTGGTTGGGTCTGGATTGAATGGTTTGGGAAATCGGTCTGGAAAGTTTTTGAAAATATTGGTAAGGGTGTAGCTAATTTCGGAATTGTCGTTTCAAATGTATTCAGTGCGGTTTGGGAGATAGTTAAAGATATTGGTGGAAGATTGCTCAAATTCGCGGCTGGATCTGTCAGGTTGTGGACGAGTATTCTCTCTGGAGATTGGGAAGGTGCGAAATCGGCTTTATCGGAAGAATTTAATGCGGTCTTTGGGAACTGGGGATCGACTTTTGAGAATGTCAGAAGCCGGTTATTGTCTGGCACGTATGCGATTGATTGGAATTTTGGCTACGATGAAGCACTCAAAAAGTCTGATCAGGCATGGAATTATGCCATGATGATGAGGGAGAAGCGGGAGAAAGAGTACGAAAAGAATAAAGCGGAAGCCGGTGGTGGTGTACTTAGTTCGTTGTCTGCCATGGGTAAAGATGTTGGTGCCGAATGGAAAGCAAATTGGAAAGGAGCACCTGGTTCCGAAGGTGGAGTTGGATTAGGTGGCGAAACGTACCAATTTACAGAAGGAGCAATTCAGATAGTTATGCCATCGACCTTTGATATTTCACAAATGGGTGAATTTGTCGAAAAGCTGTATCAGGAAATTAAGAAAAAAGTTCGTGAGGAAAAGACAAGATGAAAGGTTTCTTAACGAATCCGGAATTAGGATTGTTACTGAAATTTCAGTTCAATCCAGTACAGATCGAATGGGAAAAGAAAGTGGATTATGATATCGAGAGCGTGGGTGGTTGGCCTGCTCCGGTTGTTACATGGACTTCGGGTGGTGAGAAGCGAATCAGATTTGAATTGTTCTTTGACAGATCAAAGTCAGGAAAATCTTCGGGTGCATGGACTGTGGATCTGCCAGGCATTGGGGTGCAGGGAGCCTTGGCTGTGATTGAATCGTTTTTGTACCCGCAAGAAGGACCGTTTGAATTCAGGAATGCTTTGACCGGTGAACAAAGATTCGTTTCTCCTCCCGATTGTTATTTGATTCTTGGTACTCGATGGGCAAAATGCAAATTGACATCCGCTCCGGTTAAGGAAACCATGTTTGATGATGCTTTGACTCCAATTCGGGCAACCATCAGTCTTGATCTGATTGTTCTGGAGGAAGGTGCTCTGGCTATGGTAGATCATGTTAAAAGAAAAGTGTTTTCTGGAATTGGCTCAACGGTGGGGAATTTATAATGGCACAGTTAAAGATGTCTGATTATCACAAAAAGTTTGATGATGGATTTGGTATTAGATTTGGTTTACGACCAAGATTTGAATCGAAACGTCTGGCGAAATATAAAATTAGCTATGAGGATGCTAATTTAATCCCGGGTCATACATTGGAAGTTCTTGCCAGAAAATTATTTGGTGACGATGATCTCTGGTGGATTATTGCTGATTTGAATTCAGTCAAGCATCCTTCGGAATGGCAAATGGATGATGAAATCTATTTGCCACTGGATGAGGATATTATCAGAATGCAAAGAAATAGGAATCGGATCGTTCAATGAGTTTTGAATATTACCACAAGCTCGAAATTGAAAAAAAGTCTGATCAGTGGATAGATATAACGGACAACATCACTGGTGCCGTGACTTATGAAGATAATGCTTTTTTGACCGATCAATTAGTTTTTGAGATCAGTAAGGGAGCATTATCATTGGGAGATTTAATTGTTCGTGGAACCAAGGTCCGATATACAGCTGGATATAATGAGCCGGGTAAATATCAACTATTGTTCGAGGGAATTGTTGCTATTAAGAAGCCTATACTGCCTAATAATGGTGTTCCCAGGTTAAAAATCCAAGCCTATGATTATTCGTACCAAATGACTTTGAAAAAACCGGGAAATATTTCGTATCCGAATGAGAAGGGAATGATTCGACCATGGTCACAGGACTTATATATTTATGCAAGTGAAATTATTGCCGGAATTGTTAAAGAATATCCTGAGATTCACTCCACTGACGAGACCATAAACGTTCCAAAGGATTTAGATAAAAAATTTGATTTAAAATCGCCAATGGTTCAGAAAGAAACGGAAACAGATTGGGATTTTATCAGACGTTTGTGTATGGGCGATCAGGCTAAAAATAAAAAGGGATTAGATGCAATTACGAAAGACACTGTAGACAAAGGTATCGGATGTATTGCATGGGTTGAATTGATGGATGGTAAATCCACGTTTTTTGTAATGCCCGAAAAGCAAGCAAAAACTGATAAAGGAACTGTAAAGTTTTATTATCAGCTGGCTGGAAAGGAAGTTATAAAAAAATTTGATCCAACCAAGGAGGATGCTGAGTTGTATATGACTGATATTGATATTATGGACGACCCGCTCCAGTCAAAAGAAAAACCCAAGAAAATAGTCAAAACAAGTCCGGATGGCAAAAAGAAAACAGAAATTCATTTGAATGATGAGGGAGAGATTGAAGCGTATGTGACTTATAATTTGGATGAAGAATTGCTCAGACAGGATGTTGATGCCGGACTTATTACGGCAGAACAGGTAACGATAGGACAGTCCGATAGCTTTGAGCGGGTGAAAAAATATTGGAAGCCAGTGGAGACAGTATATCCACCTTCTATGGCGAAAAACGATCCGGACGTTCCGGAAGGCGAGAAAACTGATAAGGAAATTGACAAGATTGGTGCTTTTGGACAGGAGTTAACCTGTAATAGCAGGGGTTGTATCCATATCTATGGCAAGAAAATTTATGAAGTATTGAATGTGGGAAAACAATATGAGGGCTGGTGGTTTGTAGAGGAAGTGACTCATACGTTTGATAAAATTTATAACTGTCATTTGAAAATGAAACGATAACCGTGTGCCACTGTGGCACATGGAATTTGGTTTAATTGAAAGGAGACTGAAATGGAGGTTTTGATTTTTGTTTTAATGATTATCTGGACCTTTGGTGTGGCAAAATATTTTGTAGATACACTGAATTACAGGTACAATATTTCGATCTGGGTGAAAAAAGATAACTGGTTTACTCGATGGTTGATCAAGCCAAGCGGTAGATGGATGCCCTTGAACGGGAAACACTTTTTTATGGCTATGATGCTGTGGCCATCAATCTGGTTAAATATGTACCTGTTAGGTATTTTGAATTGGCCCACAGTGATTGTGACATGGATAGTTGCATATCAATTATTCTTATGGCCGTTTCATTATTTTGGTGTTCAAAAAGATTCGCCATTCAGGGAGGATCCTGTGAGTAGCTGGTTGGTGTGGATGAAGTGGAAAAGTGGTCGGATCTGGAGCGATGTAAAACTGAAATGGAAAAATATATTCTTTTGATTAAACAGTATGGTTTGCTATACTATTCCAGATTAGGTATATTATAGTGTATTAACAGGAGATAATTTCATGTTGTATCTTGCTCGACTTTCTAAAGAGTTCAAGGATGATCCGGATAAAACAGGGTGGTTGCCGGTAATCTACAAAGAGCAAGTACGATGGGCTCGTCCTTGTCTGTCATTCAGCAGCTTTTGGCTGCCGACAAAGGAGTGGGTTGAAAAATATGCCGATACCGTGGGTGTCTGGATTACGACTGAATCCGATCGGGAAGATCAGGAGAATTATTTGGTCTATCTAGGGTTTGTGTTCATGGAGGAACAGGCTCCCACGGTTGAAGACTACGGCTATGATCGGTATATCTTCACAGAGAATTGGGAAGTTCTCGTCAAGGATGCGCCAGATAACAATTTGATCAGGATTAGCCACAGGGAGAATGGAATCAGTGTGGTTTTTAACAAGGATGGTTTCTCGATCATGGATGTTAATGGAAATTATCTTTTGGGAAGGGGAACAACGGGGGCTGACGGCCAAAATGGAATTGAAATTAATGGGGATATCTTGATCGCTCTCAAGCCATTCGTTGATTGGGTTTCCAAGCTGCTTGATGAATTGATCGGTCTCAAAATTCTCGGAAACATGGGCAGTCCAGCTCCTGTATTTCCCCCGAATCTGGTGAAATTGCAAACCTTGAAGTCTGAATTGCAGGCCGGGATTCAGCCCAAGGGTGGATTTTTGAGTGACAAGGTGAAGGTGAAATAATGGCTATTGATGTTCAGAAATGTAAAGATGAAGCTTGGGCGATTTTAAAACCAAAAGTTGAGGGACGGATTCATCCGGATTCGACTGTGGAAGATAAAAATAAGATTTTAGCCATGAATCGGGAGATTTCGGATTCGGTTGTTGAAGCGGTTCTAAAACATGTATTGAATAATGCAGAAGTTGAGTTATTGGATTGGGTTAAGAATCTGTTTGTGGGGATTGTTTCTGCTGCTCCTGTTCCAATGGATGGTGGGGCAGCATTCAAGACACAGATTGTGAATACGGCACAGTCAAAACAGATTTCAAAGAAAATTAAATAGGTGTTCGTGATGAAGGTTAATACGAATTTTCCGTTCAAATTAGACAGTTCTGGCGTAGTTGAGCTTACCGATTCTATTGATGCAAAGCTTGATTTCATTTTGACTATGATTCGTGGACAACGATTGGGGGACAGGAATTTTGGATTACCGGCTTTGTTTTTGGAACAGATTTCGGATGCTGAACTGAAGGAAGAAAAGTCATTGTATATTTTCCAGATTCAGCAATTGTTTTACGAATACATCACCAATGCCACGCTGATAAGTGTTGATATAATAAAAGAAAATCGAATTGTTGAGGTGGATATTGTATATCAGCCACTGGCAAGTAAAAAAGAGGAACAGTTCAAATGGCGAGTAGATTTGATTTCGAAATTACCGGCTTAGATTTTGAGACTTTATTGGCGGAAGCCACCAGTTTTGCTCAAACAAATTTTCCGGAATGGAATATTGAGGACAAGAATGATATTGGTTGGTTTGTTCTGGAAACGTATTTGCGAGCCATGGGCAGATCGAATTGGTTTATTAATGTAGTTGCCCAGGAATTCAATTTGTTTACAGCAAAGGAACGTGCCAGCGTATTAGCACACTGCAAGAAATTAGGTTATGAACTGGCTTCTGCCGTTCCTTATCAGACAACCGTTCGTTTAAATTTCGAGGTTACGGAAGCACAGATTGTTGTTCCTGCTTATGCTATAAAGTTATCGACCAAGAATATCGATAATCAACCCGTTTTCTTTGAAAACGCATCACAGTTTACAGTTGATGTTGAATTGTCACAATATGATACGGTTTTCGTTGAGGGAGAATCTAAGTCTGAAACGGCCACAGGAAATGGATTAGCCTATTTTAAGATTGCTTTGTCCAACAAGAATGCCATTGATGGTAGTTTTGTGGTTACGGTTGGTGGGGTTCAATGGACAGAGGTTCAACATTTTGTCGATTCCGGCCCGACTTCGCAACACTATATTGTGGAGTTACTGGAAGATGGGAATTCGATAGTCAGATTTGGGAATGGTGTAAATGGAGCTATTCCTGCAGATCAGTCAGCAATCGTGATCACATATCGGGTGGTTGGGGAGAACAGAGGGAGTATTGTCATAGATACTCTAAAGACCATTGAATCGAATACCAGTAATCTGAACCTGACTACTGTAAGTAATTTGGATGTTTCTTCCGGTGGCCAGGACAAGGAAAGTATTGAACATGCCAAGATATATGCACCACTGCAAAAACTTTCCCTGGAAAGGCTTGTTACCCTGAAAGACATCGAGGTCTATTGTGAGTCCCTGACGGGTGTTTCCCGGGCATCGGCCTATATAATTGGAAATGTTATCCAGATTTCGATTATCCCAGATGGAGGTGGCGTTCCGGATCCGAGTTTGAAGAATGCCGTTCAAGCCGCGGTTCAGAATTTACTGGTTATGGGCTATTCGTCCAGTGTAGTGGATCCGAATTATGTGACAATTATGGTAACGCTTACGGTGAACACTTATAGGGGATATTTGGAAAGTGAAGTTCAATCCAGTATTGTTAGCCAGCTAAATACTCTGCTTAGTCCATTGTCCAAAGACGAGAATGGCCGGTGGCTGAACAACTTTGGCGAAACATTCCCTTTAAACAGGATCCGGAAGATATTAGCAAACATGGCTTCCGTAAAAGACGATTTTGTAATTTCTGCTCCTGCTGGTGATGTGTCTTTGACATACGATCAGATTATTACGAATGTGGGAAGTACGTTCAATGTGAGTGTCAACGGTTCGGTGATTAAGATTCATTATCCGTTCATGCCACAGGAGGTTTGATAGATGAATACGGTTAGTTTGGAAACGATTAAGCCAAGCAGGGCGATTCCCGATACTCTCCAATCCGCACAGATGATCAAATTCCTTGCGGTTTTGGATTACATGTATCAGCAACAGTATGATGAGATTATGAAATTGAAATCTGTCATAGATGTTGATGGGTGTCCGGAAGAATTATTGCCCTATCACGCTAAAGAAATGGGTTTGATTCTTCCGGATTTTGCCACTTCGCTTGCCAAACGGGCTTTGCTAAGAAATGCTTTAACCATTCATAATAGAAGATTTACCGAAGCTGGCTTTGAGTTCTATTTGAACACGACATTTACCGGACTTGGAATTACGGTAGATGTAGTTGCTGACATGAATTATGGTGGAATCTTGTTTTATGGACAGATGCAGGATTGTGCTTATCCGAATTGGGATGATATGAAAACGGCGGGCGGGGTAAATGATATCTGTAAGTATTATATCACAAATGATTGGTTTGCTCGAAGTTTCACTCTGACCATCACCGGTCAGGGAGTTGGGTCATTGACTCAGCAAATCCGGGATTTCTGTGAAGAAGTGGGTGAATGGTTTGTCCCAATGGGAGATTCGGGCTCGATTACATTGAATTTTGTTTTTGTTGAAAATCCATAAGGAGATGAAAAATGGCTGATCCGTTAAAGTCTACAGATCTTGTTTTTAATGCGTCTGCAAATCGAATAAAAGTTGAGTTTTTGCCCAGACCTGCAGTTGTACCAGATTATGAGCATAATCATACTCAGGAAATCCAGTTATACCGGCATAGAGAATTAATGGATAAAGTTGTGGGTACGGTTAGGGTAACTGGCTTGTCTTTATCCCATGGAGTCACGGATTATATTTTGAGTGCCGGCACGATATTTCATAAAGAATTTATGGTGAGCCTTGCTTCTCCGCAGGCAATTCCGACTCCGGGATCTACCATGCACGTTTATTTTCACATCACGATTTCTCGATCTGGAACCTCCGTTGTGGTTCCCGGTGGTCCCACTCTGGATGGGCCGAATTATTATTCTTACAGTGCAGCTATTGAAACCGGTGCTTCCGTTCCAGTTGATGATGCGACTAATGTTTATATCGACCTGGGTACGATTGGTGCGGATGGTTCGTATACCGAAGTGACACCATTATTGTCTGTACCATTATCGAAATTCTGTGATGCAAAGTATTGGGATTCAGTTCAGCTTTTTGAAAACAATGAACCGTTGGTGATACCAGTTTCACCCAGCAAACCGAATATTCCCTCAAATTTTCAGATTGACTCGATGCGTAAAGTGCGGATGAATTACGGCGAAGAAAGATATCGGTTCAGAGTAACCTGGCAATATCCGGCTTTGGTTAATAACGATGAAGTGGCGTTCTTCGAATTAATCGTTTTTCAGATTAATGGTGCAGTTGCCACTGTATCGACTGAGTATATTATGGCTATTCCTGCATCAAAGAACCGTAATGTTTATTTTGCCGATATAATTCCCACGGTCAATACGCACAGTTATGTTATTCATTGTGCAATCCGTTCTGTTACCCGATCCGGAAAGTGGAGCGATTGGGTTGTTCTTGGAAAAGATGGGAATAACCATCAGTTTACAGCACCGTTAGAAACCTCCGATCATGCTGATTCTTTTATGGGGCATGTATTTCGTGACAATGTGGTTGCTATGACAGAAGCCCCCGTTGAACCGGGTCTATGGTATTTTAATGGCAGTACGGGACAATGGATAAAGTACAATCTGGATGGGACTTTACCGGATGTGATATTGAGAAAATTTCCAGAGGAAATGGTTGCCGAAGAATCGGTTGTTGATCTACAACAGACCTTGAATGAAATCCAGTTGGTTCAAACTCAGATAGCTTCCAAAAATAGATCGATTGCCACAGCAGTTGTTGAAGGAGATTCGCAATCCAAGTTGACATTAGACGAAGATAAATCTGAATTGTTGAGCCAGTTAGATAAACTGGAAGAAAATGTCAAGTTGGCTCTTGATAGCGTTCAGTATTCTACGATTGACAATATTAGGGATCGAGTGAAGGTGGTTGATGAAAAGAATGCAACCCGATTAAGCCTGTTGAGTCAAGAAATTTCAACGGTGAATGAAGTTCTGGAATTAAGCAGAGAGATTCCCATATCGTTTGGAAAGTTCAGTATTGCTTCGGGAAGTGGAGCGATTGTTGATAAGATTCCATTGGATCCCGGGAAGATTGTTAAGGCCAGTCTGTTGGTTAGCAGTGTGAGTGCTACTGGAAAAGTACGTTTCTATGCTGATGGTCAGGAAGCAGATTATAAGTCCGTTGAGGTTTCCGCTCCTGGTTTGGTTCAGGGTGAATTGAATCTAATAGTGAATAGTCCATTCGTTTTAGTGATCGATGTGGTTGATGGAAGTTATGGAAATACGATAGATATGACTGGAACGCTCACGATCTATTATGTAAAAACCAAATAGGAGATAAAGAATGGAAAAGGTTGAAGTTATTACCACAGTAAACAAAGAAGAAAGTGGAATAAAAGGTACGATTGGAAGTTTGAATATCAGAAATCTGAATATCAAAGCCGGTTCAGATGTGACCTTAACATTGAGTGCTCTTGCCAGTGGTGTAGTGATTTTTCCTGTAAATCTGACAGCTGGACTTTTTTCGTTTATCCGTTCAGCTTTACCACTGGATTTTGAATTTCAGTTATTTATCGCATCGACAACGACCGGAACGATAGCTGTGATCAATGGCAGTAAAGCTATTGTTGGGAGCTCGACCTTGTTCATGACCGAATTAGCCCAGGATGATATTATTGTCGTTGATCCTATTGGATTGAGAGAGGTTCTCCTGGCCAGTTCGATCACTGATAATACCAATGCAGCGATGAAGTATTCGGTGTCGCGGGAAACCGGTTCCGGGTTGACTTATGAAATATTGAAACCGGATTCTACCTGGCATAAGCTAACTTCGAAGCAGTTTGTTGCGGATGGTCTGTTTATAAGTGGTATGAGAGTTTCAAATCCACACAATACGGAAGTTGGACTGAAATTTTTCATGGCGGGATTATGATTTACGGATTTACCAGTAAGCCATTCAGTTTGTCTGTTACTCCGGACAAAATGAATTTGATTTCGAATTACGAGCTACCTGCCGGTTATCAGCTGAAAATGCAAGTGAGTTTTGACAATGGCACGAATTGGATTACGGTTGTAGATACGCTGAATACCACAAATGATCTGGGTAAAGTTCTCTCTATAGCCAACCAGGGAAGCATTGTAATTGTTCGGGTTGAAATCGATGTTCCGAATGGAGAAGCAGATCTGATTTTTAATGATCAATGGTTAGAGGGTGTGGTTGAACGGAATGGTGAACCGGTAGCCGGTGTGCAAATTGATTTTTGTGATCCGACTACTGGAGAAGTTTTGTTCTGGACCGTATCAGATAAAAAGGGCAAGTATGGTATTGAGGTTGTTCCCGGAACTTATGTCAGAAAATATAAAGGGGCTGGATTTAATGATGCCGGAACAAAGGTTTCGATTGGGGTGGGCTCGAAACTTTTTGGCAAGGATATAGCTGATATTGTAATGGCTGATGATGTCGGTTATTGCAGACAGATTTTTACTGAATCAGGATGGGCCGGCCATATGATTTTAATTACTTTTAAAGATGAGACCCTTCGTAAGATCCCAGAAGATTATGCGGACAAATTGGTGTGTAAATACGGATATCTCTATAAAGGAAAGGCTTCGGTTGACTATTTGGCTTTGATTATGAATCCGGAACCGGAGGTACTTCCATGAAGATTGTTCAGATAGATAATGGTGTGTGGAAAAAATATATAGATGCGAGCGAGCCACCCTGGACCCATAAGCCCGATCCACCAACGAATTTAATTCTGACTGAAAATGGTGATGTGGTTGAGATACAATTTGATGTATCCCCGGATCCGTTTGTTACTCGATACGAGATTTGGAGTTCTGTTGGAATTCCGGATGAGTATTCTTTGATCGGAACAATAAAGCCCGAAGATATTGTGGGTGGCCAGGCTTTTTTTGTTGATGATAGTTATGAAGCGATATCCACGGTATGGTATCGGGTGTATGCAATTTACCAAGACAATTATAGTACACCGTTGAGTGGAAGCATTGTATTGACTTTTTCAGTTCCGGATCCAACCGATCTTAAAGTAACACCGCACAGTAATGCCATTTCATTGAATTGGGTTAATGATGAGAGTAGGCTTTTAGACTACATTGAAGTGAAGAAAGATGCCCAAACCGTTCAAGGGAATTTGAACGAGGGAAGTGCCGTACTTGTATATCGGGGAAAAGCTTCCGGATTTACTTATCAGGTGCCAGATTTAGATTTAGGGAAATGGCATCAGTTTTGGATTAGCAGTTTTACGAAAATTATTTGAATGTGAAGGGATTCTGTAATGAGTGTAACCCATAGTCCAGTAGTGTGTCTCAGTTTAGATAAATTTCAAGATGGGATTACTTTTGGAAAAGTTAATAAATCTGCATTGAATAATGGGAATGTGGACTTGTCACAAGCAGGTGTAGTTAATAAGACCACGGATAATATCACGGATGTTGCCAATAAACGTTTTGTAACGGATAATCAGCGAACCGGAGCCGGATACGGTTATGATAATCTTGATACCGATGGTATAAAAAATGATAAAAAATTAGGTGGTGTATTAAAGATAGCTTCTACCGGCCAGCTGGAGTTAGTTTCAGATACATCTGTTGTTATTGATACAGATGGAGCTCTTAGAAAGAATATTAAAGATGCCTCTGCAAATATTCTTTTAGATGTAGCAAATAAAGTTTTGAAATCTCCGGCTGGTAATCCCATGATTGATCTTGTTAATGAGCGAATAGGGGCTTCAACGGATGCTCCCGTAATTGGCTATGAAGGCATCAGAGGCGGTATATTTTCCACAGGTCCACATGCCCGAAAAATTGGAACTCAGACCGTTAGCACTATTTTATCCCCCACTTCAGAATATATCACTAATGGTGGATTTGTTGATGGTTCAGGCTGGACCCCGGGTCAGGCTTGGACTATCACTGGGGGCGTTGCTCACAACGATAACACTTCTTCCAGTAGTTTGGATCAATCGTTTGGCGTAATCGCTTTAAAATCGGGAAGGGAGTTCCATTGGAAGTTTGATCTTATTATGCCTACGGGTCATGCGAGGTTGGAATTAAGGGATGAATTTGATAATGTTCTTGTTCCTGCTGCAGAGTATACGAATGGAAGTCATGATTTGCAATTCACGACAATCCGCGAGGTAGGTGGAATAAAGATTTGGGCAGATGATACTAATACAACAGGACCCTTTGACATCGATAATGTTTCTATAAAACAGGAATCGGAAGATATAACTCTTTCAAATGTAGATGGATTTCCTGATAGTGGCTATGCTTATGTTACGAGTGGTGAGGTTGGTGATACAGTAAGTACCTGGAGAGTGATCTATAATGGAGTAGACAGAGAGGCACGTGCATTACTAAATGTTACGTCAATAGGATTTCGGCAATACGCCACTACTCCGGGAACTTGGGGTCCGGCTTCGGGTAGCCATCAGCTTGAAGATGGGTTTATTGTTGGTGGAAATGCAAGTGGTTCTGATGCAGCGCAAAGAATTGTCCTGGATACTTATGACGATTCTCTTATAATCACTGATAATATGGGTCAGGTCGTTTTCATGGCTATAAGCCAGGCTATCTCAATGCCCACAGGTGATTTAACCCTGGGAAGCGGATCAACGATCACGGGAGGCATTATTAGAACATCGCCTGGCACGATGGATAAGCGGATTGTGATAGATGGAGTGAATGGTACGTTAAAATTTTACCAGTTCAATGTTTTCGATCCTGTTGTTACTATTGACGACAATATTTGGGGACAAGGACCGGGGATCTCAGTTAAAGATGGGCTCATAGATGTAAGAAATGGTGGATTAAATGAATGGGTCGAGATTAAACCCGGGTATCTGTCCATTTTTAAAACTGTAGAAGATGGAACAGAAATAATCCTTCCGTTGTCAGCGCTTCTGACAAATGCGTTGCAGGTTATTAAGGGAACGGACATACATGTTTCAAATGATGGGGGTGGTGGTGCGACGGGTGTCGAAACTCTAGTACAGGCTTTTGGTGGAGATGCAAAAGGTATAAAGAGTGATGGTCGAGCCGCGACTGCTAATGGAAATGCTTATGGGTTGGAATCGTATGCACAAGCGGAAAATGCCGGAAATGCCTATGCGGTTCGTGCGGATGCTGTAATATCTGGTTCTGGACGTGCCTGGGCTGCATGGTTTGGAAGCGGAGATGTTAAGATTCAGAATAAGCTTGAAGTTGATGGTAGCATTCATGCCCCGAACAATATTCGGATTTTGTATAACAATTTGAGCTCGGCTACCGGTGCAACAAGTAACGCTCCCGATCCCAACACGGAATGGTTAGCAGCTTATAATTCTGGTGCTGATTATGCAAAACTAACCGGAACATTCTTAAAAAGACCGGGAGATAAATATCTAGGGGTCACTGCTCAATGCAGGCTGGCAAATGTATCCGATTTCGTACAGGGAAGGTTACTGATAAAACATAAAACTCAGGCAGGGGTGATCGGTGGAAGTGGAACGGTAAGTTTTAATGTCAGTTCTTATGCTGATTTTACGGTGTCAGTAGATATTTCCAGTCTAACGAATTATACATATTACGTATTTGCTGTGGGATTGGAAGGTGGGCAGGATTCTGGATTTAATCCTATCCAGGCTTATATGAGAAGGCCAAATATTTATATAACCTCGGAAATTGTCTAATAAATTAGTAAAGAATTAAGCATAATGAATTTTTACTTGAATAGTTTAGTATAAAATACGATATTGGGTTAAGGGTTTAGTATACTGTTACATTTTGAGGGAGAGTTTAATCATGGAAACTTCAGGACACGGTCAGACTCAAAGAGATATTGGTCGATTGGAAGGGAAAATGGATATGCTAATAGGCATGGTAGGAAATCTCACACAAAAAATGGATGCTCATATTACATCTGAGGATCTCAGAGTTATTGATCAGGACCAAGAAATATCTAAGCTGGACAAAAGGATTGATCGAATAGAAAGCAAGTGGGCCTTGCTGACCGGGGGAGCGGTTCTTTTAATTAGCGGTCTATGGAAAATATTTATTTTTGCCTTTGATTATATCAGAGAAGTTCTAACGCACTAAATAGATGTTATGTTAATCAAAAAATGATATTAACCTTTTTTAATTTGACAAAGGTTTTATCCAGATGCAATTTACCTTCGCAACTTATATAAAAACAATTAGTTGGAGAATAGGGATATGATTTAATGAAAGGGATTTTATGGCTAAAGCTTATGAAAAGTATAAGGAGATTGTAGAAAAATATTTTAAAGATGGATATGGGGCGAAGGCAGTTTACGATTTATTAGTCAGTAGACATAAATTCACGGCTTCTTATGAGTCGGTGAAAGTCTGGAGAAGGGAGTGGGCAAAGTCCGGAGGAAAAGTTGAGAAAAAGACGAAAGAAGAAAATCCAGACGATTATCTCAAATGCCAGCTTGAAAACGTGGCATTGAAGCGTGAGGTTAGTGATTTAAAGAAAGATTTGCTTGGTTTAAAAGAATTCCAATCCCGCCAATTAGATATTGTCAATGTACTGCAAAGCCTTGTTCCCAAAATGCCCAGGATTGCAAAGATCCCAGATATTGGGTCTCCGGGTGACAAGAAGTTAGAACATGCCAATTTATTGCTCTCTGATCATCATGCCGGAGAGGTTGTATTGTTTGATGAAATGCAGGGTTTTAATAATTACGATATCGATGTTTTTGCTGACAGGAATTATTATTTGACCCGGAAAGTTATTCGTCTGACCGAAATGTTTAGGCAGAATTTTTATATTCCCAGGTTGAACATTTTCATGCTTGGTGATATGGTTAGTGGCGATATTCATATTGAGTTACAGAAAACCAATGCGTTACCTATGATGCAGACCATTTTGATGTCTGCCCTGGTTTATGCTCAATCTATACTTATGTACCTGAAAGTCTTCCCTGAAATATGGATTATCGGAGTTGTGGGGAATCATGGCAGAACGACACAGAAAAAAGAATTTAAGCATGCGGTTTTTAATAACTATGATTGGTTGTTGTATCAAGTTTTGTCCCTGCTGTTGTCCGAATACATAAACGAAGGACGTATTTATTTTGAGATCCCCCCAAGTACCGGCTTCGTTGCCACTCATTTAGGACATCAGATACTCTGCAGTCATGGTGATAACATTCAGATGTACTATCGAACGCCTTATTATGGAATTGAAAATGATTCGGCTCGTGATCAGAAAATGAGGCGAAAGCTGAAAATGAATCAGTGGGATTTTCGGGTAATGGGACATTTTCACCAGCCGTCTGACCTCCGCAAAGAAGTTTTAATGAACGGTTCCTTAATTGGACCCAATGAATACAGTATGGGTAAGCTGAAAGCAGCTGAGCCCCCGAGTCAAAAATTTTTTGGATTGAATGAGAAGCATGGAATCAGCTGGCAGTATGATTTGGATGTCTCCGAAGCCAGGCAAAATAATTTTATCTATGAATTGGAAGATGAAAATCTTGCAAAGACTTTTGTCAATTCGAGAGGGAGGGTAGCATGAATGAGGTTTGGAAACAGATCAAGGTTGTGTTCTGGGTGATTGTGACTGTGGTAATTGGATTCTTCTCTTTTTGGTTTGCCAGAAAGAGTGAAAAAGAGAAGGAGTTTGAGAAGAAAGACAAAGATTTGGTAGCGCGATTATCGGAATTACAGGAGACAGAGAAAAGACTCAAACGGGAGATGAAGGGTTCTGTTGTGAAAAAGAAAATGTATATGGACAAGTTGATTGAGGTCCAGAGAGAACGTAAAGCAATCGAAATCAAATTGGGGATTAAGGCAAATGAAAAAGCTAATGAGTTTGATCATATTCTTGGTGGTATCACTCGCAAACGCACAGGAAAATAGTACGACTGTTCTAACACCTGGGCAAATTTTTGCACCGGAAGATACTGTGTTTGTTATATCCAATGAGAAAATGGATACTCTGTTATACGTGCTGAAAGATTATTCTCTGTTGGAAAAGGAACGAGATGTTTTGGATTCGCTGAATGTAGAGAACCAAAAAATTTTAGTTCTTAAAGACAGTCTTTTGGATATCTGTTCTTTGAAGGACAGCACGAGTAATGAACGAATACAGATTCGAGATCAAAGAATAGTTGATTTGAGAAAGGAAAAGAAGTGGGTGTTTCTGAAAGGTGCTCTTTATGGGGTTCTTGCAGTGGCAGTAATTCAAACTTTGATTGGGAGGTAATGATGAGAGCTCTTGCATTTTTGTACGAGAAAAAGGATGGGGAAGAAACTCTGTCGATTGGAAGAATTATGGTGATCCTGGTTTACCTGGTCGCTTTGATTATGTACTGGATTGTTCGTAGAGAGGATCCGCCGTCAACGATGATGGATTTTCTGTGGTCTGGAATGATCTATGTGGGATTCACGAAAATTGTTCAGGCTGGTCAGAAAGCAGTTGAATTGTTTAAGAAAGAGGATCAATCATGAAGCCCCTTGTCTCATTGGACAGAACTAATAAGATTCTTACCTTCATGGAGAGTCTTGAATATGGCTTATCGACACCGTTGCCGGAAGCAGAGAATCCTGCGCAGATTTTCGATGTTCGCCATGAATTACCCAGGCATCCCGAAAAAGTCTGGAGTAAGAGAAACATTGATCGCATTAAGTGGATTGTTTTGCATCAGACCTTGACAGACTACCGGAGATCCACATTTCGCGGTATTGCTTTGTATTCGATAACTCCGGACGACAAGAATCATTTGTCGAAAGAAGGTGCTCCTGCAGTTCCTTATCATTATGGAATAGACGAGAAAGGAAATGTGTACTGGATGAATGATTGGAATGATGTGACGTGGTCTGTTAAAGGCTATAATACCTCCAGTTTGAATGTTGCTGTAAAAGGAAATTTTGATGGGCGTGGACATAAGGGGGTGAATAGTTTGAATGACATGCAGAAAAAAGCCCTTGATAAAATATTGACCGATCTAATTCATGATGATCGATTAATTGCTCATTTGGAAGGAATAAAATTTCACTCACAATTAGGTAAGCCTGCATGTCCCGGAATTGAAATTGAAGAATGGATCCGGAAGCATAATAACTTTAGTATTTATTTGCTTGAATAATTGCTCGATGCCTAACGGTTTTTGGTACTGTATTTCTATCTCAACTTATTTTTAATCTTTTGGCAGATTTAAAATTGCGATTACAACAGCAAAATTTGGCTCATTTTGGGGATTTTCCAGCATTTACTCGGTCCGGATACCCATAAATACCCGCTTAATGGAACAGGACGATTTAGGAGATTCTTTTTTTGAATTTGGTTATTGTCAAATTATTTCCAGGTCGATCTATGGAGCTAATCCGGGAAATCCGGTTTTCTTAATCATATTACATTTCCAATTTTTTTAAATGTTTTTTGAACGTATTTAGGAGCGTTCTATGACACGCCCCAGGAAGGTATTTAATCAGTTCTTTTGCTATACAAATCCGGTGCCAAAAATGAAACTATTTTCATTTTATTTTTGACACCGATGCCTAATGAAAATCAGTATTGTAAGACTTAAATATTAGAATATCGCTTGTATGGAATAACAAATAATATTTCATTTTAGACTTGACAATTAAATTTCCATGATGTATATTAAATCAACTTAATCCTTTAATAAACAGGTAGATAGAAAGTGAAACAGACAACATGCACCAGCGAGGAATTACAAAAAAGACTTGAGCGCAACCTTGAAGATTTGGTTCAGCTTGATGATATCAGTCCTTTTAATGCTGGTGATTATTTGGAAATGGAGTACGGAGAAAGGGAATTAAGGAAAATGGAGAGAGTTATCAGGAAGTGGAAAATAGAAAAGAGCATTAGAACATTTCTTGCAGATGCGGAAAAAATTTTGGTTTAACAGTTTAGTATGCTAAACAGGGAGATGCGAAAATGTCAAAAGACAAAGCTCAGGAAGTAAAGACTCGGTTTGAAAAAATTCGGCAATTAGATGATTGTCCGAACGTGATCCGGAGAATGAAACTTGGTCAAGTCCGAAAAGATGCGGTTCGGGCTAAAGATACCGAAACAGGCACGAAGTATGAGGTTTCGGTAGAAATTGACCGGTTGGTGATTAAGAGAATCGTATGGGAAGAAAAATTCGGTGAGAATCGGTTTTCTGGAATTCAGAAAGTATGGGAGGAAGATTAAATGGTCTACAATGTCGGTGTTTGGATTAAGGATGGCAAGTTAATCTCGCAAGAGATTCGTTGTGATAAGCCAGTCTTTTCTACAGAGTATTCGGGAAAGTTTTTCAGTTTAGTATTTGATTCTTATGATGAGGCTCTGGATTGGGTGAATGATTTTATTAATTGCATTTACATCTGGAAAGCTCAGGCTTCGATGGGTGCTGCTCAATGTTTGTTCGAATTCCATCAATTGATCAATGATATGAATCTCAAGCAAGCGGAACGGCTGGCAATTTTGAGATCAGAGAAGGATGGATATAAACCAGGTATCCGGAGGGAGGACGTTGTTAATGCTATCAAAATCTATTCAGACGTGGAGGTAGAGTAATGAAATTGTTGACCGAAGAAATCAAGAAAAAGCTCCCCAAACTGTATGCAACCGAGAAGATCCCGCTTCATGACAAGGTATGTATTTGCAAGTTCTTCACGCCTTGGACAAACTGGACCTGGTATGTAGTGGAAGGCTCACAACAGGAAAATGGAGATTGGTTGTTCTGGGGATATGTTGAAGGACAGGTTGGTGAGTGGGGTTACTTTCTGCTTGGTGAAATGGAAGAAATCAGGGGCCGGGGTGGATTGAAAATTGAAAGAGATATGTACCATGATGGGGATGGAAAAAAGTTCAGAGAATTTCATCCGGATTTTAGGCATGATGAGGACGATACGCCCCTGGAAGTCAAAGAAGAAAAGCCGAAGGCATCCAATAAGGAAATGGCACTGAAAATTCAACAGGAAATTGAAGACCTGCTTGATCAGGGAGACTGGTTATGAGAATTCATAATGAAGAAATATTATCTTTGCCCGATGGTGATTGGTCGGAGATAATCACTGAAATTGGCTATCCGCATATTCCGAAAACTCTTGCTGAAAAGCGTAGAATTTATTCGGATTATCTGTGGGGAAATGTAAATGGTATAAACAGAGATTTGCCGAAAGCTGAAATAATTTAAAAAGAGAAAGTGGCTGTCTACAAAAATTCGCTCTTTTTTATTTTTCTCTTGACACTGTTAATTTATTATTAAATATATTTCATTTATCTATTGACAATAGTATTTTTCTGATGTAATTATTCATCATATAATCCTAATAATAACAAGGAGATAAAGAATGTTTACAATCGGAGAGATCATCGAAAGCAAAAACGAGGAAAAGAAAAAAAGGCGGGTTGAAATTAAAAAGAATCAGAATGAAATAGCTCTGGAAGATGGTCAGAAATTTTTAGCCGAGCACCAGGTTGGATATATCGTGGTAAGTTCAGCAAAGCCAGAAATAATCAAGCTGGTTGCTCCCGGAATTGAAATGAAACCTTACATAGCCGGATATCAAATCTGGGTCGCCACCGAAAGAGAGTGGTTTGCCCTGGATATGGAAAAAATCGGTTATACAGTAATCGCAAAGGTTGATGAAAAAATGAAAGTTTTGGAAGATTATTACAAAGGTCCGAATTATTTTTGATCAAATGGTTTAGCATACTAAACTTTTGGAGTTAACGGAATGATTCGTTTAGTGTATTTTCGGAAGATTGAGAACAAGGATCAGTTAATTGAATGGTCCAAAGTAGTCAGTCAATATGCCTCCGGTTGTGGTGAGCAGTGGACTGATCTGCAGGATGTTTTCGGTAAATCCAGTGCCAGTCAGATTGATGAGATTGCCGTGACATTAAAAGGTCTCGACAGGCGTTTGGTTTTTTTCGCAATCTGGAAATGCAATGGGGATGACTATTTCATGAATGTGGTCGATGCGTGGATCAAGACTCGGATGCGTGAAGAAGAAGGTCGTTATTTCCGGGAATAAATTCAACCGCTTATGGACCAAATGGATAAGCGTGAAAATGCTCTGGAAAATTCCAAGAAGCACATCTACAGCAAGATTAATAGTCTGCGACTACAATTGCTGAATAGGAATAATAAGATTCAGTATTTGACCCGGGAAATTGAAGACTGGCGAAATAGAGCCTGGGATCGTAGGGCGGATATGTTAAAGATGCAAAAATTGTCAAAAGCCCTGAAAACGGTTCAAGAATTTCTGGATAATGGCACGGAACGATAGGTTCCGTGTCCCACAGTGGGACGTGAGGAAATGTACTAATTGGTTCGATTGTTTCTGAAAAGCCCGGAAATTTGATAGACTTTGGGGGGGTAGGAGCGAAGATCTGCTAAACAGAATATTCCGGGGTCGCCCCAAAACGATTGCGTCTTAAAATCGATTTTACGTGTCCCACTGTGGGACATGAGCATTGTTTCACAAAGGTTATTGTTAAAAAAGGGCATTATGAGAAAGAGGTTGGTAAAGGAATGGTACTATAGACTTCCATTAGGCTCTATAATTGCTGTTAAGGGTCAGGTATATATCAAATCCATGAACAACCGTTTTGATGAATTTTGGAGGCAATTCCGCTTCAAATTAGGTTGGAATTGTTGTAATCTCAAACTGATAAAGCTGGAGGAAGAAAGGAATGGCACAACTAGGTCATTACGAATTGATTACAAGGGAGTATTTCGAAAAAGCACTTCCCGGAAAAGCCAAGCTAAGTGAAGAAAAAACTCGTTATGCCGGTGAGTTGATTTATGAGATTCCCCTGAATGGTGTCTCAATTTTTATTTATAGCTCGATCAATAAAGCTGGATTGAGTAGGGGAGTGGGTGAAGATGCAATTCGGGTTGCTTTATTCGACAATATTTCCGGAAAAGCTGTGGGCTCGAAAAAGGTGTACCGTGTACCCGGGTGGAGTCAGCGGATGCGGGAAAGAATTGTATGGTTTACTGCCAATAAAAATCGGGTGAAGCGATGTCCGAAATGTAATGCAGCCATGATAAAAAGAACTGGCAAATATGGTGATTTTTACGGATGTCTGAATTTTCCAAAGTGCAAACAGACAGAAAGAATTTAATAACATTATGATATTCAAGATGTATCTGTAAAGTGAGTAAGATTTTAAATGCATCTTAATTTAACAATGATTAACTTCTGTCAAATGAAAATGAAATATTGGAGTTGACAGATGAAAGAAAAGATATTAGAAAAACTGGATCGGATGAACAGAACGATGTCCATTCATGATGTAATGAAACATACCGGTGTGTCCCGACAGACTATCTATAGCTGGATAGACAAAGGATTGCAACGCACGAAAAATGAGGATAGGGAATTGCGGTTCAGTATGACAGAAGTTGATCAATTTTTAGCTGAAAAAAGAAATGAAAGACGGCTCTTGGATCCAAAACATCGTAAGGCTGTAAGGACTGATGGAGAATTGTTTCAAAAATTGCTAGACAGGGCTCCAGGAAAACAAC
The DNA here is from genome assembly GCA_964461135.1 of uncultured Caldithrix sp. GTDB lineage: Bacteria > Calditrichota > Calditrichia > RBG-13-44-9 > RBG-13-44-9 > RQOF01. The sequence continues at coordinate 7,683 of CAYWTB010000030.1, read as the reverse complement.
ATATCAAGATTGTCGATGGTGTCATACAGAGGGGATTAGAAAGATTTGATTCTGAAAAAATGAAGCCCTTTGGCGGATCTGAAAAAATGGTTAGAATAGAAAAGGAGCTTTACAAGAAGCTCCTTTTGATGTCCGTTGACTTAGAAGTGCCAGTATATAAGGTGTTGAATATTGTTATTTCGCTTGGCTTAGATAACTCTTCATCTGATCAATAAGATCAGTAAGTTTTTTGTCATCCGTTATTTGAATTATTTGTTTTACTTTTTCATTACTTAGAAATTTTTCAAATAATTGTACGCTGAGTGTTTTGGCGTTCCGATCTTCTTTGCCCCAAATAAGATAATCCGTAGATGTGAAAAGTACTTTGGCGATAGAACCTAAGTTTTCCGCACTCAAACGCATAAGACCACGTTCAAACTGACTTAATGAACCCTTGGTAAGTCCAACTTTACGAGCTAACTCGGCCTGAGAGATATCCTTCGCCTTCCTTAGCGCGACAACTCGACTTGCAATTTCAAGCGATTCTTTTGATATCATGTTAACTCCTTCATTTTTAGTGAATTACGTGGTTTTCGAAATTTCGGCTGCACAATATTTAATTCACCTTTCTATTCTTTCAATTCATTAACCATTTAATATATATATATTATATATAATAATACTATATGTGAAAATTCTGAAAATTGAATTATATGCCTGGCGAATTTTTTTCATTTTTTGCTTTCGATTTTTGTAAGAAGCTTGTTTAAAAATTCCGTTCTGCCCTTTTTTGAATCTGGAATTAATAATTCAAGTGCCGATGCTATAATATTTTCTAATTGTTTTTGTTTTTGAATGGTAATTTCGAATTCATTTTTCTGATCTGTAATGTCTCTACATGTCCCAAGAACAGCGGGTTTATTTTCATATTGAACGACACTTGCTTTGATATTTACTGTTCGATGAATTCCGGCAGCATTTATGACTCTAAGTTCGTACTCGTCTTTGGCAGGTAGGCCATTCATTCGATCTCGGTGCATTTTGATAATCATGTCTTTATCTTCGGGGGCAATGAAATCTATAAATGGGTTTCCCTGGGCTTCTTTGGGTGCAAGGCCAAGCATTTTTGAATATGCAGGATTTAAGTAGACGATTTTTTCCTCTTGAATGAGAAATACGCCTTCCTGTACGTTATTGATAAGGGTTCTAAAGTGAAGATTCTGTTCAACTGATTCGGTTATATTCCTGACCGCAGCAATCATAGAATCATGGTTGAGTACAACAGTTCTGAAATCGAATACTTGATTCATGTGTTCGACTCGGGTTGATAATTTACCTTTGTCAAATGTCTCATTAATTATTGATCCTGCCAATGCTAATAGATCCTGGTTTTTTGTCAACTGTGGGGGTGGCACTATCGTTTTGAAATTTTTCCCGGTAGAGTTAATCATGAAAGGAAAGGTCTCTGTGAAATCAGGCTTTAGCCATGTTTGTTTTATATTTAGATTTCGATCGATAATAAATATGGAATCGGGCATATTGTCAATAATGGTATTTAAAAGCTCCTGTTCCTGTTTGAGACTATTTCTGAGTTGCCATTCATCTTGTAAATCGATAACAACCATGATAAGCTGATCTTCACCAAAGGGAGTTATTTTGATTTCGTAATGGTAACCTTCGTATTCTGAGTGATAACGTTGCAAGGATTTTTTATTAATAACTCTTTTGAGGATTTCTTGGAATATCACTTTTTCTTTATCAGTTTGAGACATATCGGTTAGATTCAGACCGACAAAAGTTTTTGGTAAATTTGTATGTCTTTCCCGATAGGGTTTCCAATTAATCCAGTTGTCAGTGCAAGTACCGTCTTCCGTTAAAATAAAAATAGCTCCAGGAAAGTGTTCTAACATTGTATTGAGATTTAATTCCAGATTGTGTTGAATGCTTTTGATAAAAGTCAAAATTTGGTGATCGGATGAATCAATTTCTTCGCGTTCGGTATGAAGAATAACTGATTTTAAGATGATGAGTTGTGGTAGTCTAAGAATCAAATTTTTACAATACAGTTCTGCAGCATCAACATAATGATCTTCTGATTCTGCCGGATTATTGGTCTTTTTAATCAAATTGTCTACAAAGGTTAGAAAATTTAAGAGATATATTTGATTTGGTAATACCGAGCCATTTTCCCACTGTTTGATTGCACCTATTGAGATGCCAAGTTTTTTTGCAAATTCCTGCTGGGTAAAAGGGGTTGATTGTTCAAGGAATCCCAGATAAGATCTCAGAAATGAAACGTTCTGTGCAAATAGTATTTTTATATCCTGTTCATATTCAGAGATACATTCAAATTTCATTTCTTTCAATAAGTTGTAACAAGTTTTTAGCTTATTTTCAATTTCAGTTATTGTATTTATTTTTTCCATATTGTTAAATCTGGTTTTTTATAAAGTGTGATTTGTATCACTAAGAATTATTATATCAATGTCTAAAATAGCAATCGATTCACTAAAAAGATATTATTGTGTAAATTTTAAAAATTCGACTTGACAAAAGTTTTATCATAGATTTAACTTCTCATAACTTTAAAACAATAAGGAGTGGTCGAATGGATTTCAGGGATCGAATAGTACAAATTATCAAGGATGAATTTGCAATTGAGACAATTGACCAAGCTGTTGAAACGGAAAGATTTGAAAAATTGATTCAAAACCTTCACGCCAAATTTCCGGAATTGGCCAGTAAAATCGAAGATGAATTTATTCATGCTGTCTCTCATACAGTTAATTATATCGTCACAAACCTAATAGAAGTTAAGTTTGCTGTTGCAAGTAAGCAAGAATTAAAAAATTCAGTGTGACTTGCATCACATTTGGGTTGAGATAAAGGCGGTTTTTGGAACAATCGCCTTTTTTAAAACCAAAAGAGTATAGCATAATAAACTGTTGGAATAATATGTATAGTATGATAAATTATCTCTGCTTATTTTACAAGAAATAGGAACTGTGGAATGAATGAGAAACCGATTATTACCTATTCGGAAGAAAGATCGTGGATTACATGCAGACAAAAGCATTATTGGGCATACCAGGAAGGATATACTCCGAAAGATTACGGAAGAAACATTCGCATTGGATCTGTGATTCATGAAATGCTTGATTACTTGTATAAGAACAAATGTGATTTGCCTATTCTCCAGAAAAAGGCCAAAGAATATTTGGATTATGGAAAGAAAATACAGTGGTATGTTGACATGGGTGATGAGGACTATTATGCAGAAAGGGCTGCCATTGTGGCTATGCTAACAGGATACCATGTTCATTATTTTCAAAAAGAAAATTTTCAAGCGTACTTACCCGAAATGGAATTTGCTTTGGATTTTGGTGATTTCATTTTGTCTGGAAAGATTGATGGCGTGGTAAAGAAAAATGGATATCGTCTGCACGAGATTAAGACTAAATCCAGTTGGGGTGAATCGGACCGAGAAATGTTAAGAATAGATGATCAGGTGACATTGTATTTATTGGCGTTAATGGCGAAATGGCAGAATCCATTGGTTCGGGGATATTATACCATATTAAAAAAGCCCGGCACAAAGCCTAATTTGAAAAGAGAATATTCCATTAGCTCGACACAGACCGGAGAACTATTGACCCAAGAAACTTTCAGATTGAAATCAGATGCCCAGAAGGCTGAAAAAGAACTGAAAAAACAGACGGAAAATTATGATGGTGAAATAGTTTTGAATGAGCGAAAAGAGACTTCCGCTGAATACGAGGAAAGACTAATTGCTGATTATCTGGCACGTCCCGAACACTATTTTGATCGGGTTGAGGTGGCGCGGACCCGAGAAGAAATTCAGATTTTTATTAAGAAGATTAGTACAGTGGTATCGGAGATCGGAAAATTGGCAAATTACAGGACCCAGGGTTTGCACTGTGGTTGGTGTGATTTTCGAGATATTTGTTTGTCCAGCAGAGAGTCAAGGGAATTGGCACTCCAACATTATTTTGACAAAAAGGAAAGAAGGCATTCTGAATTAAAAGGTGTTGAAGTGATTCCGGCTGGATTGGATTATATCTATAGAAAGGTTAGCTAACCAAAAGATAGGGAGATCGATTATGTTTAAAATCCTTGCTTGGATTGTGCTGTATTTTGTTATTGTGTTTCCCTTTGCCTGTTTTATTGGGAAAGTCATTCGTTTCGGAACAGGCGGGAGGGCATAAGTATGACGGTTAAAAGGATGATGCTTGTGATTATCACGAAGGTAAGTTTTTCGGGAATTCCACAAGGAACCGGATATGTGGTTAAAGCATTTCCATACAACCATCCGCACGACAAGGTAGTGTTTTTTGATCGGGACGATGCGCAGGTATATGCGTTTGACAGGGCAGAAATTGTCAAGGTGTGTGGTAGTGGTTCGTATCAGTATTTTTTAGATCGGAGATACTATGCTTCTGTAACCAGATTGAGGGATGAACGTACTAAAGAATTTTTTTGGCGATTGAAGCTTGGACAGCAGGGTGCGTCTTTTAAGTATCCAAATTTTGATTTGGCCGAAAAGAAATTGATTGAGAAAATTGCAAACTTCAAACCGGATTTGGTGGTGCTATGAGTAGGACTGATCGTAGGGCAGCCATGGTGCTTGCGATTATTAAAGTATTTGTTGATTTGATTTTGAAACAGCGGAAAGAAGAATTTTTAAAGATAATAGACGACTTGATTTTTGAATACAAGCGGGGTGTAACTGGTAAGGATTTGAAAAGGATATCCGCTCATTTGGATAATGTTTATTCAACCATGATTGAGAAAAAATATAAGATTACGCCAACATTTGTCTTGATATTTTCCAGTAATTTTGCAATCGAATATTTGCAGTTTGTCAAAGGAAATCGGAAATTGGCCTGGCAAAAGCTGAATGATTTTGTCAATGATCATCCATTATATAAGCGAATCTCAAAAAGTAATAATCCTGATTATACACCGTTTGAAGAATCTGATGAGTTCTTTCAATTTATAATTGAAAACATTGAAACAATCTGAAAAAAATTTATCGAATGGGTTTAGATTGCCATACTGTAACCGTGCATGTTTAGTATTCACAGAAGTTAAAGGATTTAGAATGAAAGGAGGTGAAAAAAGTGCCTATTACCCAGATCAATCCCGATTGTTGTAAAGAGAATTTTTGCGGAGAAGGTTCTTGTGAACCTGGCCGGGTATGTCCATTTCAGGCTATCCGGGAGGCCCCGGAAGGTGGTTTCATGAAAGTCTATGAGGAGTGTGTTGATTGTGATTTTTGCATTGAATACTGCCCTTATGGCTGCATTTCTGTTCCAGAGTAAATTATTTAATTTAATCAATGGAGGATTTATGAAAAGGTTTCTTGTTTTTGTTATTTTGATTTTATTTGTTTTGTTTTGGTGGATAGGATGTGAGAAAACTACGCCAGTAGATTCAGTGAATGATAATTTTCAGAAATTGGATAAGCCCGAGCCGAATCCCGAGCTTTTTGCTTCCACAAATTATTTCGGTGAATTGTATCCGGCATTAGCCCCATCTTCATTTCATCAGGAAGCTCACCAATACTTTCCTTTTATTAAATGGGATGCATCGGCTGGAGTCTGGTATTGTGATAATGGCGATCCAAGCTGCAGTGATTTGGCTCTGGTAGATTGTGATGATTTTTATGGAGCAAATAATTATGGCTCTGCTTTCGATATGGCACAACGTCCCAATGAAACGCCTGTAACTTTAGGATATCCGAGTGGAGGCAGTACCGTAACGCTTTCCGGTTCCGGAGAAGGAATTCCAAGTGAAATGCTACCGCCCACATATGCTAATTTGAATCCGAGTTATGAATCATGGACCGCATCAGAAGCAGCAAGACCTTTGGCCTGGCAAGTTTCCGAGTTAAGTGGAACAGGCTATGATCAACCGTCTTCATGGTCAACTGTATATTATTTCCCTACATTGACTCAGAATTCTTCGAATGTGTATGATGGGGTTTATTCGACTCAGATTCCTGTTAATTCTCTCCAAAGGTCAAAAGTTTTTGCCAGTGGATATTTTTTGATTCCTACATCAAGTCAGGCGAGTGGATTACATAGTATGACTATTCATGTCAAGGGTAATGTTGCAACAGGCAATGCCGTCTATTTTGCCGGTGCTTTTTTTAATGCTTTGGGAACATTGTTATATGAACAGTCCGATTATATTCCAGCTGGAAATTATACGAATTGGCAACCGATAACTCTATCTTACACCGCTCCTCAAACAGTTGCTTATGTTCGATTCGCCATCAAAACGGCTTCAAGAATTACGGTTGTAACGACCCTTGATGTGGATCTGGTTCAATTAAGAAATTCGATTGGTGACGTTTCCCTACCGGTAACGTTACTATCGTTTGAAGGAGATACTAAGAATTATGATTATTATTATGATCAGGGCAATCCCTATAGTTATTCTGATGATCTCCTGAGAGCGATTTGGGAATGTGGTAGTGAAATTAATAATAACTACTTCCTGCTGTATTATCAGAATCAGGCCGGTAACTGGGTTCAGGCGAGTACCGAACAAGTTCAGGGTGCCGGTTCTGTACCTTGGACGACTTATTATGAAAATGAATTTACATTGATGTCTGGTCCCGCCTATGATATTAAGAATTTGCCCCAGGGAACACCTGTAAAATTCTGTCTGGCGAGTGTTGATTTTGATGAAACCGTCTATATTTATAATGAGGATGATCCGGTTAATATTGTGTTTGTAAGAGCACGTTAATTTCTTTGAACCTGCACGGTAAATATAGATAAGGGGCAGGGGAGACGAGCACCCCTGCTCGGATTTTAATGCTCAATGGGTTTATCATACTAAACCAAAGGGAGAAATGTATATGAGAAATTTCGAAGTATTTGGAGTATTTTTAATGGTTTTACTTGCTGTTTTCCTTTTTGTGATTGGTTGTGAGAAAAGCATGATTGAACCGGTCCAGCCAATTCAGCAAAAAGGATCGATAGTATTAGACAATCAGGGCCCAAACAGGATTACTGATTATTCTGTTGAACAGCTTCAACAATCGTATAGTGAATCTAATGAAGCTCAGGTTCTATCATTGGAATCCTTACCGACGGGTGTTCAATGGACCTGGCGAAGAATAGGACTTACTGATCTTTTCAACTTTGAAGGTAGTTGGGCCTATTCTGCTCCGCAATACTATCCGGTTGGTTGGCAATGGTGGAATAACTATCCCAGTGTTTATGGTAAGGGCGTTGCTTCCATGGGCGATCATGGCTATCAGGGTGGTATAACTTATCCAGATCAAAGTGTCACTTCGACCAATAACAATGCTTATTATATTGGGTCTGATGAGTTGAATAATGGAGATCAACTTATCTGTACGTTTGATGCCCGGATAGCTCCGTCAACCAGTGATCCATTAGCCCTTGTTTATTTAATAGCTTCTGATGGTATTACCAACCAGCATACCGGTACTTCTATTGAAGGATTGACTTCTTCGTATGCACAGTTTCAATTAAATACCTTAACGGCTAACACGGATCGAGATCGAATATATTTCAATCCGTATGTGTGGGAAGAATCTGCAGGTACGTATGGAATGGTTTTTGATAACATTCGTTTTTACAGTTCTGCGTCTGATTGGCGACAATTAAATTTCCCACTTGACGACAATTAAAATTCCCGTTTCTT
>CAYWTB010000029.1:0-46338 GCA_964461135.1 uncultured Caldithrix sp. | reverse complement strand
TGCCTACGACCTTTTCGAAATTTGGAAACGCTTTTATTGAAAATATTGAAGTTAGAAAGGGTAAAATCCTAAAAAATGCCTATAACTGTCGAAGATGGGATTAGGCTTGTATAATGGAATGATTGCCCCACTATTAAATTATAAAATTAAAGGAGTGATTTGGTACCAGGGGGAATCCAACACCGAAAAACCACTTGAATATCGTAAATTGTTTACCGCGCTTATTACTGACTGGAGGCAGAAGTGGAATCAGGGAACCTTTCCCTTTTTGTATGTACAGCTGGCTAATTTTATGCCGGTAAATCTCCAACCTTCTGAGAGCCACTGGGCTGAATTGAGAGATGCACAACTGAAAACACTTACCGTTTCTAATACCGCAATGGCTGTTACAATCGATATCGGTGAATGGAATGATATTCATCCATTAAATAAAGAAGATGTTGGCAAACGACTTGCACTTGCCGCTCAAAAAATTGCATATGGTGATAATAAAGTCGTTTATTCAGGCCCAATTTATCAGTCTATGAAAATTAAAGGAAACAAAATCATTATCACATTTAAAAATATAGGTAGCGGTCTGATTGCAAAAGGAAGTCGTGAATTGAAATGTTTTGCCATTGCTGGTGCTGATAAAAAATTTTTCTGGGCAAAGGCAAAAATTAAGGGTGATAAAGTTATGGTTTGGAATGACAATATTTCTAATCCTGTTGCCGTGCGTTATGCGTGGGCAGATAATCCTGAAGGCGCTAATTTATATAATAATGAAGGTTTGCCGGCATCACCTTTTAGAACAGATGAGTAAAAAATGGCATCGTATAGTGCAATTCTTGTCAAGTCAAAATATTTAGCATATAACGCAGTACTGCACTTGACTGGTGATAATAATTCAATTTAGTTAAGTTATGGACAGCGATTTAAATTTTTACTAATTATAAACTTCAGTGCTCATACGCCCACCAGCAAGTGAGCACCATTGTTAGCTGTTAAAGAATTTTTGTAGCAATATCATTATGCATTGTTTTAGGCACAAAGATAATTGGTTAATAAATGTTTTGTATTTAATAGGAGGAGCAATTCTACTTTTATTTTGCTGGAAAATATGGCACGTTTTCGATTTGTCAGTGAAAACTTTGCGATAGTGACCATTCAATTTCTTGAAGAAAAAATTAGGAATGAGCATTACAGAACTTACAGAAAATCAAATTGTCGGAAGTCACTGATTATAACAACCGGGTTAAATTGAAATAAAACGCCTAACGATATAAGAATTCGTGTGGCGCTATTAACTAAGAAAATTCCAGCCGCCGCATAATTCTTCCTTGAGCTAAACGTTTCCTTATTTATTTTAGCTTTGAATCTACGAACACCTCGGTGATATCTGCAGTATTGCAATGGTGGTCGACTATTTCATCGATCTAATTATGGTTATACCTTACTTCATCGCCAGCCACTACATCTATTAAACGCACCAGTGCATTTTATTATATGGTTGTTCAAGAAAAACTCTGTCTGTTTCTTTCAACTTTCAATGATAACTTTACAGTCGTTTTTAGATTAAGTGTTGTCAATAAATTCTTTGCCGGGCAAAAGCCTATTACATTGCACTCATCACGAACTAAATACAGTTAGGACTTGCCGTTCAAAACTTTTTCTAGTTTCCAATGAATAATGTTTCTATAATCTTGTGTTAATAGTGTTTAGTCGGTTTAACTCCGCGATAGCGATAAAGCCGACAAAGATTAGAGGCAACGATGAAAAAATCCATTACGCTTAAGAATGTGCTCTTCGAGGAGGCTGAGAGAATCTACACTATCACGGAAAATCTCTTCCGCCGGGTTACAGACAGTGATCTATGGTGGAAGCCAACGACAGGTAAGAACTGGATGACAGTAGGACAACTCTTAATGCACTGTGCGAGCTTCAGTTGCGGTAAGGCCATTCAAGGCTTTGTCAAAGGAGACTGGGGTATGCCTGAAGGTGTGGAATCGATGGATCTGGATGATGCACAGCATGTGCCACCGGCAACGGTATTACCCGGTGTCGAGAACGTTGAGCAGGCATTAGAACTCCTGGCAAATGATCGAAGCCTCGCACTGCGGCATATCAAGGATGCAAAAGAATCCGAATTGTTGACGAAAAGATTCACTGCGCCCTGGGGTGGTTCCGAAGTCTCTCTATTCCAACACCTCATGCTTATGATCGCGCATCTCGCTCAACACAAGGGACAGCTATTCTACTATCTCAAATTGATGGGAAAGGATGTCAACACGAGTGATCTCTGGGGCGTGTAGCGTTTAGGGGAATGACTCTGTTCCAGTTTCTCCTGGCGTTCGGGGCACCTTTTGGTCATTTTGCCCGGGGAAGTAAATACAGGAAACTTCCGGTCAACCTGCGCATAGGTAGTTTTGTATCTGCAATTATATTCATCACAGCAGCAATCTCTGTAATGGAAAAAGGGAATTTTGTTGCAATTTTAAATTGGCCCGTTTTAGATCCACTTCTTGTCTGGTTTTTTGTAAGCCTTTTTGGATTTATCACTTTAGCGAAAATTATGTCAAAAAGTAAATGGGAAAGGCGTATTATGACGCCAATTTCGGTGGCTACATTTCTACTCTGCTTAATTGTTGCGATTGGTATTTTATAAAAAACCATTGTAAAATGAAGGTGTTCGCTCCTCATTGGCAACCCGGGCCAATAGCATTTTTGCAATCGGCGGTTTTTTCACGGTTAGTGGTCCATTTTGGCAGTCTTGTATAAGAAAAGCATAAACTTGTAGGGGCCACTTCTGATTTTTCAAGGCAAATATGAAACGGGCAATAACTTTGGGTGATTCATCAAGTTGAAATTAAGCATAAAGGCATTAAGGTGAGAACAATAACCGGTACTATTGTACTGCTATTTTACCTGATAATTTCTCCGAGCATTCCGGCTCAAAACATCCTACAAAAATCATTAAGTGAAGCGCTGGATAACAACGGTTTCATCAAACCGGACGTTCCGGGCAGTTTCAACGGGTTAAGTAAATGCTTTTGGATAAGTTTGCATGTACTTTACTTTATTAACCAATTTGCTCAATTAAAAAATAGTATAAGAAGCGGCCCACTTAGGTCTCACCAGATGAAGCGTATATTGGCAGTTTTAAAGTTCTTTGGGGTTGCGGCATCACCGGTTAAACCCAGCATTCGCATAAATAAACTTGGTTATGTCCTCTGCTAAGCAGGGTGAATATAGATGCAAATAAGTTAAATCTAGTGACATACGATATTTAATACATGAACTCCCCCCTTTGTCCGCTTCTCTTGACTAGAGAGGGTGAATGCTGAGATCTATTGTGTATTCAATATGCTTTCCTGAGGGCGGGTTTCCATATAGAAATATGCAGAACCTAATAACAAATATTTAAATAAAATTGAATATGGATTAGGTCCCTGATTGTTGTGTATACTGATTATTATTTTTATATGATTATCAACAAGATCACACCTTCAATTTTATTGGAAATGTTTACTTTAATTTGTATCTTGAGCTAGCCTTTTTCGACGATCTCGTTAACCGTCATTTATTTGCCAGAAACCGACGCCAGCGGAGTATAATAATTTTTAGGCATCTTCACAAAAATTATGCAGGAATAATTTTTACAGACCAAGGGAATCAGATGAGAATACTAATCAAAATTCCATTTCACCTCATTGCTGCATTAATACTCCTTTTTCCTGCGCATGTTCTTTTGCAGGATGAACCTCTCTTTGAAGAGCTAAACAATACATTTAAGAAGGATTACTTGAGCATCGGCCTACTTTTCCAGGCTGTGGGTGATTTTCAAATCGAGCGAAGCTTTGCGGGGTACAATGGCTTTAGCATCTCCAACATGCGAATCAATATTTATGGCGAGCTGGACGGCGGGTTTGGCTATCTCTTCAAGACGAATCTTACCAGCTCTCCTCCCATTCTTGACGCAAAGATGTACTACGTTGTATCGCCTGCATTCACAATGGATATAGGACTTTACAAGTCTTCTTTTAGTAAAGAGTTCCTCACTCCTGCAGGCAATATCGATTTCGTTAATCTCGCACAAGTCGTTTCTTCGCTGGCTCCCAATAGACAGGTTGGATTTCAAGTTCGAGGGCTTTTTGCACAAAATGTTGTTTCGTATGCAGCGGGTATCTTCAATGGAAACAGATTCGTCAACAGCGGTAATGACAACAACGAGTTTCTATATGTGGGGCGTGTAGGTATTTTTCCCAGGATCAATAGTGAAGGCGGGATAAATGGGAAATTGGAAATCGGAATAAATGCTGCCTATAGCAAAGACAACCACGTCCCGATCGGCAATCTTATTCCATTCTTTGATGGGAAGCGAACACTTCTCGGGGCGGATGCTCGATTGACCTACACCAAGTGGTTGATTACAGGAGAGGTTATCTATGCTTCACTTGCAACAAATTCAAACACGACTTTCAATCCCTACGGCTACTATGTAACGGCCGGCTACTTGGTCGCGAAGAACTCTCAAATATTAGTCCGATGGGATAGCTTCTTCCCGGATAATCTTGCTCCCAATTCTCACCTGTTGATTTTCGGTTACAATCTATGGCCTACGAAAGTAACAGAACTTCAGGTTAACTATATTATTCAAACACACAATAGTGCACTCGAACATCATCAGCTTTTGGTAAATGCACAGTTCGCTTTTTAGTCGAAGGTAAAAAGTATGAATGAAATAATTGAAAAATTGCCCTACGACCACATGATAGGGAAAATCGTAACTGCTCTTGTCAGCATTTTTCTCCTGATCACTCTGGTGCGCTTCACTCAACATACTTTTAATCGGCATATCAAGGAGTCTGAAAATCGATATCTAGTTAAGAAGTCCACCACATTTGTGGAATATGTGCTTGGAATCTTGGTAATCGCCATAATCTTTATTGATCGATTAGGGGATTAACGGTTGCTCTCGGTGTAACGGGTGCGGGCATTGTATTTGCATTACAGGAAGTTATTGCAAGCGTTGCAGGATGGCTTGCGGTTTCCTTCGGCAGTTTCTATAATACGAGGGATCGTGTGCAATTTGGCGACATTAAAAGGTAATATCATCGATATCGGAATCCTTCGCATAACGTTGATGGCAAATCCCAGGCAAGTGATGTCATTCTTTACATTTATCATACAGATTAAACCGGGATTTATCCCACCGGTGGAGACGAAAATGGATGGGCCGGACGCCGTGGATATATCCGTGGCGGGATAAAAACGGATAATAATGGAAAATATACCTTTTACACTTTAAAACCCGGAACATATCCATATGGAAGCGAACCGGCGCACATCCATATCACGGTACCGGAACCAGACGGAAAATATTATTGGATAAACAGTTATTATTTTGATGATGATCCGTTGCTGAGCGAAAAAGACGGGTTGTCCTCTTCATCCGCAAGAGGCGGATCTGGAGTTTTGCAGTTAAAGCAAGTGAATAACTTATCAGCCGGAACACGATATATTGTTTTGGGGACAAATTTTCCGGGATATGAATAAAAGTATTCTTGCAAAAAATAATCACATATTACAATTCGATGGAGATGGCGCAGCCACAGAGTATGGCTTTTACAAACCTGAATTCAGGCCACATGACGAGGCGCCTCAACTCCTCCTTAAACCGGCTAAAAGTGGAGGCAGTAAATGAAAGAGATTTACCATTGCTTCTGGGTAAAGGCACCGCCTGAAGACGTTTACCGGGCGGTGGTTGACAAGTCAGGACTGTCCGGTTGGTGGACCAGAAGTCTGGAAGTTAATGGAAAGGCAGGCAGCGTATCCACTTTTCGATTCAAGTCCGGCGCATTCAACAGGATGAAGGTCAGGAGTCTCAAACCGGGCAAAGTTGAGTGGGAATGCGTTGACGGACACGAAGAGTGGATAGGAACACATATAACTTTCGACTTTCGTCGCGATGGTAACCGGACAAAAGTCTGTTTTTCCCATTACGGGTTTAAGAATCAGTCAGAATATGTAGGTGAGTGCAGTTTTCATTGGGCCAATTACCTGGTTAGTCTCCAGGAGTACTGTGAAACTGGTCAGGGCAAACCGGACCAGGGAAAATAGCTGGCTATCAAAAAAATCACCGCAGCTGATTTTAACCTTTATCAAGTTCTCCGGGCCGCTGAGGTCAAGTGTCAACCAGCTTTAATGAACATTAAAAAGGAGTTTACCCGTGAGATTCAAAATGATTCCCAACGTCGCCGAAAGAACTCAAAAATTATCGGAAGCCGTTGACTTTTATTCCAATGTGCTCGGTTTCACTATTCGCCCTGCCAATTCAGGGTATGCCGATCTCAATGCCACTCCCCTGAATTTGTTTATTATAGAAAACCACGAAATCAGTGGTCCTGTTATGGAATTGTTCGTAGACGATATTGAGCAGGTCCGGGATGAACTTCTTACCCGGGAATGCAAGGTTCTCCGCTGGCGTGGTAAGGGTCATGACTGCTACATCCAGGATCCATTTGGTGTGGTCTTCAATTTGTGGGAATCAAGTGACTCTGATTAGTTAAACCAGATGGTTCTTATCACCCCGACGGAATAACACATCCAATTAACAAGTTAAGTGATCAACAAACTTTCATCCAGATTAAGCCTATTTTTTGACCCTCCCCCTGAAAACGCAACCATCAACAGAAATTTATTTTAACTATTACCACTGTCAATGCACCTGCAAATGATCCCCGAATTCATTTCGGTTCGCGGGATTTCACTGTTTGTTTGAATCCTGAGAAATTATTACATTCTACAGTATTTATTAAGTATTTTGGCAATCGCCTTAAGCGCGTTTTTCATTTGTTAAACCGGATTTATCTCGGGGGAATCATTCTGAATGAGAGACTTTCTCTGCAGTTAATTATCGTAATGGTGTTCGTAATCCTGGCGGTCTGCTGTACCCGCAGGGAGGCACCCTCTCCTGCAAAAATACTGGAGCGGTACATCGAAGCGGCCAACCGACATGACGTCGAATCCGTACGTGCCATAACAGCAAAAGATGCCATATGGTATCCAGGACAGGATACATTAATCGGCCGGGAACAGGTGCTGCGCTCGCTGGCCTTCGATGAGGGAGCCAACACCGTCATCACTGTAACCAATTTCATCGTGAATGGCGATACCATAAAGTTTGAACTCACTGAGCGGAACGATGTATTGGATGCTCTGGGGATAGGGGAGTTGCATCACTTCGGACAAATGGTTATCCGGAAGGGACTAATTGTTCAAATTATGCCGCGTCGTCCTCCCCTGGAGCAGGAAGCGTATGTTGATAGTGCGTTAACATTCAGGCGATGGCTGAGAAAATACCGTCCCGAGGCTTATGATCGAATCTTGCCCGGCGGGAAATTCAACTATACACGGAGCGTTGGTGAAGAAATACCGGCCTTGATATTAGAGTGGAAGAAAAGCGAGAAGTAAACAGGCCGGCTCGTTATTACAATCCTTACAGTTGAAGGTTTCCGAACTGATTTCTCACAAATTACCCTTAGCCGTTTTTAAAAGAGGAGTTGAATTGATTGAGAGCGGAATGGACAATGTAAAAAAAGTGTTAATCCTACCCCAGGAATCATAAACTGAGCAGGTATTTTATAGCACGAAACATGCCAATCCGGTGCGCGCAAGGTCAGTATTTGCAAATGGTTACAATCAGTGCTGAATATTAATAGTTTCGATATTTGCAGGGGATGCAACTTGGCCCTGACGCTCCTGATTGCCTGAAGTTAGGACAATAAATTCGCGATGAAACGAATATTTAGTTCAATTATAGTTTTTTTCGGTTATTTTCTTATTTTTATCGGTATACTGAGTGGCCTTCAATCTCTCTCGTCTTATCTTGAAAGATTAAAGCATGGACCCGGGTTATTATTTGCTGATGTTGAGTTATTTGCCATAACAGCTATTGCTGCCCTTTTCCTGGGAATTCTGGCAATATGGCTTGGAAAAAAAATAAAACGGCCTGACAAAAAAAGTAATAGAAATAAATCCTGAAATTTTATTGAAGAATAAACGTTTTCTGAGATTCTATTGATAGAGTATCTTCTTCATATTTCTCGCACCAAGCCCCAAAGACTACTAATATTTATGAAAATTTTAAAAGTCATCAGGCTATTTTCTTCATTTTTTCTGTTTATTTTCTTTGTATCCTGGTGTCTTTATGCGAGACCATTTAATCAAAGGTTTATTTAAATGGTTAGCTTACATTGTGCGATGATCACTTTTTCCTTCGCAACTCTACAAGGTTCCAGGCATTTTCCGCCCGGTCCTCCTTACGGTCTCTTCTCACCACCACAAATTTCAATTTCTTGACTTCCGGACTCAGCAAGGGAACACCATGATAGCCTTTCAAGGAAAAATAGAATTCAACAATCTTATAAGGCAAAGAGCGGCTGCCGAAAGGGGTTCCCAGGGAGCTATTATATATTGAATCCGCCGGCAGGCCGGGAGAAAAATTTCGGCGCGGTACTTCCTGTTCCACCATCTTCTCCGGTTCCAGCTGTTCCCCGGATTCGGTTTGCAGGAAAAATGTCCAGCGGTCCAGTTTCAGGTATTGATCAGAAAACGGCGTCATGATTTCTGCCCAGATGAAGAGATATTTACCGCTGTAGTGTTCCTCATCATACCTGGCTGCATATTCTTCCTTTTCTTCCGCCGACAGGGAGGCCAGCCAGGCGAACTCATCCAGGCCGCTTTCAATAACCGCGGAATCCATCAGCGTAGCACGCACGATCAGCTCAAACATTCCGCTCCCGCCTCTCTGTTCACCGGGCTCGCCTCTAGGATAGGCGCCCGGCATCATCATGGGCGATCTTCCCATTCCGCCCGACTGTCCGGCGATCAATATGGTGTGTTGATTCCATACTTCATTCAGATTGCCGGGAACCAGGGAAAAACCCTGTGACAGTCCGCCGCTTCCCAGATGAGTATAACTGCAGGCACTTAGCAAAATCAGTCCGCCCAGGCAGATTACTACCATGCTTTTTAAAAGCCCATTGTTTGTTTTGCCGAAAAAATCGGGTTTATTTCGCAAGAGTCACCTCCAGCCAAAATTCTTTTTTTTCCAGCGAACCGCCGGCCGGTACGCTTGTCCCGCGGTATCCCCGCCGGCCCCTTCCTTCCCGACCGGAAAAACCTCCTCCCTTCCTTCCACCTGTGGCGATGCCAATACCGATTGTTTTCTGATTCCGCGGCACTTTCAGAGTCAAAAACTCTTCCTGAAATTGCAGGGGAATGCGCAATTCTATGGTCTCGAAGCGGCCGGGCCGGGCCATTGCCGCGGCAAACCCGCCGGGACTGTCAGCCGGAAAATCCCTGTAACTGTTATTCTTATGATTGATGACCAGCACCCCGCCTTCTAGTTCATCCAGTTTCTTAGCCGCCTGTACTTTTTCACTGTCGGCAAGACTCTGCCAGAAACCTCCCCGGTTTCTGTTAAAACGGGCAAAGTCCGCGGCGGGAAAGTGGATTTCAACCTGTTTGCTTTTTCCGCCTTTTTCATCCACCCATACCGTCAGGCCGGTTCGCTGCAGATCTATCCGGTATTCGGGATCATCACTCTGTACGGCCAGGTAGAGATACATGTCATCGTGGGCGGCTCGTACTGAAATACTGCTGTCTGCCAGAACCGCAGGGGAAGTCTGAGGCCAGCCCTCCAGTGTCCCCTTCATGGGCAAGGGAAGGGTAACCTGCGAACTGGTCAGACTGGTCGATTTACATCCGGAGAAGACCAGGAAAAACACCAAAAACATCAGATACATAAAGTAAAGTTTCATAGACTTACCCTTGCAAATTTTATATTATCCGGTAATTCAGACCTTCAACATTATTTTTAAATACTTTACTGGGGATAAAGTTCTTCTTCATGATTCCCGCACTGAGCCGCTATGATCACCAGTATTTTAAGAATTTTAATTTGCTCAACCATTTTCGTTAGCCCTGGTGTCTTGATGCGAGTCCGTTTAGTTTACCATTTTCTGCCTTCTTGTTAACAGACCTTTTTTTCATATTAAGCAAAACTGAGCCGGAAATGCACTAAAATTATGAAATTCCGGTAATAATTTATTTTCAGCTTATTTTAAATAATCATAATCCATTTATTTATATTCATACAGGTTTTTACCAATATCAGGCACTTAATGACCGAAAATGCATCTTTTTGACGCTTGACTCATCAACAGATGCTGGCTTGCCGCCCAATAATATATTACAGAAACCAGAACCAACCATATCTTCATTAAACCTTCCTTTATATTTGTCATTTTTATAACAGGAATTGGGAGGAAGTGAAACGGAAAGGGAGTTAATGCCAGGAGGGCAAGAGTTATAAGTAAAGAGAGGAGGTAGACAATGTGGATTAATTGGAATTCTTTCATCATCGTCTTATGGATATTTTTCTGCAGATTTTTCATGAATTTGCGGGCGGAGTGGAATCTGATTATCTTTGGAATTCTGGCTATTATTTTCGGGTTTGCCAGTTATAAGAGCTGGCAGGGCATTGTTAACGGTATTGCCGGGATATGGTTATTCCTGTCCGGTATCTGGTTTATAATTATTGGTCCTGCAAATTTCATTATCACCGGTATTATCAAAGCTATACTCGGTAGGTGGAGCGCGCTTGTAGATAATCCACAAGCAACAGTATCCCATAAAACCACATAATTGCTGATGTTATTCTCCTTCCTCAAGGATTGGGGAAGGAGAATTTTTTTTATTTCCCGGCACGGAAAATCTTATCTGTTAGCCCGCTTAATTCACAAAATACGATATAATGTATCAAAATTGTTATATCCATAGGAATTAAATGGCCCCGGTCTTCAGACCCGGGATTAAAGAATCCAGTATATTTAGGCGTTAGCCCCTATTTGTGAATTAAGCAGGTTATTATTAATTCCAGTTTAAATACAATTATAAATACAATCCACAGTTACTGGTTGCGTGCAGGATACACCCCTGCCAGCGAGGGCCATATCTTCCGGGAGAGCTGCCGGCTGGAATATGGAAAAAGGCTGTCTCCCATACAATGCAGGAAACAGCCCTTTGGAAAGAGTAAATGTGAGATGTGTGGTTTAATTATCCATGCGGGTGATGGTCAGTTTGGCTACCGGTTCATCCCAGCCGTAGGTAGCGGCATCCAGATCTCCGATTCCCAAAATTCCCGCGTGATAACCGATCCTTCGATGTGTGGGCACCCGTACAAAATGACTGCCGCAGCAGGGACCTGGAATATCGGATGCCAGCTCGGTATTCCGTTCGGTTCCGGCATCGTATGCCCGCAGGTATACAACCGTGCGGCCCCGTTTCGGCAGATTCAGTTTGTCCACACCGGTAAAACCGTCGTTGGTATTCACCAGCATGGCTACCAGGGAAAGTTTGTGCCTACCGCGGCCGGCACTTATGGTAAATGTTTCGCTTCCCCCCGGCAATATCACATTGGATCCGGCCACCACCTGGTAAACCGTGCGGGACTGGTTGAGTAAATCCAGCAAGGGCTGGTTATTGGCATCCTCAGCGACATTACGAAGTTCGTCTGAGGCATAACTGTTCAGTTTGAATAAACGCAAGGGCGGTCTGTGGGTTACCAGCACCGGGGGTGAGAACGGCTGGCTGGCACCGGGAGCGGTTGCCGGTGACAGATTTTCCAGGATTACCTGGTACCGCGCTCCGGCATCATCATCCTGAAATTTTTTGGCTAAACTCTGGTTTTGTGCCTCCCCACCCATGGTATCCATTTCAGGGCTTGAGGTATCCTTGCTGCATCCCGCCAGCAGACCAAACAACAACCACAGCACCGAAAACATCCTGATTCTATGCATACAACATCCTCCTTTTAAAATAAGTAACTTGAATTAATTATATCTTAAAGATGGTATAGATAAATCACAGAAGTATCACGAGCGGATCAAAAAAGGTTAACAATTTGCGGATATTACCCCTGGTTTGGTGAAACAGGCTTGGATATATCCGGCGGGAAAAACGCGTATTATCGTCAACACGGGGAGTCCCGTGGCCGCAAGATAACGTGGTGATCTCAATATCTCATAATGACAATTATGACCTGTCATTGCGAGAAGCTAAAGCGACGAAGCAATCCCCTTAGGATTCTTGCAGTATTATCCCTCCCTGGGATCCGCTTTCACGCGGAGATTGCCTGCCCGGCGGCTGCCGGGCCACGGCCTCCCTGCCTCGCAAAGACAGGTAGAACAAGTCATTGCTTCATTCCCGGCAAATGCCGGGAATGAAGCAATCTCCATAGGATTCTTGCATTATAATCCTTCCCTGGGTACTTATATACACCCCGGGATTGCCTGCCGGCTTCAGGCAGGCTTCGGCATCCTTGCCTCGTAAAGACAGGTGAGCATGTAGTGCCGTCCGGCCCTTCAGACGATTGTTATAAATCATCATTTATTACTTATAAACATTGATAATGCCTGAAAAAATATTGACTATCGGTAGAAATTGCTTTTTATATTCCCAAAAGAAATATGGAATTGAGAAGAGAATCATTATTTACCATAAAGGAGATTTTATGGAGCATGCGGAGTCGATGCTGGAAATGTTAAAAATGTTTTACGCCTATAATGCCTGGGCCACCGGACAATTGATAAAATCACTGTATCAATTGAACCAGGATCAACTGACTGCATCTGGTTGCAGCGGAAACGGATCCATCCAAGACACTCTTGCGCACCTGCTCGGTACCCAATGGGGCTGGTTCTGCTGGTTCGATAAATCCATGACCGCCCAGGAAAGTATTGTTCTCAAATTATCTGCCCGGGACATCGATAGCCCTGAAAAACTGACCCGGAAATGGCAGGAAATTGACCGGCAGACAAATGCGTGTCTGGAAAATCTGACAGAAGCGGATGTAACTGAAACCTGGTCTGCTTCATTCCCGAACGGATTCTCAATGGCACTGCCGTTGTGGCAGTTACTCCTACACGTCGCCAACCACGGCACCCATTCCCGGGCACAGATTATCGCCGCCATTCGAAGATTTGGATATGAACCTGGTATTTACGAATTCTTCAAATTTGCTTTAAGCAGAGGGAAATAGCATATTTTACTTATAGATTCATCAGAGAACGGGTCAGCGCTTCGGCAAAACGCATGGCCAGCTGAGTTTGGTTATCAGCGGCACTATATAATCGGCAGCGGTGTGCCGGATCATGTAATCGTTGGTCAGTTCCTGCTGCTGGTAGGTCCCGGGAAGGTTGATCACCCGGGTGGCAACAAAGATAATATTCTGTTTTAGAATCCCGGAGACCTGGGAAAAGCTGCGGGAGGCCCCCGGATTGCATTCGGTCAAACCTTTTCTTATGTCAATCAAAAACGATACTGCACTGCAAATCCGTTTAGTGCGGGAATCATCCGCCAGTGTGTTTTCTCCACCGGCTTTTCATTGATCACACATATCCCTGTTCCCAGGAAATAACCCAGAGCCGAACCCAGCACGACATCCGAAGTCCAATGGGCATCATTGTACACCCGCGAAACGGCAGTTACTCCTGCCAGCCCATAGAGCACTATACCGAGCGGGAGGTTGTGTAATCGCCGGGCCATAATCGTGGCGAAAGTGGAAGCGGTAATGGCGTGTCCCGACGGCAGCGATGCGCCCAGCAGATCTTGCAGCGGTCTGAATTTAAATGCGCCTTCTCCCTCATAAGGCCGGCTGCGGCCAAAAAGAATTTTCCCCTGTGAACTGATAAACTGCGCCATCAGCTCCGCTTCAAAAAGAAGACGCCCGGTGGTGCGAATGTCATCATTTCGGAGAATCAATCCCCCGGCGTAAAAAGTCCCGGAGGAAATTCGCCAGAGGACTCCCGTTCCATACCGCTGCCCAATATCCATGATTTGATCTTGAATCTTTCCGTGCTGCTGTTTCATAAAATCCCGGATGGGTTCGTCCGGCGGGAAAATAGCAGCAGTGCCACCCGCTAATGCCCCTGTGATTGCCCAATCCCTGCCACTAAACCGCAGCGGAGCCGTCAGCACAAACGCTGCATCGTAGGCGGACGAAAAAATATCCTGTTGCACCATCTTCCAGATCGTCCGGTGCTCCGCTGAATTCTGCGCCGGAAACAACGATGGGCAGCTAAGCAAAAGGGCAAAGAAAATATAGTTGACCGATTTCATCATTAATTCTCCACTTGCCAAAATTTCACCACACAAACACAAGCGACAAAATCGGGTAAATCATTTCCCAATAAATGTCTTTAAGCATGTTTACCATCTCCGGAAAAACCACATTTAGTTTTTTGGGGGTGTTTAGTTCAGTCTTCCCCGGCCGGTATTTGCGAACCGAAATTCATATTTTTCAGCCGATATGCACCATAGGTCACCACCTGCTCTACGGGATTTGGAATATCCGTGCGGCCATGGGTGCATCACCGGCCTTTCCTCCGGCAACGGCACCGGATTTAGTGCCGAACGGGGCCTGCCTGTTAATTTATATTATTGAATATTCAAAACGTTCGGAATTTAAATAAAAAAATCTTTAAAGGTAATTACTGACGGATGAGGAAAAATTGCTTTAATTAAGCTCCCCTAATTGTCTGCTTACCCATCCCTAAATCCCCCGTCTGGTGGTCGCCCTGTCAAGCTGGCGCCAGCAGGGACAGCTTTGCCGGACCGGCGGTCAGGTGGCCAGGGCGTAAAACCTTCACTAATAAAATTGGGAAGGGACTTTTAAGAAAGTCTGACTCCAGGTGTCCAGTGAAAAGATTTATGGTTAAAGGTCAGTGGCACCTGAACAGTGGAGTCAAAACAGCAGGGTTCTTTAATTCCCACTGCTAGCAGGAACGCATGGCCTGAGTTCCGATTCTCGGAATAAAATAATTTTATTTTTCATTAACCGCTTTTTACTTCAGCAAAATAAATTTTTTGGTATCGCTGAATTTACCGGCGGTCAATTTATAAAAATAGACCCCGCTGGGTAGATCGCCCGCCTGCCATTCCACCCGATGGACTCCCGCTACCAGATTACCGTTGACCAGGCCGGCAACCCGTTCGCCCAGTTGATTGTAAACCACCAGTTGAACCAGAGCCGTTTCCGGGATGGAAAACTCGATGGTGGTGGTCGGGTTAAACGGATTAGGATAATTTTGTTCCAGCTTAAATCTGCTGGGCACGGTATTTCCATTATCAGTGATTCCGGTGGCCGAGCCGTTCAGTTCCAGATCATCAAACAGAGCAGTACCGCCGGTGGTGAGATTGGATAGGGTATCTGCAAGGGTGATGCTGATCCAGGCAGTGTCCGGAACCTCAGAAGAGAAATAGCCGATAGGCACATTAAATTGAGTGTATGATACCTGGGGCGAGGAAAGATAAATAATACCTTGACCCATCACTATACTGTTTTTTCTCATAAAAACAGCAATATTGAGTACATTGGAAGGTACCGCCGGATCGAATAGATAATATCCGCTAAAATTTGCATAGGCCTCTGACACCGGAAATCCCATATTCATTGATTGAAGACCGGGGAAGACAGGCACCCCCTGAAAATCCACCACCTCCAATTTGGCGGCATAATTTCCGGAATGACTGCTACCGGATTGGGTGACCGGTGTCCAGGCACCGGCAAGATTATTGGTGAACCAATCAACCGGATTATCACCTGACCAGTTTTCAAAACCAGTATTGGGGATGGGGTTTTCGGCGAAAAGCGACAGGGGAAAGATGGTAATGAGGAATACCAGACCCGCTTTCCTTAAATAATTAAACATTATATATAAAGACATATGAATCCTCCTTTTATTTAAAAATGGTACTTGGGATGACCGTTCATCATCATCACGAGATGACAGTTAATAATAGATATTTTTTAATGTAACCATGAAATTTACTTTTTCAAAATAGTTATGCCGGGTCGCAACATCCATGTCTGCTACATGGTAGTCACTTTCGGGATAATGACAATTAAAACCTGTCATTGCAAGGAGTCACGCTGTTGCGGGACGACTAAGCAATCCCCTTAAGATTATTGCAGTATATTCCTTCCCTGGGATCAGCTTTAACGCGGGGATTGCTTCAGCCTCCCTGCTTCGCAATGACAATTACCATCTATCATTTTCCCAGTAGGGACCAATATGTAGAGAATTCCCGACATACCAGTATCTTACTATTAAATCTCATCATACAAATTTTTCTATTCCAGATTTACCGACTCAATCAGCAATATTTTTTTCCTCTGCGATCCGGCATTGATTTGTTTCTCCCACAAAATGGCATGGTAAGAATTCGAAAAAATCTCAAAATAGACCAGTTTATTAAAATTGTATCTGGATGTGAATCCTTTTATCATTTTATTCTTGTGTTCATAAACTCGTCTTTTTAAACAGCTAGTAATACCCGTGTAAAGAACCGTATGATGACTGTTTGTCATGATATAGACATAGAATTGCTCACTCATGGAGTTAATATACAGTCCGATTTTTAATAAAGCCGGAATGACCGATACATCAGAGGGAGATTCTATCAAATTGCCGCAGGTAGCGCCGTAGTTTCTGTTGAGATTCCTGCAGTATTGTCCTTCCCTAGGATCCGCTTTAACGCGGAGATTACCACGACATCCATGTCTCGCCACATAGTGGCCACTTCCGTGGTAATGACAGAGAAAGACAATTATCGTAAGCAATATAACAGGGCGAAAACGCGATTTTTTAAAATACCGAACCCCCTCTGAATTTACAAGAATGTATTTACTCTCTACCAAATTATTCATATAATTAGTGAGACTTGCAATTTCTTAATTTGCTGGACTCAAAAATGGAGCAATCGGCACGGAAGTATACCGGAATATTATCTTCACCTGTGGCAGGCATCCTGCTGACAGGATTAATCCTGATATTGTTTTCGATATTGCCATTCCGTTTCAATCGGGCGGTCAGCGATGCAGATATTGACCTGCTGTTCAGGCTTCGCGGCTCACGGCTGCTTTCAGAAAAGATCCTGTTCGTGTTTATCGGTCCAGATGATGTCCGTGAACTGGGAGGTTGGCCCATCACCCGCGATTATTATGGCTACCTGATTCACATCCTGCAGCAGAGGGGGGCCAGGGCCATCGGCCTGGATGTCCTGTTCGATAAAGCGGACCGGGTTTACCCGGAATATGACACGGCTCTGGCCGAATTCATCGCGAGCGCCGGAAATGTATGCCTACCGCTGGCTTATACCGCTCTTTCAAAGGTCTCGGCAGAAAGTGATGGTACAGGTGCCCGCTTCAGGGGTGTTTCGCCGGTTTATCCTTATGAACGGTTCAGAGAGAAAGCCGCCGGTTGTGGTTTCAGTAATCTCGGTCCCGGATCGGTACTCCGCCGGGTTCCGGTCGCGGCAATGGAAAAGGACAGCCTGCGTTTATCTTTCGGAGCGGCATTGGCCGGAATCTATCTCAATAAAACAGACCCGCCCTTGCTTAAAAACAATGCTTTACTGTTGTCCGGTGGCGGGGAAAAAATAAAAATTCCCCTTACTCCGGATGGTTTATTCCTGCTCAATCACTTCGGCGGAACAGAATCGATTCACAAAACCGGTCTGATTGATCTGCTTCAGACCTATGAAAATTTTCCGGATTCATTGGACCTGCATGACAAGGCGGTGATTGTGGGGGTTACTTTACCGGGTGTCTCATCCACCGCAGCCACGCCGCTGACCGGCCTGCTGCCCGCCAGCCTCATTCACGCTACTGTTGCAGAGAATATTATCTCCGGTAATTTCCTGCGGCAGACTTCTGGTGTTATTGATGTTGCGATCATGCTGGTTTTCGTTATTATGGCCCTTGTCCTGTGGCGGTTTTTCACCTTTGAGAAAATTGCCTTCCTGTTGCCGGGCGTCATCGCCTTTTACTGGATTGTGGCCGTCGTCCTGTTCTCCCGCTCAAATATACTTCTTCCCCTGCTTTATCCCACTGCGGTCTTCCTGACGGCAAGTGCCGGGCTATTAATCAGCCACACCCTGGCACAGCGGCGCGAAATGCTGAGCCGCAGGCAACTCCTGGAACGCAGTGTATCAGAAAAAGAGCATGAATTAAAAACCGCCCGGGAAAATTTATCCGGTATTCAGGAGCAATTAGCCGACAGCGGTACGCAGTCCGAGCAGCTGAAAAAACTAGCAGAGGAAAGAAAACAGACCATCCTCCGGCTGGAGAGTGAACTCCGCGATTTGCAGTCTTACAGAGAAACGGCACCCACAACCGCGGCGGCGGAATTCCCGGAGATTATCCGTTCAGAGGGGAGCAGGATGGAAGACGCGCTGGAGATGGTGCATCGCATCCGGGAGGACGATATCCCGGTGCTGATCCTGGGGGAAACCGGAACCGGTAAGGAGGTGATCGCCAGGACCATCCACAATACCAGCCGGCGAAGTAAGAAACCGTTTGTGGCGGTCAACTGCGGGGCCCTGCCGGAAAACCTGCTGGATAGCGAATTATTCGGACATGAGAAGGGCAGTTTTACCGGCGCCCATGCCCGGCGCAGGGGGCGGTTTGAACTGGCCGACGGCGGCACCGTTTTCCTGGACGAAATTACCGAAACCACTCCGGCATTCCAGGCCCGTCTGCTAAGAGTGCTGCAGGAAGGCAGTTTCGAGCGGCTGGGCGGAGAGGTCAGCCTGAAGGTGGATGTGCGGATTATTGCCGCCAGCAACCGTGACCTGCAAAAAGAGCTGGATTCCGGAAGATTCCGTCCCGATCTCTACTACCGGCTCAACGGGCTTCAGATTCCCCTCCCGCCGCTGCGGGAAAGGAAGGAGGATATCCCGCCGCTGGTAAAACACTTCCTGCTGAGATATGATTACCAGCTGGCCGATCAAATCTCCGGTCAGGCAATGGAGGTATTAAAAAATTATTCCTGGCCGGGAAATGTGCGGGAACTGGAAAACAGCATCCGACGGGCAGCCATCATGGCGCAGGGAGCACAGAGAAAGATGATTCGCATCGACGATCTGCCGGCTGAGGTCACCCGGCATCAGCTCCCGGCCGCAACAGATTCTGCTTACCTGCCCCTGGAAAAGCAGGTGCTGGAAATGCTGCAGTCACAGGAATTTTCCCATTCTTCCATTTCCGCTACCGCCAGGATGCTGGGAAACCGCGACCGCGGTACCATTACCGAATACCTGCGCGGCATCTGTTTTGAAACCCTGGCGGAAAACGATTTTGACATCGAACGCAGCGCCCGAATTATATCCGCTTCCTCGGACCGGAAGGTAATCGAACGGGTGCGTCGGAAAATAAATGCTTACCTGGATAATCTGAATCCACTGCCGGGAGAGGAGGAGATTGAGAATTTTCTGGGCGGTAAAACAGATACACTTCCCCAGGTTAAAAACCTGCCTCAAAAATACCACCCGGCGCTAATCACAGTGATCCGGCATTTGAAAAAATGAAGTCAGCATTTTATTCCGCCCGCCAAGACAGAACTATCGCAAATAAGATGAATATATCCGGAACAATTTTTTAAACACCTTTTACCAGCGTCAAATAAATACTTCACCTTTCATTTTATTGGTTTCTTTCTTTTTTCTTTTTCTCTAACCCCGGCTTCCCGGATGCGGGATTTCCCCGCAGTTGACATTATATCCCGCATTCCGCAAGGCGGTCCCCCGGCAACAAAGCAGGCCCGCAATCCATTTAAAAACAACAACTTCGGCAGAAGTTATGCACCGGTTTAAAAGTTGGCATCTCTTTTGAAATAAGGTACAGAAACGACTGACTCGGATAAAACCAAAAACAAAAGGAGACTACCGATGAAAACCAAATTAATCCCTGTCATTCCCATCATTATATTATCACTGCTAAACTTCAAGGGTTCCGTCAGCGCAGAAGACTGGCCAACTACCGGAATCGGTTTGCGCTTCAGTCATTGGAACGTGAAGGACAAAGCTATGACGGTGCAGGTATATGATCACTACACCACAACTGAAGTGGAAGCCGGCGGCTTTGGCGGTGCCATATACTTCTTCAGCAGAATCAGTCCGCAACTTTTTGTCGAATTCACCCTCGGAGCCATCGGAAGTGTGGAGCAGCGAACTCGGTACTGGAATTATGAGGAAGTACAATCCGACGCCGTTGTACCTATTTTGTTCGGATTACGGTATAATCTATTGCCACGGCACATCAAATCATCCCTTCAGCCCTATGCGGAAGCCGGATTTGGTGCTTACTGGATCAACGATATTCAGGTGGAGAATAAGTATTATTACGATTCAAATCACAGGGTAAGCGTGAATTCCGATACGCGCCCCGGCGGTTACATCGGTGCAGGACTCAATTTCATGCTGAGTAAAAAATTCGCCATCAACTATGACATGAGATACCATTTTGTCGACTTCAGGAATGATGAATATCATAATGGTATTGAGTTCGGCTTTGGCTGTAACCTGATGTGGGGAAAATAAGCGGAATTCATAATTGTATTGCGCCTGATCACACAAATTATCAACTTGTTAAGGTAAAATTGCAGGTAAGAAAAAAAAGAACAGAATTTAACCGGGTTGGAAATAATGAAGCACAGTAATTGTCTGATAGAAAAAACTATGGGACTTTTGATACCGGCAGCCTGTCTGCTGATACTGATAGCCTCCCCTGCCCTGTTTTCCCAGGGCATGCCACGCTCAAACGGCTTTGGATTTCGCGTGAGTTTCTGGAAGATGGCGGAAAGCGAAGTGCTTCTCAGAGTGAGCCAGCAGGGATTGCAACAGACTGTAAATATGGACGGCTTTGGAATATGGTTTCAATATTATAACCGTATTCATGACAATCTCTCTCTGGCATTTGATTTCGGGATGGTCAGCCGGATCCATTTAAAATCAGATGCTCCCCTGGATAATGACGTGGATGTCAACGGCATTCTGGCTTTTTTGCCGGGAATTCGATACGACCTGCTCTCCCGCCGGCTTACCAGTAAATTCCAGCCTTACCTGGATGCGGGTATCGGGCCGTATTTCCAGCAATCGGTAAATGTCCGGAATATTGGGACCGAAGAAAACGTTAGCACGGAAAGTAAATATGACCTGGGGCTTTTTCTGGGCGGTGGTGTTAATCTGGCCGTATCCAATCGTTTCGCATTCAATTTCGATATGAAATATCATTTTGTGAATTTTGCCGTCAATAAAGGCATCAGCGGTATCGAGTTCGGAATTGGTGTTTCCTTCATGTGGGGTAAACTGCGGGATCTCTTCCGGGTGCGGCAGACCACCATGGTGGTGCATGATATCTACCCGGCCTACTACCAGTTCTATAATACCTATCCCCTGGCGATTGTCTCGGTGGAAAACACTGCGGGTTTCCCGATCGAAGTCAATGTCCGTTCAAAGGTTTCGCCGTATTCCGTACAGGCGAAGGAGAGCGGTTTTATCACGATTAACAAGGGAGAAACAAAGGATATTCCGGCAACCACCGTTTTTTCTTCCAATATCAGCCAGGTGGATACCCGGAAGCCGGCGGTGCTGGATATCGAGGTTGAAGGCAGGGCAGGGATTACCTATAAGGAAACCATTACCGCCCAGATTATGGTGCATTCCCGCAATTCCTGGAACGGTGAGGTGGACAAGCTGAGTTATTTTGTAACGCCGGATAATGATGAGATCATCAGATTAAGCCGGGAAGTCACCCGACGGGAGAACGATTCCACCTCCGCCGAGCCGGAAAATCTGCGGAATGCCCGGAACATATTCAACGAGTTGGTTAGCAGAAACATCCGCTACCAGAGCGATCCCAATATTCCCTTCTACAAGGACGACCGGGTACAATTTGCCGATGAAACCCTGAATCTGGGCAGCGGAGATTGTGATGACCTGGTGGTACTGTATTCCTCTCTGCTGGAAAGCCTGGCAATCAATACCGCTTTTGTGGAGGTTCAGGATCCCGAAAAATCACTGGCGCATCTTTATCTTCTGTTTGATTCGGGTATCCCGGCGGAGCAGGCGCAGCAGGTGAGCAGCAATGAAAAACGTTATCTGCTGAGACACGGTTCTGCTGGCGTTAATACCGCCTGGATTCCGGTGGAAACCACCCTCATCGGCCGCAGTTTTGAAGACGCCTGGAATGAAGGGGCGCTGAACTACCTGCAAGAAGCCGGCATCCGCAACGGTCTGGCCGAAGGCTGGGTTAGAATATTTGATGTGGAATGATTTATTAGTCATTATGATCGCAATGTATTAAATGAAGGAGAATAACATGTTTAAAATAAGACTTTTTTATCTGCTGACTTTCTTGGCCGTCCTTCCACTGGTGCAAAATGGCCGGGCAATGGAAGCTGAAATCGTACGCATCTCCGGAGAAGTTACGGTTCGCCGGGGAGTGGAAGAATCCTGGCAGCCGCTATCTTTAGGTATTTTAATAAAAGATGTGGATACCATCCTTACCGGGGAAAAGGGTGAAGTTGTCCTGGAATTAGAAGACGGGCAGACCTTTACTCTGGGGCCGAATTCCATCCTGGACATTGCCGATTTGCGCAGGATTACCGAGCGCCAGTTGTTCCTTTATCTGGTAAAAGAGAAAATGAGCCGGGTGGAAAAGCATAACCAAAAGACCGAGCTGCGGCTGGGAAAAGTGAGTGTCGTGCATGGCGAAAATCGCGATACGGCAGCCGTTGATTCATCCTACCTCCCGGCAGAATCCTGGACGCCGGTTATCAACGGGGCGCTGGCATTATACCGGCAGGAATACTATCGTAATGCCATCATAAAATTAAATAAAATTCTGGATGGTGGATTACCGGAAGAAAGACAGTGTGAGGTATATTCTTACCTGGGTCGTTCCTTTGAAGCAATCAACAAACCGGGACAGGCGATTGACGCCTATCAAATTGTTGTCAATGACTGCGGGGAAGAACATACTGCCTGGATAGAATCGGCACGGGAGTCGATTGACAGGCTAGAACAAAAACCATGAACAATAAATAATAGTATAGAAGGCTATTAAAAACCCTCTGGTAAAGTCCGGAAAAAGCTCTGTTCCAAACTAATCCGGTAATAACACAAGCAGGATGAATACCGGTTAATCGCGGGATGGAGCAACAGGAAAAGAGAAAAATAAAAGAATTATGGACTTCAGGTTTAATGTAATTTGAAAATTTTTGAAAAGGAGATAGACATGAAAACTTTTTTTAGTAAAAGCTATCAAATAATGGGGTGGGTAGTCATCCTGTCATTGGGATTTATTCTGAATTCCTGTGTTGTAGACCCTGATAATGATCATGTGGATAACACCCGTTATTCCGCTTCGGAGGAATTCTATTATCGGATCGGTACGGAGAATCGTTCCGAATTTAGTCTCTACGGCATCAACGGTTCGGTGGAAATCACCGGAGTAAGCAATTTAGCACAGGCGGAAATTTGGGGAGAAAAAATAGTCGAATCCGACAGCCGCTCTGATGCAGAAACGCATCTGGAGCTTCTGGATGTTGTGACGGATTCTTCAGATACCAGCATCCTGGTCCGGACAATACAGCCGTCCCGATCAGAGGGAAGAAATTACATCGTTCATTACCACTTTCGCATTCCCCGGCAATGGAAGGTGAATGCGAATCAGGTTAACGGTAATATCCGGATTATTTCTATAGCGAGTGCAGTTAATACGGGTGCAGCTTCCGAAAAAGGTCTGGCGGATTCCCTGGAAACGAGATTACAGACAAGTGTTGTTAACGGTTCACTGCTGCTGTACGATTTATATTGCTCCATAAACGGTCAGGTAGTGAATGGTGATATCACCGGAAATATGACCCTTCCCCTCGATGGTGAATGTATTTTACAAGTCACCAACGGTGTGATCAATCTCGCTATTCCCCAAAATACTTCTGCCATGTTGTCTGCTGTGACGGTAAATGGGGCGGTACAGGTCAGTGGATTAACCCTGCAGGATGCGCAAACCAGTCTGAAATCTGTGGCAGGCAGGCTGGGAGAGGGCCGGGGCCTTATTGATTTAAACGGTGTAAACACAAATATCGTGGTATCAGCATCTGACTGAATAAAGGAGTACGAGATATAATAATCCACCCATTCACATCTTTTACAAAACCAAATATGTCCCACAATATTTTCTGGATACTGGGAGTTAGAATTTCCTGAAAGTCCCTTCCCTCTTAAGTGAGGGAAGGGATTTAGGGATGGGTAAAAAGATCATATCTTACTAATAGATTTATCGTCAAATGACGAGATCAAAATAGATTTCCTTACATAGATTGTATTCTATCTTATTGTAGTCAATATTTCTTATTGTTTTTAAGATGTTCTTTTCTCTTGACAGAAAAGAACCAAAAGGTCAAGACTGTCGGAAAAAATCTGGAAATTCAACGGTGCACCGGAATTTGTAGCGATTTTTTCTGAAGGTCGATGAAACCAATACAATAACATACATGTATTTTATCCTTAAATGATAACATCATTTGCTAAATGAAATAGTTTCGGAGAACTATAAACAATAATATTTAAAAAGGAAGGTGGGATACCCCTGTGTCCAGCAAAACGATTTATGGGTAAAGAAAAGTTAATAAAGGGGAGGTAGGAGGGATTATTATGTAACAGGTAGGCAGAATAATCCCTCTTAAAAATTCAAAAAAATCCCGCCATATATTTACAATGATTAATTATATTTCAAGTCTGAAATCCGATAACGGAACTGGTGGCGATGATTGGTTTACAATTGAACAAAAATGTGAGAACAGCATGATAATGGCGGTAATTTTTGACATGGACGGTCTGCTGATCGACTCCGAACCGCTGTGGCAGGAAGCGGAAATTGCTGCATTCCAAAAAGTGGATACACACCTCACAATAGAAAACTGCAAGGAAA
Source organism: uncultured Caldithrix sp. (assembly GCA_964461135.1). Classification (GTDB taxonomy): domain Bacteria; phylum Calditrichota; class Calditrichia; order RBG-13-44-9; family RBG-13-44-9; genus RQOF01. The sequence continues at coordinate 21,521 of CAYWTB010000029.1, read as the reverse complement.
CCACCGGCATGCGCACCGATGAAGTGGTGGAATACTGGTACCAGCACCGGCCCTGGAGGGGAATGAGCCGCAGTGAAATGGTGGAGGAGATCACCGATAACGTGATCCGGCTGATTCTGGAGCGAGGTAAATTTAAAACCGGTGCGGAAAAAGCGATCACTTTGGTAAAAAAACAGGACGCCAGAACCGCCCTGGCCTCTTCCTCCAACTACCGGATTATCCGGGCTGTTCTGCAGAAGTTCAATCTCTCAAAGGAATTCGAGGTTATCCATTCCGCCCAGGAGGAAGATTACGGAAAACCGCATCCCGCCGTATACCTCACCACCAGCCGGAAACTGAATCTGCCTCCGGAATCCTGTCTGGCAATCGAGGATTCACTGGTGGGCGTTATCGCTGCCAAAGCCGCTAAAATGACCTGCCTGGCGGTACCGGAAATCGCCGATGACCGCTTCGTGCTGGCAGATATGCAACTGAGATCACTGGAAGAATTGAACGAAACTGTCTGGGAGCGCCTTACCGAAAATCAGAAATAAATACGTTACTGTGCTCGTTAAAAATCAAAAATATTTTTTAAAACCTCTACATTTCAATTTCTGTTTATACCATCCATAACATGGAATGGTAACTTGTTTTCCCGGAATTCTCTGTCCCGAATAATTCATGGTCATTTTTGCCACGGAGGCACTTAGGACACTGAGAAAAAAACTTTTTAATCCCAAAATAGTTAATCAATAATTCTCAATATGCCTTAATGATCTCTGGGTTCTCTGTGGCTTTTATTTTTGCCACGGAAACACTGAGGACGCAGAGAAAAACATTTTTTAACCCAAAAAATATGTAATCTATAATTCTCAAAATCCCTCTGTGGCTCTGTGGCAGCATCAACCGGATACGCGGTATCGGGGTGAACTGAGCAGACGCATTTTATAAAACCATTAAAAATAATAGAGATACTTAATCTTCAACACGCTTACCCGGTCAGTTACGTGCAGCTGGTTGGGGAGGAAGTTTCCCATGGCATCATAACGGTCACTGCGGTCACGAATCTCATTTACCGCAAAATAAATCCAGCTCTTGGGAGAAAAATTGTAGGAGAATAAAAATCCCAGCAGTATTCGTTCCATGTGGTCGGTTGAACGTACAAACAAATTATCTACATACACCCGCAGATTAAGGTTGTTCACCGGGGTGGCGGATAAAAATGGGCGGGCGTTGTAGGTGATATCCTCCACACTCCCTGCCGGATTGGCTTCAAGGAACATACCGGCGGAAGATCCGACTTGCACGGTGTTATAGACCTGCCAGCTGATTTCACCGGAAATCCATGAATAATATGCCAGATAATCGCGATCGAAATTGTAAGTGTGGGAATAGCCGGTATTCATATTTCCATACCACCTGGGCGAAATATTGAACCAGGAGGAAAGAGTAGCATCATAGTAGGTAAAGCGCACGCCTTCGTCTTTGGAATCGCTTAGAGAGGTATTGATTTCATATCCCCAGTTATTGCGGAATTGCATATTAAATCCGATGACTCCCCCATAATCGGTAAAATTATCTATTTTCTCATAGTTAAAGAGAGGTCCTCCATAGATTAGTATCTGCCGGATATAGCCTTTCTCAAAATACCAGCGGGGACCGCCAATCCCCACAAATTCCGCGGTACCCTTCCAGGGGACGAATCCCACCTGGTCCACATCGAAATCCGGTCCGATATACCTTCCCCGGACCAGTGCAATCCACCTTTCCCTGAACAGGGTAAATCCGGCAGATCCGCTGAAATCTCCTGCAGAATTTTTATAAGACCGTGCCAGCTGGTAGGCCAGCTGCCAGTCCGAGGTCCGAAAGGCCCCATCGATATCCAGCACCCCGCTGTCCAAACTCTTACTGTGTTTGCCCACAAATAATAAGCCCACCGAGGAATTACCCAGAATCTGTTTCTTTAGGCGGGCAGATGTAAAGTAAGCCCGTTCTTCGGTGTATTGAATGCCGTCATCTGTGTAATCAGTTTTACTGGTAAGGGCCATAAAACCACCGTACTCCCACTCCCGGATCCGGCCGAACGCTTTGGTTCCGAATAACAGCGGCACCTGTACCCCACCTGGTAATATTTTGCCGATACGGCGAGAATAAAACAGTTCCAACGGCCGGTAAAATCCGGTATTTCTCTGGCGACCGGAGGCCATGAAGATTTCATTTCCCTCGGTAAAAAAGGGGCGCCTTTCATCAAAATAGGTTTCATAGCGTGAAATATTGAACTCGAAGGGATCCGCTTCAATCTGGGCAAAATCCGGATTGGCGGTTAATTGATAGGTAAGGGTGGGAGACGGATTATAAAACACATCCAGTCCTGCTTCGGGTTCAAAATCATATTTGTTGGCCTGTAAATAGGATGCTTTGGCAATGCCCACCGGGTAAATTTCAAGGTGTAACCCTTTCACAACCGGACGGAAATCCTCGAAAATCAGCTGCCCGAATTTGGATACACGCAGGCCCTCGTTCTCTTCGTAAGTATTCCAGTAGATATCTTCGGTAGAGGCAGAAATCCAGCGGTCGAAATCAATCCCCCACGCCGTCAGTTTTTCATTATATTGAACAGATTTATAGGGGATTTCCATCTCCACCACAAAACCCCAGTCATAAATCCTGGCGGCTGCAAACCAGATTCCATCCCAGGTATCATCAACGTTCCGGGCATCATCCAGCAAACGGCAGTCACTGCGCACGCCGGTGGCAGAAACGGCAAAGCGGTAAGCGGTACGCTTGTTTCCGAAGGTATCCAGCATGATGGAGACAACATCCCCCTCGGCATCATCAAGCTTTCCTTTCGTTTTCTGAATCATCTCCCCGGGCTCATAACAAATGATCAGGCAATAAAGAGAGTAGCAGCTGGTCAAAATTTTTGCGGCGGTTTTCTGAGAGGGAATCTTTCCGTAATATGGCGAGTGTTGTAAAAAATCGGACACGGAATCCGCCTGGCTCCAGGATGGTTCAATGATCCCGTCCAGGACAATGGTTCCGCTAATTTTATTCAGGGTGATAGTCTTAACTGAATTATCCCCGGCCCGGAGAATAAGAGGTAATATTATAAAATAAAAAAAGATCGATTTATGCATTTTACACGGGATTATAAATATCCTCTTAATACGGTGATAAAAAGTAAAAGGTTACCGGGAAGATGGCGGAGGCCAGGGCAAAACACTCACCCATCGTCTTTGAACAGCCATATTTTTAATAATAAATTGAAGCCGAACAATCGTTGGCCGGATATATTATTTTACTTCCCACAGTTTACCTAAATTTATCAATTCCACTTATATTGGACCCAACTTTTTATATATATTCATACGCACCCCTATAATGTCGAAAACTATCATGATTGTTTACTTTATTCCGAAAGCATGTTATTGAGATAATTATTGATCATCATAAGAGAATTGCATTATCAGTTAAGGGTTAAATGTTGGCGAAATGCAGGAAAAATCAGAGATAAGTCAGGCATTCCTGAAAACTTTTTGCATAAAAACTTAAAGATTCTGTCATTTTTTCGATACTAAAAGTAGGAAGGAAATGCGTGGAAAAATGAAATCACTGGACGTATTCGACCGCAATCTGGTAAAGGCACCTGATGATTATGCACCGTTTATTGGCGCCCGGCGGCTGGAAAGACTAAAACGAGTGGCAGATTCGGTGGGTGGGAAATACTGGACTAATGTAAATTCCACCATGCAGGGTGGTGGTGTAGCCGAAATGTTGAGGAGTGTCATTCCTCTGGCACGGGGAATGGGCATCCGGGCAGATTGGTACGTAATCCGGGGAAATGATGGATTCTTTCGGGTCACAAAAAAATTTCACAATATGCTGCAGGGAGTAGAGCAACCCATCAGTATGGAAGAAATATTCGGTGCCTACCTGGACACTATCAACGAAAATGCAAAAAATACACTTATCGCCTCCGATATGACCGTGGTTCATGACCCGCAACCCGCGGCTCTGATCATGAATGAAGTAATTTTCGGAAATATTCTGTGGCGGTGCCATATCGACACCTCCTCTCCTCACCAGATCATATGGCGCTTCTTGCAGCCCTACATAAATATGTGTTCGGGGGCTATCTTCACCATGCCGGAATTCGTGGGTCCCGGCCTGCATATTCCTCTTTACCAGATTACTCCCTGTATCGATCCGCTTGCTTCAAAAAATCAACAATACAATGTTCAGGAGGCCCTGAACATTTTGTCAACTTTGTTCAATGAGCATAATATGGATCCGAATCGTCCCATTATCTCCGCCATCTCACGTTATGATATTCATAAAAACCAGGCAACCATCCTGAAAGCCTTTCAACTTCTGCGCGGTAAGCACAAACAACACCCACCGCCTTATCTTATTTTCCTGGGAAACACCTCCATCGATGATCCGGAAGGAGAAGAGATGCTGTGCCAGCTCAAAACCGAAGCGGATGATGATCCGGACATACGGTTCTGGGTGAATGTGGCTGATAATGACCGGGTAGTAGGTGCCCTTATGAGACTGTCCAGGGGATTTATTCACGTCTCCACCCGCGAGGGATTCGGCCTAGTGGTTTCCGAAGCCTTGTGGCAGGGAACGCCGGTGATCGGTTCCTGCGTTGGCGGGATAACCCGGCAGGTTCTGGATGGCAAAACCGGTTATCTGGTTCATCCGCTGGATGTGGAGGCTATAGCAGGAGGAATCACAAAAATTCTGGAAAATCCCGCTGAAGCTGAGGCTCTTGGCAATAATGGCCGGGAGCATATACGGAAACATTTTCTGCTTCCCGAACTGGTCAGTAAATATTTCCAACTTCTGCAATTTTACACCGGCAAGTCACGTGAACTGCCCAATTTCCGTTTGAACGCCTTATCCTATTCGGAGATTTTGCAGCACCTGCGAATCCCCAATCCATACCTGCCTAAACTGAGCCGTTTATCCTGAACGCAGGAAGCAGGTTTACCTGTCTGCACGGAATAACAGTGCTCACACAGAAAGAATACTACCTGTCAATATCGATACCCAGGATTAAATATTTAAAACCCGCTCTCCGGACGTGATCCCGGTGTTGCCGGAAGGCTCATCCTGATCTGCGGGTATAACCGCCCCTGCCGACAGGGCCCGTGAAATGCCGGGTATCAATATTTGCCGGAACTGAGGGATTGCCTGGCAGGGAGACACCTTTAAAGCAAAGGGTATACAGGGTAAAAGCAGATGGTGGTTACCAGATTTTTTTTACTACAACCAGTGTCACATCATCGTCCGCCTTCGGAATTCGGGTGAAGAATTGCTGTTTAAGATATTCCACAATATCCCGGGCCGTCTGGTATTTAACCTCGCGCAGACATTTTTCCAGGCAGTCTTTCACAAAATTCAGCCGACCTCCATCCTGATCCTGGAAGCCGTCGGTAAACAGCAGCATAATGTCACCGGCGCCCATAATATTGATGGTATTTATCGAATATTTCGGTTTGTAGCCATAAGAGCTCTTTAATCTGTGAGCATCGACAGAGGAATCGGATGGCAGGGTACCGATGGGTGGGAAAATAACCATGCGGTCCTGGTTGATATTCACCAGACGGTTAAATTCCACCGAAAACACCACCGGAAGCGGATGAGCGGCAGAAATAAAACGGAACTGGCCGCTCTCATGGATTTCTCCGTATAACATGGTGATATACTTGTCAATGCTGGAAGACTGATAAAACCGGCTATTCAGTGCCTCAAACAATTCAACGGTGATTTCCCCAAACAGGCTGAGCTCATAACCGGCACCTACCAGGAATGCCTGATGCAACATGGCTGTTAGCAGTGCATCTGTTATGCTGTGACCGCTAGCATCTGCCAGCAGTATACCTGCTTTATGGCGGGCTTCCTCCAGTTTTCTGGCCACCCGTGATTTGTTTTTCGCCTGTGCTTCAACAATGCGGGCATCAAGATCGAAACGTTTATTGAAATCTATATAAATCAGATGATCACCACCTACCTCTCCCTTCAGGGGAATGGTATCTCCGTAAATATCTATACCATTCAGGAAGGGTATTTCCCCGGGACGCGGATTAATTTTGCGGGCAATCTGTTGAAAATTCAGAAGCTCCCTGTTAACATCCTGTTCACTGTTTTGAAATCTATTCATAAAAACACTTATTCCTTTTCATGTTTTGAAGCGTATAAACCGGCCAGACATAAAAATTAGGCCTGGTAGTTTACGATCCAATTACAATAAAGTTTACTTTTTTATACACTTTATTGATAAAAGATTCTGGCCTGTCTGGTCACTGGACAGGCGCAGGCAGGCAACAGTATGAAGGATTAAGGAGGGACAAGGGACAAAGGAAACAGTAGGCAGTCAGCAGAATGGTTCCCACCAGGTACCTGTTCTCATTTTCCTTTTCCTTCTTTGATCTTGTCTTTCCGCAGACTGCCGACTGCAGACTGGTTCCTGGTGCCTGATTCCTGACTCCTGCCTTTAGCCTTGCTCCCTCTTACTGGTCCCTGGACAGCAGGCGGAAAAATGCCTGCCGGAAGTACCGGGATTGATTCACCAGTACCACCGCCGTCAGAATGCAGCCGGCCCCGATGATGATCCGTAGGGTTACCCTTTCGCCCGCCAGGAGCCAGCCCAGGAACACCGCTACCAGAGGATTAAAGAAGGCGTAGGTCCCTACTTTTGCGGCCGAGCTCTTGCGCAGAAGCCAGTTGTATGCCGAATAAGTAAGCAGTGTGCCAAAAAATATGAGGTAGACGAGCGATATGGCTGAACGCGTTGAAATATTATGCAGGGATAACAGACTCCATTCCCCGCGGATGGATCCCAAGATAATCAGGGAAATCCCACCGGCCAGCATCTGAATACTTACCAGGTACAGGAGGGAAGCAGACGATTTGATGGTGCGGCTGTAGATAGAACCGGATGCCCAGGATATAGCCGCCAGGGTGAGCAGAAAAGCATATAAAACTACCGGGTGACCGGGATGCGCCCCTTCCAGCAACACACTTCTGTCCACACCACTAAGCAGGGCCACACCTGCCACACCCAGCAATATTCCGGCCATGGTACCGGGTGACGGACGTTTTTTTTCCACAAAGATCCAGTCCAGCAGCACCATCCAGATGGGGATAATGGCCAGCAGCAGGGCAGCCATTCCGGAGGGAATAAACTGTTCGGACCAGGTGAGCATTCCGTTACCACCCACAATCAGTAACAGGCCCACCAGGGCACTTTTACGCCATTCCACCGCTCTGGGCCTGACCCGGTCGGTTCTGCTGCGCCAGAAGTACAGGGCGGAACCGGCCAGGACAAAGCGGCTGCCGGCCATCAGAAAAGGTGGAATGGTTTCAATGGCAAAACGTATGGCCAGGTAGGTTGAACCCCATACCAGATAAATGGCCGCAAAAGCGGCAAAAATTTTGAACCGTACGATCTTTGGTGAGTCAGGCATAGGTCAATATTTTATCCCCTTATTGAAGAATAATCAATAAATTTACAAAATATTATCCGTCAGGAAGATAAAATTAACAGGTAATTTTGAAAATAAAAAAATCCTACGACTCCACTCCAGGACGAAAATTCCTAATTTCTTTTTCCTATTCCTCTTATTTCAATAATACAGCTATTCGGAATTGCACCTGCTCACCAGACTGAAGTCGTATCAGGTAAACGCCAGCCGGTAAGCTGCCGGCATTCCATTCACGGGTATGAATACCTGCTGCCAGAACCCGGGAAAGAAGCATTTGCACTTTTTCCATGCTAAATCAAAAGAAAAAAATTCGGGTTCAAAAAATTATTTATTTTTATATTAATACCGATAAAGTTGCCGGATGATAAGGTTTTCCAAAAAACATATAAAAACCATTTTAATGAATTCATAATACCAATCATATTTACAAAAATCATCACAAAACCATAACATTTTCAGGATTTATGTCAAAAGCGCTGAATAGAACAGGGTCAGGGATATCGCCGATTCTGAAAACCCTATTGTCCAGGGGGTTTCTTATTAGCGGCGGTGCCGTTCTCATATACCTCTCTGCAATTAAATTTATTATTCCTTTTCTTATCAGCCCGGATTTTGAATTTCACCGGGATGAATTTCTGTACATGGCCATGGGTGACCACCTGGCGTGGGGATATCTGGAGGTGCCTCCCTTTATTGCCTTTGTTTCCCGGACAGCCGCTGTTTTATTCGGGAAAGGTTTGTATGCCATGCGCTTCCTGCCGGCACTCAGCGGAGCCGTAACCGTTATACTGATTGGATTGATGGTAAAGGAACTGGGCGGTCGTCTTTTCGCGCAAATTTTAGCGATCCTCGCCTACCTTTTTTCCGTTGTGTATCTGCGGATGAATCTCTATCTGATGCCGGTAACCTTCGATCTTCTGTTTTTTGTGCTGGGGAGTTACCTTTTCATTCGTATTCTTAAAAATAATCAGCCCGGGCTGTGGATCTGGCTGGGCATTGTAAGCGGTATCGGTTTGCTGAATAAATATACTATGCTGTTATTTGGTTTCGGCGTTTTCGTCGGACTGCTCCTATCCTCCAGGCGGGGACTGCTCTGGCAGAAATGGCCTTACTTATCTGCCCTTACAGCATTTCTCATCTGGTTACCCAATCTGATATGGCAACAGCAGAACGGCTGGCCGTTTTTTGACCATATGAGGGTGCTGGCAGAATCCCAGTTGACCCATATGAATCCGGGAATATTTCTGCTGGCACAGCTTTTAATGAATTTTTATGCTGCTCCCATATGGCTTATCGGACTTTATTCACTGTTACTGGGCAGGCTGTCCCATGATTTCCGTCCGGTAGGCTGGCTTTACGTTTCCATGCTTTTGGTACTGCTGATTCTCAGCGGGAAAATATATTACCTGGCACCGGCTTATCCCATGCTTATCGCTGCAGGATCTGTATCCATCGAAACCTATATAATCCGGTATCGATGTAACTGGCTCAAACCGGTTATCTTTTCCATTCTGCTGCTGGGAAGTACCACCCTGATCCCGGTCGGCATCCCGGTATTTTCAGTTCCCGGATTGATTAAATACTTTAAATTCGGATCAAAATACCTGGGAGTGGGTGAAGCTTTGCGCTGGGAAACCGGGAAAATGCATGAACTGCCGCAAGACTATGCGGATATGCTGGGCTGGAAACAAATGGCGGAACACGTCTCGCAGATCTATCATGGTTTACCGGTAGAAATCAGGAAACCATGCGCCATTGTAACCGCCAATTACGGAGAGGCCGGAGCAATCGATTATTATGCCAGGCAATTTGACATTCCCAAATGTATCAGTAAAGGCGGAAGTTTCTGGGGATGGGGATACTGCGGGTATGATGGAGAATATGTTATGACAGTCGGTTTCTCTGAAGATGATGTACACGGGTTTTATAATAGTGTGGAAGCAGCACCTCCCTTTCAGTATCCATTTGCCCGGGAAAGCGGAATCCCTGTTTTGATGGCGAGAGAACCAAGAATCAGCATGAATGAGCTGTGGAATATTTTAAAAAAGTACCGCTGGTAAGGATAATAAAAACGGGTAAGAATTAAAAATACGGGATTCATTGAATATAAGCATGCCGCAAAACAGAATACAGACAGAGATTTTAAAAATCTATCAGCTGCGGGTCATATATCAGCCGGCATTTATCTAGTTGTTATGCAGGGTGTTTATAGTCTCAACATTCCTGCCCAATGCATCTGTGCAATAAAAACCCGGTGGAATTACCGTACAGGAAAATGAAAAATTCGCTCGATAACATTAACCAATTGACCCGTACTGCTTATAATCTGGCAGCCGGGAAGTACCATGAATTATTCCACAATGAAATGCAGCAAAAACCCTTTGACCACGAACTGCTGGACCGGTTTGCTGCCCATTTTAATCCATCCTCCAGAATTGTTGATGCCGGTTGTGGACCCAGCGGTCAAATCGGACGGTACCTGTTCGATAAAGGTTTAAAAGTGCAGGGCATTGATATAGCTGAAAAATGTATCGAAATTGCCGCCGGCTGGAATCCCGGCATGAACTTTCAGGTCATGGACATGGGTTGCGCCGCATACAGAGATTGCTCCATTGACGGAATCATTTCATACTATGCAATTGTGCATACTCCAAAAAATTATCTGGATAGGATTTTCGGGGAATACAGGCGGATTTTGCGGAAGGGCGGGAAACTGCTGGTCACTGTGAAGGACGGTGAAAAAGACCATTATCAGCGGGAGTTTTTGGGTTTTCCCCCCCGAATCTATTTTTCATGTTTTTCCGAAGAAGAGATATGTGAACTGTTTTCCCGAAACGCTTTTAAAATTCTCTATTTTAAGAGCCGGGATCCCTTAAGGATGAAATTCAGGTGAAGCGGTTCTATGTTATTGGAGAAAAAAATTAGTTCCGGGCATTACCCCGTCTGACGGGACTTCGCTCAGGGAAAAAAGAACCGGGGAATTATTATTTTGATTTCAGAGTCGGCGGGATTTCAACAAAAAATGTCTGATGATGATTCTTAACATTATAAATAATATGGAGCAAATTTTTATTGGACAGGCTGAAAGACAATTTCAATTCACTCTTGGTCTGTTGAATTTTCTTCTCCAGGACATTTGTGATCTGGAATATTTCCTCTGCCTGTTCGCGGGTAATCTTTCTCATGGTTTCATTCCTTAATGTCCGTTACCTGAAAAGAATTGAGAATATCAACAGGATCCGGGTTTTCCGAAAGTACGGATTAGTTAATTTTCACTTTTTCCATAATACTTAATATACTTAAAAAATCTGCAGTTGGGAACGGCAAATTATATAGAAAACGACCCTGCCGCAGGGTAAGACTGAATTTCCGTTCCACTTTTTTACGTTCTTCCCCGATAAAAACCGAAACACTCGAAATCATGTTGTTGCTACTTGAGGTGTTAAAGACTGCCCCGGAATTTGCCCGCTCGCGTATCTTCCCGGATAATTCTTCAATGTGTTTTTTACTATCATATAATTCTGATAGATCCCTCTCTAGGGTAAATTTTTTCAAATTAACAGCCGGCGGTTCCTGGAACATCCACCTTTATACAGTTCATTTTTTTCTGCAATATAAATCTATTCGGAACCTGTTGTGCATCAGGGTTGTTTTCAACATACATATTCAGCAAAAAAGCATTCTCCGGGTCAGAAAGGATATCACAGATAACCGGAAGTCGTAAATAATTGCACTTCAACTAAGTTCAGAATAATTTCCGAATCCTTCCGACATCAAAAGCGGCACGACCTTTGATTTCCTCATCCATTGTATTATTACACCACAAAAGGCAAAGTGTTCATACCACTGCTTATTATATGGGACAGGTAACCACGATGCCTTTTCTGATATTTCAGGACCGGGGGCATCCGGAGAAGGTCACAACTTATCCATACTGTCTTCCTACTGACATTTATTGTAAGCCTGGCGGATGATTTTCACATAATGCTTCCCAAGACATAACAGAGGAAGGGATTACGGCAATTCCGGCGCGGGATTTCTCCGGCAACAGCCATGAAGCAATTACAACGGGAATGTAAACAGCAGGAAATGCCTCCAACTGCACTCCCGCCGAGGCCGGATCTTTCAGAAATTTGAGCCATTTTAAAGACATCGGGCGGTTTAACAGAAATCAAACCTGTCCAAAACAACTTATTACGGTAGTGAGTTTGACAATAACAAACTGAAAAACGGGCTAAATTGATTAATGATTATCGATCACTTAACTTTAATATAATTTTTGTATAAAAAATAAATATTTTTGACTGCAAGGAACAAAAATGATCATAAACTGTTTTTAATCGCAAATAATTTCAACTTAAATTGTCTGCACAATAACAATCAACAGGAGTCCTGCATGTCCGTTCTCAGAAATTACTCTTCTAAATACTATTTTCTGATTCTTTTACTGTGTTTGATTTTTCCGCTAACTCTGATTATGAATTGTCAGAATAAAGCAGAAAAGGAATACGTACAGTCGGTAAAACAATGGCATGAAAACCGCATTGCCGCACTCACCAAGCCAAACGGATGGCTGAGCCTTATCGGGCTGTTCTGGTTGAAAGAGGGAAATAATACATTCGGAGGGGCTTCTTCCAATGAAATCCGTTTTCCCTCCGGCAAAGTGCCGGATGAAATAGGAACCTTCATACTGAAAGATAGGAAAGTCCGCGCAATCATTAAGCCCGGCGTTGTGGTAGATCATAACGGGCAGGCAGTGGATTCCATCATGATGAAGAACGACCTGGAGGGAGAGCCTACCATCCTCACTTATGGCACCCTCAGCTGGTATGTGATTAAACGGGGGGATAAAGTAGGAATCCGGTTGAAGGACAGTGAGAGTAAAGCCCGGCAAGAATTCAAAGGAATTAAAATGTTCAAGATTGATCCCTGCTGGAAGGTTGTGGCAAGCTTCAAGCCCTATAATCCTCCCAAAACCATTGAGATCCCCACTGTTCTGGGGACGGTTGAGCAGGATACCTCACCCGGTGCCCTGGAATTTACTCTGTTCGGCAAGACCTATTCACTGGATCCGACCGCTGAACCGGGCTACGAAAGATGGTTCATCATATTTGCCGATGGAACCAACGACGAACAGACCTATGGCGCCGGACGATTCCTTTATGTTGACGTGCCGGGAAAAGACAGTACCACGGTAATTGATTTTAACAAAGCCTATAACCCTCCCTGTGCATTCAGTCCGTATGCCACTTGCCGGCTTCCACCGGAAGAGAATTATCTGCCCATTCCGGTGACAGCCGGTGAAGAAAAATATGAGGGTTATGTGCACCAAAATATAGAGGCTGCTGCCCATTGAGAAAATAATTGAAACGCAGTAAGAAAGGAAAATAAATTGAAGATAGCGGACTGGATAATGGGCGGCGAGGAGGTCAACCGGTTATCATTTAATGGCGGTATATTATTTCTGAGAATATTTATTGGTTTATTTATAGCCTTTGGACACGGAATCAATAAGATCCCTCCGGCACCAGCATTTATAAACCTGGTTTCCGGTCTGGGATTTCCTTTTCCGGAATTTTTTGCCTGGATGGCAGGCATCTCAGAATTTTTTGGCGGACTATTTTTGGCCGTAGGCTTTCTGACCCGGCCATCTTCTTTTTTTCTGAGTATTACCATGCTGGCGGCCGCTTTCCTGCGCCATGCTGCAGATCCCTTCTCCAGGAAAGAACTGGCATTGCTGTATCTTTTTATCTTCCTGTTTTTACTACTGACCGGCGCCGGTCAGTTTTCAGTGGATTTTATCTTAAGGAAGAAACATGGTCATTTGCAGTCCTGAAACATACATCCTGATACCGGTTATTTGTGTGCCGGCATCAGGATGAATAAAAAAACCTCAGTTTTTCAATCCCCTCCGTTCCAACAGGGGCTCAATAGACGGGTCCGCACCACGAAAACGTTTGTAGAGAACCATGGGATCTTCCGTACCTCCTCTGGCCAGAATGTTTTCACGAAAAGACTTCGCCGTTTTCAGATCGAAGAGTGAAGTTTCCCTGAAAGCCTGGTATGCATCGGCATCCAGTACCTCCGCCCAGATATAACTGTAGTAACCGGAAGAATAACCCCCGGCAAAAATATGCCGGAAGTAAGGGCTTCGATACCGTACCACGATTTCCGGAATCAATCCTATTTTATTCATGGAATTATTTTCAAATTCAATTACATCTTTTACATCGGGAACTCTCAAGGTGTGCCAGTCCATATCCAGAAATGAAGCAGCCAGTAATTCAACCGTTTCAAAACCCTTATTAAATTTTGCCGACTTTTCAATTTTACTGATTAATTCAGATGGAATCGGCTCACCGGTCTGATAATGCCGGGCATACATTTTTAAAACCTTGGGTTCCGAAGCCCAGTTTTCCATAATCTGTGAGGGTAATTCCACAAAATCACGGGGAACATCAGTACCTGAAAGGCTCGGGTAGGTTGAGTTTGATAAGAGTCCGTGCAGGGCATGACCAAATTCATGGAACAGGGTACTCACTTCATCCCAGCTGAGCAGAGAAGGAGTCTCTCCCGCCGGCCTGGTAAAATTGAATACGTTTGTCACAATCGGAGTAATATTTTCCCCGTTTTTTACATACTGTTTACGATATGCATTCATCCAGGCACCGCCTCTCTTTGAGGCACGGGGGTGGTAATCCGCATACAGAATCCCCAGATGCGAACCGTCTGCTTCTTTCACCTCAAAAACCTTAACCTCCGGATGGTATACCGGAATACCTTTTCTTTCTTCGAAGCGGATTCCCCAAAGTTTATTTGCTACCATAAAGGCGCCTTCACGAACATTGTCCAGTTTGAAATAGGGCCGCAGGGTCTCATCATCCAGCTGGTATTTTTCTTTTTTCACTTTTTCCGTGTAATACCACCAATCCCACGGCTGAAGCTTGAAGGAATGGCCTTCTTTCCTGATCATCTCCTGCAGAACGGCAGCCTCACGTTTCGCTTTCTCCAGCGCAGGATTCCATAACCGACCCAGCAAATTGTAGACCGCATCGGGATGTCCGGCCATATTTTCTTCCAGCACAAAATCCGCATGGGTCTTATATCCCAGCAGATTGGCTTTTCGAACTCTCAGAGCTACCATTCGGGTTAAAATTTTTTTGTTATCATATTCATTTTCATTATTTCCGCGATTGATGTATGCACGGAAAATCTTTTCGCGTAAATCCCGTTTATCCGAATATTGCAGAAACGGCATCATGCTGGGTTTGTGGAGGGTAAACACCCATTTTCCGGCATACCCCTTTTCCACACCCGTTTCCGCCACCGCCGCCACAAAAGCTGCAGGTAAACCAGCCAGATCGGTTTCCTTTTCAATAACAAGCTCAAATGAATTATCTTCTTTCAGCACATTCTCACCAAACTGAATTGACAATAATGACAGTTCCTTGTTTATTTCCCGTAATTCCGTCTGGCTTTCGTGCGGAAGATTGGCACCTCCCCTCACAAAATCCTTATAATATTCTTCCAGCAGCCTACCCTGCTCCGGTGTCAGATTTAATTCATCCTTTTTCCGGTAAACAGTTTTTACACGCTGAAAAAGTTTTTCATTTAACAGGATATCATCCTGATGCTTAGAGAGCAGGGGAGCGACTTGCCTGGAAATTTGCTGGATTTCATCATTCGTGCTGGCGGATGTCAGATTATAGAAAACATTCTGAACTCTGGTCAGCAGTTCACCGCTGTATTCCAGCGCTTCTATCGTATTTTTTAAGTTGGCTTCTGCGGGATTAGCAATAATTTGCTCAATTTCCTCTTTCTGCTGTTTCATTCCTTCAATAAACGCCGGCATAAAATGCGATTCTTTTATCTGAGTGAAAGGAGGTGTCTGAAAAGAGGTATCATATTCACTGAAAAACGGGTTTTTGCCCGGGCGGGAACAGAAGACGATAATAGAAAAAATCAGGAGAGACAAAACAGCTGCTTTTTTCATGCAATTTTCCTTTATGTTGTTAGGATGAAATTCCTATTGACAACCCGAATAATAAGGATAAATCCGAAAATTACAACCAATTTTATATTAAAACAGAGAATTGCATGGTATGATTAACCGGTGTGGATTTATCATTCCCGAGGGGCTGTCAGTACTCCGGTTCACAATGGTGATTTTCCAGCTACCATACTCTGACAAACAACCCACAACATCTTTGAATCCACTTTTTCAAAACATTAGAAAACTTCAATGCGGTAAGATCATTTTTACTGAAATTCAATTTGCAGAAAAAAACTGAATCTTGCATCTTCCTGTTGTTTTGAATTACTTATATTTATTTTACCATATACCTGTTTTTTGATTAACAGGTTTCACTGAAAAGCTTTTTCATATTACAGGAGAACTGCAATGAATATCTACGGGAACAGCAAATTCTGGAGCCTTTTGATCTTACTGTCATGGGTGGTTACCGGAATCACTCAAAACCCAACGGGCTTAAACCGGCAAATATTAACTGATCTGCAAAATTCCCTGCAGATGGATGCACAAACCCGGGCAGTTATGAATGCAGTCACCAACAACCAGGTGAATGATCTGGCTCTGAATCGAAATATTATCAATAGTTATAATGATGTCTTCAATATTATGACCGATGTTAAGGGGGTTACCGATCAGAAAAAAAGCGGACGTTGCTGGATGTATGCTGCACTCAATCTGATGCGGCCGGTGGCACGGGAAAAATTCAACCTGGAGTCCTTTGAATTTTCAGAATCATATTTGTTTTTCTGGGACAAGCTGGAAAAATATAATTTTTTCCTGGAATCAGTCATGCAATTGCGAAACCGTGATATTCAGGACCGAGAACTGCAGACGCTTCTGGATGACCCGCTGGGTGATGGCGGATGGTGGAATTATGCAACCGGCCTGATCGAAAAGTATGGCGTAGTTCCCAAAGGACTCATGCCGGAAACAAAAAACAGCGAAAATTCGCGCTGGCTCAATAAAAATATTAAATTCCTGGCACGGCAGGATGCCTCCATTCTACGTCATATGGTGGCGAATGGTAAAAAAGAAGCAGAACTGCGCCAGCAGAAAACCGAGATGTTGAAAAAAGTATATAAACTGCTGGTGATTAATCTGGGAATGCCACCGCAAGAGTTTAACTGGAGATATGAGGACAAGGAACACCTTGTTCACGAAAACAATTATACACCGGTTCAGTTCTATCATGATGCTGTAGGAATAAATCTAAATGATTATGTCATTTTCTTTAATTATCCGGCTCATCCTTTCGGCAAACTATACCAGGTGAATTTTCGCCGTAATCTGGCGGATCAGACCGATTTGACTTTTATCAACCTGGAAATGGATAATATCAGGGACTATGTTTTAAAATCACTTCTTAACAGGGAACCGGTATGGTTTGCTGCGGATGACAGCTGGCAGATGGAGCGTGCCCATGGCATCATGGCTGAAGGAATATATGACTACGAATCTCTGTTGGGAATAACTGACCGCATGACCAAAGCAGACCGGATACAATACCGCGCCAGCACCGCCAACCATGCCATGGCATTTGTGGGAGTGGATACTGTAAAAGGACGGGCGATGAAATGGAGGGTGGAAAATTCATGGGGTGCGGATACCGGAGATAAGGGTTACTGGACCATGTATAATAACTGGTTTGATAAATATGTTTACACCGTTATTATAAACAGGAAATACCTGCCTGAGACGGTGCTGGCGATTCTTAAGACGAAACCCCGTATCCTGCCGGCCTTGGGATCCGCTGGCCCGGCCGTTTTGATGCATCTACGGCATCACATGCTACCTGGCGGGTTCTGCCCGGGATGCAGGAAACATCGGGTTAAAATTTAAAAATAAGGAGACATAATGACATATATCCGCTGCATGATACTCATTACAACTGTTCTATTATGTATTCGATCAGCTTATACCCAGAATGATATCGTAAAGGGTACCGTCTTTTACGACACAAACCGTAATCTGAAACCGGACCCCGGAGAAAAAGGAATTGAAGGGATCCTGGTATCCAATCAGCTGGAAGTGGTAAAGACCGACCGTAATGGTCGTTACCGGTTACCGGTAACAGATGAAACCATTATTTTCATCATTAAACCGGCTGCCTGGCAAGTCCCGCTGAATTCCCACAATCTGCCGCAATTTTATTATATTCATCAGCCGGCCGGATCGCCTCCTTTGAAATACCATGGTGTTGACCCAACCGGACCGTTGCCGGCCAGCCTGGACTTTCCCCTCTTTGCCAGTCAGCCGCAGGATACCTTCACGGCTGTCGTTTTTGCAGACCCCCAGCCACGCAACTTTCTGGAAATCGGGTATATCCGGGACGATGTGATTTATGAAATTGTTGATTCAAAGGCAGCTTTCGGAATTGTGTTGGGTGACATCATGTATGATGATCTGTCCCTGTACGGGGAGTATATCAATGTCATTGCAGAGAGCGGTATCCCCTTTTATCATGTTCCCGGCAATCACGATACCAATTATGATGCGGCGGAAGATCGCTATGCACTGGAAACCTTCAAGAGTCACTTTGGCCCGCCGTATTATGCTTTTGAATACGGCAAAGTTCATTTTATTGCCTTTGATGTGATGGATTATCTGGGCAGAAATGAGGAGGGTGCTCCCCAATTCCGGGGTCAAATTGGAGAAAAACAATTGAAATGGCTGGAAAATTACCTCTCTTATATTCCCAAAGATCACCTGATTGTCATGAATATGCATTTCCCGCTGTGGACCTTTGTGGGTTCCCATCCTTCACTGCAGGTCATAGACCGGGATTCCCTGTCTATTCTGCTTAAGGAGCGGCGGAATCTTTTGGCGCTGGCCGGACATATGCATATGATTGAACATGAATTTCTGACAGCTGAGCAAAACTGGATGGGGGAGCCGCCGTTGCATGAGATCATATGCGGGGCGGTATCCGGTTCCTGGTGGAGCGGTCCGCCCGACATCCGGAATATTCCAGTAACGGAAGAAAGAGACGGAACTCCCAACGGATACCATATATTTTCTTTTTCCGGAACCGGATTCCGTGAAAAGTACAAGCCGGCTGATCAGGGAATTGATTTTCAGCTGAGAATTTCCTGGCCGGCGGGTACCATTGAGCAGAAAGCACTGGCCGAAACATCCATCATCGTCAATGTTTTTGATGGTAATGAAAAATCCGTGGTTGAATGCCAAATTGATAGTCGCCCGGGCGTTGCTATGACCCGGGAAATATCCCGGGATCCGTTTTTCGTGGGATTGCATGGCAAATATCCGGACTTTTATCTGAGCTGGATAAAGCCGATGCCCTCAGTCCATATCTGGCGTGCACCGTTGCCGGCCGATCTGAAACCGGGACTACACAGAATAATGGTGAAAACCACCAACCAGTGGGGAGAAAGCTACCAGACTGCCTGTATTTTCAATATTGAATGATAATTCAATGAGTTTCATTGTCCCGGGGGGGATAGTCTCCATAAGATTTAATCATAATTATCCTTCCCTGGGATCGATTAGGGAACACGGAGATACACGGAGCATTCACGAAGTTCCACAGAATTTTTTTCCAAATCATTTATTGATTTACCTTCTCTGTGTCTCTCCATCTTTACACCGTGCCTCTCCGTGTAATCAAAAAATATACAGATCAATTTACCAATCCTGTCATCCACTGCATCAAAGTAGATATATGCAATTTATTTTTGAAACATAACACCTAGTTTTTTCTTAAATCTCGTTCGGAGTATATATTTCAAGTTGATTCTGCGGAAAAGTCCTGTTTATATTTTAGTCAAAGCTTATAAAAAGGAATTTCAGTTATGCCGATCTATGAATTTTACTGTAAACCGTGTCACACTATTTATAAATTTTTCTCTTTGACAGTCAATACGGAAAAAATCCCCAGTTGTCCCAAATGCGGTAATCCCGATCTTCAGAAACGTGTATCGCTTTTTGCCACCTTATCCGGCCGCAAAGAAGAAGGACCGGGGGAAGAGGGAATGCCGGCTTTTGATGAATCAAAAATGGAAAAGGCCATGGCGATGCTGGCAAAAGAGGCGGATAAAATAAACGAAGATGATCCCCGGCAGGCCGCCCAGCTGATGCGCAAACTGAGTGACGCTACCGGTTTGAAAATGGGGGCTAGTATGGAGGAAGCGCTCGCCCGTCTGGAAAAGGGAGAGGATCCGGAAAAGATTGAGGCGGAGATGGGAGACCTTCTGGAAAATGAGGAACCGCTTATATTGGAAACCAAAACCAAAAGCAGCCGCCGAACGCCCAAACCACGGGTCGATGAAACACTTTATGATCTATAATACAGAATGTACCGCGGGTTGCATTTTAAAAGAATATTTTCTGATTTTTCTCAACAATATGATGTGACGGAATATCTTTCTACACCATGCCAGCTCCCGGAATTACCGCGAGGGAATGATCCGTAAAAAACAAGTTAATCATAAATGTGTATTAACCTCGGCGAAGGGAAAATCTTGAAAACTTTATACCTTTTGATCGTGCTCCTTATAACCGTTATTCTCCTGTCCTGCCAGTTGGAGGGGGATAAGCTGATGAAACTGGATGAGAACTTTCAGTATCCTCTGGAAGTGGGAAACCAATGGGAATATTCAACACAAATTGAATTTTTTAATCCCCGTCCCGATTCGGTTCTTTCAGTTATTCCGGAAACATCAATTTCTGGACAGTCAATTGTAACCATCAGCAAACAACAGATGCTTGACAACTCGGTTAACAGTTACTGTTTCCGGCAGCGCTTAAAACAGGGTACTGAACCGGAATTTTACAGTGAGTCCTATTATGCCAATCAGCCGGACGGTTTATATCTATATGCTTACCGGGGATCCGGTATGAGCATGCCCAGGCTGGCGGGGGGAAAAATCTTGTTTAAGAACCGACGATATAAAGATATCAGGGAGCTTCTCAAGCAGCTTACCGATAGTCACTATTTTGTCCCGCTGTCAGCAAATGACTTCCTGAATTATGAACATCCCCCGCTATGTGTTATTTCATATCCGTTCAAAATCGGTTCGGAATGGCTTTACCGGTCTTATAATAACCCATTCCTGATTGTAAAAAGAATAGATGATTCCAAGGTTATGGAGACAGCTGCAGGGACTTTCTTCACCTACCGGGTGCAGTGGCTGTACCATATGGACAGTAACGGAGAGTTGGACAATGATATTCATCTGGCAGATTATTACTCCGGCATTGGATTGGTAAAGCGGTCTATCCGGATCCAAAACTTAATGATTACTACTGAGGAGTCCCCGCAGGAAATTGGTCTGGTAGACTATTCCGAGGAGTATGAATTAATTGATTACCAGGTTAAATGAGTTAAATTGTTCTGTTCTATTTACAAAAAGCCAAAAGATACCTTTGACATCTGATAGAAAAGGCCCTGCTTGGTGCCAGAAGACTGATCGCTCGCCACAAAGTGGTCCCTTCTGAGACATTGACAGCCCGTTTAGTTTGGTAGTCAAAGCAATAAACATATAAATTTTAATGATTATGTCCTTAACTCAGCAAAAAGCAAGTATAATCATTAATTTTAATATTTTTACAATATTTAAAAGCGGTTCATTAGAAACATACCTTATTCTATGGATCCGAATGTGATAAAAACAATATTAAATTGCATAGCAAGTAACCCCATGGAAAACCTTTTTTAAGATTTACCTTATTTTTACCTTTATCCGAATTGTGAAATGTATGTTCAAGCTGACAGATTACAGATCATAGACATTTTCAGTAAAATTTAATAAACTCCTAATATTCGAGGTCACCAAATCGCTGATTGCCTGTTCTTTTGCCTTGATGCAAAAGAACCAAAAAATCAAGACTGTCAGGAAAAATCTGGAAATTCAACGGTGCATCTCACTAAAATTCTTAAACTCGTCCCCAGCACTTAATTGTTCATGATCTTATCTGTTGTTATACACAAGGCGAGTGCTGGGGTCTCAGACAGAAAGAATTTTTACGTTCGGTGCACCGGAATTTCTGGCGATTTTTCC
>CAYWTB010000028.1:0-49784 GCA_964461135.1 uncultured Caldithrix sp. | reverse complement strand
TATACCCCGTATATTATGCAATATCATCACTTATGAGTTTCGTGAAAGGCAGTGTCATAAATAGATGATTAGATTATCATGTGGTGGAAAAAGGTTCCCTCCGTGATAAATGAGGTGCATAGAACTGGCCTTTTGCAGCTGACAATGTAAAAATATTCGTGGGTAACATCATATGATGAAAAAAACAGGCAATTCGAACAATCCGGTACAACTGTTTGGTCGCAGTTATCCGCTGGGAGCATCCTTTTATGATGGAGGTGTTAATTTTTCGCTCTATTCTAAAAATGCCCGGAAGGTGGAACTGTTCTTCTTTGATGATGTGGATGACCCTCACCCCGGCAGGACTATCTCCCTCGATCCGGCCCGTAACCGGACTTTTCACTATTGGCATACCTATGTCCGCGGTGTTCAGGAAGGCCAGCTTTACGCTTACCGTGTCCACGGACCTTTTGATCCGGATAAGGGGTTGCGCTTTGATGGTAAAAAGGTTCTTCTTGACCCTTACGCACGGACGGTGGTGGCAGGTAAAAATTATCAGCGTGAGGCGGCCATCAAAGCCGGTGATAATGCCGGTCACGCCATGAAATGTGTCGTGGTGGATCCCCGTGCCTACGACTGGGAAGATGACACTCCTTTGGGCACGGATTATGCAATATCTGTTATTTATGAAATGCATGCAGCCGGCTTTACCCGCCATCCCAGCTCGGGCCTTTCCCCAGAGAAACGGGGTACATATGCCGGATTAATTGAAAAAATACCCTATCTGCAGGAATTGGGAATTACTGCTGTGGAACTGTTGCCGGTGCAGCAGTTTGATGAACAGGATGCCCCTGCACCCCTCAAAAATTACTGGGGATATAATCCTGTGGGTTTTTTTGCACCGCACTGCGGATACAGCTCCATCAAGGATCCGCTGGGAACTATTAATGAATTCCGCGATATGGTGAAAGCATTCCATAGAGCGGGAATTGAGGTGATTCTGGACGTAGTTTTCAATCATACTGCTGAGGGTGATCAGCAGGGCCCCACTCTCTCCCTGCGGGGATTGGAAAATGAGGCATATTATATTCTCGGGAAGGATAAATCCCGTTATGAAGACTACACCGGAACCGGTAATTCCATTAATGCCAATCATTCGGTGGTCAGACGGCTGATTCTGGACTGCCTGAAATACTGGGTGATGGAAATGCATGTGGATGGATTTCGTTTCGATCTGGCATCGGTGCTCAGCCGGGGAGAAAAAGGCGAGCAATTGGCGAACCCACCTATCCTGTGGGCCATAGAATCAGCACCGGAGCTGGCCCATACCAAGATTATTGCAGAAGCGTGGGATGCGGCTGGTCTCTACCAGGTGGGATCGTTTATCGGTGACCGCTGGACTGAATGGAACGGACGGTTCCGGGATGACATCCGCCGTTTCGTAAAGGGGGATGAAGGAATGATTCAGCATCTGGGCAACCGGATTCTGGGCAGTCCCGATATTTACACCAACCTGGAGCGGGATTTCAATCGCAGCATCAATTTTCTCACCTGCCATGACGGATTTACCCTGAATGACCTGGTCAGCTATAATGAGAAACATAATGAAGGAAACCGGGAAAATAATAGGGATGGTGCCGCTGAAAATTTCAGCTGGAATTGCGGGGTGGAAGGCCCAACCGCAGACCACCACATCCGGAACCTGCGTATCAGGCAGATAAAAAATTTTTTTACACTTTTATTCATTTCCCAGGGAACTCCCATGCTGCTGATGGGAGATGAAGTCCGGCGGACTCAGCAGGGCAATAATAATGCCTATTGCCAGGATAATGAAATCAGCTGGTTTAACTGGGATCTGGTGCACGAAAATAAAAACGTGCTGGCGTTCGTAAAAGGAGTCATTTCTTTTACCCAGGCCCGGGATATTTTTTCCTATGAAGGTTCACTCAGTGAAAATTCCGGTTCCGGCCAACCGCATATTGTATGGCACGGGGTTAAGCTCCATAAACCGGACTGGAACAATAATTCACACAGCCTGGCCTGTACACTGATTCATCCCCAGGCAGATGAACAACTTCATGTTATGATGAATGCTTACTGGAAAGAACTGGAATTTGAAATTCCCCGGTTGGATAAGAAAAAACAGTGGAACCGAATTATTGATACATTCCAATCTCCCCCGCATGATTTTTATCCTATCCCACAATCTCAACCGGTGGATGACCATATCATAAAGGTGGCTCCCCGCGCAATTGTCCTGCTCTATGCTGTTGAGAAACAGAAATAACCGGAGTCAGTAAATTCCGTTGCGCAAAACTTCGTCCCGGTCGTAGATTTTTCAATCCATGGGGTAGAAATCAATAGTTTTTCCTGATAATCATTTCCCGCCAGCTGCGAATGCAGGCCACGCCGTGATTTCTGTTTTTACCGCTGAGCAGAGGATATTTATCGCTTCCCCTGCTCAGGAAGGCATTTCCGTGCCCGTCCGGCCCAATGAAATAGTCGCCAGGATATATCCGTTGGTGGCGGCATTCAGGAATTCCTGGTTGTGGAGACACCAACCTGCAGTATGTATATGACATAGCGTTGAACTCTTCCGGTCAACCGGATGAAGCAATCAAGGTTTTAAAAACTGTTCTGCAGGAGGAACCAGCCCTGGAGAGCGCCTTATTGGCACTAACGACCATGTATCGCAATCAGGGGGATGTTTCACAGGCTATCGAATCTGCTAAAAATTAGCTGCTTACTGGCCTTATAATTCCGGTTACCGGTAATTACTGATGGATCTTCAAACCGCCCGCTAGTAATATCTGATGCGGCCTTAAGTCAATTTCTCTTAATCATTTATTGCTTTTCACATAAATATTATGAGACTGGACAATCATTGTATTACTATTACCGGTTTTAAATGACTAAATTTTTGATAATATTAATTCCGAGGTAACCATATAAAATTAATATTTTCTCTATTTTCTGTTTTTCTGGTTTATACAAACTCCTGCTTTAATTCACAAAAAAACTTATACAGATGCCAAAGCTTTTTGCATGATATTGTGGTGCCAGTGAAAAGTTTGTATTTTTCTGCCGGTGAATGTAGGGAATAAAAAAACCGATGGCACTTCCCACAACAGCCCCCACTATTATGTCTGTTGAAAAGTGTTTACCGGCCCGGTACCGTAAATAGCCTACCAGTGAAGCCGTTCCCAGCGAACTGATCCATACATGGGGTCTCCATCGCGAATCCGGAAAATAATCGCTGTAGACCATCGAAAAAAAGACTGCAGAGGCAAATGCATTAGTGGTGTGGCCCGAATAGAAGGAACGCACTGCTTCTTTTGTCAGTTTCTTTTCCAGCGGAGCATCGGGATTGTAGACGTAGGGACGAATCCGGCGAACTGACCCTTTAGTGATAAGAGAAAAAGAATTGACCAGGAGGAGATTTTCCGCATACATAAGTCCGATAGTGGAAAAATCGTTTCGGATATCCCGGGATATTAAAAGACTCACCGGTAAGGCAATGGTTGCAGCAACCAGAACATCACTAAATGTGGCCGCATCGGGTGAGTACTGGTGCGTGGCATTCCGGTCGAAGCGGTTAATATCATCACGTGAAAGCTGATTAATGTCATTAGCAGTAAGTGGTTTGACATTACTGTTAAGGTACTGTCCAATTCCGGCTATTACCACTCCGCTTCCACCCAGGATTACTTCCCGGGATGTTTTCAGGTGATAGGGAATCTGTCCGAAACCAGTCTGAATGTTGACAGGCAATAAAAGCGTACAGAAAACGACAACTAAATGAGCTAATTTCACCGTAGATTTATTCCCTTGGATAGTAGTTTTATTTGTTTCTATTTAAATAATCCCGTTTACTGATCAACTAATATAACAATTCCTGATTCCGGGAGAAACCCTTTTCATCTGCGTGTACCCGGCTGATTATTTGTGACATCGGAATTTACAAACAGGGTTAGTTTACTTAACTAAAATGAGATTGCTTCCTGTGCGGCTGCCAGGCTTGCCGCTGTCCTGACGGGCGGTGGCTGGACTGGCGTTCCGCTCCCGCGCAGTAGTTCCCCCCGGACAAAGTCACAACGCTTCGTTTCGGTGCTGAAGCAGTAATTATTTGAACCTGATTATCCCGGGTATGATTGTCTTTGTTTTTCCTTTGTTTTTGAGGTAAATTTTGCCACAAAATTGTTAGGTGCCGGCTTTGGCGTCTATTCCATTGAATAAGAGAGCAGGATTATGATTATACCTTCAGGAATATAAATGCATGACTTATATATTGAATGAGAGGACCGGACATGCACATCATCAGGAAAATTAGCCTGAATAAGAGTAAAAACATTTTTTTTACAGGCTTTACGGTTTTTTTTCTTCTCTGCATAACTTTTCAACAAACATCCGCACAGAATACTGGTTCCGTCAAAAAGGACAGTACCATCGTCCAGGCGGGTATTTCACTATCTGACATTACTCAGGAAGCCGATCAGACCGCGGTCTCTGTTCAGGATCTTCGTTCGCAGTTGCTTCCTCCCCAAACCATCCGGATAGTACAACGGAAAATAAAAGTTCTGAATACCCAGATTAATGAGTCCAGAAGAAATTTCAGAAAGCAGAACCTCCAGGAAATTTCCATTAACGGTTTGATAGATTTGCGCAAACAATGGAACTATTTATCTGAACAATTGAGTGGCCAACAAAAATACCTGGAGTCACGCTTGAAAATTGTGGATTCGGGTTTGCAGGATATTTCAAAAATGCGGACCAGATGGACCGCTCTGAAAGACACACTGGGTAGGGAAGGCTACTCTGAAGTGATTTCAAGGCAAATCCAGCCTGTTCTGGGTAATCTTAGCGAAGCGGAAACAGAGTTGAAAAGCCGCGTGGACATGATTTTATCTTTGCAGAACATTTTATCAGATGATGCAATTATTGTCTCGGCTATATTAAATCAATTGAACAGTGGGATTGAGCAAGCTCAGATCAGATTATTTGAACCGGACCGGCCACCCCTGTGGCAGGTATTGGGTGCAAAATCGGATTCATCAATTCAGGCACAATTTCGTAAATATCATACAGGCAGATTAACTACCTTCACCAGATTTATTGAGGGGAATAAAGACCGCATAATATTGCATTTTGCCATATTTATGATCCTGCTGTTTTTAGTATATGATTTGAAACGCCGCAGTCTAAAAAGGCTCAAGGCCGATCCTTCGTCTTCCGCCTCGGTTATTCATGTTCTCTCCCGTCCCATTTCGGTTGCTTTATTGATTGCCCTGGCATTAACGCCCCTGGTCTATCCTCATGCACCGCAGGAAATTTTTCGGCTCTATAATATCTTTATTATTTTTCCGTTGTTGCGGATACTTCCCGGGCTTCTGCCGCAAGCCCTTCGCAACCCCCTCTATTACCTGGTGGCATTGTTTTTCTTCCACCGCCTCCATGACCAGGCTTTTGAGCAGCTTTTACTGCAGCGGCTGCTCCTCTTGTTGCTCACTATTTCTGCCTTCATCTGGACTTTCTGGCTGGCGAGACCACGCGGATTACTTTATAAAGTGGTAACCGGCAAATTCTTGAAATTAATAACCGTCTCGGGCCGTATTGGCCTGTTTATTCTTGGGGTGTCTTTCCTGGCCAATTTATTCGGTTATGTTTCTTTAGCCATATTGCTGACCACCGCCTATTTAAAAAGTATTTATATGGGTATAGCTCTCTATACCCTGCTCCGGATTGCAGAAGCGCTAATTACCATAATAATGGATTCGAATGCCGCTCAATCTTTGCGAATGGTACGCCGGCACCGGGAATTGCTGGAATCAAGGCTACGACAATCTCTACAATTTCTGATAGTAGGGTTCTGGCTGTATGATATTCTGATCAATTATACCCTGTTCACTTCCCTGTGGAATATATTGGATTCGATATTGATTAAAAAATTGAGTGTTGGGGACCTGAATATTTCACTGGGTGACGTTCTTGCCTTTTTGTTTGCCATATGGTTATCTATTCTCATCTCCCGTTTTATCCGTTTCGTTTTTGAAGAAGATGTGTATCCGCGTCTTCATCTTTCTCGGGGAGTCCCGGCCACCATTTCCCTGCTGCTGAATTATTGTATTATTGCCCTGGGTTTTCTAGCCGCCATAGCCGCCGCCGGTATGGATCTGAGCCGTCTGGCTATACTGGCGGGTGCTCTTGGTGTGGGTATCGGATTTGGCCTGCAAAACCTGGTTAATAATTTTGTATCGGGACTCATCCTGATTTTCGAACGTCCCATTAAGGTGGGAGATACCATTGAATTCGGATCCCTGCTGGGAATAGTATTGCGCATCGGAATCCGCTCCAGTACCGTCCGCACCTATGAGGGTGCTGAGGTAATTGTTCCTAATGGAAACATTATATCCAGTGAGGTTGTCAACTGGACGCTATCCGATCGCCTTCGCCGCATTGAAGTACTTGTTGGTGTGGCGTATGGGACTGATCCAGAAAAAGTTATCAAGATTCTGAAGAAGGTAGCAGAGGGGCGTGAAGATGTTTTGAAAAGCCCCCAGCCGGTGGTGCTCTTTAAAGAATTCGGGGATAGTTCCCTAAATTTTTCATTGCGTTTCTGGACGGATAATTTTGAAGAATGGCTTAATTTGAAAAGTGAGGTCACTGTTCAGGTGAATAATGCTCTGAATGAAGCAAAAATAGAGATTCCCTTTCCCCAAAGCGATCTGCACCTGCGATCCGTTGATCCCAATGTTACCAGGTATCTCAATAAAAAAAAGGATTCCTCAAAATAAAGCCGGTTTAGATACTGGGCATTGTTTGTAATTTTAATGTTGAGTCTTTAAGGTAAAACCTCTGCACCGGACAGATGAGAATTTTGAGACATTCCGGGTGTCAATTTCGGGGGGATAAGTACCTGGGGCATTGGCGGATCCCTCTGTAAAATCGGATCTTCCATAGAAAAAGATGACGGTTCGAGTGGGTTTTGAACAGTACCCTCATCGTGGATTTTGTGGATGCATCAACAAGAGAGAAGGTGTGGAGGGGAGTTGCCCGGGGAGCTTTGCCGGAAATTCCCCGCTCTGAGCAGGTCGAGAAAATTGTTAATAAGGCAGTCAGTGGCATGATGAAAAATTATCGGCCACCGTCTGGCAAGAAATATAGCAGGAGGCGGGTGTAAAGCACTATGCATAGTGGATGGCGCTAAAGCATGGCAGAAAGACAGAATTCAGGAACCGGGCGCCAGATACCAGGAATCAGAAAGAAAACCGAATGCTGACCGGTGTTTTCACACCATGCACTTTGCATCCTTGCAACTTTAACCGTGTACGTATTTCTCTTCTATTTTCAGCTAAAACCTGACACCTGGAACCTGATTTTACCTAATATGCCCTGTTCTTTGCTTAAAAGTTGGGGACAACTGCCGGTATCCGTTCACTTATTCCTCATCATAAAGCTGGTCAATATCTTTCCTGAATTTTTCCTCCAGAACATTCCGCCGGATCTTAAGACTGGGCGTAATTTCGCCGTTTTCCACCGTTAGCGGTTCTGCCAGCAGGATGACCTTTTTTATCTTCTCGTAGCGGGCCGCCTCAGCCTGCAGCCGCTCAATCTCCTCCATCATCATTCTTCCCACTTCGGGGTGTTTTACCAGTTCTTCCTGGCCAGAATATGAAATATTGTTATCCGTCGCCCAGCGCATCATAGTTTCATAATTGGGAATAATGATAACACTGATGAATTTGCGCCGGTCACCGATTACGCAGGCATCATCGATATACTTGCTCAACTTCAGAGAATTTTCGATGGGAGCCGGCGCAACGTTTTTGCCCCCGGCAGTTACTATGATGTTTTTCTTGCGATCGGTAATATAGAGGAAGTTGTCTTCATCCAGATATCCCACGTCTCCCGTGTGTAACCAGCCGTCCGGATCAATTATCTCAGCCGTCTGCCCGGGATCTTTGTAGTACCCGGCCATAATGGTTTCGCCCCGCACCAGAATCTCTCCGTCTTCTGTAATCTTAACCTCCACATCGGGAATAGGTTTGCCGCATGATCCGTATTTGGTGGACCCGGGAGGGGTTAGAGTGATAATCAGGTGGGTTTCCGTCATACCATAGCCTTCGATGATATATAATCCCATGGCTTCAAAAAATTTGAGTGTTTCGGTGGAGAGGGGGGCACCGCCGGAAATGGGAAAGCGAAAACGGCCGCCCAGTTTTTGTTTTATTTTACTGAAGACTAGTTTTTCTGCTAGCTTGTTTTTTGCGGTTATCCAGCCGTTTAATGTTTCATTCCTTTTACGCTGCTGGTATTGTTGCCCGTTTTTCAGCGCCCAGTAAAATATTTTCTTCTTGAGGGTGGACCCACTTTCCACCTGATCCATAACCACACTGTTTATTTTTTCATACAGACGCGGTACGCTCACCATCACGGTAGGACGGACTTGCTGGATGTCATCTATTACCGTGGTAATATCCCCGGCATACCCGATGGTAGCACCGCGGTACAGGGGGCACCAGTGGCCTCCCAGCCGTTCGTACAAATGGCTCAGAGGCAGAAATGAAAGGAAAATATCCTCAGGGAGAATTCCGAAAACGCTTTCACTGTTAATGATGTCCAGGACGAAACCTCTGTGGTGCAGCATTACCCCCTTGGGGTTTCCGGTGGTCCCAGAGGTATAAACAATGCTGCAGGTTTCAGTGGATTTAATTTTATCAATACTTCCACGGTAAAATTCCGGAGTGTTCTGGCGGCTTTCCTCACCCAGGGCCAGTAATTGTTCCCAGGAAAGCATTTCCTCTGTTTGGGTGCTGATGCCGGTCATGGGGAAGACATACTGCAGGTCGGGACAGTCCGATCGGATCTGCCTGATTTTATCATATTGAAGCTGGTCTTCCACAAATATGGCATGTGCACCGGCGTCTTTCAGAATATACCGAATCTGATCAGGCGGCAGAGTATGATAGATGGGAACGGATATCCCGCGCAGAGAAAAAATTGCAAAATCACACAGGGGCCATTCGGGACGGTTATAGGAAAGAATGGCGATACGGTCTCCGGATCCCAGGTTCGCCACCTTCAATGCATGCGTTAAGATCTCGATTTTCTCTCCGAATTCGCGATAGGTCATACCCTGGTAACGACCCTCTTTCTTGTACCGGAAAACATCCTTATCCGGATAATTTTGAATACTGTTAAGCAACAGGTGAACGACGCTTTTCTCCATAATGACCGTCCTTATATATCATTTTTTCAGGAATGTAGGGGATAAATGGAAAGATCACAACAGCATGTTAAAAATATTACGAGTCCTTGCTATTAGCTTTAAAAAGCTATTCAGGAAGTCTTAATACTGGATATTCTTTATTGATTAAATCACGGAAGATCTAGTCCGGCAAGTCAACAGGAGGTAAACATGAGTCGGGAATACTGGGTTCTTTTATCTTTTATCCTTCATTTTTCATCTTGTCTTTCTGCTGACCGCCTACTGGTTGCGGGTGACGCCCTGGATGGTATCGAACCGGGAATGAATCTTAAAGTGCTGCCTTATCTTTCTTCCGGTTACCGCCAGGATCGTCCGACCCCATTTTCCGGCGATAATAAAAACGTTAGTACCGGTGTGGATGTACGCTATGGTGTAACCAGTAATCTTACCACCGTTTTGACGGTAAATCCGGATTACGCCTAGATAGATGCTGATGAGGACCAGATTAATCTCAGTCGCTATCCATTTATACTTCGCGAAAAACGACCCTTCTTTCTGGAGGGTGCGTCCATCTTTAATACTGCCGGAAATTCAATGTTCGATGGCGAATACCGGATGGCACTTTTCTATTCCCGGCGAATTAATGAACCGGTTTATGGCCTGAAAACCACCGGGAAACTGGGAAGCCGGGTAGTCGGTTTAATTCAGGCACTTAACGATAATGATGTCGGAATACAGAGCAAGATAGATGACGATGATCTTCCGGCAGGAACCAGAAGCCTGGCCTACTATAATGTATTGCGAATGAGCCATGATTTCTCTAATAATTCCCAGCTGGGTATCATTGCCATGAGCAAGGAGTATGCGCCGGAATATAACCGGATTATCGGACTGGATGGCCGTCTGAAGTTTAAAAACAATTACAGTCTTTCCTTCGAGAGTGTTAAATCTTTTACCCGGGAGCATCAGAATTATAATCATTCTCTGAATATCTATTTTTCCCCTTACAGTGATTTTTTCAAATTTTCAACCTTTTATCAGGAACAAGCCACCCATTTTATGGGTAATGATCTGGGATTTTATGATTACAATAATTTCCGCAGCTCCGGAACCTGGGTGCAGATTGCACCCCGCTTTTAAAAAATGGGCATTCGTAAAATGTGAAACAACATTAATTTATCCGGTGAAAATTTTCAAAATAAGCCGTTTTTTGATAACAAAACTTTTTCCTATAACTGGAATTATAATTTCTGGGCTCAAACCATAAACTACTGGATGTTTGGAGCAGGACGCGGTGACGGTAAATATTCCGACCGGGTTGATGAAGTCATTTATCCCAGTCTGAGTTACTGGATCTGGATGGAAAATGACCATAATTCTAAAATTTATTTCAATATTAATCACTCCCAGGATAAATATCGCACCGGATACAGCTGGAGTTGTTATACGTCTGTACGGCTTCAGCCCAGCAACAGGTTCTCGATAGAACTGAACCAGAACCGCTGCCTGGTTAAACTGATTGATGATGATACCGGCCAGCTGGCAAATAAGTATTATCAGGTCTGGCAGTCAAAACTCTATTATAATTTCACCAGAAATCTGAATGCCCGGCTGATTTTACAGTATAAAGGCATGGAAAACTGTCTGGATACCTATTACCTGATCGCCTATAATTTCCGGCCCGGAAGTTTCCTGTATGTTGCGTACACCGAGCGATTTGACTCCAACCCCCTTAATGACCGGCAGGGTGTGGAAGTCACCCCCTCCTTCGGTTCTTCTTATAAAATCTTCCAGGTTAAATTCTCCTACCTTTTCCAGCTCTGAGCGGAAGAGGTTTAACTATAGACAAAAAGCACTGTCGTACACAGCGCTTTTTATTAGCCGGTTTTCTCTTTCGGTTTGTCCGGTTTGGTTGCTATTTAAAGATAATCCGGTAAAAAAAAGTCTTCCGCCAGCTGCGAAAGAAGTTATGTCACGGTGAAGTTCAGTTCATCCAAACCCGTCTCTGCATCAAGCCTGCCGGTGTCTTTCTTTCTGATGGTCTGAGGCTTTCCTTTAAGATCATAGGCTCTTACCTGGATGGTATGTTTTCCCTGGCCGGTACTGATCATGGCCCGCCACTGGATCCAGGTGAGCGGACTGAGAGGGGGTTTCCGCAATTCTGCCTGCTGCCAGGGTCCATTATCAACGCGTACTTCCACCCGGCCGATACCTTGATCTCCGGCCCAGGCAATTCCTCCCGCCGGCAGGGTTTTGCCGGCAGCGGGCTGATTCACGGCTACATTATCCACCACTGAGGTGGTATAAACCAGGGCTTCCCTGCTCCAATCCCGGTCTACCCAGAAACCGGAGCCCTCATGATCGATAGCTTCCAGGCTGATAATCCACTTGGGCTGTTTCATTCCGTATCGGTTGGGAATATAAAGCCGCAAGGGGAAACCATGGGCTGCCGGCAGTGGCTGCTGATTCATTTCATAGACCAGCAATGTGCGCTCGTCCTGCAGATCGCTCATAACTACGCTTTCATAAAAACCGTCCTGCGATTGAATATGGACCTGGCGAGCCTCCGGCAGAAGTCCCACCGCATCCATAACTGACTTCAGCGGCACCCCGGTGTAAAGGGCGGTGCTTATCAGAGAGCCACCTACCGGATTGGAGATGCATCGGAGGGTAATATATTGAGAAATGGCCGGGAACGATTTTAAATCCTGCAAGGTAAATTCCCGGGGATGCTGCACTTTGCCTCCTACCTTCAAACGCCACTGTTGTGCATCAATTCGGGGGGGCACGGAATTAATATCCACGCGATAAAAATCCGCATTGGAGGTGATTTCGGAACGCATACCGGGTGCCGGTTCAATGCGGTTATCTAATACCAGTGCAGAAGGAGATGCGGCGGGACCGGAGGTAACTTCAGGATGGAAGAGGGCAGACCCCGCTTCACTTTCCGCCATACTTCCTCCCCGGGTCAGATTGAAAAGAATACCGGGCACACCGGTAATAACCGCTAGAACAGCTGTGCCGGCCAGGTAAATAAAAGAACGGCGCGACGCCCCTTCTTCATCTTTTATGTCCTGCAATGAAGAGATTAATCCACTTATGCTTCCTCCCCAGGTGGCAAAGATAAAGAGGAGCCAGGGGAAAGCGGGAATCGGTCCGGAAGTGGATGAGCCGAGAATCCGGCTGATCAGGATAAAAATAATTCCTAATATTATCCCAGATCCAATACCACTCAGGATCAGATACCTTTCCGTCAGCCATCGCCCCAGGAAGGTTAATACCATCGCCCACAGCCCTCCCATTAGCGCAAACTGTGCCAGGGCAATAAAATGTTCAGCCAGTTTGGCATTGCGGGATATCTGGCCGGGTTGAGTAAAATCAGCGATGCTTTCAATCAGATGTATTCCGAAAGTAACCACCGAACCGGGAAGAACCCTGGCCAGGAAGTCAAACAGATCGTATACCGGGAAGGGCAGGTTTGCACCCTGATTGACAAAATAGGTAAGAACCATAACCGGAATGGTTATAAAAAAACCAAAAAGAAAAGCGGCTGCCAGAGAACTTCTTTTCATCGTGTGCCTCCAGCCTTTTCTTAATATAATACGAGTTCTGAATATTTCAAATATTTAAGCGGTCGATCGATCTATCCCTTCCGGAATTATCAATAATGATCCCTGTAATTTATCCCGGAGTAAAAGAGGATTCACAAATAATACGGGGATTTATCCATCGGAGAATCGGGAGATTTAAATTGCCAGGGGTTAAAACCCCCGGCAATTTTTGAAACCCGATTATATCTTTTAAGATAAGTAAAAAGGCAAACCATCCAGTCCGAAAGATTTTTATCATCGAGCAGGATATCGATTGAAACAGTGCCTTGAATTGAATAAATTGGGCCAACATCGGAAATTTATAAATAAAATAGCTCCGCGATTTATCGCGGGGTCAATAAGATATCCATAAAACCAGGGGATTTATCCCCGGATATTCTGATAAAAAAATGGGAGGAGAGGAGATACCATATATTAATAGCTGGGTTCATCTGATCTGGTCCACCAAAAATCGCCGACCGGTTTTATTAAAAGAGATCCGAATGAAATTATTTCCCCATATGCACAGAAAAGCCCTTTCCGCAGGGATTCATCTGCATAAGATTAATGGAATCGAAGATCATATTCATGCCTTGATTAGTCTGAAACCTAACCCAAATATCTCTCAAATTGTAAAGTTACTGAAAAGAGAGTCATCTTACTGGATAAACCGGAAGCAATTATTGAGAGATAGATTTGAGTGGCAAAGAGAATATATAGCCATATCCGTTAGTCATTTTATGGTCCGGCGGGTGAGGGATTATATAAAAAACCAGGAAAACCATCACCGGAAAAAATCTTTCTATCGGGAATATCAGAGATTTTTGAAAAAATCGGTGTCATAATCGGAGAGAAATTCACCGGAGAGTTGGGAGATTTAAATTGCCAGGGATTAAAACCCCAGGCAAATTTTGAAACCGGCCCGTCCTCGATTTATGGTGCGGCATAAAGGATCCCATATAAACCTTCAGAAAGATTTACGATTTATTTTTCCATATTTACATCAAAAAATCGGTGGCATTAATGAATAAAACAGGTATATTGAAAACAGCATCGGTGCCGGAAATTTCAGACCGCAATTAAAGCGTAAGCAATGAACCCATCTTCTCTTATATAGATTCTGCGGGGCCAGGGGAGTGAACCCACTCACATGTATTCCCCAGACTGATTATACCGGTGCATAGTATATGGTTTAATTCTACAGTCACATCCGGTTGGGTCAATATGAAACAAGTATCCGCAAATTCGATTGTACGGTTAAACCTCGCGAATTCTGCCACAAAACGCCGCATGCTTTTATTACTGTCCCTGGCTGAAATGATGGGCATGGGTGTGTGGTTTTCCGCATCCGCGGTGGTACCTGTTTTGAAAGAGATTTGGCAATTGAGCAATTCGGGTCAGGCCTGGCTTACCATGTCGGTTCAGATCGGATTTGTAGCCGGATCCTTCCTCTCGGCATTTTTTAATCTGGCCGACCGGATATCCTCGCGCTGGCTGATTGCTGCCAGTTCCGCTACAGCCGGAATAGTGACCGCCATGATTCCTCCCGTGGCACAGGCTGGTGTATTCCCGGTTATTTTTTTACGGTTCATGAGCGGTGTTTGTCTGGCCGGCGTGTATCCGGTAGGAATGAAAACAGTGGCCACCTGGACACAAAAAGACAGGGGGCTGGGTATCGGACTTCTGGTGGGTGCACTCACGGTCGGCTCCGCTTTTCCACATATTCTCAGGATATTTGGCCGGCTGGACCACTGGCAAACCGTATTGTATCTGGCAGGAGGTTTTGCTATGCTGGGGGGACTGGCAGCGGCTGTTTTTGTGAGGGAAGGCCCGTTCAAAACCAAAAGCCCTCCTTTTGACTGGCGGTATGTTACCAGGATTCTTAAAAAACGGGATATATTTCTGGCCAACGCCGGATATCTGGGCCATATGTGGGAACTTTATGCCATGTGGGCCTGGATACCGGTTTTCCTGGCAGCCAGTTTTGAAATAAGCGGTGTGGATGTAATTTGGAGCGGCATCTGGTCGTTTGCTGTGATTGCGGTGGGAGGAGTTGGAAGTGTGCTGGCCGGTAAACTGGCCGACAGACTGGGGCGAACCCTTATCACTATCGTATCGCTTGTGATCAGTGGTTCCTGTGCCATGGTGGCGGGACATTTGCTGGGAGCTGCTCCGGCTTTACTGACCGGGATATGCCTGATCTGGGGATTTGCCATTGTAGCCGATTCAGCCCAGTATTCCGCCTGTATCAGTGAACTATCCGATCCCGAATATATGGGAACTGCTCTTACACTGCAGACCAGCCTGGGATTTCTTCTCACCCTGATTACCATCCGTATTATTCCAACCATGGTGGAATTAGTGGGGTGGGGCTGGGCATTTACCTTACTGGTACCCGGTCCCCTGCTGGGAATATGGGCCATGGCCACCCTGCGAAGATTGCCGGAAGCATCCCGCCTGGCAAATGGACGAAAATGATATGGTTCCGGATGATTTGTCTCATCGGTGAAATCTAATAAAATACCCCACGATTTATCGCGGGGTAAAGGATAAAAATATGGGAATAAATTCCCGGAATATTTGGGGTAGAATTTCAGGAATGGATATGGCTCAGCAGAAGAATCATTAAGCGCAGCAGATATTTGGCCCGCAGATCCAGGTTGGCATTTTTCTTTCCCCCCTCCATCTCAACAATGGTTTGCAGCTGTTTAACCTTAACATAAATATTTTCCAGTAAACGTTCGGTAGACCACCCGACATATTTTTTAAACTGCGGGACCTTCCGTATCGTCTTGTCTTTCAAGACTGGGCGTTTTATCTACCTGAAATTAAAACCGGCATCCGCCGCGGCCAGATACTGTTTCCGTTCCAGCCTGGGTATCACCTTCTCCGCAGGAAACTGTTCATTTCTCACCAGCAGAAGCAGATGAATATTCTCCTGCAGTTCCCTCAGAACGGCCCGTTTGTGTCCCCGGCTGTTCTTTATGAGGGAATCAACCGTCCGCGCTACTTTTTCAGTGGTGGTCAGTGCCTGAAATGCAGAACCGAAATCCATTTTCTTTCCTTTCTCTGCTAACAATTTACGGAACGGATTTCCCGCTTAAACTTTGAACAGTCTGGTGTTAGCAGGGCTTTATAATTCATCTTCCGGTAAAATGACAATGTCCTCCAAGGATCGTTTGGGAACGTGGTGGATATTCTGCTCATCTCGCCAGTAGGCAATGCTTCCATCAGTCGGAAGATTTTCCAGTTGTACTTTTTCCTGTGGTATTCCCAGGGCCATCACCAGAAGAATTTCCAGATGATCCGGAATATTCAGCACGTTGCGTAATTGCTCCCGGCGAACAGAGGCGATAATACACCCTTCCATGTTCTTTTCCACTGCGCCCAACAGGATGCTCTGGGCGGCAATGCCGTGATCGCAATTCAAATTGGTGCTTATGGTGGTATCCCTCAGAATAACAATGTAGGCTGCCGGCCGTTCGCTTTCTGCCGGGCCCGGCCAGTTTTTCAGGTAAGCTGCCCAGGCGAGACAGGGAAATATCAGGGCATTCCTTTGCGGGGTAAATGATAACAGGTATTTGAGGGGTTTTTTGTTACCGGCGGAAGGAGACAACCGCGCACCATCCACCAGATCCAGTAGGGTAGCTTTATCCGCTAGTTCACGCTGTTTAAAACGGCGGTAACTGCGATTGCGTATCAGAAGATCTCTGAGCATTAATTGTTCTCCGCTTATAATGATCTCCACAACAGGCTGTTTTCAATTTTAATTTAGTATTTTTGTGAAAGAAATCAAATAGTCTTCCCATTGTTATGAATAAATTCAAGCAGTCTCAGGGAAGATTGCACGCATTATAACTCAGGTTACCCTCGCGGTAAAACTCACGGATGAATTTAAAAAACTAATGTTGATCCCAATGCGGTCGAGAATGAAAAAAACCATTTATGGAGAAAGAATGGCAAAAACGTTGAGACAGGGACTGGTCTTATTTGCACTGTGGTTTCTTTCGCTGGGCGTGGCGTTTACCGTTCTGTGGATGTTAACCCTGCAGTAATTCCCGCACAGCCTAAAAAAATCCCGGCGCTGCTGTCTCACGGATACTTTCCGGGAAAAAAGGAATTTCTCCCTCTTTCACGGTCCTCCCCCTTTCCGCCCCGAGACTGATAGAAACGAATAAATGACCGGGACATTTTCACTCTACTTTTTCTGGTAAGGCAGGGGATCCCGAAACCCCGCTTCGGCAAAGCCCTCTAATCGTAAAAGGCAGGCATCGCAATTACTGCAGGCAATTCCGTTTTCATCAGGATCGTAACAGGTGTGGGTCAGACTGTAATCCACTCCCAGGGACATCCCTTTCCGGATGATGTCCGCTTTGCTCATGTTCAGCAGCGGAGTATGAATGGTTATCTTTTGTTTGCCATCTACCGCCGCCCGGGTGGCCAGATTTGCCATTTTACGAAAGGCGCGGATGTATTCCGGCCGGCAGTCAGGATATCCGCTGTAATCCACTGAATTAATACCGATGAAAATATCCCGGGTATCTTTGACTTCCGCCAATGCCAGGGCAAAGGACAGAAAAATAGTATTACGTGCGGGAACATAGGTTACCGGAATATCTCCGGCAATAGCCTCCAGGGAGCGTCCTTTCGGAACTTTTAGCGAGCCGGTAAGTGCCGATCCACCGATTGCCTGCAAATCAATGTTCAATATAAGATGTTCCCTGATGTGCAGAAATTGCGCTACTTTCCGGGCCGCCTCAATTTCAAAAACATGACGCTGCCCGTAGCGGAAAGTAAGGCCATAAATATCATATCCCTTTTTTGCGGCCAGAGCCGCGACTGTTGTTGAATCCAGACCACCGCTCAGCAATACAACGGTCTTTTTTCTTTCGTTCATAAATTACCTGCTTGCTTTCGGTAAAAAATAATAAAATTCAGGGGGAAAAGCATTCATTGATTTCGACTCTTTACTTCAAACTGCCTTATTTAGACAAAAAATACCCTGTTTTATCCAGTACAAAAGTCTCGACTATCCCCAAAAAGATTTTATATTATTG
Source organism: uncultured Caldithrix sp. (assembly GCA_964461135.1). Classification (GTDB taxonomy): domain Bacteria; phylum Calditrichota; class Calditrichia; order RBG-13-44-9; family RBG-13-44-9; genus RQOF01. The sequence goes on along the minus strand of CAYWTB010000028.1, from coordinate 31,953 downwards.
CGCAGTGGAATCAATGGGGAATTCGTTTGATTCTCCCGCTGAACCGCTATAAATTTCAAGCCCGGTTATAACAATAACCCGCACCTTAAATAGAAGAGGTTTTTAAGACATGGCAAGGAAAAATATCGACAGAAATAACAATCTTACCATTCTGGGCAGCGCGGCCCATCCTGGCAAAAAGTTGGAACATTTTGCTAACCGTAATCCCGATCGTTACTATCTGGTGAAACTGGAAACCCGGGAGTTCACCTGTGTTTGTCCGGTAACGGGACAGCCGGATTTTGCAGATATTGTAGTGGAGTATATTCCCGACCGGCGGATTGTAGAATCCAAATCTTTTAAATTATATCTATGGTCTTACCGGGATGAAGGGGTTTTTCATGAGCATGTGACAAACACCATTCTGAATGACCTGGTAAAGGCGTTGGATCCGCACTGGTGCCGGGTACGCGGGATATTCAATCCGCGTGGGGGTATCGGAATTACCGTAACCGCGGAGCACACCAAAACCCCGGAAGCGAAGGCTTCGCTTGGCGAAAAGTGACAGGCATGGTATAATTAAATGCCGGATGGGATAGCAATGGGCGCAAAAAATTATCGCTGGTTACCGCTGATAACGGCAGTGTTTGTTACCACGCTGCTCGTTTCGAATATAATTGCGGTAAAGATCATTCACCTGTTCGGACTGGTATTGCCGGCAGGTGTTATTCTCTTTCCCATTACCTACATTTTTGGTGATGTACTGACGGAAGTGTATGGATATGCACGGGCGCGTCAGGTAATCTGGACCGGATTCCTGTGTAATCTATTAGCCGTAGGGGCCATCTGGCTGGCCGGTGTACTTCCGGCAGCTTCATTCTGGAAAGCCGGATACTTTTCCACTCCGGCGGCGGCCCAGCGCGCTTATGACAGCATACTGGGATTTACTCCCCGGCTGCTGCTCGCATCCTTTGCGGCCTACCTGGTGGGTGAATTTCTGAATTCTTTTGTTCTGGCAAAAATAAAAATTAAAACTCGGGGCCGTTTCCTCTGGATGCGGACCATTGGTTCAACCGTCATCGGGCAGGGAGCAGACTCCCTGATATTTATTATGGTGGCCTTCTGGAATATTTTTCAGTTCTCCGAGCTGCAAATGGCAATTTTATCCCAATGGTTCTTTAAAGTTCTGTATGAAACCGCCGCCACCCCCTTTACCTATCTGATCGTCAATTCTCTGAAACGCTCCGAGCAGGAAGATTACTATGACAGAGGAACCGATTTTAGCCCCTTTCGCTGGCAGCGAGTGCCTGAAGGCCGGCAGGAAAAGAAGTAATCATAAGGTGACAGCAATAAAAAGCGTAGCGCATAAGGTAAATCCGGGATCCGGGCTTCAGCAACAGGATCCGGGTCAGGGATAAAAGACAAGGAAAAACCGAAAAGGAAAAAGAAAAAAAGTCATTTAACCTGCTTCTTTCACAAAAATCCATATCATGAATACAAATAGCTCTAACCTTCAAGCCCGGGGAATAAAAAAATTTGTATTAATTAGTTTGATACCGGATTTCTGCCGGCTTGCCCCAGAGCCTTGAAGGTTGATCGTCGACTGCTTTTTTCTCTTTTCGCTTATGGTTTTATTAATCTTTGATGTTTAATCTTATCCTTTGGGTGGCTGTCTCATGGGCAGAAACCTATTCCACAATAAAAATGCGCAGAGTATCGCTGGCGGAGGAACAGAATAATCCGTATCCTCCTTTTACCACCGGGCTGAAGTTCTGTCCGCCCTGTTCACCAAAAAGAATCCCCTGGCGGTAATCGTAGTAGTTACTGTCCATGGCGGAAACGATGATGTCATGCCAGCCGGTCCAGTTGAAATACATCCAGTTGATGCGGGCATAGGTATCCGCCACCCACCAGATGCCGGGGTTCAGGCGGTCCTTCTCTTCTCCCTTGAAAACGTTTGCTTCTGGACGGTCATCCTGGATGAAATATTTGGGTTTGGCGGAATCCGCCCGGGATATGATGCGATAGATCCGGCTGTTGTTATAACCCGGCCAGACCAGAGTGAAAAATTCATCGGAGAACCAGCTGGTGCCGGCAATATATTGAACCGTGTCGCCGTCGGACACCCCCGGGGCATTAAATTGCAGAGGTTGAGGTACGGTGGTTTGCGAATAAACGGTCTGCGACTGGTAATTTACCTCCAGGAAATAGGTTTCCCCGCTTTGCACGCGAAAGTCGGGATCGGGATAATAATAAACACCGCGGCACGTATCGTATTCCGCCAGTTTTACTCCATTTATTCGTACATCTGCCTGCTGCACGCGCTGCTCCTCGGTATTGTATGGTCGGGTGATATCAACACTTTGGGTCACAAAAACCGAATCAATGGGATATCCCTCCTTTAGTTCAGAATTAACGGTCAGTTTCGGAACGTGGGTATATTCGGCCGGATTTTCACATCCCGGGACCAGCAGCATCAACAGCAAAATAACCGAAAATACCATAACATAATTTTTATTTTTCATATAAATCATTCCCTTAAAAAGTGGTTGAAATTCCCAGGGATGGAATCACCGGCAGCATGGAGATGATGGTTCGTTCAGCCGGATTTTTATCAAAATCCCATTCATAGAGGAAAACATTTTCTCTGTTATAGAGGTTAACAACCTGGGTATCGAACTGCCATTTCATCCCCAGCCATTTAAAATATTTACTGAATCCGATATCCAGGCGATGATAAGACGGAAAACGGAAGAGATTGCGCTGGCCGTATATCAGCCGCCGCTTCACCAGCCCCCCGTCCCTTTCCTCATAACTTGCTTCCACCCGGGTATAAGGAAAGCCCGATCCGTAATTGAATTGCAGGGAAAAACGCCAGTTTCTGCCAATTTCATAACTAAAGAGCAGGTTTATGTTATGACGGCGGTCAAAGGAGGCAAAATAAGTATAGTTGTCCAGAGATTTTTTAACCCAGTTGAGGGTATAACCGAACCAGCCGGCTATCTTTCCATATTTCTTATGGACAAAAATTTCCGTGCCGTAGGAGTAACCGTCGGTGGGAACAAAAAAATCGGCTGCTTTTACGGCAGTGCCCAATTCCTCATCAACCGAAGACCGTTTTTCGCGGTAGGTCAGCATATTATCCAGCGTTTTATAATAGAATTCGATCTGCAGCACCGTGGTAGTCCAGAGTTCTCTCTCGTAGCCAATAATGTTATGAAGGGATTGTCCCGCCGGAACGGTCTGATCGATGGCGAACCAGCTGTTGATGAAGGTTGGATTGTATTCATCCTGCACGGTAAAGATAAACTGCCGGTAGATGCCGGTTGCATAGGTCAGGTATTCTCCGCTACGTAATTTATATTTAACCGACAGGCGGGGCTCGGCATATATTTTATTTCCATTCAATGTAAAATAACTCAGGCGAAGGCCCGGTTTTATAATCCAGCGCTGATGTATCTGCCAGTCATCCTGCAGATATATTGATGTCTCAACCGGTTTCTGAAGAAGGCGGAACAGGGTCCGGTCATCATAAATATCCTGGTAATTAAATTTCAGTTTCTTATATTCAAAGCCGAACTTAAGTATATTGCGCTGCGAAAACAGATAGCTGAGATCCCCCTTGACGGTATAGTCGAAAACATCATTGCTGCTGTTAACTCCCTGATCGCCGCCCAGCAGGACGGTGGTTGTAAAATTGGAGGCGGCTATCATGAAATTCGAAAAAAGTTGCGGTGAAAACACATGCCGCCAGTTGGCAGAAACCGTGCGGTTACCCCATTTCAGGTTAAAATTCAACTGGTTCCAGTCCAGTACATCATTGCCAAAATAACCGCTGACGGACAGCCGGTCATAGGGGGAGATATCCTGGTAAAAACTTCCCTGGAAATCATAAAAATAATAGGGGAATTCCTTATTCATGAGAGTCAATATCTGGTCGAAATAGGTTCTGCGACCTGCAAGGAGGAGAGAACCTCTGCCCACCGGGACTTCCAGGGACAGGCGGCTGCTGAGCACACTGACACCTGCGCTGCCGGTGAATTTCCGGGCGTTTCCTGATTTGCTTATTACATTAAGAACGGAAGACATGCGTCCGCCGTATTCGGCCGGAAAGCCGCCTTTCAGAAACTGGGCATCGCGTGTGGCATCCAGTAAAAAATTGGAAAATAAACCGCCCATATGTGACGGATTATATACAGTAATTCCATCCAGCATAATCAGGTTCTGATCGGTGTTACCTCCCCGTACCACCAGGCCGGTACTGAAGTCGGATTCAGCGATGACGCCGGGAAGAGCCTGCAGGGTCCGGAATAGATCGGCCTCGCCCAGCCGGGGTGCATCGCGGATGCTCTGCACGGACAGGTCCACCTGGCTCAGACTGATTTCCCGGGCATTGGTGAGCGCCTCGGCTGAAACTATTACCTCATCTCCTGACACGGCCTCCGGAATCAGAGAGATATTCAGAAACTTTTTCTCCTCCGGACCCAGAGTAACTGTAATGCTAGCGGTCCCGTAACCGATGTAGGATACTTTCAGAACGTAATTACCTGCGGAAACGGGATGAAGAACATAATATCCGTGTTCATTGCTGGAATTACCTGTTAGCTGTCCTTCCAGAAATACATTGGCACCAATCAGGTTTTCCCCGCTGGTGCTGTCAGTCACAAAGCCGCTGATGGTCCCCCCGGAGGCCTGCAGGCTGAAGAAAAAAGGTAACAGTGTAACAAGGAATGTAAGGGGGAAAATTTTCATAGTGCCCGTGTATTTATGAAATTAACATTATGTGCATTCTTCAGCTTCGTGAATATACATCCAGATATAATAATTTAATAGAACAAGACCGTGACATGTCAGAACTCTTCCCCTGCCTGATATGCGTCAGCAGGCAGGGTACCAGGCGGCGGGAATAGATAAATCAATCATACAGCGGGTTACCATAGCAGGTGATGAGTTCAAGACAAGTTCCTTCCGTATCAAGATATCAGATCATAAAAGTCGGTCCAAAGTGCTGAACTAAGTAAATAATCATTTATAAAATTACTCTATTAACGAATATAGCAGGAAAGTGTTTCTTTAAAATTTGAAATAATCCATTTTGGGTTTATTACACTATAGAGATTGCAAGCTGAGCAGAGATCCTGCAGGTTAAGGCCTTTTTAAAAAGTTTAAACCAGGAATGCGGTGAATTTAATATTCAAATGATTCACTGTAAGCAAATAGTGTTTTCCCTGCCATCCTCCACTACCTAGCGCCTTTCCGGCGATATTGACATAATCATTTAAATTTTGTATAATGAAAATAGCCCTGTTCTTGTCTTTCTGATTGTTCACATACGGGTGCATAGATGGCAGATGAGCGATTAAATATCACCGGAAATTCCTTATGGTCTGGTGTACAGGGCTGGGAGTACCTGGATCTGAAACGGTTCTGGCAGATTCTGCTTATTATGGGATTGTTCTTCTGGGTAATTATGCTGTACCGGGTACTGAGGGGTCGGCTGAAAAGCGAAAAGCGGCTTAATCTCCCCGGGATATTTTTCTGTGTGGCTCTGGCCATTCTGGCTTTTTATGCTGTGGGTCTGGCACTATTCTGCCTGCGCTACCTGATTCCTGCAGACCGCTGGTCGGATAAAGCCGCAGAAACCAGCTTCTGGATGCTCAACATCGGTCTGGCCTGGACGTCTTTTGTCACTCTCTTTCCTCTGGGGATTATCCAGCTTTACCATTCGGTGAGCGAAGGCTATTTTGAGGCCAGGTCTCTTGATTTTCTTTACTCCCATTCCAATACTCTGATTGAATGGTTACGGCTGCCCGGTGATATGGTTTTCATTATCGGAATCCTTCCCATATTATACCTTGTATGGCAGGGGATGCGGCACCGGGTTGCCAAAGTGACACGAGAAGAACCGCAAAAGGTATTGTTTACGGAAATACGCGATTAGGAAAAATGACAGGACAAATGGTTGGTATCTATTCCGAATAATTCGTTACAACAATGCTTGCTTGGGAATAAAACATCTCAGGAAGAGGTTTGCAATGCCTTGCATTTCAACCGTATATACAGGTTCAAATACAGGAGGCCCCTCATGAAAAAGTTATTATCACTCGGAATCTGTTTTATCATCTGCATCACCATTTTAAATTTCAGTTGCCGGCAGGTTAATCCTGAAGCCCGCAATAAACCGCTAGTTGACCAGTACCTGGCGGCCTGGAACACCGGCAATGTGGATCTGCTGGACAAGGTAGCAGCTGCGGGATTTGAACTGCGCATGACGCCCCGCTATCAGCCGGTGAAAGGACTGGACTCTCTCAAATATGAAATTAAGTACTGGCGAACTGCTTATCCCGATTTTCATATCAGAATTGACGAGATTGTCTTTGCCTCCAACGCAGTCACCGTGCGATGGACCATTACCGGGACCAATAGCGGCCCGGGCAGTATGCCCCCCACCGGTAAAACGGTGGACGTTCCGGGAATGAGCCTGCTTCATATTCAAAACGGCAAAATTACAGACGAATGGATTGCCAGTAATAACCTGTTATGGCTGAAACAGCTGGGCCTTGAGATCGTTCCTCCCACTCAGGCCGGGCAATGAAGCCGCTCTCAATAAACGCTTAAGAGGAAGATCTGCTTACATCAGTTTAAACCCGGAATACATACGGCTTGCTGTATCAGGCAGGGGATAAGTCCGGTTGGTACAAGGGACGGGGTCCCGGAGTTTACCTGAAACATTTGATGATTCATATCATTAAAAGTGAGGTATAAATTTTTAAACAACAGTTTGCATTGGATAAATTCAGTCTGTATAAATTCATCAATATTTTTTTCCTGCTATTTTCCTGTTCACTGCTATATGCCCAGAATGATAGTATCCAGATAGTCACATTTCTGCGTGAAGCCGATTCCCTTTATATGAACAGTGAATATTCCCAGAGTGCGAAGCTCTATAAAAAAGTATTGAAAAAAAACAGGACATCCCTCCCGGCATTGACAGGACTGGGCAGGATTGCCATTGCCGGCAAGGATTGGGAAGAAGCAAAGGATTATTTTAAAAAGGTTCTGGAAATTGATCATGAGCAGGGAAATGCACAATATTACCTGGGAATCTGTTATCGTGAAACCGGAAAATTCAAGGGGCTTCTCCTGCGAAAACGGGATTGGGATAAATCCCAAAAATATTTCAGGGAAGTAATCGGCAAGGATTCCCTGTTCAGGGATGTACTGTATCAATATGCAATATTATTCAGGTATCGCGCAAAGTACAGGCAGGCCATTCAACTGACTCACCGCCAGATTGCATTACACCCCGGCCTTACCGACCCACAGGTAAAATTATTCCGCTTTTACCGCTATTTTATAGCAAATACCAACCTGGATGCAGCTGTGCAATGGCTGAGTGAGCAGCCCTGGGATCAGGCGCATTATTTCAGTGGTGAAAAATTGCGGCGCGAGGGGCAGTTAAATATGGCATCACTGCTTTTCCGGGATATGCTCAAAGATTCCCTGGACATGCCTGTCCAGCCCCTCCTCCTGTCACTGGCGCGCATCTATGCCCGGGAGAATTTACCCCAAAAATCTGATTCCTGTTTCTGGAAAGCCGTCGCTCATATAAATAATCAGGTTGAATCGGATTTAATATTTGAAGATCTGAAATACATATTCACCGATGATGAACTTGCCCTGTACCGGAAGCTGAGTATAATAGAGGACCTGAAAGACTTTTACCGCCTGTTCTGGAAAAAACGGGATCCTCTTCCGGCGTCTTCCTGGAACGTACGACTGGTGGAGCATTACCGCCGGTTGGTATATGCCGAAAATAATTTTGAATACGATGGTTTCCGGGGATGGTTTATGAATCCCGATGATATGGGATATCTGGAATTTCCGGCCACCCATGATTTGAATGAAGAATATAATGACAAAGGCCTGGTATATATCCGTCAGGGGGAGCCGAATGAAAAAGCCATGACGGGAGGTCCCGATGTCCCCATCAATGAATCCTGGCTTTATTACCGGACGGCTTTCAGCCCCAGACTGACCTTTCACTTTTTGATAGGGAAATCCGGGAATGACTGGAGATTTGCGCCGATCATAACAAATAGAGCCATTCTGGAAGACCGTATTACCTGGGATAATATTTATTACCAGATGCTTAGCGCCGATTACATGGAACGATTCAAGTTTGAGGAACAAATGGCGGAAATGAGCCGTCAGGCAGTGACGGTTGGCTTGAGTACAGAGCGCCATTCCTGGCCGGAAAAACTTCAGCCACTGGATATTCCCTTTTCCATCGAAACTTTTCGCGGGGACAGCGGAAAAACTGATCTGGAATTTAGTTATGCACTTCCCGAACCCTCTGTTATTATTCAGAAAGCCGGCTCAACAATTCCTCATGACATTTCCTATGAAAGGGGTTTTGTTATTTATGACCGCCAGTTTCATGAACTTTTAAAAGACCTGGCTCATGTAACCGTGCAGAATTACCGGGATTCTTCATATATAGATCAATACCGGCTGAGCGTTCCTGCAGATACTTATCTGGTTGGATTTCATGTCAGGCCCGAGACCTATCCACTGCTGGCCGGATATAAATTCCGATTGAGTGTGGATGACTATACCGGCAGTGCCCTGCAGAGCAGTAATATTAAACTGGCCAGCAATATTACGGCGGCAGTGGACAGTAGCCGGTTTTTCAGGAACGGGTTGCAGGTTATCCCCAATCCCTGGCACCGGTTTTCACGCAGTAAGCCGGTTTATCTTTACTTTGAGATATATAATCTTACTCCAGATAATCAGGGAAATACCCATTTCAGTATCGAATACCGCTTGACAAACTTATCGTCAATCGGCAGGCGGATTACCAACCTGTTCGGATTACTGGGGGGCGGAAAAAAATCTTCCATCACCATAAAATCAGAACGGTCCGGTACCGGAGACTCTTCCGTGGAATACCTGGCGCTGGATGTCAGCAAGCTGAAAGAGGGGGATTATGAATTGTCGGTTAATGTAACGGATGATCATGACAATACCTCTATCCGGCAAACCACCAAACTGCTGTTGTATTAAACCCTGCTGCACCTCTGGTGTTCAGAGAATGGAGGGGGAAAAGGGATAAAGGCAAGTAATAAGTAATAAGAAATAAAGACTAAGGGTAAAGGACAAAGAGAAAAAGGAAAAGGGATAAGTGTCCCGTCCTGAAATAGATTGAAAACTAATTTTTAGAATTAGTGGAATTCGCGGATAAAAATAAGTAGACAAAAAAACAGGAACATATATGACAACTAAATTAAAATGGAGTCTGCAGTCCCGGTTCGTTCACAGCGGTAGCGGTATGGATTTTTCCCGGGTTCGTACTCCCAATCCACCTATCTACCAGACCAGCAATTATCTGTATGAAGATGTGGAAGATGGGACCGATGTTTTAGTCAGTAAAAAGGAAGGTTACATTTACACACGTTACAGTAATCCGACCATCGATGTACTCAACACGGTTCTGGCGGAGATTGAAGGCGGAGAAGCGGCCCTGAGTTTTGGATCGGGGCTGGCGGCTATTTCAGCTGCGGTGATGGCGTATTGTGCGCCCGGGGATCACATTGTGGCTTCGTCCCTGATCTACGGAGGAACCTTTCATCTGCTGCAGGAACATATGGGCCGGCTAGGCATAGACACTACTTTTGTAGATCCCACTGATCCGGCAGAGGTGGAAAAAAGTATCCGCAGGAATTCCCGCATATTATATACAGAACCGCTGGCCAATCCAACCCTGGTCAGTACGGATATCAGACGTTGGGCGGAGATTGCTCACCGCCATGGGTGTAAACTTCTGGTGGACAATACCTTCACGCCGCCACCCATCTTTTATCCCCTGGAGGCCGGCACCGATGTCGTCATTCACAGTGCTACCAAATACCTGGGCGGTCACTCGGATCTAGTGGGTGGAGCGCTTATTGCATCCAACGAAGAAATTGAAAAAATCCGACCACAATTGAAATATTTTGGTGGTATAATATCACCCTTTATTGCCTGGCTGCTGCTGCGGGGAATAAGAACCCTGGGTGTACGCCTGGAGCGCCAATGCCATAATGCTCTGGAGATATCCCGCTTTCTGGAGAATCATCCCGGGATACTGAAGGTCAACTATGCCGGTTTACCATCCAATCCTCAATATCAATTTAACAAAAGAAATTTTAACGGATTCAGCGGAATGTTATCTTTTGAGGTGAAGGGTGGATTCGGGAAAGCCAAGAAAGTCATGCAGAAACTGGAACTGATCCGGTTTACCGTCAGCCTGGGGGACGTGGCCAGCCTTATTTCCCATCCGGCCTCGGCCTCCCATATTTACCTGACGCCACAGGAGCGTGAGGCGATTGGTGTAACGGATGGATTGCTTCGTTTATCGGTGGGAATTGAAGCGGTTGCAGATTTAATTGCGGACCTGGAGCAGGCACTTGGCAGGAATTAGAATGGATATACAGCAGGCGGGCCTTCAAAAAAATTGAGATTGCATGCTGCTGACCGATAGGATACGTGATGAAACAATTCATTCCCCATAAGCAGGTTGGGTTTTGTGCAACTGGCCACCGGTATAGAACTTCCTGCCAATATTATCCGGCCTGTTATCCCGGTTGAGAATGACCGGATAGTCTACCTTCCCGGCTGTTTTCTGCTTGTTTTTTCTGATAAATACTGCTTGTAAATACGGGCATTTTATCTTAATATTTTCTTCACAAATTTTCGCCTGGTATTCTCATTGAATTATGTAATCATTTTTTTTATCTCGATTCTTACCTCTGCCGCAAGCGCCACAGTGGGACTGGGAGGCGGCCTGCTGCTGATTCCCTTTGTCGTATTGGTGTTTGGAATACCAATAAAACATGTGGCTGGAACCATGCTGATTGCCATGATCCCCTATACGGCAGTTGCCACTCTTAAAAATGTGCGCAACGGTTATGTGAATTTCAAAATAGGTTTAACCATGGAAATCGGCTCTGTAGCCGGTGTTCTGGCAGGAGCCTACTTTTCCGAAACTCTTCCGGATTTTATACTTAAAATTCTATTCCTTTCTATTGCCGTCTACCTGCTTTTCAGTTTAAAAATACCCAATAGCTCACCTTATAACTACATCGCCCGTGGATTCAACAAAATAAATTTTATTCCTCCCTATATCAGTTGTGAAACGGCCCCAGGATCCAGATGCAGCATTCCGTCATTAATCGGTGTTGGTGCAGTGGCCGGTTTTTTTGCGGGAATGCTGGGAATTGGAGGCGGTTTTCTTAAGACACCGGTACTCATCGTGGGAGTAACGCTTCCCCCCAAAGTTGCGGTGGGAACCGCCATCTTCATGATTCTGATTACTTCCTCGGTGGGGACCATGGAACATTTTCACCTGAATCATATAATTTTCAGCATTGCCCTGGTGATTACTGCTGGAATGGTTATCGGGGCCTATATCGGGAGCAGTGTATTAAAACAGCTACCGGAGCAGCGTATCCGTAAATTCCTGTTTATCATGATCGCCGTTTCAGCCGTATTACTGTTTTTCCGCTGATGACCGGTTGAATTAAAACGAAGATGGTCAGGTAAGGAACAATCCCCTCAGAATTTCTGTAAAATTATTCTTCCCCGGATCAATTTCGTAACACGGAGATACCCGGAACATTCACGAAGTTCCACAGAGTGCTTCTAAAAATCATTTATTGAATTTATTCCTCTGCGTACCTCCCTACATTCTCTGTGCCTCTCCGTGTAATTAACAAAAGCCGGCAACTGTGTGGCAGCGGCATTTTATTACCTCAAGGCAGGATTTGATATTCAGAATTAGCAAAATGTCCGATAATTATAATTCCGGTGGATTGTATTACTTTGAATACGTTGAAATATTATATGATATTATTTTAGGAATCGTCAAGTAAATCTAACCGTTTTATAATAAAAGGAATGACGATGGACTCTTTAACCATCACTTATCAGATGACGCTTCCCGATTCCTCCACAGTAGTTTATCCAATGGAATTTGAGGAGCGGAGCATGACCCTGCTTAATAATATACCGCGATCGCTTCCTGCCTGGACGGCTTTGCCATTCCAGCAATGTTCACATTGTCCGCTTGATCCGGGCCAACAGTTGAACTGTCCGCTGGCAGCCAATCTGGTTAACATCATCGTGCATTTTGACAAACTGATGTCTTTCGAACGGATTTTTCTGGAGGTTTTGACTGAACGGCGTACCATCAGTCGCGAAGCCACCGTTCAGGAAGCTTTCAGCGCCATCATGGGCATAGTGATACCCACAAGCGGATGTCCCCATACCAGTTATTTCAGGCCCATGGCGCGCTTTCACCTGCCGCTGGCGGACACGGCCGAAACCATTTACCGGGCTGCTTCCATGTATCTGCTAGGTCAGTATTTTTGTAAAAAAGCCGGAAAGCAGGTGGATCTTGAACTGGAAGGTTTGAAACAAATCTATCATAATATGCAGATTTTGAACGGAGCAATCGCCGAACGCCTGCGGGCTGCCAGTAAAACCGATTCATCGGTGAACGCTCTTGTTCTGCTGGATATGTTTGCCCTGGCTCTCCCTTTTGCGGTGGAAGAATCTCTGGAAGAATTACAGCACCTTTTTGCCGCCTATCTGAATCATTAAAAATTTTTTTAGTATGGAATATTCTTTTTTATTAATTTAGCACTGTAATTCGATGGGCATGTTTCATTTCTGTCCATTGGCAGAAGCTCAAATTTTCCAAAATTTTCCGGAAAGGAGAACGTATGAAGCAAAGACTAGTTTTTCTAATTACCAGCATGATTCTGGTATTACTCATGGCGGTGTCCGCCATCTCCCAGAATGACATTTTTATGAAACAGAAGACTCATACCGATGGCATGGAAATGATGGGTCAGGTGCAACCTGCCAAGGATGAGATTCAAACCGTTTGGATTTCTTCGGACAAAATACGAAGCGATAACAGCCAGCAGACCATCATCATGCGTATGGATCAGAACAAAATGTACATGCTGGATCATACCAAAAAAACCTATGTTGAAATGCCCCTGAATTTTGGTGCGGCCATGGAAAACAAGATTGGAGAGGCCATGGAAAAGGAAGATGTCGATCAGGAACAGCAACAGGCGATGATGAGTATGATGAAAGGCATGTCCCAGATGAAATTAACCATTACACCCACTCAGGAAACCAAAAAAATAGGTCCATGGAATTGCCGCAAATATGAACAGTCTCTGCAAACCATGATGGGACCTTCGGAAGGAGAGATCTGGGCCAGCGAGGACTTAAGTATGGATCCGGAATTATATTCCAAATGGAGTGCTGCTATGATGGGTCAGGGCGGCATGTTTGGAAACGCGATGCAGGAGATGGCCGCTGAAATGAAAAAAATCAAAGGCATACCTGTTCTTACTCAGAGTACGATGAAGATGATGGGAACCAGTGTAAAATCTACACAGGAACTGATTGAGTATAAAAAAGGAAGCGCTCCCCGGGAATATTTTGAAATACCTGCTGGCTACAAAAAGACCGATAAAATGGGATATTAGAAATACTAACCGGAACATGAGCATTCACGTAAAGCCCTCCGCATCCCGGGAGGGCTTTTAGCCTGCCAGCAGAGCTGTGTCCATTATATATCGTCATCTTTCCTGCGCAAAATCGTCAGGTTCTTTTATTAACAGCGTTTCAGATTATGATCTATTCTCATTTATCGAACAGGTAAAATATTCTTTTTATGGTTGTGGCCTCAATTTCGAAGATTGATATTAAAGCCAACCCGCCTTATGTCTGTCCATTTAAGAAAACGCCTTTTTACTTAGCCTGCTTAATTCACAAATAGGGGCTAACGCCCAAATATAACGGATTCTTTAATCCCCGGCCTGAAGACCGGGGAAAGTTTATGAATATCGTTTAGTGTTCCGGGATTACATCAAGTGGTTTAAAATATATACTTCAGGAGATTAATCCTGATGACCGGTGCGACATCTCCGTGCCTTCTGTGCAACAAAACCTGTTTACAGGGGATTGGAACAGTTTGGTAATCCCGACAATATTGCAAGTATACCTCAAACCGTCAAAGGATAAATCATATGTTTTTCTCACTTGTTGTGCATCACATTCTTTTGTATTGAAAATCTTTATTATTTATTGTATAATTAAATAGGCACTAATAATATGAAAGGTCTCATTCTACCATAGAAACAGGATTTTACGAGCCGGCAGATCACACCTCCTTCTCTCCAGGTCTTTATTACAGCAGTAAAAATAGCGGAATATCTGTCTAATGATTTTTGACTGATATTAAGATGCTCGGGTGTTTTAGTTTCCGGACACTGAAAATGGGTATTATTATATTAAACAATATGTGTCCAGTAAAAGGAGGATTACCATGAACAGAAAGAATCACTTTCAGGTTTTATGTCTTACTTTATTCTTTTCATTAACCTTGCTACCATCATTAGTCGCTCAAAACCCCATCACCCCAATTACCAATTCCCAATATCTTCAAATCGACCCGGATATCGATGGAGATTGAATAGTATGGGTGGATAGTCGACGTGGAACGAATCATATCTATTTATATAACATTCCGGACAGCACAGAAACACAGATTACTTCCGTAGGAGGTACTAAAGTAAGACCTCGTATTTCAGGTAACAGAGTGGTCTGGGCAGATCACCGGAATGGAAAATGGGACATCTACAACTATAATTTTAATTATCCCGGATTAGGGGATTACCCATTAATTGATTATGCCGGAGACCAGTATTATCCAGATATTTACGGGGATACGCTGGTTTATGTTGATCAAAGTGCGGGAACATTTAGTGGAAATTTATTTATGTATGATATCGCAGCCGGTACTTTTCCTGTTCAAATTACAGATGACAATATGGGACCTCAATTCAGTCCAAGTATTTATAAACATTTGATTGCTTATCAAACCTACTCTGGCCCCGGTGCGGATATTTTTCTGTACGACGCTTATCGGCAAGAAATCGTCACAGTCTGTGATGATCCCAATGAACAGAGAAACCCAACTATTTATGGGCGAAGAATCTTCTGGGAGGATAACCGGAATGGCAACTGGGACATCTACATGTTCTATTATTATTATTATACTGGTGCCATGCTGCATCTGGAATGGCCACTTTCACCAATCCTGGAACATAATATGGCGGTAAAACCAAATCAGGCAGATCCCCACATCTGGGGGAATAATCTGGTTTTTGCAGATGACCAGAACGGCAATTGGGACATTTATATGTACAGTTTCCATAATAAATTATGGGGAACGCTCATCCCCATTTCCACTGCACCTGATGACGAGTTTGGTCCCCGGGTTTTTGCTGATAAAATTGTCTGGTATGATGATCAGGATCCAAGTCCATCCATAATTTCACAATCCGATATTTTTCTTTGGAAACGTCCCCCGGGAGCAGATCTGGCAATCTCAGCCTCGGATAACCCGGATCCGGTCAAAACAGGAGATTATATTACCTACATGTTTAATGTAATGAATCTTGGGCCCATGAATGCCACAGGTGTGGTTATGACGGATACCCTATCTTCGAACGTCAACTTTGTCTCTGCCAATTGTAATCTAGGAGTATGCACTCATTTGGGAAATTACATTACCTGGACAATCGGTAATCTTCCGAGTGATAGCAGTGCTGTTATACGAATTATAGTTCAGACAACAAATGACGGTGTTGTAGGAAACAGAGCAGGTATTACAGGCAATGAGATTGACCGTGTACCAGAAAACAACGCAGTATATTTAAAAACCAGAGTGAGTGATTTCATTTCGGTGACTGTTGACGAGGGCAGTTCGCCCTCTATTTCTATAGACAGTTTTGGGAAGGTGCACATTAGCTATCTCACCGACTCCTGGGATGGAGATCTGATGTATGCCAGTAATGCCAGTGGCTTATGGGAAACTCAAATGTTGGATAATAGTGGGAACATACAGAGCTCTGCTATTGTTGTTGACGCATCCGGTAATGTGCATATCAGCTATGTCGATTACGACTGGTCTACTACTGCTAAGCTCAAGTATACGAATAATATGGGTGGCTCATGGCAGTCGGCCGAAATACTGGTTGAGAACACCGTCGGATTCTGGCCCCTCTCAATGGACATTGACTCGTATAACAAACTACACATTAGTTATTGTGAGACGGGGTCAATGGCCTCGTCTGCACCGCTAAAATACCTTACGAATGAAAGTGGTAATTGGAGCTTGTCCGGAGTCGGCACGAATATTTATGCCTATGATTATGCTTCAATTGCGGCAGACAAAGCAGGTAATGTCCATTTTTCGTACTACGATTTAGGTTTGGGTTTGGGACTTGGTTATGTTACCGACGCTCCTACCGGTACGTGGCAAGCGCCAGTGGCGGTGGAGGGGAATTGGAGTGGTGCTCAACTGGAAGGTATGGTAACCGATATTGTGGTAGACAGCCTGAACAGACCTCATATCAGTTATGTAAGTGGTGGAGGAGATCCGCGGCAGGACACCCGGTACGCCGTCAAAACAGGCGGTGTATGGAACACAACGTTCATTGACAGCGGAGAATTTCAGAGCTATGGCAATCGCATCGATGTTGACACTGAGGGCAATCCTCATATACTCTATTACCATTCACTGAGCAACGAGCTGAGATACGCAACCAATGCTTCGGGTACATGGGTGCGCAAGTATGTGGATGGAGATCAGGGTTTCTACGTATGGGATGATGGTCGTGTCTTCGACATCGCCACTGACCCGCAGGGTAAGGTTCACTTGTGTTATACTAAAAATGGAAAAGTTAAATATACCACCAATGCACAATATACTTCGCATTACGGTGGCGGTGAGGATGGAACTGGTGGTTATTATTTTGCTAATTCAACCAATGGCGCCAGTGGGTCGCCCACACAACCAACCTATGACTGGATTGATCCTGTTGCTTCAGGCCATACCGAAATTACAAACTGGACTTCCGGAGATGGTAATAATGGTTTCTTTGGGCCGCAATCTATCGGATTTAATTTCGCCTTCTTCGACAGCACTTATACCGACCTCTACATAGGATCCAATGGCTATCTTACTTTCAGGAATGGTTATACTTTCACCGCGGATGATGCCAGTATCCCGCACGTTGATGAACCAAACAATTTACTGGCCGCCTGCGCCATGGATCTTAATCTTGATAACAGCGCTCATCCGGATGCCCACGTGTATTACGGCGGAGATAATTCCCATTTTGTGGTCACCTACTGGCATGCTTACGATCTGGGATCAGCCACGGATTATATTACCTTTCAAGTTATACTATATCCCAATGGCAATATTAAGTATCAATACAATAATTTGGAGAGTACAGATCCTCTCCCGGATGCCATCGGTAATAACGCCCTGGTGGGAATTGAAAACTATTTTGGTACGGAAGGAATTACTTACCGAAATAACGGTGCCGGCGGGCCTTTGTTTGGATCCCCGCTGGCCTTAATGTTTGGCAAAAATGACCTTGTGCTTCCCATTGAAGATCCCGGGAGCGTGAATATTCCCAACGAGTTTGTGTTGATGCAGAACTTTCCCAATCCGTTCAATCCTTCCACAACCATTCGCTATGCTCTTCCCCGGGTTCAGGAGGTGGAGATCAGCATTTATAATATTCTGGGACAACAGGTCCGAACCTTCCGGTTGGGGAAAAAACATCCGGGTGTTCACCAGATAACCTGGGACGGAAGGAATATACATGGAAATGCCGTGGGTACCGGTATTTATATTTACCGTCTGAAAGCTGGCGATTTTGTAAGTACCAAAAAAATGATTCTGCTGCACTGATCTAATTTCACTCCTCCCGAAGGTTCTAATACCTTCGGGAGGATTTTCTATATTTCCAAAAACATATTTTTTCTTTTACTCTCATATTCTCTTGCAATTTTCACATCCCCTGATTTATTTTAAGAAACTATTTAAACAAATATCAAGTCGATGCCTTCATACGAAGAACATATTAACAGCGGTCTGCAGAAAGCCAGGGAGAAGGTCAAACACTTTCCTGCGCTTGAGATCCGGGATCTGAAAATGGTCCTGTTTTCCGATCACCATCGCGGGCAGAATGACGGGGCGGATGATTTTAAGCCCTGTAAAGCCGCGTATCATGCGGCGCTGGCCCATTATCTGGAAACCGGATTTACCCTCTGTTTGCTGGGAGATGTGGAAGAGCTGTGGGAGTGCCGGCCGGCCAGCACCATAAGCGCTTATCACGACACTTTGTTACTGGAACAGCAATTTGCCCTTGCTAACCGCTATTACCGGCTGTGGGGAAATCATGATGATGAATGGCAGTATCAGAGCCGGGTGAACAAATTTCTGAAGTCATATATCGCCAGACCATCGGAAGAGGCGATTGTTCCGGAGGGATTGCAATTCATGGTATCTGACGGGGGGAGAAAAATCGGTGAACTGTTACTGGTTCACGGGCACCAGGGTACCCTGGAGTCTGATCGTTACGCCGGGCTCAGCCGGCTGGCGGTGCGCTACCTGTGGCGGCCTTTCCAACGTTTGACCGGGATCAAATCGACCACGCCTTCCCGCGATTTTAAACTGCGCTTAAGACAGGAACTGGCCATGCATGCCTGGGCCAGTGAGCAGAATCGCCTCCTGCTGATAACAGGACATACTCATCATCCGGTATTTTCCTCTGTGTCATATGAAGCCAGATTAAAAAGGGAAATAGAACTGTTGAAGCAAAAACTTTCGGAAGAGCCGGCTCCCCGGCGGAAAGGAGAGCTGGATGCGGCGATAAATGAAAAAAGTATCCGGTTGAATGAAATGCTGGCTGAATTCAACGGTGTGATGCTGGATATTCCCGCGGATAAGAAACCGTGCTATTTTAATACCGGTTGCTGCTCGTTTTCGGACGGGGACATTACCGGCATCGAAATAGAAAGCGGGAAAATCCGCCTGGTACGCTGGCCGGATGACCAGGGAAAACCCCGCAGGAAGATTCTGGAGGAGGGCGATCTGACAAACATATTCAGTTTATGCGAATAGGGCTAATCTTTTCCCGAAAAAAATCCCTTCTCTTAACTGTTTTATTATTCTGAGTAATTCACCAATTATTACACAGAGTGCAAGGAGATACATAAATAACAATTGATTGAATAAAGAATATTGGAGTTTTTTTAAAATTTTAGTCGAATCCAGGGTACTAAATACAGCAAATCATAAATACGGTAATATATATTTTTGACAGGATTAATGCCATAGGCATCACCATGTGACAGGATCCAATAATAATTTTAATCCTGTAAATAACACTAAATTTTTTTAAACCAACAGCTCAGTTCTGCACCCTGAACTGCAAAAATGGTTGTTTATTATTTGCTGGTTTCAGTATACACACGGTAATAAGCACTTTTGAAAAGACGGTCCAACCGTTATATGAAACTATACATATTCTGCAATACAATCAGATGAACCTGATGAAATTCTATCTTGCTCATCCTGTTTATCCTGTCTAATATTAACACGTTACTTGATTTATGAAAGAAAGTACTTAGTAAACGAAACTGGTTTTAAGATATAAGTGTGAATATAATCTGTGTTATCGATGAATAGATCAGGTTATATCCTTCCCGAAATTCATAAATTGTTCATTTTTGTCTTGTCGTATAATTATGCAAGTAGTTCTAATCTCCTTGCAAAAAGAAATCGGGGTATAAAAAACTTGCCATTTAAATTAATAATAGTAAGACGGCCAATTTTTTCATAAGGGGGAAAGGAAAGTTATAAATGGATTATCCGATGAGATCCGATCTGAAACCGGGAAAAAAGTATCCCAATTTTACACTGCCTGATTACACCGGGCGGGAACAGCAGCTATCCACACTGGTGGGAAAGATGCCCGCGGCCCTCATATTTTACCGGGGCTATTTCTGCCCGAAAGACCATCGTCAGTTGACGAATTATGTGAATTTTCTGCAAGCTGAACTTCGGGTCAATTACTGCTCATAGATCGCGGTATCGGTGGATGACCGGCTTAATGCCTTGAGGTCCGTAATGCGCTGGGTTCAGGCTGGATGTTTCTATGTGACACTGAAAAAAGGATGCTGCATGAATTGGAAATGGCTGACCGCAACATTTAAAATAGTAGTTGTTATATTGGAACCATGGAACACAACGCAACCTTCCTGGGGGCGGGGATCCAAGAGGAATTAAAACATTTAACCACCAGGCTGGAAATTCTGGACAGTCATCTCTTTACAGCGGAATACAGAGAACAGACCAGAATTAATGCGGCTGTGGATTTTCATTTGTGATAAATCCGGAACTGTGGTTTTATTACCTCTGACCTTTTTCCAAACGATAGGATGGTTTGCCGGATTTGTTATGTTTTCAGATTTTCCCGGGGTTTTCAGTAAAAAACCTCCTTTACTGTCTTTTTTGAACATGCCCCTGCACCCTCCAAAGCAACGGCCAATCAGTAACCCGATGATATCATCCGGGTATCTCAAGCTTTTAATCTGCATGATTCCGAATTTTTAATCAATATCACTAAAATTAAAAAATTCCTCTCTCCAGGAGGTTAAATTTCCAGCTTTTGCTTTTAGTTTAACAATTTTGATTCTATATTGAGGCATTATTTTAACAGAAAACCTGAATTTTCAGGAGAATGAATGGATTGTCCGGTATGTAAAACACCCATGCTGATCATGGAGTACAAGCAGGTGGAAATTGATTACTGCCACTCCTGTGAAGGCATCTGGCTGGACCAGGGGGAGCTGGAATTGCTGCTGGATAAAACCGATGGTTCGATAGATCTGTCTGATTTATCCGGTTACAGCCGGGGCCGCCGCCGTTGTCCGTGTTGTCATAAGAAGATGATGAAGGGTTCGTTTCCTCACACCTCCGTGGAGGTTGATATTTGTCCGCGGGACGGCGGTATATGGCTGGACAGCGGCGAGATAAAGAAAATTGCGGAATCAGCCGGATATTCAGGATCTTTGAAGCATATTCGCACTTTTTTTGGTGAACTCTTTTCCCGGAAAACCGATACGAAGGAGAATTGATATGATCATTTTAATTCCTCTTGCCATCCTGATAATTATCATGGTATGGATAGTGGGCATGTATAACGGGCTGGTCAGGTCCAGATACCAGGTGAAAAACGCCTGGGCCCAGATTGATGTACAGTTGAAGCGGCGTCATGATCTGATTCCCAATCTAGTGGAGACTGCCAAGGGATATATGAAGCACGAACGGGAAACATTTGATTCCATTACCCGGGCTCGCAGCCAGGCAGTTCAGGCGCAAGGGGCTGCAGAGCAGGGCAAAGCAGAGGGGCAGCTGAATAATGCTCTGAGCCGCTTCATGCTGGTGGTGGAAAATTATCCCGACCTGAAAGCCAATCAGAATTTCCTGGCCCTGCAGGAAGAACTGACCTCCACTGAAAACAAGGTGGGTTTTGCCCGGCAGTTTTATAATGACGCGGTTCAAAAGTATAATACCAGGATTGAAAGTTTCCCCACCAATACGATGGCCGGTATGTTCGGATTCAAGCAGGAGGATTTTTTTGAAATCGAAACTCCGGGCGAAAGGGAAGCTCCGCAGGTCAAATTTAACTGATACCGTTGAATCAGTATAGCTATTCAGGGCAGAGGTACACACCATGTGGGAAATAATTGCCGCCAATCGCCGGAAGTCCATGGGGCTGGTTTTTGTAATGGGCAGTGTTTTAGCCGCTCTGGGAGCTGTCGTGGGCTATTTTTTCTTTCCTCATGATCCATCGCAGGGAATTTTCTGGGGCATCCTGATCGCTATGGTGATATGGATAGTTATGCTGCTGATAAGCTTTTCCAGCGGGGAAAAGATCCTGCTGGCAACCGCCGGTGCGCGGGAAGTCCAGCGGGATGATGCTCCGCAACTTTACAATATCGTGGAAGAGATGAAAATTGCTTCCGGCTTGCCGGCCATGCCCCGCATCTATATAATCGATTCGCATGTGCCCAATGCTTTTGCGGTAGGCCTGAACCCGGAAAGGGCGGCTATAGCGGTAACCACCGGCCTGGTCTCGAAACTGAACCGCGATGAGCTGCAGGGTGTAGTTGCCCATGAACTGGGGCATATCTATAACCGCGACACACTCTTCATGACCCTGGCCGGAGTGACCCTTGGTGCCGTAGTGATTCTGGCGGATCTGTTTGTGCGCGGCCTGTGGTTCAGCAGTATTAGCGGCGGCCGGCGAAGGTCTTCCTCACAGGGAGGCGGGCAGTTGGCGATTATCGTTTTAATTATCAGCATTGTTCTGGCTATTCTGGCACCACTGCTGGCCCAGATCCTTTATTTTGCAGCTTCCCGTAAACGGGAATACCTGGCAGACGCCAGCTCCGCCCAGTTTACCCGCTACCCGGAAGGACTGGCCTCCGCCCTGGAAAAAATATCCGACAACCAGAGCAAGAATTTTTCCAAAAGCCGCACGCTGGCTCCCATGTTCATCGTCAACCCCATGGCGTCCTGGGAAGGAACATCCGGTTTATTCAGTACCCATCCGCCTACGGCTGAACGAATCAGGATCCTGCGCGGCATGGCAAAATCATCCTCTCTGGTTGCCTACGAAAACGCCTTTAAGAAAGTAAATAATTCCGTGTTGCTTACACCCGGCATGTTGCAGGGGGTGAAGGAACAGGGAGTACGTTCTGCTGCGGCTGAAACGGCAAAACATGATCCGCAGAAAAACCTGCGGGATATCAAGGATATACTGCACAAAAATAATGGTTACGGAATTCTAACCTGTGCCTGCGGTGTGAAACTGAAAGTCCCTCCACAATTTATCAAGGAAAAAGTTCGCTGTCCGCACTGCGGACGAGAGCATAATGTATCAGCGGAATTGCTAGTGGCTGCTGCTGCCTTGAGTACCCAAACACCGCCCAAGACTTAGTGCTGTAATATGAGCTCCCCGCACATTCTGCTGTCTGAACGGAAACGTGATCACTACATTTTCGAACCGTACTCATCCGGTGAGAAGTGGTTGTATGTCAAGGTGAGGAAAGCCAGTGTACGGTGGTAACGGTTTCCCGGGGCTCCGTGAAGGGCAAACGGGTCATCCTGGGAAGAGAAAATGAATGTGAGGAATACTATCAGGAAAGTGACTAGCCTTCAGACTCCTCCTTTGCCGGAGATTCCCCTGGCAAAAAATTCAATACACCGGTTTAATTTCCCTCATATTAAATTCATTCGGAATTGTCTTACCTGATTATTCCCTTTAATCCGGAAAACGGTTTGAATTAATTGATATCGAATTAAATTTGAATAATTTTGAATTGCCTGTCACGTTTCCGGTAGTATTCTTTCTTTCAAAAAGGTGCAATAACGTGAATGAGATTGTTGAGGTCTTATATCGGACTATAAATAAAATCTAACATTCGCCCCTTTTTTAATGGGGGCTAGGAGGAATTTATTGATGGGTAATAATCTCATATTTTACCAAATGGATTTATCGTTATATGAGAATATTAAAATAGATTTACTTTCCCGGATTGTATTCCATCTTTATATTTTTCATTTTTCTTTTGTTTTTTCATATGTTCTTTTGCCTTGATGCAAAAGAACCAAAAAATCAAGACTGTCAGAAAAAATCTGGAAATTCAACGGTGCGCCTCCCTAAAATTCTTAAACTCACCCGCACTCAATAGTCAACTTTCAATAACGCTTTTTTGCCTTTATTGAGTGCGGGTTCAGGCAGAAAGAATTTTTACGCTCGGTGCACCGGAATTTCTGCAGAGTTTTTCTGAAGGTCTCTCTTAAATACAATATCTTTTTTTTACCAGACAGTTTTGCTTACTAAGGAGGGCCTGCCTGGTGAGCGAAAGCGAGACAGGGGATTTGGGGGAGGTCGGTAAATCTTATGATTACTACCAATATAACACACCTGTGGAGATACAACACTCCGTGACATGATAAGAATCATTATAACCCAACAAGCTTTAGAGCAATAAAAGATCTACACCTCAAGATGAGTTTAGAAAATAATCATATAACAGATTAACAAATGGATTTGTAGGGCTAAATAGTAATAAAGTCGCCAATAGAGTAATAGTTAACTTTATATGATGCGTTTTACCTGTTTGGTAATTAAGACTATTATTCTATACCCACTTATAGTCCGGATAATTATTTATAATGTATTCGTTTAAATGATCAATACTATTTTAAAATATATAAACCCTTGAAATTTTACAACTTAAAGAATTTTTAAAAATAAAATAACGGGGATTTATGATGATGGAATTTTAAGTTTATATGTGTTACCTTAAGAGTATATTGATATTATAAATTTCTAATCACTTTTATGCAGGGATCCTTTTAATCAGCAAGAAAAGGAGATCACATGATTGAAAAAGTTAAATTCAGGCTTAACGGCAATCCCACCACCATAAGCGTAGATAGTAGTCGGATACTGTTATGGGTATTGCGTACCGATCTGGGATTAACGGGAACAAAATTCGGGTGTGGAGAGAGTTATTGTGGTGCCTGCACGGTCCTGGTCAACAACGAAGCAATGCGTTCCTGCCAGTTGACGGTAAAAGACGTTCAGGGCAAGGAGGTTATGACTATTGAGGGACTGGCACAAAACGGTAATCTGCACCCTCTGCAGAAAGCATTTATGGAACATGATGCGCTGCAATGCGGCTATTGTACCCCGGGTATCATTTTAACAGCCTATGCGCTGCTGAATAAAAATCCTCACCCTTCAACCCCGGATATCATCAGTGGAATGAACAACAACCTGTGCCGCTGCGGAGCGCATAACCGCATCGTTAAGGCTGTACAGGCCGCCGCAGATGAAATGAAGGGAGGGTATTAGAATGAAAAAAGATCACTATCTGGAACTCGATTTCAGCGACGATTTACCGGAATTTCAGCTGAACCGGCGGGAATTTCTCAGAGTAGCCGGTGGTGGAATCTTCATATTTTTTACTGTCAGGGATGTCTCCTTGTTTTCGCAGGAGGTGCAGAGAAGAAGATCCCGGCACGATCTGCCCAGCGACTTCAATGCTTTCCTGCGGATCGGAGAAGACGGACGGGTGGCATGCTTTACCGGTAAAATTGAAATGGGCCAGGGTATAATCACCTCTCTGGCACAGATGCTGGCCGATGAACTGGATGTTACCCTGGATGCCGTGGATATGGTGATGGGTGATACCGATTTGTGTCCATGGGATATGGGAACTTTCGGCTCCCGCACCACCCGTTTCTTCGGACCGCCCTTGCGGGCGGCTGCCGCAGAAGGTCGCAAAGTGTTGTTAGTGCTTGCCTCCGAGCAACTCAAAACCCCACCGGAAAATTTAATAACCGAAAATGGATTTGTTATTGATAAAATTGATAACAAAAAGAGGGTTTCATATGCTCAACTCAGCAAGGGAAAAAAAATTGGGCGGCATCTTTCCGGGACGGTTATGGTAAAAAATCCTTCGGAATTTAAAATTATTAATAAACCGGTTTTACGCCGGGATGCTCATGAAAAAGTGACCGGTAAAGCCAAATATGCCGGGGATATTCAGCTTCCGGGAATGTTGTATGCAAAAATTTTACGGCCTCCCTCACACGATTCCAAACTGGTTGAGGCTGATGTGAGCGGGGCAGAGCAGGTTGATGGTGCCCGGGTCATCAGGGATGGCGATCTTATTGCTGTTTTACATAAATACCCGGACGTGGCAGCGGATGCTCTGGCAAAAATCAAAGTAAAGTACAACACCCCCCCCTCAAATCTCACCGATAAGAACATCTTTGCCCATTTACTCAAAGTTGCCCCGGAAGGCGAAACCGTTGCAGAAGGAGGCAATCTTCAGGCAGGTGAAAAAGAGGCGGCGGTTACGGTGGAGGAATCGTACTTTGATGGCTATAAAGCGCATGCCCCCATTGAACCGCATACCGCGGTTGTACATATGGAGGGGGAGAAGGTAACTGTCTGGCCCTCCTCCCAGACTCCCTTCCGTGCCAAAGATGAAGTAGCTGAAGCCCTGGGAATCCCGGCCGAAAATGTACGGGTCATTTCCCCCTTTGTGGGTGGCGGATTTGGGGGCAAAACCAGGAACCTTCAGATTGTAGAAGCCGCCCGGCTGGCAAAATTGAGCGGGAAGCCGGTGCAGGTTGGCTGGAGCAGGGAGGAGGAATTTTTCTACGATTCCTTTCGTCCTGCAGCAGTTGTAAAAATAGAGGCGGGAATTACCAAAACGGGTGATATCAGTTTTTGGGATTATCATGTATTTTTTGCCGGTGAAAGGGGGTCGCAGCAATTTTACAATATTCCCAATCATCTTACCATGTCTCATGGCTCGGGATGGGGCGGTACTCCGGGAGCTCATCCCTTCGCAACCGGCGCCTGGCGGGCACCCGCCAATAATACCAACACCTTCGCCCGGGAATCCCACATCGACATTCTGGCTGCAAAAGCCGGAATGGATCCGGTGGAATTTCGTATGCAAAATCTGACGGATAAACAGATGCGCGGGGTATTGCAGGCTGCTGCCGGGAAATTCGGATGGAAAGCTGCCAAGGCACCCAGCGGCCGGGGCTATGGTGTGGCCTGTGGAACCGATGCGGGAACCCTGGTGGCCAGCATGGCAGAAGTTGAAGTGGATAAAACAACCGGGGATGTTACGGTTAAGAGGGTGGTGTGCGCTCAGGATATGGGCCTGGCCATTAATCCGGAAGGAGCCGCTATTCAGATGGAAGGTTGCATTACCATGGGGCTCGGTTATGCCCTGGCGGAAGATATTCATTTCAGAGGCGGAGAAATTCTCGATCTAAATTTTGGTACCTACCAAATTCCAAGGTTCTCCTGGCTCCCGCAGATAGAAACGGTTATCATGGATAACATAAATTCTGATCCGCAGGGCGGAGGGGAGCCCGCTATTATTATAATGGGTGCGGTAATAGCCAATGCCATATATGACGCCTGTGGCGCCAGGGTATTCCAGCTGCCTCTGACCCCGGAACGGGTTAAAACGGCTTTGAATCCTGATTAAAACCTGACCGAAACATTGCTGAAAGTCCCTGAAAAATGGAAATATCATCCAGCCTGGCACGCCGAATAAGTCTGAATGCCCAACTGCTTGATGGCAGCCCGCCACTGCCGGGGGGAAAAGATGGTGTTTTCCGGACAATTCAGAGACTGGGTTATATCCAGATAGACACCATATCGGTCATCAAGCGTTCACATCATCATACCCTGTGGAGCCGCCATCCGGATTACAGTGAAGAGATGCTGCATGAACTTCAGGCAGCAGATCGCCGGATATTCGAATACTGGGGGCACGCCATGTCCTACCTGCCGTTATTCGACTACCGATTTTATCTGCCAAAAATGCAAAATTTCCGGAATCCCGCCAATTCCTGGATAAAACAGCAGTTAAATAAATGCGGAAATCTTCTGGAACCGGTTCTGGAGCGTGTCCGGAAAGAGGGTGCCCGGAGCTCACAGGATTTTGAGCCTCCCCCGGGGAGAAGGGGTGGCACTTGGTGGGACTGGAAGCCGGCCAAAATGGCCCTGGAACTGCTTTTCTGGCGGGGAGAGCTAATGATCAGCCGGCGGGAAAATTTTCAAAAGATTTATGATCTCACCGAGCGGGTTCTTCCTCCCGGTGTGGATACTACCCAGCCGGGCCAGGAGGAATTGGGAAGATTTCTGGTGCGACGCGCCCTGCAGGCACTAGGCATTGCCGGTCATAAAACCATCCTGAAATTTCTGCAGCCGGAATCCTCCCGGGATTCGGATCTGCAGATGGTTAAGCGGGAAATGCTTGCCCAAACCGTGCAGAATCTGACGGAAGAGGGAGAAGTGATGGAGGTGCAGGTGGAGGGGAATAAGAATATGCCACATTATACTTTACCCGGGATACTGAACAGCACGGAAAAATTCCGGGACCAGCCGGCGCAGCTTTTTCTGCTCTCCCCTTTCGATAACCTTATCATACAGCGCGACCGGATAAAACGCCTCTTCGGATTCGACTATGCCCTGGAATGTTATCTGCCGGTATCCAAACGGCGATATGGTTATTTTAATCTTCCCATTTTGTGGGGGGAGAATTTTATTGGCAGGCTGGATCCCAAGGCAGACCGGATAAACCGGACCTTGTTGATACAGAACATGGTTTTTCAGGAGCCCTTAACTGCAGGATGGGATTTTTTACCGGATCTGGCGCAAAAAGTTGGGGCGCTGGCCCGCTTCAATGAATGTGAGAAAATTACTGTTAATTCGGCTGTCCCTTCCAGGATTCGATACAAGCTGAATCCGTTGCTAAAAAAGGCGCTTAAAAATTGAGGGTATAAGAAACTAACAATGGTTTATAATCCCGACATTCACCATAGGCATTCCATTCGAATAAAAGGATACGATTACAGCCAGTCAGGATTATATTTTATTACCATTTGTACCTATAAGCGGGAACGGTTGTTTGGAGAAATTAAAAATGGAAAAATGGGATTGAATAAATGGGGTAACCTGGTGCACAATGAATGGTTGAAAACCGCCGAAATACGACCCAATATCGAATTGGATGCATTTGTGGTAATGCCGGATCATATCCATGGGATTATTCATATTATTGATAATGATAATACCCATCATAGGGGCACGATGCATCGTGCCCCTATGCATCGTGCCCCAATTCGTGAACAATTCGGCAAACCGACGTCAAACACCATTCCAACCATAATACGTTCATTTAAATCCACGGTAACCAAACAAATAAACGTATTACGCCAACCCCCGGGCGTACCCGCCTGGCAACGCAATTATTATGTTCATATTATCCGCAATAAAAAATCATATAATAAAATATGTCAATATATTGAAAATAATCCCGTACAATGGTCTGAAAAGGGACGAAACTGCGTAGGCCAATGACATCACCCTGCCCGGCCATTCTGACCGTTCGTCCGATATCATGCGGGATGCAGGCAGGCAGACAGATGGAGGGGAAAAGGGGGATGTAAAACTGACTCTGAAATTTCTAATTAACGAGAACCTGAAACCGATAATGCACATACAGTCGGGAGACTCCCTCAAACTCTTCACCATTAGGGTGTTGATAACGGCGATTATGTGAGGCCGGCTTCCGGCCGGTAACGGTTTGGACACGGTGTATGAGGACAGGACTGGAAACTTTGAGGCATGCCTGGATATTTCCAGACTACCCGGATTCAGACAGTAAAGGTTAATTAATCTTAATGTCAGGCCATATAGGTATTGAAAGGACCTTAATGAAAAAATGTTTTCTTATCTGTCTGTTTTTTGGTTTTACCATCACCCGTATAGTCACTGGTTATTCGTCCGAAACGGGAATAATAAATCAATGCACCCAGGTGTCTGGCTCTGTTTATCCTTCTGACAGCATGAGTCAATCAAAAGATGATTTGAGCGGTTTTGGAAAATGGTCAAACGTTGAAGTATCAAAAAGTGAGGATCCACATGCTTCAGGAACTGAGGTCGAAATGTGGAGGCATAATGGAAAACTTACCGGTTTCCTCTATGAATATGTTGGTCCCCCCGCAGATCCTCCTACCGGTAAGCTGGATGACATTGAATATGATGAGAAAACGGGAAAAATTTCATTTCGGGCAAAACTTACCACCGGAAGTGTTTACTCTGAGAAGGAAAAGAAATGGGTGCCCACTAAAGACATCTTTATTTTTAAAGGAACCATTCATCCGATGGCTCTCATAGGCGACCTTGAAATAAGGAGAGTTCAGGACAATGGTGAAGAAAAAACCTGTGAGAGCAAGATTCTCGAACTGAAGGGAAAGCTCGGACCGGACGAATATTGGGAAAAAAGGCCATATCAGGAGTGGGTGGAGTCCGGCAACATGATAATGAAGTCGCGGGGTCCGAAGTGGTAGTTCCCGGTATAACAAGCGGCTGTAGTAGACCTCACCCTGCGGGTGACGATCCAGACCTCTGTTAAGTGCCGGCAGCCGTTTTTACGGAAACGGCTGGTAGGAGAATCTTGCCGGGGTTTACCCTGCCCATATACAGGCATTTTTTATGTAACCTTCCTGTCCTCTCCCGTATATGTTAGAAGTCCCCAAAAAGAGGATAAATACAATGAAAAAATGTCATTATCTGTTCACTCTGCTGCTTTTAACTTTCTCCCTGTTATTCGCCCAGGGCAATCCGCCGGTCCTGGAAAAGGCCGAGCAAAAAACGGTGATTGATTCGGTCTGTGCCAACCTGGAACGGGAATATATCTTCCCGGATGCCACCAAAAAATATGTCGCCGCTCTGAAAAAGAATCTCCGCGCCGGCAAATACAACGGGGTAACCGATCCAAGAGAATTTGCCGCCAAACTAACCGAAGATCTGGCGGCTATACACAGGGATGATCATCTGCGCATCATGTTTAACCCGGACCGGATCAAAATTGAGCGGCAAAGTGCCCAACAGGATGAAGCGGCTATTTTGTTTAAAAAGAGACAGGAGCGGATCGCCAATTATGGCTTTGCGGAAATTAAGATTCTCCCCGGCAATATCGGCTACCTGAAATTCAACAGCTTCAGTGAGGATCCCGATGCTTACCCGGTGGCAGTCGGGGCGATGAACTTCCTGGCCAATGCCGATGCAGTTATTATAGATCTCCGACAAAACGGCGGCGGAGCTGCGGAAATGGTCCAGTTCCTGTGCAGCTATTTCCTGGATAATCCCCGCAAACTTCTCAACTCTTTTTACTACCAAAAGAAGGACACAACCACCCAGTACTGGAGCTATACCTACCTGCCCGGGAAAAGACTGGATAAAGTTGACCTGTACCTGTTAACCAGCAAAAACACATTTTCCGCGGCAGAAGAGTTTTGCTATAATTTAAAAAATATGAAACGGGCCACGGTGATTGGCGAGACCACCGGCGGCGGCGCCCATAACAATAGATTTGTGATCCTGAATGATAATTTTTTGATGAGCCTGCCTTTTGCCCGGGCCTATAATCCCATTACTAAAACCAACTGGGAAGGGGTTGGAGTTGAACCGGACATAAAAATAGCCAGCGATAAAGCCCTGGAAACCGCCCAGATGTTAGCTATGAAAAAGTTAAGTGAAAAGGAAGAGGACCCGAAATTCAAAAGGTATTATTCCTGGGTGTTAGTTGGATATCAATCCCAGGCCAATCCGGTGACCATCAGTCCGGAGGTCATGAAATCCTATGTCGGGACCTATGGCCCGCGAACCATTACCCTGGAGGACGGTTCCCTGTTTTACCAGCGCGAGGGCAGGGCAAAATTCAAGATGATCCCGCTCAGCGAAGATTATTTCGGATTTGATGAAATCGATTATTTCCGGTTAAAGTTTATCAAAGAAGGCAACAAAGTTGTGGCAGTGGAAGGGTATACCCCTGACGGTCCGGCTGACCGGCATTTAAAAGAAAAATAGAGTGGTTCCAGATCAGGGATTAGATCATATGGTACAACGTTAGGATTTGGATAAACCCGTTAACTCGGCGGTAGAGGGAGATGCTCATGTGCATTTCCGGAAACACCATTTTAATCACCGGTGGGGCAACTGTTGAAGTAATGGAGAAGAATGATTTTGAAGCAGCGGTGGGTCAGGCACAATTTCTGCGCAGATGTTTGCTCTGTGACCCGGAAAAAGTGTTTCGGATGATAAATGGGGGGGAGGATTCGCATTTGTATTGTTGTTTATTTTTAATCAGTGTGATAAATCCTTACAAAGCAATCAGACTGCCTTCGCAAGAAAGACAAAAAAGTGCAAGGTCTTTGCGAGACAGGGATGTCGTGGCCCGGCAGCCGCCGGGCAGGCAATCTTCTTTTGAAAGGAGAGCCCCATGGATGGATTAATCAAAAGTATTTTAGGGAGATTCCCTGACTGGTGGATTTCGTATCCTATTTATTATCAGTTCCTGCTTTAGCCCGAATTTGTGAATTAAGCATTTATAAAAAGTTTCATCATAAAGACAGAAATCTCCTTT
>CAYWTB010000027.1:0-51744 GCA_964461135.1 uncultured Caldithrix sp. | reverse complement strand
TTCCAGCCAGGGAAGGTGGACAAGCACCGTCACCAATGATCTTAATTTCATTGTTAGATTTGTCAATGTGTTGTAGATCGCCATAATACACCCGTTCCGGGCTTAAATCAGTCAAAAGTTTTACGGTCATAGCGGTGTTGAAATCACTCAGAGTAGAAGTTCCGACACCATCATTCAGCATCATACTTTGGGCAAAGCAAGTGGCACTATAATCATCTCCTAATCCCGGGAAAGACTGAATAGTATAGAATTCCCAATTTTCTTTTTTAACAATTTTTTTGATGGCCAGGTACAATCTGATCGAGCGTTCCGAGGTTTCATCTTCGGGAATAGAATCAGAAAAAAAAGGCTGTATCTCCTGCCCGGCTTTTTTGATTTCATCGGCAGATATTTTCTTGGCGGTGGCAATTAACTCCGTGGTATCCCGTGAATCAATGTCAACTCCGAATACTTTCATCCATTGGGAAGGATCTGCTACTCCACAAGTCTGTCCCATGCCCCGGCCTCCAAATACTCCGATGGTGCTCATGTTGAGTTTATTTTTTTCATGGCTGGCCCGACAGTAAGAGACAATTTTGTTAATCTCCTGAGGATCCTTATAATCGCCATAAACAAAACGATGCGGTATACCAACTTCCTTCAGAGCACCGTGCATCACCAACCCCCCCACCGGTCTCCAGCCCTGTGAACCGGGATTGGTCCAGAAAATTATGCCTTTACCGGTACGGGAAAAATCCTGAAGTGCAGCGATCAAATGGGCTGCCCAGACCCAGGTACCGGAGAATAGAATAACTGCATCGATATCATCCATCTTTTTGAATTTGGAAAAACAAGCTCTGGCTTCCTTCTTGGAGGCAATGATTAGATCGTGCTCAACCAGTTGTAATCCGGCTTTTTTAAGAGCCTCTTTAGCATTTTTTACCAGCTTAGCATCAATAAAAGGGGTACCCATAGGATCTAAAAGACCATCTTTATGAACTCCATAGACGATAAATCCCACTTTAGATGTTACCATTTGTTTTTCTCCTTTCTTATGTGAATCATCCAAATACTATTCATTTATTCCCTAAATAGTTCAGGTCGTTCCATTCATGATATTTTATTAACAACAGCAACCTCACCAGTCTTTCCCGAATTTAAGGCAGCGGTTAAAATTTGATGTTGCAGGGAGGTCTCCTGCGGTGTTACACATCTAAAAGGGATATCTTTACTGCGATTACTAAATTCATCAAAAAATGCGGCCCACATTTGTAAAATTGCATCGGCAAATCCAAATTCGAAGATAGAACCGGTTATGGCCTTATAGACCGAAGAATATCCCAGATCTTCGCTCCGCCACTCTTGTTTACCACCATTTTTATACTCCATGGTTTGTAGTGTTTTAGGAAATTTTGTGGTATATCGAGCACTGAAATTTGTACCCAGCACCTCGATATACCAGGTATCAATTTCGCCAGGAGCGATCCGATAGGTTTTGATGGCCATGGGGAATTTATATTTTTCAGCGGGATGATCAACTTCACAACAGATGGTAGCATTATCCCAGGTTTTACAGGGTACCATTCCACCCTTACCATCGGGCCTTTCTTTGACAATTTTCGATAATGAGGCAAAGACCTTGGTAGGAATCCAGCCGGCGCGAACGGGTAAATGCAGGACATGCATACCCAGATCACCCATGCAGCCATACTCGCCATTAATTTCGATCATTCTTTTCCAATTGATGGCTTTTTCAAAATTGATATCCGAGGAGTGTAAAAAGCCGCTGTTTACATCAATTATTCTTCCCCAGGGATTTTTTAGAATGAATTTATGGATCTCATGAGCGCCAGGAAAAAAGGGAAATTCCGAAGAACACCGCACAAATACTTCGGGATGCATTTGGATAGCTTTCAGGATCCGGCTGTTGGCAGCGAGATCGATTCCAAAAGGTTTCTCTCCTAACAAATGTTTACCAGCCTGAATAATATCAATGTATACTTTTTCATGCAAATTATGCGGAAGCGAACAATAAATCAGATCAATATCTTTTTCCGAAAGCAAATCCTGATATTGAGTAGTCACCATTTTTATGGCGCTGAAATTCGTCTGGTACCATTCAAATAAACTCTCATTCAAATCACAAATAGCCACAATTTCCGGTTGAACTTTCAAATCCAACAAGGCTGGCCAACGGGCAGCTGCCACCGCAAATTCCCTACCCATCAGACCACAACCGATTATGCCACAACGAATTTTTCTTTTAGCAGTCATGTGCTGACTCCTGAAAGTATTAGATTCTGTATTTTTAATTTTATTTAAAAAAAATCATTAAAATTTAACTCTCAAAATCTCACTAATATTTTAAATTATCCTTTTAAGATTTCCATGGCTTTTTCGGGTTTTACTCCGTCATGAACAATCGCCATCAAAGCTTTGGTCATTTGAGAGGGCTTTTCATGCTGGATAATATTTCTTCCATAGACTATGCCACTGGAACCCTGCTGCATCAAATCATAGGTTCGCTTTAATATTTCCTTTTCCGGAGCTTTTCCACCACCTCGCGGCAGGACAGGTTTACCGGCGATTTCGATGACACGATGATATTGGCTGATATCGTCACAAGGATCGGCCTTGATGATATCTGCCCCTAATTCAGACGCTTGCCGAACCAATGGTAATATTTTATTGATATCACCATCCACCATATATCCGCCCTTCTCATTATTGTGCTGCATTACCAGCGGTTCGACCATTAGCGGCATTCCATAATAATCACATTTTGGTTTGAGTTCGGAGATATTCATCACGCATTGATGATGTAACTCGGGTTCATTGGGTAAGAGCAGCAAATTCACCACTACACAGGCCGCATCTAAGGCAACCGCTTGTTCCACAACATCTTCTATGATGTAACTGTATAAATAATCGGGAATTTCCGGATTATAGCAATTGGCTACATCGGTACGCAGTACCAGCGCCGGTTTTTCTTTTCCGGGTATTTTTTGCAGAATTTCTGCCTGCCCTACCGTCAATTGGATAGCATCGGGCCGGGCATCTACAATCGTTTTAACTGCTTTTTCCATATTCTCGATACTGCTCAAAAACGATTTTTCATTGAATAAGCCATGATCGATGGCCACATCCAGACAATTTCCGGATTTACCAAATAATCTGTTCAAACGAAATTTCAGCATAATTTTACTCCCTAAAATAGTTAGGACGGATTTCTTAAATATATTTCTGACACATATTTTATATTTTGATCTAATGTAAGATTAGATTCAGATTTAACCTAATAATCCAGATTTTTATAAAACTCAATTTTTACCTGCCTGAAATAGGGCAACTGTTTTTTCAGTAAAGCTTCGTGTGAATGGTCGCCGCTAAAAAAATCGAGAACCTTGTATGCAGATTCAATGTCAGGGAATTCATTTTGCCAGATTAAGGTATTGCACGGTTCAGAGGCAGATATTGGCTGCATTCTTGTTCCTTTTGGGTAATCCGGGCGGGCGTGTTCCAATTCAGCAAATTTCTTTTCCAATTCCATGAATTCATTTTCATGGGTGGGATCAAATCGCTGCATAATGCGCATAGTAATACTCATCGTTAATCCTCCAATAAGTTGTAAACATTTTTATTTATTGCATTTTTCGAACGGTCGGATATCCTGCGTAACGCTTCCCGATCTGTTTCTTTATTAATAGTGTGAGGTGACTCAACCGATGAACCACCGGTGAGTGTGGCTAATTGCTGGGCTTCCGATAGTGATAATCCTGCCGTGAGTCCTGCTATTAATCCTGCAAGATGAGCATCCCCTGCTCCGGCAGTATTCTGGACCTGTACCTGAAATACAGGTACATGAGTAAGCTTAGATCCATCCCAGGACCAACTTCCGTCTTTACCTTTTGTTATCGAAAGTAGAATCTTTGGGTTAATGTCGCAAAAGGTTTTCACTGCAGCTTCCACGATGGCTTCAGGGGTATGATCGGTAATAGACAGGCCAACCGCAGCCGCTGCTTCATCAAGGTTAATCCCCAGCAAATCCACCTGGCGCAGTAAACCGGATTGAACTGCACTGCCAATTTCTCCTGAAGTGAATGAGGCTACTCGCAGAAATTGGTATTTCGTAGCCAGTTCTAGCAGTGTCGCCCGTGCTTCCAGCGGTACTTCCGGAGCCGCCAGGGCGATACCCTTTCCGAAAAAGTGAACAAATTCCGATTCAGCTTTCAACACAAATGACGCATTAACCTTCGAACAGGCCGAATCGCTGGTAGTCATATT
This sequence comes from uncultured Caldithrix sp., assembly GCA_964461135.1. GTDB lineage: Bacteria > Calditrichota > Calditrichia > RBG-13-44-9 > RBG-13-44-9 > RQOF01. The sequence continues at coordinate 47,481 of CAYWTB010000027.1, read as the reverse complement.
GCCCCCGCCTCCATCGGGATAAATAAAACAAAATGAGAAAAGTGTCTGGTCGCCGGAAGATCGATCCACATAATCCATCATAAATCCGGTCTGTTGCATTTCATCCACTAATCGCTGGCCAACATCATCTCCGCCTACTTTCCCGACCGGAATAACCCTGAAATCTCTTCCCAGTAAAGTTTGAACATAATGAGAGATAATATGAAGTTTGCAATAATCTTTCCGATCGAGGAAATAACCGCTGCGGCTTTCTTCACGGCCGAGAGTATGGTCACCATCGAGACGGAAAAACATGCCCGATCCTATTCCCCCAACACCAATCATGGCCTGATAATGGCGGTTTTTAATATTAACCTTTAATGCTTTCATCGAAAATTTGCCCTTTCCTGAATGAGAGGTTATGATTTACTCATTTGCATTCTAATCAAAATTAATTCCCAGATCCCATTCCGTATGCTCGCTGATGGGATGCTGAGCAGTGGAAATAGTGGCAGTAAGCAATGCATCCGGATGCTCCTGCAGTAAGGTGATCGGATATTCCGGGGTGATGGGACTGAACAAAGACACCCGCAGGGCGGTTTGCTTCCAGGCACCAGTATCGCTGAAAAGCCGGATTTTCTTAGCGGATAAACATTCCTTCATGCCCAGGGTCACCGACATTGGCGGAACGAATTGATAAGCACTGCCAAAAGTCCGTTGCGCCAGGGCGATAATGGTATCAATATTATTTTCCTGGATACGTACGGTAGAATTACGCACCTCATCAACCGTCACCTGACTAAAGGGATGCCGTCTGGCTTGATTATAGGCCACGTGGCCGTCCTGTCCCCACCCTCCATAGGTAATAGCGATGGGTTCTTCCCAGATTCGCTCTCTTATTTTTTCCACATTATTTGCATTAAGCCACATTCTATTTTTTTCCGGTACTGTTAACGCAGGATCAACCGGGGCATAAAAATGCTCCTCCATGAATCCCCTAAAACTGTAAGGATGCTTCCGGGGGAGTTCACGCCCCTGCCAGTCCAGACATTCATCCATGTGAAAGACCACAAATCTCTTTAAATTGACCTTTTCCTTGTTCACTAGCTCGGTAAATGGCTTATACCAGCAGCTCGGTCCACACGGAATTATTGCCCGGATAACCTCATCTCTTTTATTATAATTTTTAATTTCATCCACTAACTCACGGGCCATTAATTTCCCCATGGCAACAGAATCATCACACAGTCTAAAAGGTATTTTTAATAAAGAGTTATTCTCAAGTCTTCGATAAGGAATTTTGCACCAGGTGTAAAGTTCCTTTTGAGTAATGGTGTTCATTGTTTACTCCTGTAAAAAATTATTTTTGTCCATAATAAGAATCTTTTCCATGCTTGCGCAGATAATGTTTGTCCATGAGTGATTTTTTTATAACGGCCACGTCAGCATTGATCATTAAGGTCCACAGGCCGATTTTTGCAATTTCTTCAAGCATCACCGAATTATAAACCGCTTGCTCGGTGGTTTTCCCCCAGGTAAAAGGACCATGTCCTGCCACCAAAACCATTTGAACTTCGTCAGGGGAAATGTTTGAAAATCTCTTGACTATTTGATTGGCGGTCTCCGTCTCATAATCACCCTTGATCTGTTTATCAGTAAGTTTTGCAGTACACGGTATATCTCCCTGAACGTGATCAGCATGAGTAGTACCCAGGCAGGGAATCGATTTGTTAGCCTGGGCCCAGGCCGTGGCATAAGGAGAGTGAGTATGAACAATTCCACCAATATGAGAAAATGCTTTATAAAGAACCAGGTGTGACTTGGTATCAGAAGAAGGTTTATATTTACTGTCCACTATTCTGCTCTCCAAATCAACCAAGACGATTTTATCCGGTGTCAGTTCAGGGTAGGGAATCCCGCTGGGTTTGATGGCAATAATATTTTCAACTCTGTCAATTCCACTGACATTCCCGAAAGTGTGAACCACCAGGTTTTTTCTAAAGAGGTCCATGTTACCTTGCCACACCTGTTCTTTTAATTCTTTCATTGAACCCATCAACAGCTCCTTATAAACCATTATGACTTATAATCCGGTATTGTTCTATATTAGAACTTCCTATAGCGCCAGCAAATAAATAGCAATACAGGCGATGATCATCCCGGCAATAATGACTGGATGCGGAATTACTGCGTATAGAATAAGTGAGAGAATCACTGTAACCACCGGGGCTAAGGACATCATAGGCACCACAATAATCGCCTTGCCATAGCGGATGGCATAGGCAAAAAACAGGAATCCAACGGCATTGAGGGATTGGATAAGACCTGCCGCATAGACTCCACTAAATCCCCAGTTAATATTCTGCGAAAAATCGGTCATCAGCAAGGCTAAGGGAATCAATAGCACCGCGCTCGTCATGGTATAGAAAGCAACACTTTCAGCCTTCATATTTCCTTCCTTAGTACTATCACTGGCAAATTTCATAATATAGGCTTGAACACCCCACATCAAAAAGACAATCATTGCCAGCAGCAACCACAGGAAACCTTTAACGGGGGAATTCTCAGGTGGTTGGTAAGATAACATGACGATAGCTAAAAGTGCTAATATGATCCCTATCCAGGCACGTTTGCTGGCTCGCTCTTTGAGGAATAATACCGATAGTATAATAGTCACCACCGGGTAGAGAGAGATAATCGGGAAAACAATATAAGCAGGACCTATGCGTAAACTTTGAAACAAAATCAATTGACCGCCGCATCCTAAAAGCCCGGCACTCATCCCCAATAAGATTGACCGCTGATCATGATCTAATTTCCATTTAATAAGCCTTAAGGCAACCACTGCTACCGGTACCATAGTCAATGCCCAAACTGAATATCCAAGAGTAGCCGGGAATCCTGCTTTTTCCGGAATTTCGATTAATGCCCCCCAGACTCCCCACAAAACTGTCACTGCCATTGCATAAAGTAACCATGCTCGGGTTTTCACTCAACTTTCCTTTCAAGTAATTGATTAATCAGTTTACGCTATCGCCATTTTAATTAAATTTTTCTTTGTTTGTCGATTCTTGAAATTCTTTTCTCTATCGCGATATTATTATTTGGGTTTTACTTCGATCAAAAGGTTTCTATTAAACGATACTTTCAATTCTGCTCGAGGTCCTTTTATTGTACCCAGATCTTTATTGTTGACATAATCCATAACCCGATAACTCTGTTTGTCCAATCCTCTTAATTCCACAACTCCGGTAAAACTGGGTGCAAAAAATGCATAATACATGGTAGATCCCTTTTGAACCGCATGGGTTTCTGGACGGTCATATCCTATGTCGTACAGTTCTCCCCGGTAAGTGCCCAGAGAGAGCATTTTATCATTATAAATTTTGATCCATTTGGCCCATTCGGCTTCTTTCTCCGGGGTCAGGCTTACATCACCGCTTTCTTCATTCATGTGTACACCAACCGGCCAAACGAATTTTGTCCCGATGACACCACCAATACCGACGGTTGAAGCAAAATCACTTTTGTCATCACTCAACTCTACATGATCACCGTAATAAGCGGTTTTATCGCCGGTTAAGGCTTTGATAGTTTTTCCCTTCAACCGGATATGCCAGGAATTATGAGGATCTGACGCTACGGTTTGATTCATATAGGGCATGATGAAAAAAGACTGACTGGTACCACAAGGACAGATTTCAATGACCGCATTGGGATTAATACTGAGGGCAGTTTCATAAATCATTTTGAAGAATTCAGGTAATTTTTCGACCGATTCTTCGGGATAAGGATGATGATGCGACCTATTATAACATGGGGGGACGGCATTCAAATTATTACCATCTATCTTCAACCCATCCCAACCCCAATCTTTTATGGCTTTAATCACGAAATCACGGGTGAGTTTCTGTACGTCCTCCGAGGCCGGGCAAAGGAAGAAAGATCTCCAAAATTCAATATACACCGGCGATTCATCTTTATTTAGCAGAAGATATTCAGAATGTTTTTGAAACATATCAGTACAGGGATAAACCGATAACGGCATCCACCAAAGTTTGGCTTTCTTTCCAATGGCATGGATATCTGTCACTACTTTACGCATATCCGCATCACCGTTGGGAAATTTATCCTTCGAAAGATAATAGTCTCCGACACCTGTATCCCATCCATAATCTAATACAATCCAATCAATTCCCAATTTCTCAATCATTGGAAATGTACCATAAAACTCATCCATGGTAAAATCCTTCTCGTATCCCCAACCGCACCAGATGGTCTCAAAAGCACCCTTTGGTGCATCCTTGAATTCAATACCCTGGCGAATCATAAATCTACGATATTCGGATAAAGTCTGGAAATGATCCCCGTGGTGGACAGCGACAAAGGTTCGAAAAGTAGTGAGACTTTCACCGGGTTTCAAAGTCACTGCTTTCTCATACGTCACCGCCAACGATGCCTCCCGATCTGTCTGCATGGCAACCGGTAGGGATACTAATTTAGGTACCATTTCAACATGACCAACTGCTATACCGGCATCCTGCCGCCATACATCGACAACCGGGGTTCCTCCCCCATAATCTACCCGGTTCATACCCATATAATTTTCCCGCTCAAAACCCACTTTTAATGGCTGGAGCCAATCATTTTCCCAGCCATAAGACCCTGGTTCGTACGACCAGAAGAGGGGCTTATCATCTTTTCTCGGAATGGCGTTGATCGCATAGTTATTATTCGTCCAACTCTGTACTTCCATACTATCGTTACCGTTCTTGGTATAAACCACCTGCAAAAAAAGCATTGTTGGGAAGTCGTCATAACTGGTAACAGTAATATTCTTTTTCAAATTTCCGGAGGTTCCGGTTATTTTTAACTGTTTACCTTTTCCAATTTTATCTTGCCACTCTTCAACTGAATGATTGTTTAGCGTAAAATCCTGACGTTTTTTACCATCAATTACTATAAATTCAGATGGAGTAAAATCACCCAGCACAACGTCGTTTCCACCAATTCTGGATATAATACGACTGTTAAGATGATCATCGAATTCAATGCTAATCTTTCCTTCCCCCGCCCTAAAAGTCACCTGAGTTTCTGCAGCGGTGACAGCGGTAAGTACCATCACGACTGCAGCAACTATTAAGTGCATAAAAATATTCTTATAAGTGCATCTCATCATGGGGTTACCTCCTGTTTTTTTTAAATCATTACCTGCTTTTTAAAATTTTCAGCGCATTTTCTCGATAAAGTTTTTCAAGTACACCATCATCCAAACCGAAACCATACAGGCTCCAATGATATTGCAATTCATCGATCTCGTAAAAGTGTTCATCATAGGACTCTAAGATTCTAAAAGTAATTCGATACATATTTTTATCATACCCTAAATCAGTGCCGTAAAGAAGTCTATCCTGATATTTTTCATAAAACGACCGTACAAATCTGGGAATTGTCGCAGTTTCAGCGTAACGGGCTGAAATATCCGCATAAAGATTGGGATACTTATCCAACAGTTCACCCAGTTTTGTTAAGTCGTGGTTTAAATTGGCAAAATGGCAGGCAATAAATATAGTGTTCGGATGACGTTTAACCGCACGTTCCAAAATGTTAATCATTCCACTAAGATCCACGATGCCTTTTTGATTGTCAAGCCGCCAATCATAGGCACTCATCAAACCGTCGTTTGTTGAGTCCATTGGTTGATAAAACCATAGCGGTTCTCCAACATGGATGTTAATTGGTAATCCCAACTCACCGCATTTTTCTAAGAGAGGATCCATACGAGGATCATCAAAGTGCATTCCCCATGCTTTAGTTGGTTCACTATAAAACAATCCCTTTCCTTTGTCACCAAGCTCTCCCACACCGGTTGCTCCTACCTTAGCACAGCGTTCTAACTCAGCTACAGCTGCCGGACCAAATCCAGGTTTATCGAAGCCCGTATAATCAAAACCACACCAGACTTCGAAACGACCAGGGTATTTCGCATATTCGGAATAGATGGAATCGAATTTGGTTCCTGTGGTCTTTGTTAAAATAATGGTTTTCTCAATTCCTACTTCATCCATGTTCTTTACCCATTGAGCAATTTCTTCATTGGTTTTAGCAAATGGATGGGAGTGGACATCAATCGCAGGAAATTTTGCTTTCTGAATATTCGTTATTGGAATTTTGAAAATCGATTCAGGTCTGTAATTTTGTAGCAAAAGTCTGTCTGGGGGCGTCTGAGCATTCGCTTGGTTTAAACCAAAGGAAAGGATAAAAAGCATGATCAAAAAATAAATTGATTTGGATTTCTTTCTTTTGAGCATAAAAGGCCACTTTCTTAGTTATTTTACAAAGCTAAGCTTCCAATCAATAGATGTCCTATACCCTATGAAACTTACTTTAAGCAATCTATTTGAATACATTTTATGGGATAGATTCTCAACATTTGCATCAACTTTTGCGATATTCATCTCTTCAGGAACATAGACAAATAGAGAATAGATTGCGCCTGGTACGGTTTCCGAAGTACCGCTTAGTATTAATTGGGATTCATTCCAAGCATTCTCTTTGATACTGAAGGCACCAGTGATGTGTCGGTTTGTGGCAAGAAGCTGTGGTCTTTCCACCAATCGCCTAATCATGAATACTTTTGTTCCATGTGAAGGAATCTCCGTTCTGAATTTATTCTCAAACACCCCAACAAGTTGTTCATTCCAGAAATCGAAAACCAAATAGGGATGTTCAATGTTTAGAGCCAAATCTTTCTCAAATAAAACAGTACGAAATCTTGGTTTATTTAACCAATTCGTAACCGCAATCACATCATAGATGCAGGATTTCGCATTAACTTTTAAATCTATAATTTCTGGATAATAGCTCTTTTCACGGCCGCGACCGAAAAGGTCAATTGGAAAAATTGGCATGATCGGGATACATTTTTTGATTAGGTTTACTCGCGCTTCTTCCAGCTTCGTTAGATCGTCTCCGCTTAAAAATTGTAAACCAGTAAGGCTAAGGAGACTGATACAAGTTTTTGCTTCTTCAAGGTTTAAAAATTCATTGTTTCCTTCGGCAGCATCGGCACGAGTTGGTTTTCCTCGAATCACAATACAATCCGGATCGCTATACCATACTATATGATTTTGATAAGTGTTGTTACTAATGACCTCAAAAAAATTTTGCATTTGTTTCCAACCAGGTCCGGGATCCATTCCGCAACCAACCACATCGACTATTCCCATGCGACCGCCCCAGTTATCAGGATGATTTGTATGCCAGACTTCCGGTCCCATAATTTCTCTAAAAATTTTCATTGTTTCATGAGAGACATCGTAACAGCTTTTTGAAGTATCGTAAAACTGACCATGATATTTTTTCCACATTGGAACTGTACTTCCCATATCAAATTTATAATATTCCCACCCCTGACTTTTCAAACTGTCGAGCAGAGGTCTCCAATAATCTTTGACGACATCTGGTCGTGAAAAATCCAACTCGCTACCTCCCTGGTAATCCATTACAATATTTCCATCTTTGTCCCTGAGGAACCATTCTGGTTTTCCATGCTCAACACAATATGAATATGGCACTGTCCAGAGTCCTGGAATCAAGCCCTTTGATTTAATGTAACTTGCTAACCATTTGGGACCATGAGGAAAGGTTTTTTTATCCCAATCCTTATACCAATGTCGATGTTCTGGATCATCATACCCATCATCTAATTGAATATGAAGCATTCCGTAATCTTTTAAGTTTTCAGCGACCCAGTCAGTGGCATTTACAATGTCCTGTTCTGTAACCTCTCTAAAAAAGGCAAGCCAATGGTTCCATCCGGTGGGAGCTGTTTTATGATATGAATCATCAAATGGAACGTACTTTGGCATACCAAGAACCTTAGTATAATAATCAGGAATGAGTCGAATTAGGTTCGTTTTTCTTCCAACCTGTATCGCAACATCCATAATACTTGCATCCTCTGCGTTGCGACTTAACCGGCTGTTGTCTGGGAATTGGATAATAGTGTTCGTGGGACGGTCGAATAAAGAGTGCACGTTGAGAGCATCTACCATTCCTAAACCAAGATACATGACATTGCCTGCTTGTAGGGGAATGTAAGATTTTTCATAAAAATCTGTTCCGGTGAAATCTTCATTGGCAAGAGCAGTCATCATATCATCCGGATCAGCAATTCTGGCTGGAATTCTGCGCTGTGGAGCAGGAGCTACACATGTAATCATTGCATCGCTGGATGAAGTTTTTACATGAAGAGTATTATCCAAAGGTGTAAATTCCCAAGCAACAGAGGAGGGTTCGGAGGTCTCTATAATGAGTACATTTTTTTCTTTCTTTACAATCCAATTTGAAAGATTAATAATCTCATTTTCGTTGCCTAAATTAAGATTGACTTTATCTGCAACCTCACCAAGATCTTTATAACGTATTGAGAGTACCCCTTGCAATGGGTCAACCAAAATTGTCCAATCATTGAAGGAATATTCAATAGCGCTGAGTGAACTCAACACTAAACTTACCAATAACATCAGAATGAGGCTTGGTTTAGTATTAATGATCATTTGACACATTTCAAAGTTTACCTAGTTCAGAACCACCACATTATAAATATTCAAAGCAGGAATAACAAATTCTGCAGTTTTCCCTTTCACAGAGATCTCCTGAACTTTTAGTGGAATCATGTCCGGAGAGAATAGTTTTATTTTATTTTTGTTTATCATAATGGGGTATCCATCCAGATTCACTCTAACATGGATATTTTCCAATGGTTTATCATAGTTCACAAAATGGAGGATGAACCGATCTGTTCCATTTTTCTGTACCACATTCGCTGCAACATATCCAGCATCTGTTAGAGAGATTAAAGGTTCCCCTTCTAGATTATTAATTTTATTTCGCAATTCTTCTCTTACACCTTTTTCGTGCAACCTGGGAAAGATGTCAGCCGAAGAGAAGTCATCAGCCAATTCCTGCAATTCTTCCATGCTACCAATCGAATAAATTTTCCCACCACTCTTTTTGTAGAATTTAATAGCTGCCAGTTGGTTGGATTCAACCCAGGGAATATTGGGAATAATTACAGCTTTATAATGCGATAACATTTCAGAGGTAAGCCGGTGGAGTAGCAACACATCATACATAATATTCATTTCAGCGAGAGCATTATACAGACTTTCTCTGGCTAACGAAACCTCAAAACTCGGGATATGGGGAGGAACAATTATACCAATTTTGCTTACACAAGAAACATTGGTATATAAGTCTCGATGCTCATCTAAGAAGGTGTAGTACTGGCAAATCCCATCCCAAATTTCCATTGCCAGAGGATTATCTTTATTAACCCAACCGCTCAAGAGTTCATCTCCTGCTTCAGCAATCGCAAAATGCGATTGAAAAGCCGAGGCTTCTGCTATCGGCTTTTTCCATCCGTATTTCATTCCATTTCTAATGTCGAAAGCTCCGGGATTCGCTACACCCGGATCAGCGCCTTCGTATTTACTTCGGTATGGTTTTACCCCATCTCCTGACGCATAATAAAAACGGGCTTGGGCAATATTATGAATCCATTTCCCATTCCACACACCCGCTTCAGTGGTGCCCTCGCTCTTAGTAAGATCGCATACCTCATCGGCTAAAATATTTCCTTTACAATTTCCGTAAATAGAGATGTTCTTGCCTTTCTTTTTGGCTAGTTCTCGGACTTCCGCAAAAAATTGGAGGACATCACCTGTTCCCCCTATTGCCCAGTCATAGTACAGCTCATCCACACCTGCATCAATTTGATTTTCAGCACGTTTAAGCAAATCATTCTTTCGGTAATCATCATTTTGAAGATCGGCTGCGTAACTACCACCTTCTTCTCCACGCCAGCGTAATGCGCCATATTCATCACGGCTAATCCATTTCTCCAATTCTGGATGGAGAAGAAAATCGCGAAATCTAATACTTCCCAAAGAGTTAAAAGCGGTTACATGGATACGCATTGCGTGGCATCGATCAATGAATGCTTTTACGCGCTGATATTCCTCGCTATTTTTATCCTCAGGAATACCCGTTGCCACTAGATTAATATGAGCTTCCTTAAACATTTCAAACATTCTTTCGAGATGATCCAAATCGATCCCAGCTCGATAAAAATTAACTTTCCCTCGACGAGCCCAATCGGGAATATCGTTCTTCAAACGCTTCTTATCTCCTTTGTAATTGAAGACAGAATCGAAATCACGAATAGAGGATGATTTTCCTCTTGCCAATAAATGATAGGTCTGTCCGATAAGGGTTGGCGATGTTTCTTTTACCGATTCAATTCTGGTATCAATGATTTCCAATCCATCGCTTTCCGGATTCATATAGAAAGTTACCTCGTTGATCCCATTTTGCAAATTTTCTAATTTGATGGGAACAACCATTTTTCCAATAATATCATCACCGCTACTATAGGAATACCACCCTTCCTTACCAGGAGCATTCTTTTCACTTTTATCAATCGAAACGCTTAAATTGCCTAATAAACCCGGAATATCATATCTCGCTCCATTTACAATTGCGTATCCCTCACCCTCATCTATACCACTTGCCAGAATTACCAGTCCAGGATTTACCACATTAGTTTTCTCATCAATTTTTATTAAATAGCCTTTGACCCTATCCATCCTCCCGGATAAATGATAGGAATAAGATGGAGGAACTGTAATTCCCTGATAATATTGGGGAGACGACGGTTGTTGGGAAAAAACAATCGAAAAAAGAAAAAAACTGATGAAAAAAGCAAAATTAGAAGAAGCACTAGTTTTTAAAAAAAAAATCCTTCGATTAATATCTATACTCATATTAAATCCTTCTCGTAAATACGATGCATATAAATTAATGAATAGAGATTTTTCATAAAAATTTTTGCACATTTTGATACTAGTGCCTTCTCCATTTACAAGAAGCTTTCCAATGAGATTATCATTTACCTAATTTGAACCAAAGACAAATCTATACCCATCCTTACCTCAAAATTTTACCTTCTATTTTATTAATAACATTTTTTTTGTTTGCAAATATCTCTCAGACTTTAACTGGTAGAAGTAAAATCCCGAAGCAAGTTCACCGGCATCAAAAAGTACTTTATGCTTTCCAACAGGCATAAGGTTATTTATTAATGTTTCGATAACACGACCCTGGTTATCGTATACTTTAAGTGATACAACCTGAGGGATCGGAAGTGAAAATGAGATTAAAGTAGTCGCGTTGAATGGATTGGGGTAGTTTTGTTGTAATTGAAAGTCTTCCGTAATTGATAAGGGTTTGATATTAATTTTAGTACTATAAGGGATTACATCTTCTAACCTTCCACTGATACGCACATCATCAATACGGCCATAAAACCTTCGATAACCTTCCTGACCCCAAGCGCCTATATTCAAACGATTGGTATTGGGGAATAATGAATAATTGAAAAACAATGTGTCTGTAGCTTCTGCAACTGGCTGATTCCATAAGTAGACCAAACTGTCACTGCAGTCATAAAAAGCAGCGACAAAGGTCCATTGATTTATTGGAATTGCAAACGTGGATGATACATAATGAGCTTGATCATTATTATCCCTTATTATGAAGTTCAAATGATCGCCCTGCAAGCGCAAAGCATAGTTATTGGTTCCAGGATTCGCTTCATGATCGCCCTTAATTACAACGAACTGGGTAGGTTCATTTACTGTTACAGGATAAATCCATGCGGAAATAGCCACATCCTCATTACTAAAATCCAATTCATAGTTATCGGGAACAAAAAAAAAACTATATTGATTTGTATCTGCTATAGACAAGTAAAAAGTTCCTTCAATTAATGGAGGTACATTTCCATAAAATGCGTCTCCGGACAAACTCCCATTATTGTTAACCTGATCCCAATCAGCGGTATCGTCACCATTATTTTCAAATTGCCATCGCCCCCCTTTACTTTGAGCAAACAAACAATTAGTTATAAATATGTTTATCCCAATTCCTAAAATTATTAACCCACAGAAAAATGTCTTGATTTTCACGTGTCGCTCCTTAATAGTTGGTTCAAAGGGCTATCAACAGTAGTACAAGTCACACATAATTAATACTCATTTCTTTATATTTTACCTGATTTGATCAATTTCTATTAGAAAATGTCTGCAGCATAAACTGTCCCACAGGAGCACGCTCAATTTCTTATCTTATAAAAATCAGCTTTAATTGATTCACCAATTATTAACATAATAATTGGTTTAGGTATTGAAAATACTTTAAAAGTATCGCATAAGTATTTTCAATCTACTTACACTAATCCTGGAAAAAGCTACTGCGAACTTACCTCAGGGTCATGCAATTAACAGAGAAAAGTATATATACTCTGAGATAAGCTCGCAAAGCCCGGTCTTCTAAAGTTACCGAGTAACAATCTGCCACCAACTTCCTGAATCTATATAACCGAGAAAAGTAATATCATCAGCATTAAAGACAGCGATCCCTTCCTGATCAGGAGCAATTGCATAAATCACCTTGCCACTCGGATCAATATCAATAGACTCTAAGCCAACTTCCTCAGGTTCATCGCCGGCCCATCCATATGTCAGCACTTCTTCAGTAGTCATATCAATCTTATATATGATACCCATCCAGCGCAAACTTACGTAGAGATAGTTACCGTAGCTTGTCATATCCTTTGAATCACCCCATTCCTCGGGCAAATCGATGGTTCCCAGCGTGGGCATATCGGCTTCCGTACTCACGATTACGATTGATGGTTCCATTCCCCATGTATTGCCAAGATAGAGTTTCGAATCATCAGGACTGATCCAGAATCCCTGGATATGCTCCACTTCATCGACGACTTTCTCCCGCTTCACTTCGTAGTCATTGGTATTGATTTTCAAGACAGACTTAGAAAGACGTGTACTCACGAAGGCCCTCTCTCCATCGCTGCTGAATAGAATGTGATAGAGGAAACCTCCATCAAGACAATAGTCATTCAGGGGTAGCACATGGGTAATCGTGTTGTTTACCGTTTCAATGACAACCAGATGATTGGTGCCTCGGCAAAGGACCCACACCTCACTGTCATCCGGCTTGACCCCGACAATCCAAGCGTCCTCAACAGAGTCCGGTAGTGCGACTGTTTCACTAATACTAAAGCCTGCTGTCTCAACTACACCTACTGCGTTACCCTCTGGATCAGCAACGTAGAGAATGCTGCCATCAGAGTTCAAGTCTATTCCTTGCGCGCCTTCAAAACCCTCCAATGTTACAACATCCTGTAGGTTAGATACGCGTGCGACTGTGGTTCGGTCACCCCAGTTAGGGCCTGGACCCAAATATATGAGACCGGCGCCAAAATCTCCTTCAGTAGCGAAATGAGAAGTAAAATCATCATATAAAGAATTGCCATGGACATCCCGTGGTCCAGGTTCTTTCCATTTCTGATTCTCGAAAGCACCTTCAATCATTACATCATAACGGGTGAGTGTAGATAAATTTGTAGATGGAGTAAAGATAGCTGTATTCCCATTGGAACTCCAGCTACCGCTCACCGTGTTCCCGTCTGCATCCGTAATAGAAGCGTGATCCCTAATTGTCTCAAGATCCATTAGTTCATCAAAGGTCAAAGAGATAGTTGTTGAAGGAGAAACCATAAACTCCCACATATCTGGACTAATCGACATTATTTCGGGTCGGGTGCTTTCCACAGGAGTCTGTGGCCATTCCTTGGTACAACTTAAAAATGCCAATAGGATAATAACAAAGCAAAACAAGTTATACCATTTTATCCGATTTAGATTCATTTTTTCCTCCTGTAAATATTTTGATATAGTAGTTTAAAAGACGATACCTATAGAATACCGTTGTGAATTACCCAATCTTCCCGTATCGACATAGGCATAATCGACTCTAATGTTATATCCCACTAATTTCAACATTACTCCACCTCCTGCAGTTAAACCTTCTTCATCATAGTTATCTTTGAAACCTGCTCTTGCGAATACCATTTGGTCTTTTACTATTTCCAATGAATATTCCGCACCGTAGTTATAACGTAGCTCAAAATCTCTGGAGTCATTGATCGCTGAAGCAACAGTTAAACGGGAATTATCGGTTTTGAATATATCGGTTGCTAAGCCAAACCGAAAAATTAGGGGAAGATCCCAATCTTGTGTTGAAAGGGAAGCATCAGCAAATCTATTCGTCGGGAGATCGGGGGCTAAATCGTGGCTGCGGATCAAATCAGGTCCATCAAGATGCATTTTACCACCAAGATTTGACATTGAAATTCCAATCCGCATTTCATGTAAAAAATTGGTAATAAAAATGCTTCCGACATCAAACGCTAAAGTACTGGCGCTCTCTCGAGATAGCTGTTCTTTAATGTATTTTACAGTCATACCAGCAGAAAATCTGTCTGTCAATTGCCTGGAGTATGAGACACCAATAGAAATATCAGATGCGCTGATGGATCTTCCGGTGCCCTCCGGCTGAAGTAATGTTGTCTCATCCATTTCACCCGATCCAAATGCATAAACGCTTGCCCCGAAAGTGCCCCAATTTCCAACCGGCATACCTATAGCGAAAAAATATAGATCTGAATTCGCGATCCATGAAGTGCTTTGAAAAAGAGCTTCAGTTCTCTTAAGGAAGCCCAAGCCACCAGGATTCCAGTATGTGGCGCTTGCGTCATTCGCAATAGCAACATAAGCATCCCCAAATGCCGTAGCTCGCGCTCCAGCACCGATTTTTAGAAAATTGGCCATAGAAGTTCCTACTTCCGAAGATTCTTGTCCATAGACCATAAAGCAGATAATTATGATCCAAACCAGACTTGTTGTTATTTTTCTAATCATCACTTATTCCTCATTATTTATTGTTCAAAACATTATAGCTCAAACGGAAGCAAGACAAACTCCTTTATTTGATGATAAGGAATTTATCTATCTTCTCAGCTTTTGGGTTATCAGACTTAACATGATAGAAATAAAGCCCTGGTGCTACTTCCTGATCACCAAAAGATCTCAAGTTCCAAATTTCTTCACTCGTACCATTGTTATGTTCCAGAGTCCGAACTAATTCGCCAGCCGAATTGTAAATACGAATTGTACACTGAGCAGGAAGATGCGTAAAGTGAAGTTCTCTTACATTTAAAGTGGTTTCCCACTCATTTGCAGCCAGATATGGATTAGGAACTACTTTAACTTCTTTTAGTGAAGTTGTAGCAACTGCTGCTCTGGGGGTAGCTTGGACTGTATTATCTCCAACTATTGATGGATCGGTGACAGGTGAATTTTCTACAGGCGGAGGTGTTATCAGTCCGGTGTTGTATGCCGCTATATAGTACCTATAGTTAAGTCCGTTAATTAAATCGGTATCTCTAAAATAATATTGACCAGTTTCTGTAGTATCTGGCATTCCGGAATCGTCGCCAAAATCCAACCAAGTAGCATCCGGATCTGTTGATGGACCAACAATTCCATCAACTAGATCAAATTGCGCTATAGGAACAAATCCGACCACTGTTCCGGTAGGATCTGTTACAACACGGTCACCCCAGGTAGCACCACCATCTTTGGATTTATAAATCCGGTAGCCTTCAAAATCCGGTGCTGTTTCACTTTCTCTGCCCCAATAGAGTGTGACAATCCCATCACCTGCCTCTGCTTGAACGATTGGTTCTGGCGGTGGTTTGGCTACTTGCCAACCGGAATTATACAGTTTTTGGGCTCGATCTGCATTTTTCCTCAGATCCAGGAGATTATCTCCAATTACTGTACATACAATCAAAGTATCTGTTTCACCGGGAGCCATGGTAAAGGGTCCAGAGTTCATAAAGGTCATCCCGGCACTACTATATTCCGGGGTATAACCGTAATTGTAAGCTATTCCATCCCGTTCCTGAGTATCATCGATACCATCCCCATCTGTATCATAAGGGCTACCATCATTCAGGATATTTCTAATGAAAAAATCATCCATAATGTTTCCGCTATCGCCACCACCGGCATCGACAGCCCAACTTAAAGTCGTAACACCCATTTGATCACCTTCATCACTCTTTGGGGTTTTTTGAAACATCACTCCAGCAAAAGCTGTGGGATCCACTGTAAAACCAGCCGGTGTTTGATGATTACCAACGGGATTCCAGGCATACGCCATCTGGCGGTTTATATCAAAGGCTTCACACTCAGGATTTTCCCAATTCTGATTCCACACAAAATTATAATCCATCCACATTCCAAAATAACAGTCAGTAATATCCTCTTGTCCAATATTTGTGATGTAGTAGGTCCAGAAAATATAATCCTCATACAATTTACCTTTGAAAGCTACGCCTCGATACACAACTTGAAGCTTAAGCCACCGCTCGGGAGGAATTTCCGCACTATGATTTACCGCATAAGCAACGGCAAAACTTTCTTGATCCCCGATTCGCTCACCATTAGGTCCAAAGCCAGGCCAACCGGTTGAATCCAGTAAAACGGGTTCACCGGTATGTGGGTAGTGAGTTGGCCAGCCGTATCTTCCGTCTCCATTAGATAGATCAGGCCAGCTATCCGGATCATCACTCATTGCAGCACGTTGAGCTTGACCAATAAAATTAAAAATACCAGTTAGAGGCACTTCATTGTCATAAGGACCTGGGCCATATGGATCCCAATGGTAGTCATCCCAGTTGTCCTTATACTCATCTAAGCTCATATCAAAATACCATTTTCCATCGGGATTATCGCCACCGCCATCTTCGCTATATCCACCAACGTAAAATCCTACGGCCATGCCATATTCAGCACCACTACCGTTTGGATACTCAAAAGCCGGATGATGCCCGGAACCGTACCACAATTGTCCTTCGGCAATTGATCCATAGTTCCCAAATGTGGTCGCAATCCTGTTAACATCAAAGGTGTTCCATCGCTTATAAGCTAATTGCCCTTGTGAGATTGAGGGGAATATTATAAATAAGCCCATTAACGATAGGGTTACTCCTACTATTTTTACTTTCATAATGTTTGTCTCCTAATATTCCTTCTAATTAATTATTGAAATTGTGACCCCAAAATATCCTAAATATCAATACTAACACCTAACCTTACCTCTCTTGGTGGACCGTAGTTACTGGGGTCATTATAAACATTAAGATTTCGCTCATTACGATCCAGCCCTAATGGTAAATCCGGTTTACCGCTCTGTTCATAGACGTAATAAATATTCTTCCTGTCAAAAAGATTTAGAACTCTAACAAAGACAGTTTCTTTAAATCCGAAGAATTTAAAGGTTTTACTTAACCTCATATCAACCGTGCCGATATAGGGCATTCTTTCTGTATTAGGTTCTACTCTAATGGAATATGGTAATCCAGATTGGAAATTACCAAATATACTCATACCCCAATTTTCAGGTTTCCCGATAAAAAGATCGAAGGAAAAAGCATGAGGTCGGTCCCAATTGGCATTATATGTTCTAAAAATAGGATTTTGTATTTGTATCTGTGCCCACGGAGTTGAACTGGTAACTAACGCTTTGGAAAATGTGTAATTGGCACGTAGTGAAAAATAATGGCTATATCTTTTGTTAATTACTACCTCCACCCCTTTTGCATTTCCATAATCATAATTGTCAGAGTATCTTAACCCGGCACCGGAGGCAGCTTCTAATACCCATCTTTCACCAACCAGATTGGACATCTCTCGATAAAATGCAGTAACATCAACAGCAACGTCCTGGGTAACTTTGGTTTGCACACCAGCTTCATAGGAGACCGTTTTTTCAGGTTCCATGTTTGCGTTGGCTAGGCGAAAATCATTCATTTCAAGCATGGGATTATAAAGTTCGCCTCTCCAATCTAGAAGATTCGGATCATTCCAAAACTTATCTTCCGGGTTAGTTAATTCTCTCTGTCCCTGATATAACAATGTATATTTGGGAAATTGATAGAAATGCCCGTAAGCAAAGTGAAAAGCAGCGGTTTCGGCAATTGGATATGATACACCCAAACGGGGGGATATTTCTGTTTTAGTTTCAGTATCTTTCAACTCCATGTCAAAAAGTTTAGTGATGTCCACCCAATAAGGTGAATCCGCATTCCACATTTCAAATCGTAACCCAGCATTTAAAATCATACCAATTTGAGAAAATTCCATTTTATCCTGAATGTAAGCGGCAAACTCATAGGGATTACGCTCATAATTTGTATAAAAAATACCTCTCTCATTCGGATTCCTACTATCACTAGTTAAGGATAATTTGCGATAACTTACTCCTGTCTTAATAAGATGAATTTTGTTGATTTGACTGCTTATCGAAAACCTTCCCTCATAGGTCTCAGAATTATCATTTTGCCAGGTCCAATCCTCACCTGTTACACTCCAATTACCCGAAGGATCTGAGTCTTCGAGGACTACCATATAATCATCCCAGCTATCGAAAACACCCAAAAAACGGGTTTTCTTTTGGCGAGAAATGCCAGCTTCATAAAAGGTGCTGGGACTTAGGGTATGAACCCAATTAAGATTTAGCATGAGGTCTTTCGAGTGTTCAAATGGAGAACCCTCCGGATTGTATTTAAACCAATGTTGGTAAAAAGCCTTTCTGATATCATTATACACTGCAAATGTACTAAGCTTGATACGGGGCGAAATACGCCAGTTGAGTTTTGCCATCCCATTCCAAAGCACTTGTTGGTCAAGAGAGACTTTCTCAGCACTACCGTTTGGTATCCCGGTTACAGGATTCACATCTTCGCCTCGTGAATCGACCCAATTAGGAAAAATATATCCATTTAAATAACCGTCCGTGGCTCGATTTTGACCATTTAAAAACAAAGTCAAGTTTTCATTTCCTGGAATTACTGGTCCACTGAGGCTTAATTCGTTTTGCGAAGTGCCACGATCCCAATCTTCCACCCCGAATTGATCGGTGTATGACGAAAAGTGACCATGATAAGTGCCTGTTCCTTCTTTAGCAATGACATTAATAACCCCGGACATTGCATTGCCGTATTCAGCATTGAAGGTTCCGGCCAAAGTACTCATTTCAGTAATACTGCTTGCTGATGTATTCTGAACATAATCGGAACCGCCCCAAAACGGATCAGTGACACTCATCCCATCAATCATGAATGCGGTCTCATTTTCACGTCCACCTCGAAGGTGGAGTTCATCCCCAGGTGTATTTATAAAACGAAACCCACTTTTTCCCAGATCCGCTACACCAATTAGAACTCCCCTCTGCTGCCTAATCTGTTCTTGGAGATTTTCTGCAGGACTTAAAGTAATTTCTTCACCACCGACTTCTGTCATGCTGGCAGTGAGGTCCTTCCGAATTAAAGGTCTTTCAGCTTCAACAGTTACTGCTTCTCCTTCGATAGCAGCCACTTTCATTTTAAAATCCACCCTACTGGTACGATCCACATTAACTCCAACCTCAACTTTTGTTTCGGTTGCGTAACCCAAAAACGAGGCTGTTATTGAATAGATTCCTGGTGGCACGTTTATGATATAATAGTCCCCATCTGTATCAGTCGCCGCTCCCATTGGCCATCCTTCAATAATAACATTAACTCCAATCAAGGGTTCATTGGTACCGGCATCCATAACAGTACCAGCTATTTTTCCAGTGGTGCCTGCCAGTGCATCAAAGTGAGTCATCAAAAGCACCATTATTATGAAAAATAGAACAAAACTTCCCCGTAATACCCATCTCTTAATCATAATTACTCCTCCTTTAATTAAATTTTATTACCTTAGTAAAAAGACTAAATTCTTTTGTTTGTATCACCTCCTTACTTTATTATTTCATTAAAATAACCAGAGGCTGTTATTTGGGTTCGCTAAAATCACTTGATTATTGCTTTGTAATTGCTTCTGCCGCTTTCTTCGCCAGTTCTTTCGCTTTAACAGCAGCAGTTGCTACAAAGATTTTCCGTGAGGAGTGAGGAACAAATCCTCTACCATCACTATTTTCTGCAAGCATGAGTTGATACCGTGCTTCTTCAAGTAATTTTCGAGACTTCGTGACAACCATGCCCATTTTCTCCGCAAGGTCAATAATATAGGAAACGGTTGTAATTTCAGCTCTCGCCTGGTTTTCTAAAACATTGAGTCGCTCCCTTCCTTCGCCTCGCAACCACCAATTAAAGTCGGCATGCCCGGAAATATTCTCTGCATAGATCATCTCTGTAGGAGGATGTTTTTCGATATATTCTCCCATCGTCATAAATTCAGCATAAGGTAAATCTTCAATCATCGTTAGTTTCTTATCCATCCATTGAATAGCAGGAAGCTCCGGTAGTGAATCACCCCATTTATAGTGCTTATTTGTATTCGCTTCATTCAACATTTCTATTGAACGAAAATATAAAACTTCTGCATCGTCTTTAAGTGCAACTAAGAATTCTTTGATGCCCAACTTCTTTAAGGCTTCATAGAGCTTATTCAGTTTAACCCTGAATTCTTCCAGACTTTCATCATCTGCATCCATGGAATGGGTACATAGCACAACTCTCGCTTTCGTGTCATTAATTCCTTCAACAAAAGCCGTAGATGGATAAACCAATTCATCTTTATATTTAGGGACAATTTCTTTGTAAATTGAAACCCACTCTATTCCTACTTCGTCCATTATTTGAGGTAAACAAATATCCCAGGAAACCTCGGGTAAGAATAGTCCTTTAGGCCTGATGCCCCACACCTTTTGGTCATATTCTAATCCCACTCTCAATTGTTGGACAACATCGTCATAAGGAATCAAGGAGAGAATTGGATGATCAAATGTATAAGTTCCAATGTTATATTTTTCTTTTGTATAACCTTTCTTAATTCTCGCCACTACATCAGGAAAGTTCTTTTGTAAATAATCATCGGTATAACCAGTAAAAAAGAAATCTGCCTTCCAGCGTTCATGTTTTTCGAACACATTCAATAATGGGATATGCCCCTGTTTGACCATAACAGGGGTACTATCCACAGGACATTCTGCAAAATTCAGATTAAAATTAAAGTTATAAGTAAAATAGATGATGGGTTCCGAAGAAAAACTTGAATTGATTATACATATAAACAAAATGAAAACACCTAGGGCGATTGTATATATCTTTTTTTTAATCATGACATTTTATCCTCTTTAATAAACTCAAATGTTTTTTTAAATCGCTGACTTCTTTAATTTTTCTGCACATATCTTAATTTGATGATTCCTTTACTTTTTCTTCGATGGGTTCCTCAGATTCAATTGCCATCAGGAAAGCAGCAATAACAGCCAGCACCATGCCGGCTATGGTCACCGGATGAGGAATTACCATGTAAATGATAAGAGAGATGATAATTGTAATTACAGGCGCTCCGGCATTGGTTAATGGACTGACAATGATAGCTTTACCATACCGGAATGCATAAACCAGGCAGAGTGCTCCAATTGAGTTTAATATCTGGATCATTGCGGCGAGATAAGGCCCTTTGAAGCCCCAGTTAATCGGCTGGGAAAAATCGGTCATAAATAAAGCAAATGGGATGAGAAGGATACCGGTGAGCATCATATAGAAGAAAATGCTTTCCGCTTTCATGGTTTCATTGGCGAATTTCATGACATATGCCTGGATTCCCCAGGCCAGAAAAACCAAAAGGGAGATAATAATCCACAGAAAACCGGATGTACCTTCATTATTAGGAGACTGGTACGAAAGTAATGGTATAGCCAGGAGCGCCAAAATAATACCTACCCATCCCCTGGTACTTGCCCGTTCCTTTAAAATCCAGTAGGATAGTAGTATGGTTATGACGGGTGATAAAGAAATGAACGGAAAAACCAGATAAGCTGGTCCCATGCGCAATGCCTGGAAGAGGATCAATTGCCCTCCTGCACCCAGGAAACCGATGACAGCACCTAAAAATATGGCTCGACCATTATACTCGAGTTTCCATTTAATAATATAAAGCGCAACCAGGGCCGGAGGAACCATAGTAAGTGCCCAGACGGTATACCCTAAAGTAGCAGGAAAGCCGGCTTTTTCCGGAATTTCAATAATTGCACCCCAGAGTCCCCAGAAACTGGTGGTAATGATCGCAAACAATAACCATACTCTCGATTTCAATCTTAGTCTCCTTCTTTTCTAATTCCTAGAGTAATTATTCCATAGTACTTCTGAATTCTGATGAGCACAACCGGTAGCATAAGAATAGATTTTGATGACTTCCCTAATCTTATGACTAATGATTGCTAAAGGATGATTTCTGATCTCACCATACTTTATGGCCCGGCACTGATTGGGAAGATATTGGCTCAACAAAGTTAAGGGAATGGGTTTTCGGGATAAATTAGACAGCAATGTTTTCATGGATTTTTGGATTTGTGGATCCGGCCAGTAATAACGAATCCGGTCGCTCAGGCTGTATTTACGCGCAAATTTGAGCTCATCTTCCTTCCCACGATAATGCGCGATCCAGAATTTCGGATTTTTAGCCATCACCTGCTCCACCAATTCTAACAGATTGGAAAGTAATACTGTCTTGGAACCTGACAGCCAGTCTTTTTCGATAAAGGTCAGACCAAATAAAACCTCTCTGAATGTAAAGGTAAGCCAGGGTCCCACTTTAAGGATGGCAAAATGATCTTCCACCAATTGTTTTAAGCTCTCTTTTTTCTGATAATCAGTAGAATGAGCTTCGTAAATCAGATGGGGATATTGTTCGATATAGCGGGAAATTTCCTGTGCCCGCTGGGATTGATACTCAATCACGCTGGTATCTCCAAACTCCACTCCCGGCTGAGCTACCACCGCAACTACCCGCTTCCAGGTATCCTTTAATCCCAAATCAAAATATGCTTTCTGGGTAACGGTTATGGTTTCCTCAATCTCTTCGATGGGTGTGACATGTACCTCGCTTAACTCTTCCTGTGCCCCGCCAGGCTTAGGAACATCGGTCCCAATCACATAAATCGGTCGATCATGATTTGCTATCTCCGCTGCAGCTTTTTCTGCGGTCAAGCAAAGCTCAGCCGCACGCCGAGCGACAGTTTCTACTGCTAGCGGAGCGTGGGATTCTCCCCTGTCATCAGCTAGACGCATACTGGTATCCAAATGGATCTTGCTATAACCGGCTTTTACACATGAACGGATTAATTCATGTGCTTTTGACATGGCAGTAGCGGCCATTTCATTTTGCCAGTTGTGGGGGCCGAGATGATCGCCACCCAGGATAAGTCGATCCCGCGAAAAATTGCAGCTATCGGCTAGCTGGTAAACATAGGAAACAAATTTCCCGGGTGTCATCCCGGTATATCCACCATATTGATCCACTTGATTAGAAGTCGACTCAATCAGCAAATCATTTTCATCCTGCTGGGCCTGTTGCATAGCAGCTTTCAGCACAAATTCGTTAGCCGAACATACCGAATATATGCCAACAGTTCGGTCCTGTTTATGATTTTTAACCAGGGATAACAATGGATGCATCAGGATTCCAGAATTTGATTAATTTTTTTTTGCACCAAAGCCTTATCTTGAAAAGCCCCGGTACCGCCCATGGCAGTAACTGCCAGTGCACCGCAAGCATTTCCAAAACGCAGGCATTCCGGCCAGTCCGCTCCCTCTAAGAATTTGTGCAGAAAACCGGCATTAAAACTGTCTCCCGCCCCGGTGGTTTCAACCGCCTCTACCTTAAAACCGTCTTCATTGTACATTCTATCTTCCACACATATTGAAGCACCCTCTTTTCCCTTTTTAACGACCAGAACTTTTACCATTTTTTTTAATTTTCCAATGGCCTCTTCCAGCGAAACGGCATGAGCAATTCGAACGGTCTCATCATCATTGGGAAGAAAAATGTCAGTATGCTCCAGAACCTGGTAAATTTTCTCATCCCATTTCTCCGAAGGATCCCAATTTGTATCCAGTGAGGTTGTCAGATTGAGTTCCTTGGCCCTGGCAAACAGTTTTGGCACATCCGGCAAAAGACCAGTCTGCAGGTAATAACAGCCCAGGTGGAGATGGTGAGCCTGGGCAAGATAATCCCAGTCAATATCATCAATCGTCATAGCCGTCATGGCACCCATGTAAGTGAGAAGAGCTTTCTTTGGGGGATTGGCTAAAACAATAGTGGCGCCGGTTTTCAAACTGGATTCTCTAATAATTCCTGAAGTATCTACACCTCCATCATTGAGTTGGGTAATCATAAAATCACCGAAATTATCCTTACCTGCTTTGCCGATAAATCCCACCTTGCTTCCAACTGCGGAAAGATTATGGGCGGTGATTGCAGAAGAACTTCCCATGGTAAAACGCATATCCTTTGCCAGTTTTTCTTTTTCATATTCAGGCATGGGAACATCCCACAGAACCAGGTCAATATTTAATTCTCCGGTAACTATAACATCTAATTTATTGATTTTCATGATCTCCATCATACTTGGTTTCAAAGGTTACAACAGCAGATAAATTTTTAGGATTGTCAGGATTTATGTTTTTTGAAAGAGCTTTATAATAACCTAATAATTGTAGCAAAGGTAGGTACATAAACGAATTGAATATATCTCCATAGTTGGCAGGCACGTTAATCAAATAATGTGACTTATCACAGAGATTGGAATAGTTTTCACCCTGCAGGATAAAAGTTTTAGTCCCTAAAGTTTTCATATCATCGGCTAAATGTGCTTCATATGCTTTCCCACTTTCGGATAAGAGAATAGTAATCAAAGTATTGTCTGAAGCCGTTGATTTAGGTCCATGACGGAATTCGAGTGTATGATAACTTTGCGACAGAGAGATAGACATTTCCTGAATTTTTAATGCAGCTTCATTGGCAAGGCCCAAGAAAGGTCCCTGGCCGAGAAAAACAAAATGATTCAAATTATTATCATTTGCAATCTCCATTATCCTTGACTCAAATTTCTTCATTATCCTGTGGCTCTCGTCGGCTAAATTTTTCAATTTGTTTACTAATTCCTCATCATCAACCAATAGAGAGGCTAAATGGATTATACTCAAGAGCATAGTAGTGAAAGAACCTGTCATCACTACGCTTTGTTCTTTCTCAAAGGGAAAGGTTAAGTTAAAATCACTATTTTTTATCAATTGAGAATTAGCGTCACATGATACTGCCAGGATAGGAATGCTGAATTCTTTTTTGACTTTTTGGGCGGCTTTAACAACTTCGGTTGAGGTACCCGACCGTGAAATGGGAACCAATAAATATTGAGTAACAGGATTCAAAACAAGCTTAGGATATATCAAAATTTCCGAAGACGGTACTGCTTTGGTGGGAATACCAGTGAGCATTTCAAATAAATTGCTCGCTGTTTGCGCCAGGTAAAAAGAAGTTCCACAACCGGTAAATACCCATACCTTGTCTTTAAACTGATTTAATATCTCAAGATGTTTTATTTTCTCCTTTTTTAAATCTTCCAACGCCTTTTTCCATCCGGATTGTTGCCGGATTATTTCTTGATAGGTGATACTAAAACCATCTTCAAAATTCTTCATTCTTCAACTCCTCCAGCAAAATCAAACCAATAATACTTCGATTCCCATAGATTCCAGTTTCTCACAATCTTCACTGGATAGATGGTCATCTGTAATCAGTTTATTTATTGCTTTAACTTCATTAATTACACCCATACTTCGCTTACCAAGCTTTGAAGAATCAGCCAGTACAATTATCTCCTCGGCAGCTTCCATCATCATCCGGTTCATTTTGGCCTCCTGCAAGTTGGGGGTGGTTAAACCAAATTTGAAATCAATACCATCGACCCCCAAAAACAACTTATCTGCAGTTATCTTGCGTAAAGAATCCTCCGCTATAGGGCCAACAAGAGAAAAAGATTTTTCTCTTAAAATCCCACCAGTAAGAATCACACTCACTTCAGAGGAAGCCAGTTCAGTGGCAATATTAACAGCATTTGTTATAACGGTAAGCTCTTTTTTCAATTTAAGCAGTCTGGCCAATTGGGTAGTCGTTGAACCTGAATCCAGTATGATAACATCCTTAATTTCAATAAATTGTTCTGCCTTTTTAGCAATTCTGATTTTCTCTTTGGTTTGAATTCGCTCTTTTTCTGTTAAAGCCAAGTCCATTACCGAGGAATGATTTCGAATTGCACCGCCGTGAACCCGGCTAAGAACACCTCGTTTTTCAAGAACTTCGAGATCCTTTCTAATTGTTACCGAAGAAACCTGAAACATCTCACTGATTTCATTAACCAGTAAACGTTTCTGCTGACTCAACAATTCCTGTATTTTTTGTCGTCTTTCTTCGGTTAACATTGAACTTATATTTTTTTATGACATCAATTATTTAAAGTAATCTTCAGATTTGAATTACCAATGAACTTACAATGGGAGAAAAAGGGCTAGAGCTTGAGGGACTTTCGAAATACATCATATTGTAGAATATTTATTTCATTATGTTGTTTTTTCTTTCATTTCCTTTTGATTTTAAGAAAACAAATTAAATTTGTCAAGATTTTTTTTACGAATACCCCTGAAAAATTTTCGATTATAATCGAAAAGCAATCTGCGTGTTATTTCCTATGATCATTGATTTATATTTTACCCGGAGAAAAAATGGTAACAAAAAAAGAAACGATCATGTACTAACGGTTTACATACGCCTCCAGTAAAACCGCCGCAGCATCCATCCGGGATGCTGCGGCGGTTTTTAATATATCCGATTTCCCTGGTGACCGGACAGACCGGTAAATTTAAGGGTACTTTTTCAATTATTTTATTTTTACCGAATCAGGTTGTCAATTGTAATAACCGATGAGAAAGAGGGGACTTGGAAAAGCAGATGATAAATTATGATACCTTAACGACAAAGAGACTTAATAATATTTTTTCATAAAATTTTTCAACCGTTTCTTATCCTTGACAACCAGTACACTATTTAAAAGCACGATAAGAAGTAGAAGACCCAAAATCAGCAGTAAAAATTCGCCGGAAAACACGCCAGAAGACCTCCTTGTTTCTGTATAGCCTCTTAAAAATGAAATTTAATTACTATTTTTTGATAAATGAAGTTATATGTATCACAAATACTATGATCATTTATTTATACTATCCGGCACAACTAATTGTTAACTCCCTGCATATATTTTATTTCATGGTAACCCGTATGTGTCAATTCTGTAATGACTATTTCGGATTTATGATTGCCTTCAGGTTAAATTTTTCGCCAATCAACAGTATTCACTGGTAAGGATGTATTACTGTAATTTAATTTTCCTATGCTTTACAAAATAAGTTTTTCCTGTTAACTTTAAAAATAAAGGTAAAAACCAAAAAACGTCTAAAATTAAACTGAAAGGATATTGATAATGAAGTTAAAAAAGATTATCACTCTTTTTGTCTGGCTGCTGCTTCGGCTGGTCATGGTAAATCAGAACAGCTTCGCAGATGAGTCCCAGACAATTTCACCCAAAACCCTTGACCAGATTGAAAAGGCTGTTACTATAGATGTGCAGATGCGCGCGATGATTAATGCAGTCTCTAATAACGAGATTAAAAGTTTGGCCTTGAATAAGAAAGTACTGGAAGATCTTGATCCTTATTTCGCATACCGTATAAAGACCGGCAATGTGACAAATCAAAAATCATCCGGTCGCTGCTGGTTATTTACCTCACTCAATGTATTGCGTCCCTCTGTCATGAAGAAATATTATATGAAAAACTTTGAATTTTCAGAGAATTACCTGTTTTTCTGGGACCAGCTGGAAAAATCCAACCGTTTCCTGGAAACGGTCCTTAACAGTCTGGATAAGAAAATGGATGACCGTTTTATTGACTGGCTGTTCAGGAATCCCATCGATGATGGTGGTGTCTGGAACATGATGGTAAGCCTCATAAAGAAATACGGGGCAGTCCCCCGTGAAGTCATGATGGAATCCTATAACAGTGACAACACCCGCATGGTGAACCGCCTGCTGGCAAGAAAACTGCGTGAAGGAGGTTATCAGATCCGCAAGATGTACAAGGAGGGTAAAAATATAGAACAATTGCGGAATTATAAACTGAGCGTTCTCACCGATGCCTACAGAATGCTGGTTATAAGCCTGGGTGAACCCCCAAAGGAATTTAGTTGGCGGTACGAGGATACAGAAGGTAACATTCATCCTGAAAAAAAATATACTCCTCTTTCCTTCTACAAGGAATTCGTTCAAACGGAACTGGAAGATTATGTGATGATGATGAATGATCCCTCCAGGGAATATTACAAACTTTACGAGATTGAATTAGACCGGAATGTATATGAAGGGCCAAACTGGACATATGTCAATCTGCCTGCAGAAGTGCTAAAAAAGTTTGCCAAACGGTCTATTCTGTCCGATGAACCCATATACTTTTCCTGTGATGTCGGTAAACAACTGAATTCCGATAAAGGTTATCTGGCCCTTGGTTTGTATGACTATGATTCCATGTTTGGTGTTAAATTCGGCATGGATAAAAAGGCCAGGATTTCGACTTTCGACAGCGGTTCCACTCACGGAATGGCACTGATGGGTGTGGATACCACGCAAACCGGACAGACAACCAAATGGCTCCTGGAAAACAGCTGGGGTAAAGAAAAAGGTTACGAAGGATATCTTATTATGACCGATGACTGGTTCGATGCCTATTCCTTCCGGCTGGTGGTTCACAAACGTTTCGTCTCTGAAGATGTTTTAAAAATCCGGCAGCAGAAACCCATTGTTTTGCCACCCTGGGATCCCATGTACTGATTGAGCCAAAGATACCGGGAATGGCTGATAATTTAAGGATAATAATTTCGATAAATGTCTTTCCGGGACAATAATAAAACGCGGTTTATCCGGCGGGTAGGACGTACTGAGAGAGGTATATTTTCCCTGCCCGCTTTGTATAAGATTTCAATACATATTATTTCAGAAACCCGGTACAGATGATATCTTTCAGCATAATTTTTTTCAAAAAATATATGTGCCCAGTACCTGCCCCTCAACTTCAGCTTAACCGAGGATAAAGTTATGAATATTAAACGGTTATTGTTAGTTATCCTTCTGCTGTCCAATGTGGTATTATCTCAGGAACAGATTGATGAATCCGTTGTTACCCGCATAAAAAATGAAGTGCAACAGAATTCCAGGATCATGGAAACGCTTAGTTATCTGACCGATATTTACGGGCCCCGGCTGATGGGAACACCGGAATACCGTGAGGCAGCCGAGTGGGTAGAATCCCGTTTAAAATCATGGGGAATTGAAGAGGTAAAACTGGAATCGATAGACCATGGTCAGCGGGGATGGCGTGCAGAATCCTTTTCACTGGAAATGATTAAACCGCATTATATGCCCCTCATCGGTTATCCACAAGCCTGGTGCCGGGGGACAAAACGTACCATAACCGGGAAACCAATCGTTACCGGAAATATTTTTTCCATGGATACTCTTCAGATGTACGGCGGAAAGTTAAAAAACAAAATTGTGTTAATAGACAAACATAAAACGACACAGCCACATTTTGAGCCCTTTGCCACCCGTCTGACCCCTGAAGAATTAAAGGCAGCCGCTCAGGATACAAACATTAATCCCGAACAGCCTTTAAACAAATGGGAAACAAAAAAGACCCTGAGGGATCGCATGACGTCCTGGAATTCACGTGATGAATTGGAACTGGCTCTTCAGAAGAAACTCATAGAGGAACAGCCGGCGGTACTCATCCAGCCCAGCAGCAGAGATCATTCCATCGTCCGTGTGGATGATATTTACTTCGGGAGCGATCAGAAGATTGAACCGGTTCCATCATTTGTAATTGCAGCCGAGCATTTTTCCCGCCTGATTCGTATGATTGATAAAGGCGTAGTACCCACCTTAAAAATCCATCTGAAAACCTGCTACTTCCGGAATCCCGATTATAATGTGAATGTAATTGCCGAGATTCCGGGATCAGATAATATTCTGAAATCAGAGATTATTCTAATCGGGGCCCATCTGGATTCATGGCATGCCGGTAACGGTGCAACCGATAATGCTGTCTCCTGTGCAGTTCTGATGGACGTTTTACATCTTTTTAAAGAGTTGAACCTGCAAACCCGCCGAACCATCCGGTTAGCGCTATGGGCAGGAGAAGAAGTCAGTTATCACGGCTCCATGGGATATATTAATGAGCATCTGGGAGATCTGTCCAGCGGTGTGATGAAACCGGATCATGAGCAGATTTCCGTTTATCTCAATTTGGATAATGGTGCCGGAGCCATCAGGGGAATATTCCTGCAGGGAAATGAAAATGCCCGCACTTTATTTACCACTCTACTGGCACCATTTAAGGAAATGAGTGCAACAACAGTTGCCCTGCAAAGAACCACTTACACTGATCATGAACCTTTTGATGCCATGGGTATTCCGGCATTTCAATTCATTCAGGATCCATTGAATTATATGACGGTGACCCATCACACCAATATGGATGTTTTTGATTATGTTATCGAAGATGATGTGAAACAAAATGCCGTTATAATTGCTTCTCTGGTCTACCATCTGGCAAACCGGAAGGAAATGGTACCCCGAAAAACAAACTAAATATCACGAATTAGAAATTAAGTCATATCAGAAGATTGCAGGCGATAGATCCAATAAATACTTGATTCAAATCATTCAAAACCCATGAAAAATTCCCTGTCCTTCGTAAACTGATTCTCCTGCCACTGCTAATTAAATTGGGACAAAAAGATGTTTAAGAGGGAATAAGCATCCTGCGGATCACATCCCGCATAAACATGATCAGAATATTTTTTATTAATTGTGACTGACTTTAAAAACCACCTGAAGATAAAAATCCGGCACCCCCGGGGCATCAGGAGAAATTCGGCGACTGGTGTTATTTCTGATTCCTGCCGGATAAAGAAGAGTTACAGGTTTATCGGTTACAACCGTTCCTCTGCCACCGCAGGCAGAGCACACGAAACTCCCTGCCCTTCCCCTGCCGCTGCATGACCGGCAGTTAATGCATACAGGAATCATTAACCGGACGGACTCGCCGTGGAATGCCTCTTCAGGAGAGAGTATAATCTCAACCTCCCGTATAGGTGGTTTTCCCCAGAAAGAATATTCCCAATCCCAAAAATGACTCTGGAGTTCGTCAAATATTTCTCCAAACAAAGGAAAACGGGTTTTAAAAATAGTGCTCAGAATTATGCTATCTGGATTAACAATATTGGATGATTCCCGGTAAGGGTATGAAGAGGGAGATGACGATTTGTTTATTTGGAATGAGAAATTTTTAACTTCCCGTAAAGTCCGGTTATAATTGCAACGCCTGTCAGGGTTGCTTAATATGGCATATGCTTCCTGAATATCCTGGAATGGTACGCAGTTGTCTCCAAAATGATCGGGATGAAACTGCTTTGCTTTCTCGCGAAAAGCTTTTTTTATCTGGTCTTCAGAAGCATCTGACTTTAAACCAAGAAGGCTATAGTAATTTTTAGCCATCTTTCCTGCCGTGCAATATTACCATAAAGAAGATTAAATCTTGTTCATAAATTTCTTGTTTTATTAAAATCAAATCCAGCGAGAATTCAAGCGGAATATTCGCTATATCACAGGGAATCCAGAAAGTTTAATAAGCGGTCAAGCTCCTCGGTGGTATTATAATGAACTGCACCTATTCGTACCATCCCCCCGCTTTCCTGCAATCCCAGGTGATTGATAACTTCCAGCGCATAATAATGGCCATCCCAGACAAACACATTTAATTTTCCAAGCTTTTTTGCGATGTCTGACGGATGCATACCATTCATCACAAAGGAAACAGTCGGTACCCGGTGACTAAACTCCTGCGGTTCAGTAATGCCATGAATTTTAATCTTTCTTATACCTTTCAACCCATCGATGAGATGAGTTGTTAAATGCATTTCATACTCCTTGATGGCATTCATGGCAGCATACAATAATTTCCTCTCGCCGCTCAGTTCGGAAAACCGGTAAATTTCATCATGTCCCAGGGTTTCAGCAATCCACATAAGGTACTCCAGGGCACCCAGGGTTCCTGCCTGACCTTCATGGGACTGGGTACCGGTTTCAAATTTTCCTGGAGGATCATCATCTGCCGGCCTCACTTTGTAAGCCGGGAGTCTTTCCAGCAGCTCTTCCCGTCCCCAGAGGATTCCCTGATGGGGTCCGAAGAATTTATAAGCGGAACAGACCAAGAAGTCACATTCCAGGTCCTGAACATCTGTCGGTCCATGCGGAACGTATTGAACCGCATCCACATACACAAGGCCACCCAGGTCATGAATCATCCTGCTGATGGTTTTAATATCGTTAATGGTTCCAATGGCATTGCTGGCATAATTTACCGCCATCAGTTTTACCCGGTCGGACAGAAGTTGATTGAGTTCGTCCAGTTCATAGGTATAAGTCTCCCGGTTGAAGTTCAGCCATTTCACTTTCAGCCCCAGATCTCTGGCAAGAAAAGTCCACGGTGTGATATTAGCGTCATGATCCATCCGGGTAAGAATAATCTCGTCACCCGGTTTGAACCAGTGACCCAGCGAGCGGGAAATGGCAAAGGTTAGAGTGGTCATATTCGGACCAAAGATGATTTCCCGTGCCGACTTTGCATTTAAAAAAATCGCCATAACATCATGCGCCTGCTGCAGGATGGCATCTGAAGTCTGAGATGTCCGGAAATAACCGCCGTGATTAGCATTGGAAGCGACCAGGTAATCCTTCATTCTGTTTAATACCATATTAGGCACCTGCGTACCTCCCGGATTATCCAGGTAAATCCGTAAATTACCATTATCTTTTAATTGTAAAGCGGGAAACTGTTTACGGATGTTTGCAACATTGAATGCCATGGATGGACTCCTCTTTTACATTTCAGAACAATTACAGAATCAGACAATTAATTATGTCTCTCTGACCCGAGAAAGAGTGCCAAACCGGAAATCAATTGGATTTGTGTACCGACATCTGTGGTCAGAAAAACCTGGTGGAAATTATGCCCGGAACAAGGGCGTAATATGCGCTGCGGATGTAAACAGATCAGACCGTTCTGCGGGAGAAAGTGGTTGAAAATGTGCTGCCAGATCCAACGCCAGCATAAACAAACGTTCGTCACCGGGAGGGATAGCGGCAGTTACCGGCTCCGATAATGTAAATCGCAATGCTTTTTCTGCCAGGTCAGGTTCTTCCACGGGGCGATACCAGCATTTGCTGCAGGTTCGTTCAGATCCTTCCGGCCAGGGAGAATATGCCAGCATTTTCAAAGCCAGTCGGGCTGCTCCCTTTTCCTGTGCCTTTTGAATCACCCGCGGTCCGAATTTTCCCTGTGAATAACAAACGAAATTCACCGGAAACAGGATTGAATCAAATCCATATCCCTCCAGCAAAGCCAGCGCCGCTTCTTCGGAGTGGGCAGAAAACCCGATATGACGGATTTTACCCTTTTGACGGGCGTCAACGAATGTTTCCATGGCGCCAGAGGGTGCAAATATTTTTTTTACTTCCTCCAGGGTGGTCACTGCATGCAGCTGGTACAGATCAAAATAGTCAGTCTTCAGACGTTTGAGGGATCTGTCCAGTTCCTTCTTTGCTCCGGATCTGTCACGTTCCATGGTTTTGCAGGCCAGAAATATGTTATGACGATGCCCGGTAAGGGCTTTACCCAGTTTTACTTCCGCCTCCCCATCCCCATAAGACGGAGCTATATCAAAATAATTGACTCCACGGTCGATGGAAAGTGATACGAGTTGATCTGCACCGGCCTGTTCCATACCCAACACCACAATTCCTCCAAATCCAATGATCGATAAGCGGATTTCTTTATTATAATTTCGTTTGGGTATGGATGTTTCCCGGCCTTTCGCGTCTCTGTTAGTTGCGACTGCCGCCAGAATACCGCCCAGACTGCCTTTCATAAAATCCCTTCGTTTCATGTCAGTTACCTTCATAATTGCAGAATTCGGAAGCAATAATATTTTAATTAAACAGATGCCATTATTGTCTGACTCTTATAATAAAACAATAATTCTATTCAGTTCAAAAGTCTAATTTTTACCTGCTGGAAAATATTCGAAAACCTGTCTGCAAAATCCGAGCACCAACCTATCTGACATTCAGAATACCGGCAGTAACAATTGAAATAATTACTGTGTGATTTGTTTGTATTGGAGGGTGCCCCGGCAGATGAAGGTGTCCGATTACAATCATATTATATCCCAAATTTCTTTTTCAAGCAGACAACGAAGGCCCACGGTTGTTTGATTTTAATCGATTCATCAGCATTTCCTTTTTGAAAAATGTGTTAATCAAAAGAGCCTATAATATTTAATATACCGTTTCTGCAACCTTAACCCTTTTTCTCCGTAAGGACAAAAATATCAACCTGAGGAGTAAATGGTGAAAAAACTTGCATATTTTATTATTGTTTCAGTCTTTTTCTCCACTCTGGTTTTTAGTGCTGATTATGGAACCATTATCAAAAAACAGCATCGTTACTACCTGAACTGTAACGAAAATGTTTACATTAGCTTACGGGGAACCAGTGTTATCTTCAAGCAAAAATTCGGATCTGAATCTACGGTAGAGATTCTTAAGAATGGAAATCTTATGATCAGCGGGAAACCAATTAAAACCGGTCATGAGCAGCAGAAATTATTACGGTATTATAATAAAACCTTCCGGCACATGATAGAATCCGTTGAATTGGTTGAAAAAAAAGCGGTGAAAATAACAAAAGAGGGTGTGGAGGTTGGATTATCCGCAGTCTCAGGAGTCCTGGCCGGATTATGGACAGAAAGCAATATGGATGAACTGAAAGAAGAACTGGAAGCAAAGGCGGATCACCTGGAAGAAAAGGCAGAGGATCTGGAAGACGCTGTACAGGAGATTGAAGCTTATACAGAAAAGCTGGATGAAATCCATAATAACTTGGTGCAGAGCATACCCGAACTTGAGGAACTTAACTGGTTTTAAAACCGGAAATCCATTATTCAGACTTTTTGTAACTCACCGAAATCCCCGAACTGCTGGAATGAATAATTTCCGTTTCAAAATTATTCAGGTCTCTCAGACAGGAAAGAAAATCGGTTATTCCACTCATATAGGTATTCAGCACATTATGTGCCGTAAAACAGGAGCCGATATCCATTTGCGGATTTAACAGCCGAAGGTACCTGCAATACCAGTCCTTATCGGCATCCACAAAGACGAAATCAAATGAGTCCGGCAGAGCAGGCACCAGTTCATGTGCATCACCCAGCCGCGCATCAATATAAGAATCTAAACCCGCCTCTTTAAAATTTTCCAGAGCTTTTTTATAGCGGAATTCATTTATTTCAATGGTGATCAGTTTACCGCCGGTTTTACTGAGAGCCCAGGCAATCCAAATGGCGGAATGACCGGTTGATGTTCCAATTTCCAATGCCCGGGTATAGTTGTTTTTCAGTACCAGATCGTAAAGGACTTTCCCGTCAGATTCGGATATATTTAAATCATGCCACTCATTTTTGTGGCTATCTAGGAAATCTCTGATTTCCTGATCAAGATCTGCTGGATTTTCAGGTTGCTGAGCATAAAGTGTTACACAAAAAATTATCATAAGTGAAATTCCGAAAACATATTTCATTTCAATATTCTCCTTTTATGACAGCCATTTCATACCATATTTTAAAGGTGTTACCTTTATCTAAAACACCTGATTCAGATATCCTTTATTTGAATAATGCTAAAAGGGAGGTCAAGATTAAAACTATTAACAGGTCATATGTCTGCTGGCTTCAACAGGACAGTAATATTTCGGATTAAAGAATTATTTTCCCTTGTGGCTTCCACTGATTTGACTGAGATGATTTTCACAGTTCCGGGAATAAATATCCAACAGATCATCCAGGGTAAGTTCACCCGATTCGAGATGATATGCTTTTCGTTTCCAGGAATTATCGGGAAGATTTCTTAAAGAATTAACCCACCTCTTATGTAAACCTTCCAGAATTGAAATACTTGCCTGCACTGAAGCAGTTTTGGCTTCCGGCAACACAGCCCAGGCATCCTGTTCATAGGTTTTGAGGGCCGGATTATCTTCCGTCAGGACGAGTTTCATCCTGATATAACCGTTCATGTGGGCATCGGCCAGATGATGAATAACCTGACGGATAGTCCAGCTATTTTCCCGGTAGGGTTTATCCAGGTCTGATTCTGCTGTTTTTGCCAGTATCGATTTTAATTTATCGGGAAATTCCTGCAACAGTGAAATTTTTCTGTTTCTTTCTCTATTATCAGCCATAAATCCTCCTCTGTATTTGATTCTAATGTTTGGCTCTTTTATACTGATTTGGCCACGGGATATCCACACCCAATGTCCAGCCAGCATGGAGAGGCCAGTAGGGATGTCTTAACATTTCGCGGGCCAAAAATACTGCATCAGCCTGCCCGGTGGTAATAATGTGTTCTGCCTGTTGAGGGCTGGTAATCAATCCAACCGCTCCTGTTTTTATATCAACCTGTCGCCGGATTTCTGCAGCAAAAGTAGTCTGATAACCAGGGTAAGCCGGGATCTTCACCGCCGGAAGGATCCCTCCACTGGAACAGTCAATCAGATCAATCCCCAGGTTTTTCAGTTGGTTTGCAAGCTCTATAGATTGATTCAGATCCCATCCCCCCTCCACCCAGTCAGTGCAGGAGATTCTCACGAATACCGCCCATTTTGCCGGCCAAACTTTGCGGACAGCTTCCGCTACTTGCAGGGGAAATTTAATCCTGCCATTGAAATCTGTACCATAGCTATCCGTGCGTTTATTGGAGAAGGGAGATAAAAATTGATGCAGCAGATATCCGTGGGCCATATGTATTTCTGCTACCTGAAATCCCGCCTGAAGCGCATGATTTGCAGCATCACTGAACTGGAGGATGACCGTTTCCATATCCTGTTCGCTCATCTCCCTGGGACTGGGATAATTTGCGTCAAATGGAAGCGGACTGGGGGCCAGAGTTTGCCAAGGTCCCTCATTTTCCTTTAGTGGACCACCACCTTCCCAGGGAGGACGTGTCGATGCTTTCCGGCCGGCATGGGCTAGTTGTATACCTGGCACTGCTCCATGGTCTATAATAAAGGTGGTAATTCTTTTAAATGCCATAACCTGGTCAGGGGACCATATCCCGGTATCCCTTGGTGAAATGCGCCCTTCAGCAGATACGGCAGTTGCTTCAGCCATAACCAGAGCTGCCCCACCCACTGCCCGGGAACCCAGATGTACCAGATGCCACTCTCCAGGTACTCCATCTACACAGGAATACTGGCACATGGGAGAAACGAATATCCGGTTCTTGAATTTCAGATTGCGAAGAGGAAATTCTGTAAATAGCCGGCTCATAAACCGCCCCTTCCTGTTAATCGATTCAGTTTCGGAAAACAAAATAATAAACTCGCCCGGAAATATGCTGATCCCGGGCGGGCAGTGCAACGGTAAAATTTAAAATCAATTTCTATTATACTATCATTCCCGGGCAAGGGAAAGCATGACAGTTTGATACTAACACCATATATATCAAGTTTTCCACAATATAATTATATAGATCTTTAAGGAATCTCCTTTCCGTTTTCCGAAATGATTTTCACTGCTCACTGTCCCTTCCTGGACAAAAGGTTGTCTTTCCTTCAACTTTTTATCACGTGCATCCAGGTACCACAACCGGTTTTACATCACTAACCGGTTAGTCCTCTCGTACTTTAGATATTGAAATGCGATCTATATATTCCCCGTTATCCGGAGACGAAGCAAAGTGCAACTCACTGAAATCCTTCCTGAAAACCAGTTTGCCTTTTCCGATTGATTCCGCCTCTTAACCATACCCTAATCACAGTCTTTCTTTTTTCTTCCGCTTAATTCCAGGACGTCGTATTAAGGTGACAAGCCTTCATACTGATCCGGTTTAAATGTTATTGACCCATGCTACGGGGAAACTTCATAATTGAAATGAATTGACTTCATATTTAATATTCCGTTTATTTCTCTGCCAAAAACAGGAGTCTGGTTATCTTATTTCCACTTACCGCCGGGGAATATATACTGGCATTAACCGTGATGATGGTCGGATCTGTTCTGCAGGGGTCGGTGGGATTCGGGCTGGGGCTACTGGCTGCCCCACTGCTTATTCTGATTGAGCCAGCATTTGTACCCGGTCCGCTGTTGCTAGCTGCCCTGTTTCTTAATATTTTTATTTCACACCGCGAGAGACATTCAGTAGATACCCCAGTCCTGAAGTGGCTGATTCCTGGCCGGATCCTGGGCACCATTTTTGCCGCCATACTCATAAAATTCTTACCGGCACACATCATTTCCATACTCTTCGGCTGGCTGGTACTGTTGGCCGTAATCATGAGTATCAGTGGTTTACATCTCACTCTTATACCCGGTAATCTCTTAAGTGTCGGTACCCTGTCCGGCTTCATGGCCACAACCACCGGCATCGGCGGGCCTCCGCTGGCTTTATTGTTGCAAAAGAAAAAAGGAGCGATTCTCCGTGGTACCCTGGCCGCAGTTTTTCTGGTAGGCACTTTAATGGCAGTCATTGCCCTGGCCATCATCGGACGATTTGGCTTGAAAGAATTGATACTCTCGGTTTTACTTTTTCCAGCGGTCCTGGTGGGATTTGTTTTTTCAGGCAGGATATCCCGGTATCTGGATCTGGGGTATACCAGGATTGCCGTTCTGGCGATATCTGTAATTTCTGCCGTGGTGGTGATTCTAAAAGCAATCCTCTAGAATCACCTTTCAGGTTTGCCTGTTTTGTACTCAAAATATGGTATGTTTCGGTACGGTCCAGAATTCGCCATGGTGGTAGAGCATTTCATTACTTTCCCGGAAGTTCAAATGAGCTGACATAGTATCTCTACCTGAGATGGCAGGTCCTCTGCATTGAAAACCGTCCTGATTTTCAATTTTCCTGACGGATTAAGATCAGTTCTTTTTGAGGAGTGGACAGATATTTCGCACCCCTATCGGTTATTACCACCATTTCCTCCACGGTTGCCACTCCCCTGCCGGGAACTGTTAAACGGGGCTCCAGGGTAAAAACCATCCCTTTTTCCAGTGAGCGGAAAGGTTTCTGAGCATATTTTTCCCACGCAGGACCCAATAAGGCGGTGCCATCGTGAGAAAAGCGGCCCACCTGGTGGCCCAGCGCATGAGGAAATTCTTCATATCCGCCGGAAACTACAATATCCCGCGCTATTTTATCTATCTGATGTCCCTGTACCCCCGGTTTCATGGCCTCACGGGATTCTTTGATTGCCCGG
Organism: uncultured Caldithrix sp.; assembly: GCA_964461135.1. Lineage (GTDB taxonomy): Bacteria > Calditrichota > Calditrichia > RBG-13-44-9 > RBG-13-44-9 > RQOF01. The sequence continues at coordinate 8,261 of CAYWTB010000027.1, read as the reverse complement.
ACAATTGTCGCAAATCCTTTGCTGACATCGGGAGGAGCAGTTTTCTCTTCTTTCTCCAAAATATAAAAAGTCCTCTGCATATCCGATACATAATTATTGTACCTGACACCAAAATCCATATTCAAGATATGGCCACTTTCCACTTTTTGATCTGAGGGTGCATAGTGCGCCCCGGCAGTTTCAGGTCCGGTAAACACCGCCGGGCAAACGGTCTCCTCCCATCCCAATCCTATGCCTCTTTCCTTTACCCGCTGCTTCATGAAAGCGGCAATTTCCTTTTCGGTTATCCCGGTCCGGATAAAAGCAGTTACTTCACCAAAAATGGCCTCGGTCTGGCGAATGGCTTCTCTCATAAATTTAAGTTCAGTGGGACTTTTCCGCTCCCGCAGGGCTGAGATTATCCGTTCACCGGAAATTATACGATCCTGATATCCGAGTTCTGATAGAAATCTGTGAAGGGTAAGAAACATCCCGTGAGTAATTCCATCACATATCTCGCTCTCTTCCGAAAAGTTTACAGCAATCCGGCCGGGATTAATGCTCTTCAGATATACCTGCAGCGGTTGTTTAATGCCTTCCACGAAAGAGATAACCTGGTCATAGCCACCACTATCTTCAACCGTCTTCCGGTCATATTTACCGACAATGGCACAGGTTTTTCCGGCTGCGGTAATGATAAAGGCCGAATGCCAGGTGACATCCGCCGTGATCAGAAAAGCCAGTATAGGATCTCCGTTTATCTGGCTTTCCCGCACAAATGTAATCCAGCAATCGGTGCTAAATTCCTTTAATATTGCCACCGCCTGTTGAATTTTTTCTTTCACCAGCATAGATTTTCCTTTCCTGTGAACTATATCATTTAAATTTTTTAAAAGCCAGAATCCACAATTCTCCGGGATGTTTTATTTCATTATAACCTGATCTATTTAATAACCACGGAATGAACCGAGATTAATGTTTGATTTTATTTTATTTAGCCAAGAAGCTGTTCATATATCATACCAAATTGATTGAGAGGCAACAAATCACTCAATTTTTTGTTTTTATTTAATTTCTATATACTGCCTGTCCTGGTGGTGAATAATTCAGGAAAAAACAAAACAGCAAAACTATTTTTGCTGCCCGTTACAATGGTAATCGGACACCCTTTCCTTTTTCCAGGGCCAGATTATAAACGGTGTGAGCTGCCAGTAAATCCTGTATGGCATTACCAACCGATTTAAAAACCGTTATTTCTTCTTTATTTTCTCTGCCGGCCTTCCTGCCAGCAGCTATTTCTCCTAATTCCGCATAGATATGGCTACCCGAAATTCTGCCTTCGGTTATGGGAATGATGATATCCCCCGCTTCGTTAAGGCAGGCCTCTCTCTGATCCACTACCAGTTTTGCCCGGCCGATGGTTTCCGATGGTATTTCGCGGGTTTCCGGTTTGAAGGATCCGGCGCCATTGATATGGACACCAGCTGGTATCCGGTTATGGGAAAAAACGGGTTGTTCCGAGGTAGTGGCGGTACAGATAATCTGGACATTTTTCAATATATCTTCAGACAGAGCCGTATGGATGTTTAGCGAAGAGATTTCATTCATATCGTGGATAAATTTATTAATTTTATCTGGATTGGGATCGAAAACATAGACATTTTTGAGTGGGCGAATCGCCAGAATTGCTTCCAACTGTTTCCTGCCCTGAACACCGGCCCCAAAAATGGCAGCGGTGGTTGCATTTTTATCAGCCAGCAGATCGGTGGCCAGACCGGAAGCAGCACCTGTTCTCATAGCAGTGAGATAATCTCCCTCCATGATGGCCAGTGGTAATCCCGTCTGAGCATCCATTAAGATAACAATGGCGTGGCTATAGGGAAGACCTTTTGCCGGATTATTTTTATACAAAGAAATAACTTTCAGGGCAAGCTGGTTCAGAACCGGAGAATAAACCGGTTTAATGAGCTCCACCCCCTGGAATTGAGGGATATCCAGATGCATACGCAACGGGACTTCCACATGACCATCAGATAGCTCATTAAGGGCTTTCTTCATTGCATCTATGGCCAGGGGCATGGTAAATAGTTCCTCAACATCCCGGCTCGCCAGGTATAAAACCGTTTTTTTATTACTCAAGAGATGACTTCCTTTGATGATAATTAACCGATACCTGCTGGATTCCGAGTAGGTCAGACTTGACTAGAATTAACCTGATAATATCGTTAACTAATGCATTATCGTATTATAAATCCATTTTTCAAGGAATCATCCGGATCAATGATAAATTCATTCCGTCCGGTTATGTGGGCTGTACCCTCTACTTCCGGGATAATCGCGTCGTAGGATGCATACTCCATTATCTCCACAACGTGCCCGGTGAATTTTGTTCCGATAATACTTTCAATAACCATGGGTTCATTGATTTTGATATCTCCGCGGGCAAAGTGAATTGCCAGGCGGGCGCTGACCCCGGTTCCGGTGGGACTGCGATCAACTTGCCCTTCTGCAAAAACACAGACATTACGGCTGTCGCTCCCCGGCTGTTCCGGTTTTCCGATGAATATGGTACCATAGAGAAATCCCATTTCCTCATCAAATGGATGAGAAATTTTCCGTTTTTTCATAACCGCACGTTTGATGGCCATTCCGGTTTCAATCAGCAGGCGGACATGTTGCGTTGTGAGCTTCAGGCCCAGTGAATCAGCGGAAACAAAAGCATAAAATGCTCCCCCAAATGCCAGGTCATAGGTGATTTCCCCAAATCCTGGAACCGTTATCTTGTCATCCAGTGAGACCACAAAAGAGGGGACATTATGAAAATAGACATTTAAAACCTTATTATTTTCCACCCGTGCATGAGTGGTAATCAGTCCCGCAGGCGTATCGATTTTCAGGGTGGTGATGGGTTCCTGCATTTCGAACATGCCGGTTTCCAGCACGGCCCGGGTTACTGCAATAATGCCGTGGCCACACATGGTGCTGAATCCTTCATTGTGAAGGAACAAGACACCAAAATCTCCCTGTGGTGTAGCCGGTGGAGTTATGATGCATCCATACATGTCTGCGTGCCCACGTGGTTCCCACATGAGGGCCTGGCGCAGATAATCATAATTTTCACGGGCGTGGCGCCGGCGCAACAGCATGGTATCGCCGGGCAATTCGGGAAATCCCCGCAATATTACCCGCAGGGGTTCTCCGGCCGTATGAAGATCCAGCGTGGATATTTTTATCCAATTATCAGGCGGTTTCCAGCCAAGAGCTTTGGTCAGTACTGCATAAAAATCCGTATGCATTTAAATTTCCTTCCCACAAATCTGTTTTCGACACCAAACGGCACTATAATAAAAAATACATGATTTGTTTTCATTTGGCAAATCAAGATTTGACAGAAATCATCTTTTCAGTTTTTTTTCGGCGGCGAAGCTGAGACAGGATCATACCAGACAGCATCAACGAACAACCTACTATCTCACGCGGATTTAATTGCTCAGCCAGAATCATCCAGCCTCCCCAGGCGGCAAACACCGCTTCCAGGCTGAGAATAATAGCTGCATGAGAGGGATTTGCCTCACGCTGGGCAACTACCTGAAGTGTATAACCGATTCCCACCGAAAAAAAACCGGCATAAATGAGGGGAATCGCTCCACTGAAAATGTTTGTCAGATGCAGCGGTTCAAGCAAAACCGCCAGTAACAGACTGACTGCAGCACATACCAGGAATTGTATAAAAGCAAGCAGGAAGGCATCCGCCGTTTTGACATAGTGATCGATGGCCTGCACATGAAATGCCCAGAATCCTGCACCGGCCAGAACAAGAAGGTCACCGGTTTCCGGAATCAGAGATTCTTTAATGCTAAGAAAGTATAATCCCGCAACTGCCAGCAAGGCCCCTACCCAGGTGAGTACCGGAGATGATTTTTTCAGAAATATCCCCAGAAACGGGACCATGATGACATACAGACCGGTTATGAATCCCGCTTTTCCGGCGGTGGTTCCGGTAATCCCGAATTGCTGCAGAGACGCGGCCGTAAACAGAATAAAACCCAGGACTATTCCCGATGGAAAAACCGTTTTTCTCAGCTGTTTAAGTAATGAACCCTGGAATGAAGCTCTCCGGATATAGAGGACCGGCATAAGCCATAAACTGCCCAGCATAAAGCGAATACCGTTGAAGAGAAAAGGATCCATGTATTGCATGCCCGCACGCTGGGCGACAAAGGCAAATCCCCATACAGCTGCTGTTATCAGCAGTAAAAAATCTGCTCTCACTGGTCTTTAATCACCATATTTCCGGCCAGTTTCGGATGCTGCACCTGCCGGATATCTATATAGATCGAGTTATTATATGTTTAGATTTTATGTCATTTTTAGCTGCAGGCGTTTTCCACATCAGCGATGGTTTTGGGTATGGATTTTCCCAGTACTCTGAATCCATCGCGGGTAACCAGGACATCATCCTCAATGCGGATTCCACCAAAATCTTTATATGAGGTAGCTGTTTTATAGTCTATAAAGCCGGTAAATTTTTTCTCCTTTTGCCACAGGTTAATTAGTTCCGGAATAAAGTATATACCGGGTTCAATCGTCATCACATGGCCCGGCTGAAGTTCTCTGGCCATTCTCAGATAAGCCAGTCCGAACTGTTCACTGCGCCGGGTTTTTTCATCATAACCCACATAATCTTCACCCAGATTTTCCATATCATGAACATCCAGACCTATCATATGCCCCAATCCATGGGGAAAGAAAAGGGCATGAGCCCCGTCTTTTACCGCCTCCGCCATATCTCCCTTCATTATACCCAGATCCTTCAAGCCATCTGCAATAATACGGGCAGCCCGCAAGTGCACGTCTTTAAATTTCTTCCCGGGTCTCACGGCTTCAATTGCACCGAGCTGGGTATTAAGCACAATCTGATAAATCTCTTCCTGTCGGGTGGTAAATTTTCCGCTGACCGGAATCGTTCGTGTGATATCACTGGAATAATGCAGAATTGTTTCCGCGCCGGAATCATTTACGGCAATATCCCCTTTTTTCATAAGATTGCCATGATAATGGTTATGTAAGGTTTCCCCATGTATGGAAAAAATGGTGGGAAAAGAGGTGCCCCAGCCCATGGAACGGGCAATTCCCTCCATGGCCCCGGCAATTTCCCGTTCAACTAGACCCGGTCTGGTATGCTTCATGGCATAGGTATGCATTTCATAGGAGATATCCAGTGCTGTTTCAATTTCTTTTATTTCTTCAGGTGCCTTCAGGGAACGCTGAGCCACGACGGCCTTAATAAATGGCGCCGATGCATAGTCATTTACTACCTGAGCCTGGATACCCAGCAAATTCTGGATTTTTACCATATTTTCCGGCCGGTATTGAGGGAGATAATGGATTTTCCGGCCTTTTTTAACCACACCGCTTAAATAATCCTTCAGCTTATCAGCAGGGAGAATATCCTTGATTCCTCCCATGCTTGCTCTGGATTTCAGGGATGGCTGCGGACCCATCCAGATAATGTCGTCAATGGAAAAATCATAACCGAAAAGTATATCTTTATCCTGATCCAGATCTATGACAGTTGCCAGGCCCGGTTCGTCCGGACCCCAGTAGTAGAGGAATGTACTGTCCTGCCGATAGTGATAAGGATTGCCTGGATAATTCATAGGACTTTCCTCATTTCCCGGAAACAGCAGTATTCCGGATTTCATTCTTTTTTTCAAACCGGCTCGTCGCTTCCTATAGATTTCGGCATCGAACATAATTCTCTCCTTTTATGTAATGTTTAAAAAGCTCCCTGTTCGGTTCTTCCGATAATTTCATTCTGAAGTTCGGCAGTTAAGTCTACAAAATAGTCACTGTATCCTGCCACCCTGACAATCAGATCCTGATATTTTTCAGGATTTTTCTGGGCTTTTCGCAGGGTATCGGCAGTAACCACGTTAAACTGTATATGGTGGCCATCCATTTTGAAATAGGAACGTATCAGGTATACCAGTTTCTGCAACCCCTCCTCCTCTGCCAACAGTTGCGGGGTAAATTTTTGATTGAGCAGGGTTCCGCCGGTACGCAGGTGATCAATTTTTGCAGCCGATTTCAGGACTGCCGTCGGCCCGTTGCGGTCGGCACCCTGCACGGGTGAGATCCCTTCCGACAATGGCTCCCGGGCTTTTCGGCCATCGGGAGTAGCTCCGATGACACTGCCGAAATAAACATGGGAGGTGGTGGGAAGCAGGTTAATCCGGTAATGTCCGCCTTTGGTATTGCGGCGTCCATCCACTGCATGAAAAAAAGCCTCAAAAATCTTCTTCAGCAATTCATCGGCATAATCAGTATCATTTCCGTATTTGGGGGTATTATTCAGCAGGGTGGTATGGAAATCCACAGCATCGGCAAAATTATTCTTCAGTATCGTCCGGAATGCAGCCATACTGACATTTTTATGATCGAAAACGTGGTATTTAAGGGCAGCCAGGCTGTCGGTCAGCGTGCCCAGTCCGACACCCTGGATGTAGGAAGTGTTATAGCGGGCACCCCCTGAATTGTAATCCTTCCCCTGCTTGATACAATCGTCAATAAGAAGTGACATGAAGGGAGCAGGCATATATTTGGCATAGATTCGCTCGATGATGCGGTTTCCCCGAATCTTTATATCAATAAAATATTCAAGCTGTTTGCGGTATGCTTCAAACAAATCCTCAAATGTCGGGAAGTTATCGGAATCTCCGGTTTCCAGCCCTATTTTTTTACCGCTACGGGAATCAATTCCATTATTCAGTGTAATTTCAAGAATTTTGGGGAGATTAAAATAGCCGGTAAGGATATATGATTCTTTACCAAATGCCCCGCTTTCCACACATCCGCTGGTACCTCCGGACCGGGCATCGCTCATGGTTTTGCCCTGTCTGATCAATTCCTGGATGATAGCATCGGTGTTAAAAATAGACGGTTGTCCGAATCCGGTTTTAACAATTTTAAGAGCCCTTTTGATAAAACGGTCCGGATTTTTTTTACTGATTTGAACCATAGAACTGGGCTGGAGTAATCGCATTTCCTCAATAACATCAAGAATAACGTAAGATAGGTCATTCACCGCATCAGACCCATCCGGTTTTACTCCTCCGACGTTAATGAGGCAAAAATCCGTATAGGTGTTACTCTCCTGTGCAGTAACTCCCACCTTGGGTGGTGCCGGTTGATTATTAAACTTAATCCAGAAAGCCTGCAACAATTCAAGGACCTTCTCTTTGCTGAGTGAACCATCAGCCATCCCTGCCTGGTAAAACGGAAACAGGTGCTGATCCAGACGACCCGGATTAAAAGAATCCCAGGTGTTCAATTCTGTAATAACCCCCAGATGCACAAACCAGTAATATTGCAGGGCATCCCAAAAGTGCCGCGGCTTATGTGCGGGAACGTGACGACAAATATCGGCAATGATCTGCAATTCTTTTTTTCTTGTTGAATTTTTTTCTTTTCCTGCGAGCCTCTCCGCTTCTCCGGCATAGCGTTCGGCAAAACGGATTAATGCTTCGGCCGAAATCTTCATGGCGCGCAATTGCTCACGCTTATCAAACGCCTCCAGGTCATTTAAAAAGTCCAATTTGGCTGTTTCAGCATCAATCTCACTGATAAAATCGAGAAATCCCTTGCGATATATTTTATCATCCAGTACGGTATGCCCTGGAGCACGCTGTTCCATAAATTCTGTGAAAATACCGGCCTGGTACGCATCCTTCCACTCCTGGTCCACTTCAGAAAATATTTTTTCGCGTACTGATTTACCTGTCCAGTAAGGAATAATCACCTTTTCAAACTGTTCGCGGGTTTCCGGATCCGATGAAAAGGATATTTTTTCCCGATCATTCAAAATTTTTAAGTCCTGCAGGCTATGAATACATAGTTCGGGATAGGTGGGAGTTGCTTTGGCTACCGGTCCTCTCTCCCCTACAATCAATTCCCCTTCAGCAATGGTTATCTTTTTATTTTCCAGTATGTATTGCAAAGCTAGGGCGCGGGTAACCGGAACAGAATATTTCTCAGGACTGCCGCTTTTATAAAATTCTGTTAACAGCTGTGCCCTTTCAGGTGAGATGCAAGGCCTCGCCTGCAGTGAATTCTCCCGCAGAATTCTGATTCTCTCATTCATCCTATCCCCCGATTCTGGTTGCAAATCCATATGCGGAAAAAATCTTTGCGAACCGCTTAAGTTCGTGTTCTGACTGATGTTTTAACTTAGCCTGTTTAATTCACAAATTTTTTAATCAGTACTTTTTACGATCCATTTT
>CAYWTB010000026.1:0-53070 GCA_964461135.1 uncultured Caldithrix sp. | reverse complement strand
AAAGGAGATTTCTGTCTTTATGATGAAACTTTTTATAAATGCTTAATTCACAAATCCGGGCTAAAGCCTAAAAATATTGGATTCCTTAATTCCCTGGCCTGGAGGCCTGGGCTTAACTTATATAGATATGATAACTTGTATTAATGATATGGTTTTTGTGAATTTGGCAAGCTAAAAGACTTTATTTCGAAGGTCTGACTAATTCAAAAGCAGATGTTATTTTAAAATTCACAGTTTAATACCGGAAACTATAATTCTTCACGCCGGTATCTTTCAATTTAATCAATTTGTAGATAGAAGCATAAATAATGCCGTTTATGAACTTTTTCCTGTCGCAAATAGCTTATCTCATAAGCCAAAACGTTTTTCATATTCAGAAATAATTGTTGAATTCATCCATTGATAAAATTCCTGTATGTCCTTTTTGTTAAGGCCTTTTTCCCTCCACTGCCTCAATTTTCCCCGCGCGGTTTTCATAATCCGTCTCTCAACCGCTTGTATTTCCTGCAAGATACCATTATTGTTCCGGTTAATGACAGCAGCCAGGTTCAGATAATTCAAGCCCGAGCCCCGCTTGATTGGAAAACATAAATCTCTCAATTTAAGTGCATAATCACTCAAGGGTGCATTTTGGATTCCCGGAGCCGTTAATACCGCGGGAAGCCCGGAATCCCCGGTAATCCATACCGGCACTGCCACAGACGCTATGGGCAATCCCAATACACACCAGTAAGTGGTAAGCTGCGGATTTTCTCCGCGCTTAACCCCCTGGATGGCCACTGAAGCCGTTGAATAATCCCTGATAATGAAATCTTTCAGGGTTACAAAGTATGGTTTTTCCGCAGAGCGCGGAATCTGTTCCCACAAATCAACCCCGGTCAGGGAGTTTTTAAGGCAGCGAGAAACATCATTAAACAGAAAATCAATCGTTATATTATTCATTGCCATCGCATTATAGAAGAGTGAGTGTGCCGTCTCATAACGGATGTAACCCTGACCCTCATTGATATCCCGGGAGAAGGAGTAATTGGTTCTGAGAAGATAGCCAAACGGGGCAATACGGGGATCGTTGACATCAAATTTAGTATAATCATAGTTACCCGTTTCAAAATAGGCGGCACTTCCGTTTGCGTCTATCACTCCAAAATTTGCTTCAATTCCGCTCGGATGTGAAAGAGATTTTAGCAGATTCTCAAACTCATTTATGTTTTGACAGGTTTGTAATGCTTTTTTCATCAAAATACCTTCCTGGTCTTTTAAAGTAGTGGTATCCTGCCCGTTCAGATTATAAGAAGCTGAATTCATCACCGCAAATCCGGCGCTGTTAAACCCGATCCATATTTCCGTCTGGTGTGGATTTTTTGAATTAACCAGACCCATGCAGTCATATTTCCCATCCGAAAAATACATCACTTTATTTTCGAGGGAATCGGCATCACGGTGTTTGAAAAGAATGGGGCGACCATCAGGAGTGCATTTTCCTGAAATCACAGCGGTAGTACAGGCTTGAAGAGACAACTGAATTGCCGTTATAACAATCATTAAAAAAATGATTAAAAATAGATCTAAATGATTAAACTGTATTTTTTTTGTATCCATAATACAAAACTCCACTTTATTTGGATTTAAATTTGGATCAACCTAAAATAAAATACCATCATTTTCTTAATTCAGGTAATTAACCGGGAGTTTCCACAAACTTTCCAGGCAATCCCTCTTTTAACAAGAACCTTCCAGCCGGATTTCATCCGCAATTATCCGGGGAGCAATTCACACTACGGTAAATCCATCGATCGGTACAAACAGAAATACCCGGTAATCCGTGAACGCCCGGGGAATTAAGCCAGGGCGGAAACATCCGGAATTACTAAAATTCTATTTTACTCGGGATTTAAAGAAAAAAATTTTCCAATATAAATGGCCATGTGATTTCCGTCAATCATTAATCAAATATTAAGAGAATATTCTTTTATTGAAAATGAAAATAAATTTTAGTCTGTACCACAGCTACCACGTATTCCGGTTCAGAATTTTTCAGTGCACCGCCAGATAGACACATGGCTTGCAAAACATTTTCCGCCAGGAGGGAATTTTTAAACGGTCTTGCCTGAACCTTCGTTAATCCTATATATTTAAAACCTAATTTCGGCAAACTCCTGATGCCTTTTACCTCAAATCAAGCACGGGGATTTATGTATGTACAAATTATTAATTATTTTTGTAATTCTATTTACGGGTATTTTCATGACTAAAGGATGGAGCCAGACATTTTTTCCCTACCAGTATGACAGCTACAGCCTTGAAAACGGCCTCACAGCTTATATCATTCCGGTGAAAGGAAACGGTCTTATTGCCTATTACAGTATCGTCAGGACGGGAAGCAGGGATGAATATGAACCCGGTAAGTCCGGTTTTGCTCATTTTTTTGAACACATGATGTTTCGTGGCACAGAAAAATATCCGGGTGCGGTATATGACAAAATGGTCACTGAGATGGGTGCAGATGCCAATGCCTACACTACCGATGATCTGACGGCTTATCATATGGTGTTTCCAGCAGAGTATCTGGAGAGAACCATTGATCTGGAAAGCGACCGTTTCCGGAATCTGTCTTATAAAGAACAGGAATTTAAAACCGAAGCCGGTGCCGTTTATGGAGAATATCGAAAAGGACGGGTAAATCCGTATTCCGTTCTACTGGAAGATCTTCAGAATACAGCTTTTGACATCCACACCTACAAACATACCACCATCGGTTTCGAATCTGACATAAAGAATATGCCCAACATGTATGAGTACAGTCTGAGTTTTTTCAAGCGTTATTACCGCCCTGATAACGTGGTACTACTGATTGTGGGCGATGTGGAACAGCAAAAGGCCAAGGATCTCATCCGGGAATATTTCGGCAAGTGGAAAGCCGGCTATGTTACTCCCAAAATCAAGAAAGAACCTGCCCAGCAGGAGGAACGGATTAAAAATATTTCTTATCCCGGTAAAACACTGCCCCTGGTATGGATTGCTTACAAGGGAGATGCATTCAGGGCGGATGATCAAATGGTTGCTGCAGCCAGTTTGCTGGGTGATCTTGCATTTGGGCAGAACAGTGAACTTTATAAGAAATTAGTGATCCGTGAACAAAAAGTGGAATTTATTGACAACTGGTTTCCATTAAACAGGGATCCAAAACTCCTGAACATCTATAGCCGGGTAAAAAAGGAAAACCATATACCCTATGTAAGGACTGAAATTGATAACACCATAAAGACTTATCAGCGGGAGCTGGTGGATAACAAACTCCTGGATGATCTGAAAAAACGGGTGCGCTATTCTTTCCTTATGAGGCTTGATACCCCAGATAATATTGCAGGAAGTCTGGCCCGGTTTGTGGCACTGACCGGTAGAATCGACGACATTAATCTTTGGTATGAAACCATCGCATCGGTGACAGCCGAGGATATACGGGCTGCTGCTAACAAGTATTTTCAGACGAAACGACGAACAGTTGTTATCTTAAAGGGAGAAAAATAATGAAACGTGTTTTTTTCATATTCATACTTTTGTTTACAACCACTGGCATTCTGCTTCAAATACAATGTCAGAAAAAAACGGAGGAAAAAATGGTCCTGTTTCCGGTGAGGGAAGATCCCACTGTCTCCTTCCGGCTGTGGTTTAAAGCAGGGTCACAGAATGACCCCGAAGGCAAGGAGGGGTTGGCTACCCTCACCGCCCGTCTTATTACTGACGGATCCACACAGAAATATACACTTGAACAAATCATGGACACCCTCTACCCCATGGCTGCCAGCATCAATTGCCAGGTGGATAAAGAAATGACGATAATCTATGGGCGTACACACAAGGACAACCTCGATGAGTACAGCTCAATTTTGAAGGAAGTTCTGATGGAACCGGCTTTCCGGGAAGAAGACTTCACCAGAATCAGGACCGATCTCATAAACTACCTTGAAAAAAGCCTGCGTTACGCCAATAATGAGGAACTGGGTAAAGAAGTCCTGAGTGAATTCATCTATAAAAATACACCTTTCAGCCATATCGAAGAAGGCCATGTATCCAGCCTGAAATCCATCACTCTGGAAGATGTAAAGACATTTTATAAAACGTATTATAACAAAAACAATATGATAATTGGCCTGGGTGGAGGCTATCTGCCGGATTTTGCCAATCGCTTTTACAATGACCTGCAGCGCCTGCCGGAAGGGACACCGGTCAGTATTCCGAAGCCTCAACCGGAAGAGATCAGCGGATTACACTTCAGGATCATAGAGAAAGATGCCAATGCCACGGACATCAGTTTCGGATTTCCCATCGATATAGTGCGGGGAAGCAGAGATTATTATGCCCTGGCAGTGGCCAATTCCTGGTTTGGTGAACATCGTAATTCCAGCTCCCATCTTTATCAGGTTATCCGGGAAGCACGGGGACTTAATTACGGAGATTATTCTTATATTGAAAATTTTCCAGATGGCGGGTCGCGTCAGTTTCCCCCGGCAAACATGAGCCGGCGGCAGCAAATGTTTGAAATTTGGATTCGACCGGTTCCCAACGAAACAAAACTATTTGCATTTCGTGCCGCTTTGCGCGAATTGCAGATGATGGTCGATAATGGTTTAAGTGAAGAACAATTTGAATTAACCCGCAGATTTCTCAAGAATTATGTCCTGCACTATGCTCCCACCACCATGATGCGACTGGGCTATTCTATTGATGATAAATTTTATGGGATTGAAGGAAGCTATCTTGAAAATTTCCGGACCATGATGGACCAGCTGACAAGGGAAGAGGTAAACCAGGCTATCAGGAAACATCTCAATTATAAGGATTTAAAAATCGTGTTTGTTACCAGCGAGGGTGAAAAGCTCGCAGAAACATTAATTAAGGATAAAGCCAGTCCCATTGAATACAGCACCCCCAAGCCCGGAGATGTACTGGAAGAGGATAAGATTATTGCAAAATACCCCCTGCAGGTACAGAAGGATGACATAGAGATTATTCCTGTGGAACAGGTATTTTAATAATAGAACTGTTTTCCTAATCCGGCCAGTTGAACAGCTGCCGGGCGTTCCGGCAGGTAATCTCCGCCAGCTCTTCCTGTGAAATCCCATGTATTCCGGCCAGTTTTTCTGCCACATACTTTACATACAATGGTTCATTGCGTTTACCCCTCCTGGGGACGGGAGTGAGAAAGGGAGAATCGGTTTCCAGAAGAAGGCGTTCCAGAGGAACTGATTTAACAACCTCCATATTTTTATAGTTTTTAAAAGTAATAACACCAGTGAAAGATATATATAATCCTCTCTCCAGGTAAAACGAGGCATCCTGCACTGTTCCGGAAAATGAATGCATGACTCCGGAAAGATGGTTAATTTGCCTTTCCCTGAAAAAATCCTGCATTTCTGGATGGGCATTGCGGTTATGAATCACGGCCGGAAGTCTGGTCTCCTCTGCAATATTCAGCATGCTCCGGAAGACCGGAAGCTGATCTTCGAGGGCTACATCTCTCCAGTACAGATCCAATCCAATTTCTCCAATGGCCAGAATCTTAGGTTCTTTTTCTGCCATTTCCCGGATTTCCCGGGGGTGGTTTGGGCGACTGTTGTATACATCAGTAGGGTGAATACCCGCTGCGCAATAAACAAATTCATAACGGTTGGCAATATCGAGAGACTGAAGGCTGGAGTCAAGATCAGTGCCCAGTGTCAGGATCCTGTGCACGTTTCCTGTTCGCGCTCTTTCAATTACTTCGGATAAATCTTCCCTGAACTGTTCAAAATGAAGATGAGTGTGAGTATCAGTGAGCAACATGCCGAAACCGTCCTCATGGTTAAACCGTTCATTTAAAAAACAGGAGAGTGATGAGTACAAATATGGGAACAAGGAACAGCAGCGAATAGATCATATACCCGAAAAAGCTGGGCATTTTAATATTCTGTTCTTCTGCGATAGATTTAACCATGAAATTAGGGGCATTCCCGATATAGGTCATGGCACCGAAAAAGACCGCCCCCGTACTGATGGCCGAAAGGTAAATTTCATGCTCAGAAATAAGACGCGCCACCGCCTGAATTTCAGGAATTTCGGCATAAAACTGGCCGAGCACGGTGCTCAGGAAAGTCAGATAGGTGGGGGCATTATCCAGGAAACTTGACAATGATCCGGTTACCCAGAAATAATGCCGGGGTTCATTGACGGCATCGATAATAAAATGAAGTGCCCCGGCCGTGCCGGAACGGAGCATGGAAAGAGCCGGCACAATGGTCATAAAAATACCGGCAAAAAGAATGGCTACTTCCTGAATGGGGAACCAGGTAAATTCATTTCCCTCACGGATAGACCAGGCGGTTGTTCTAAGAGATAGCAATCCCATTAAAATAAGAAACAGATCACGGATAATACTCTGGATGGTAACATGTATACCCAGGATGCTGACTTCTCCCAGATGAACCAGGCCACTGAATAAAACACCTCCCATGATCCCCAACAGGAAAATCAGATTGTGCAGGCCCAGAATGCTTACTTTCTGGCCCACCGGCAATTCGGCCTGTTCACCCTGGATGCTTTTGTCATATTCTTCCCTGATTTTACTTTCTTCCATCCCTTCAGGAACTATATAATAATAGGATTTAAGATGTTTTTTCGTGTGCCAGCCCTCTTTCCTGAAATAGTAATTGTCAATCAGGAAAAATATCAAGAGGAGTATGCCGGCCACAAAGGACATTTCCGGGAAAATATTCAGTGTCCAGAAGAATGGGACATGATGCAGGAATCCCAGAAACAGGGGAGGATCACCCAGCGGTGTAAGAGATCCCCCTATATTTGCCACCAGGAATATAAAGAAAATAATAATATGAATCCGGGACAGTCGGTACTTGTTCATGCGGAGGACCGGGCGGATCATTACCATGGCAGCACCGGTAGTCCCGATCCAGGATGCCAGAATTGTTCCGATAAGCAGGGCAATGAGATTGGCCAGGGGAGTTCCAACCGGTGCCCCTTTAACGAAAATTCCGCCGCCGGCTGTAAAAAGGGCCCAGAGCAGAATAATGAATGGCATATAATCGGCAATATATATATGTAAAATTTCAATAAACCCTTCTTCTCCGTAGGCAAAAACAAAGGGAACAGCAAACAATAATGCCCAGAATGCCGATATTTTTCCGAAATGATGATGCCAGATCCGGGGAGCAATCAACGGTAAAAGTGCAATAGACAACAATATACCAACGAAGGGTATGACACTCCATATGGGCAATTTGGTCCCCAGCGTCGAATGTTCAGCAGTATTTCCTTCCACAACATGTCCGGCAGTGGACAGAGAATCCGAATGAATTGAATCAGGACCATGCTGGGCAAGCAGATTATTGCCGGCAGCCAGAATGAGAGTGAAAAATATGATTAAAATATAAAAAACAGACACTCTTCTCATGAAATTTCCTTTCGATAACACAATATCTAGAACCTGTACCGGATGTGTATAAATAATCGATAAATCTAAAAATTCATTTGATTTTTTCAAAGAGCAATTTTAATTATATATTGATCTACTGGGTATTCTTTAATCTGTAAAAACATAGCAGTCCCCGAAGAGAATGAAAGGAGGGCATATGCAGATCGGTAAATATGATGTCCATATGATAGATGCCGGACGTTACAAACTGGATGGCGGAGCCATGTTCGGAGTTGTGCCCCGGACCCTCTGGCAGAAGGAAAATCCACCTGATGAAAAGAACCGCATAATGATGGCACTGAACACCCTGCTGCTTATAGGCGAGGGACGCATTATTCTGATTGATACCGGGGCAGGAACTAAATTCGGTGAGAAGTTTCAGGAAATCTATGCCATAGATTATTCACAATCCTCGCTGTTAAAATCACTGGCCGCCCGTAATGTACAACCCGAAAACATCACCGATGTCATAATTACGCATCTTCACTTCGATCATGCAGGAGGTGCAACCTATTATGACGAAAACGGAAAAATTCGTTTACAATTTGCCAATGCCACCCATTATATCCAGAAAAAACAGCTGGACTGGGCCCGGAAAGGATTTCCTAAAGACCGGGCCAGTTACCTGTCTGAAAACATTGAACCATTATTAGAATCCGATAAATTAGTTATTTTGGATGGTCCGGATATTGACATCCCCGGCCTTAAACTGCTTTTATCCGATGGCCACACTCTCGCTCAGCAGATGGTTCTGATAACCGGAGACCATATAAATCTGCTTTATGCGGCAGATTTGATTCCAATGACCGCTCACATACCTCTGCCATGGGTGATGTCGTATGATCTTCAGCCGGTGGTAACCATAGAAGAAAAAGAGAAGATTCTGGAGAAGGCTGTTAAGGAAGGGTGGTTACTGTTTTTCGAACATGATCCACGTGTTTATTGCGGTTCGGTGGAAAAGGGAGAGAAGGGTTACCAGTTGAAAAAAACTGTTACCCTGTAAATTCTGCACAGTCCCATTTCTGTTCATTACTTTTTTTTGCGACGGTAATAGGTCAGATAGATGCCGGCAATAACCAGGGCCGCCCCGGCAAACTGAAGAGGTGCCATCATCTCCCTGTATAATATCCAGGAGGCCGTAATGGTGACTACAGGAATCAGATTAGAAAAAATAGCCACTTTATAGGTGGGCAGCCGGCTGAGAGAATAATTAAGAAGGATATAAGCGGCCACGGAGCTGCCAAATGCCAGATAAAGAATACTGACAATAATCTCACTGTTAATAAATAACTTCTGCTCCCAGAAAACTTCCCCCATGGCCAGTGGCAGAAAAACCACCGAGGCAACAATGGATTGATAATAGGTAATGGTCCAGGGTGAATACGTCCGGCTCAGGCGCCGGCATAAAACATTATATAATCCTGCCGACATGGCCGCGCCGATGGCCAGAACATTTCCCAGTAGCGGTCGCGGAGCCAATACAGTGGTTTTCTGGACGGACACAATGAGATATACACCTGCCAGCGAAAATATTATACCCAGTACAGCAATCCAGTGGCTTCTTTCGTTCAGAACCCACAATGCAAAAAGGAGGGAGAAAATGGGTATGGTGGCTATCAGAATGGAAACGCTGGAGGGAGAAGTATATTGCAGACCAAATGTTTCAAAGATAAAGTAACCAACCGGTTCCACCATGGTCAATGCCAGAAAGTGTTTGAGGTCTTTTCGAGCAATATAAAATTTCCTCCGGTCACTACACAGCAGTGCGGTAAGAAGAAGCAGTGCCAGGAAATGACGGCTGAATATCACCTGAAAGATACCCAGCCCGTTGAGTGCCTGCTTTGTGGCAATAAAAGACAATCCGAAAAGGATGGTCATTAAACTCAGTAGTGCAGGATATTTACTGCCTCGCAACTTCACCTTTATTCCTCAGGCAGTGATCTGTACAGCAAAATGGTATTTCCTACTACCTGAATAATTTCGGATTGAGTTCGCCTGCTTAAGGTTTCCGCGATAACCTTTTTATCAAGATCGCAACTTTCTTGTATTCTTACCTTAACCAGTTCCTTGGTTCGGAAAGAATTTTCCAGTGAATGGATGCTTCCCTCGGAGATTCCATTTTTCCCAATCCATATTTCCGGCTTAAGATGTTTACCTAGTGAACGCCATTCTTTTTTTTCCTTGCCTGTCAGTTTCATACTTTTCCTGTTAAATAGAGTTTATTTGATAGTCGTTTTTTAAAAAATTTAGCCAATATCCACAATGTAAACAATTACTTAGAAATTTATAAACTTTTTTTACTGAAGTTAGTTTACAAAACGTTCGATATTTTAATAGAATAACTCCAATACTTCCAAATATGAAAAATTTGACATACACATGCATCCTGCTATTATTTTTATTCAGCCATATTAACCTGCATCTTATCGCTTCGGATCGTGAAGGCGAATGGACAGAAATTGAAACCGGCCTGTTCCTGGGCTTGTTTAAAGCCCCCATTGTGTCCGAGCAGGATGATTCCCGGATTCGCATAGTAAAATTGGATCCCCGGTATTTCCAGGTGGAACTGTACTGTGCCAGTGAACATGAACACACCTCCCGGACGTTGAAGCAGTGGGCGGATGAATTCAATCTCCTGGCCACTGTTAATGCCGGCATGTTCGGTACCGATCTCACCACCTCCATAGGTTATCTGAAAAGTGGCAACCATCTAAACAATCCGGTTGTGAACCAGAGCCATAAAACCATACTGGCCTGCCAGCCGGTAGACAGCAGAGTTCCGGCATTTCAGATCATTGATCTCACCTGCAATCTTTTTGACAGCTGGAAAGACAAGTACAATTCTTTTTTACAGAGTATCCGGATGGTCAGCTGCCGGGGAAAAAATGTCTGGCAACAACAGGATAAAAGATGGAGCATTGCAGCTGCGGGAATTGACTCAAGCGGTAACCTGCTTCTTATTCATTCCCGGTCTCCTTACAGCGTGCACGATTTTGTGAATATGCTGCTGGTACTCCCCTTGCACTTATATAATGCCATGTATCTTGAAGGCGGCCCACAGGCAGGTTTATTTTTCTCGGCAGGCGGATTATCTCAGGATATTTACGGAGAATCCGCCATCGATTTATTTCTGAAAGGCAGCAGCGCCAACGGCTGGAAAATTCCTAACGTTATCGGTGTGAAACGGAGAGTTTCATCAGCAAAATAATCTGTATCCCTTACAGGAAAGCTTCGGTAAGCTTAGTACGCAAATACTCAAATGCATCCTGCGGAGTATCAGAAACATAGAAAAGGCCAAGATCTCTTTCGTCTATAACCAGGTGTTCTACCATGTATTTAAAATTTATGACATTATTCCAGTATTCCCGCCCGTAAAGGACCACAGACATTTTTTTCTGAATTTTCCCGGTTTGCAGAAGAGTCAGGACTTCCCACAATTCATCCATAGTTCCAAAACCTCCCGGAAAAATCACCAGGGCCTTTGCCAGGTATACAAACCAGAATTTTCTCATGAAGAAGTAGTGAAACTCAAAATTCAATTCGGATGAAATGTATTTGTTGGATTCCTGCTCACTCGGTATGGAAATATTCAATCCGATTGACTTTCCATGCGGTACATCCGTCGCTCCGCGGTTCACCGCTTCCATGATACCAGGCCCCCCACCGGAGCAAACCAGAAACCGATGGTGACTGTTCTTAAGTCCCACCGACCATTCCGTGAGCAACCCGGCTAATTCTCTCGCTTCATCATAATAGCGGGACATTTTCAGACGCATATCAGCCAGTTTAAGTTCTTTCAGGTAAGCTTCTGTCGGCTCTTCCTGGTACCTGGTTTTCCATGCATCATGCTCTTTCCTAGCAGTTTCCCCGTCAGTAACCCGGGCTGATCCATAAAAAACGATTGTGTCCTTAATATTCAATTTTCTAAAGCGGGCAGCCGGCTCAAGATATTCAGAAAGAATGCGGATAGTTCTGGCGTCACTGCTGCCCATGAATTCGGAACTTTTATATGCTTTTACTGATTTTCTTGACATAATTATCCTGTCTGTTAAAAAGAATGAACTTTAATCTGATTACCTGATTTTAGCTTTCGGTCCTGATGGTGATATTATTATCGTCCATAGTATCCTGATAATGAACTGTATTCTCGGTCTATCGTGATTTATATATTGAGCATTTAAACCAATTATCTTTTGCGTAGCAAAATTAAAAAATTCCCGTTTAAATTCACTTACCTGCTATTTTGAGATTTTCAGAAGCTGCGGATTTACTATAGCTTCCGGCTCCCGCCCTTCCAGAACCGCCAGCAAATTGGCTGCGGTAATCCGTGCCATATCATTCCGGGTCTGAATGGTGGCACTTCCAATGTGCGGTGTCAGTACAACGTTTTCCAGAGCAGTCAGTCCCGGGGTTATTTGCGGCTCATTTTCATAAACATCCAGCCCTGCTGCAGCGATGCGCTTTTCCCGCAATGCATTCACAAGTTCCGGTTCATCAATAATCGGGCCCCTGGCTGTATTCACCAGCACTGCCGATTTCTTCATACCACTGATTGCCTTCTCATCAATGAGATGATGAGTCTCCCGGCTGAAGGGCAGATGAATAGAGACAATATCAGATTTTTCCAGCAATTCCGGCAGACTTACCTTTCGGGCAGAAAAATCTCTTTCCAGAACATCACTAGTTTGCCGGTCAAAATAGAGAATTCGCATATTCGATCCCCTGCTCCGTTCCACCACAGCAGTCCCTATTCTTCCCGCTCCCAGAACACCCAGGGTTTTCCCCTTCAGATCCTGGCCCAACAGAAAAAGAGGTGACCAGCCGGGAAATCCCTTACCACGCATCAGGCGATCTCCTTCCGCCACTCTTCTGGCTGCAGCCAGTATGAGAGACCAGGCCAGGTCCGCCGTGGCATCGGTTAAAACATCCGGAGTGTTGGTTATCACTATACCCTTCTCAGTTGCATAAGAAACATCGATGTTGTCATAACCCACTGCGTAATTACTTACCACTTTCAAACGGGGAGCACTGTCCAGCAGTTCCCGGTCTACCGATTCGGAAAGAAGACACAACAAACCATCCACATGCCTGATTTTCTGAAGTAACTGCTGGCGGGGTATGACGCCTTCTCCCTGATATATTTCCAGGTCACATTTATCCTTCAGTAAGGAAATACCCACTTCGGGTATCACCCTTGATATTAAAATTTTGTAAGATTTTCCTGACATTTCTGATCAACCCCTAACTGAGAACGAAAATAATACATATTTCAGCGGTCAAAATCAATGGATTTCAAGAAAGATATTTGAAGATGAAAAATAAGAAACAAATGCGGAAGTTCTTATGACATGTTGTTGCCACGCATATTTTCCGCCAATCATCATTAAATTTATTTCAGATAAGGTATATTTTCTATTGGAGGGACGCTCCTAATTTTTACCTTCATCCTTCAGGAGTCTTTCCATCTCGTCCAGAAGTTTTCCCAGCCGTCCGGCCGTGTCCTCAATCGGACCGGGCGAGGTCATATCCACGCCGGTATTCCTGAGTAGAGAAATAGAATAATCAGAGCCTCCCTGCTTAAGAAAATGCAGATAAGCATCCCTGGTTTTCACGTCACCGTTTAAAATTTTCTGTGCCAGAGCAGTAGCTGCGGAAATGCCAGAAGCATACTGATATACATAAAAGTTGTAATAAAAGTGAGGTATACGGCACCAATTGATATCATATAGCGAATCCACTTCAAAATCGGGGCCATAGTAACGGAAATACAATTCTCTGCTAATCTGATTCAGGAATTCAGCGGTGATGGCTTCTCCGGCTTCTACTTTTTCATGGACAGTCTTCTCGAACTCGGCAAAAAACACCTGAATATAAAGAGTACTCCTTAACTGGTCCACATATTGATTCAGAAGATAGAGTTTCTTATCCCGGTCTTCCGTGTTCTTTAGAAGGTAATGCATGAGAAGGGCCTCATTTAGCGTGGACGCCACTTCAGCCACAAATATGGTATAATCGCTGTATACAAATGGTTGATTCTGCAGGGTGAAATATGAATGCATGGAATGACCCATTTCGTGTGCCACCGTAAACATATCGTCCAGCATCCCCTGGTAATTGAGAAGCATAAACGGATGGGAGATTCCATATGTGGCTGAGGAATAGGCACCCGACCGTTTTCCGGCGTTCTCGAAAACATCAAACCATCCGGCAGAAAATCCCTTTTTCATGCCCTGAATGTAATCCGGACCAAGCGGTTCAAGTGCCTTCTCAATTATAATAATGCCTTCTTCATAAGGCAACTCCCACCGAAAATCTTTCAAAAGTGGAACATACAGATCCCAGGGAGCTACTTTATCTACCGCCAGAATCCGCTTGCGCATTCCAATATAATGGTGCATCGGTTCCAGATTCTGATTGATTGTATTTATAACATTATTATAAACGGTTAGCGGAATATTGTCGCTATCCAGAGCTGCTTCCAGGGCACTGTCATAATTTCTGGCCCTTGCATAGAAAATATCGCGCTTCACAACAGCGGATAAGCTGGCTGCGAGAGTATTAATCCACTGATTATAGGTCATATACATGGTGCGAAATGCATTTTCGCGCACTTTTCTGTCCGGTGATTTCATGAAAACAATGAAGTTGCTTTTGGTCAGTTCGATTTCACTTCCCGATTCATCCTTCACCAGCCCAAATTTTATATCGGCATTGTTAAACATGGAAAAAATTTGGTAGGGAGATTGACTCATATCTCCGGACAGTGTCAGCAAATGCTCGCCTTCCTGATTTAGCACATGTTTTTTTGATCTCAAAAGATCGTCAAAATAATGTTTGTAATCCGCTAATTCTTTATTTGATTTCACAAACAACCAGATAGAATCTTCCGGTACAGCCAGTAATTCCGGCTGAATAAATGATTCTTTCTGCCTGACCTGTACCTCCAGGCCGGAAATCCGTTCCCGATATGCCTGGTATTTACTCACCCGTGAATCTTCATCTGATTTCAGATGGGCATATAAGGACAATTTCCCCAACAGAATATTTATATCTTCCCTGGTTTTCAGGCAGGCCAGCATTTTTTCCGCCGATTCATTTAACCGGCCCCGGCAGGGATCCAACAGTCCCAGCATATTTTTCAAAGTGTTAAACTTTTCCTCCCAGGCACCATCGGAGGAAAATATGTCATCTGTTTTCCATTTATATATACTCTCGATTTCAACACGTTCCTTTAATTTTTTCGCTTGTGAGAGAGCACCGCCAGGCAAAATATTATTGAAAAAATTCGTCATAATAGCTCCGGAATTAAAGGGCCAAGAGGTATTTTCATCTTTTAGCTTACTAATATCGGACAAATAAGGGGGAAAATTTTTTATGCCTTATGAACCGGCCAAAAAGTTTGCTAGTAATCATAAAAACTTTAAATGTAATGGAACTTTTATGGCTTTTCAATCGAAAAATAAAATTATGATTGAAATTTTTATTATTTTTTTTTATTTTATAACGTTTTGATAAAAAAGAACTTTGGAAAAATATTTCTTATGGGGGTGTAACTGATGTCTTATCATAAATGTGCTGAGGATGGGTGCCCTTTCAAACCAATCTCATTTACTCACTACTGCTGGCAACATATTCCGGATAAAGAGACCTTTTTAAAAAAACTGCGCACCAATATTGAAAATTCAGTTGCTCCGGTGACGCTGGATAAGATTGTTCTAGAAGGATTCGATCTCTCAGGACTGGACATGCGAAGCGCATCCATGATGGGAGCTTTACTGATAGATGTGGATTTTACCGATTCAAATTTAACCAACATCAATCTGAAACGGAGTTACATTCAGAAAACAAAATTTAAAAACACCAAATTGATACAGTCCACTCTCAGCGGCACCATCATTCTTGATTCCACTTTTATTGATGTGGATATGTCGCTGGTGGAGGGAAATCTGCTTAAAACAAAAAACTGCACTTTTGATAATCTTTATATCAAATCTGCAGATTTGAAAAACACGTTTTGGAAGGATAATACCTATACATCCGTCCAGATTGCCGACAGTAATTTCATGATGAGTTTTTTTGATGCGATCCAGATAACCAAAAGTAAACTAGACAATGCCCTGTTTTCGGGCAGCCAGTTTTATCATTGCCGTTTTACCAACAATGACCTGATTGAAGTAAATTATATCGGATGTTTGATTGACAACAATTTTTACAAAGATTCACTGCTGCAAAATTGTCGTTTTGCCACCGCCATTATCAATGATACCGAATATCAGAATTGCAAAATTCATAAGCCAATTATGCGGGAGACACAAATTGTAAACAGCAAATTTACCAAATGTGATATCAGCCTGCCGGTATTGCAGCGAGCCATTCTCATTCAGACCAATCTCAATATCAAGAAACTAACCAGCGCCAATACCGAAGGCATGGTAGTGATGTAAAATTTGGAATGCACTACTTTTTATAATACGGGGCTGCCTCTTCCGGCAGCCTTTTTTATTTGCCTCAATACAAAAAGTAATATCCAAAAATAGGGAGCAAATTGAAAATACGGAGAACTCCTTTGGGATTGCACAATAATGGAGCTTTCTCAGGCAAAAATAACCGGAAGCATGCTGATGGCTGCCAACAGTAAAATTGTAGCCGTGAATCCCAGCAGGGGAACAAAAAAAACCGAAGTTATAAGCGCAGCGCCAACACCACCGATCAGGTCAATTCCATATGTTATTCCATAAGATCTGTTAGGACATAATAGATATAAGCGATGGGTTATACCCGAAAAAAACCGTCCGCCAATCCAGCCGGTGAGAAATACTTCCAGCGGAAATATCATCCATTGAAAAATTAAACCCTGCATATGTCTCATTCCCACCGTATCGGTCAGGATAACAGGTAGCAGCAGACCAGCAGAAAGGAGTGCATACGCGGCGAACAGATAACGGAAGTTTAAATTATCTTTAACCGGTTTGACTGCCCCGGCTGCAAGTCCTGCCATAAATAAACCGAAAATAATGGCTACACGTGAATAGATAGTCCCGTAAAGAATCTGATATTGCAGAATTATGAGAATCTCCAGACTGATGGAGAGTCCTCCGGCAAAAAACAGCTGGAGCAGCATGAGGCTTCTGGCATGTCTCCGCATTAACAGCTGCAGAGTAGTTACCAGTATCAGTATAATTAAAACCATGGCTATACGATTGCTGTTTAAGAAATGGAAGAGGCTCTGCAGTGCAGGATCAGAAACACCACTCCAGAGCTGAAAATGATATAAATAACCTTTCAGATTGAAATCCCGGTTTACAAAAGAGACCTTACATTTCTGCATTTGTTCCCGGAAACTGTCCAGCCGGCCGGGAGATAACAAGTAAGATACATAAGCCGATGTAAGGAAACGGGGTTTAACAGGGTATTCCAGTAGACGCCCGGACCAGTTTTGCAGGTTTTTGATGAAATCTGGAGAATTTCCTGCCAGAAAATATGCCTCATCGCCCGGAATAAAAAAGACTTGCCGGAAGGTCCCGTTTAATGTATTCCTGAGTAGATTCAAATAATTACATAGCTCCGCATGTATATAATTTTCTGAAGCCCTAACCGAAAAGAAATAGATACCGTCATCAGTAAGCGAACTAGCAATTAACCTGTAAAATTCCCTGCTATAAAACCTGTTATCACTCAGGGTATACGGTTCGGGTTCATTCAGACAGATCACATCGAACGGCTTATTATTTTTCAGGAAGAATGTCCTCCCATCATC
This sequence comes from uncultured Caldithrix sp., assembly GCA_964461135.1. Classification (GTDB taxonomy): domain Bacteria; phylum Calditrichota; class Calditrichia; order RBG-13-44-9; family RBG-13-44-9; genus RQOF01. The sequence goes on along the minus strand of CAYWTB010000026.1, from coordinate 35,848 downwards.
CATTATAAAAGAAAAGCTGATCGGGCTGTCTGACCGGGAGAGATTCAATCTGTCTTTCTGAAATTTCATCAGAAAGGGATCTTTCTCCAGATAGGTCACTTCCTTTACTGTTAATATATTCCGTAAATAGGGAACAAATTCACTGATATTTCCACCGATAAAGAGTACCCGCTCCGGACCAGCATGGCTAAGCAGTGGAATTAACACGGAGGATTCTACAGACACCGGGTCCGGTGTACTGAAAATGACCACTCCCTGATTCAGCAGGAATTCCTCCTGCTCCAGATACAATACTTTTACATGGCCATAGGGAGTATCCTGTTCCTGCCGGACTGTATAGTAAGGATAACTCTTCTGATTCGCCCATTCCATGAGGGGGTAACCAAACAACAGCAGCAGCAGGCCGGCGCTTGTGAAAGAAAAAAGAACAGCAAACTGACCGGATAGGCCATTAACGGACTTTTCCATCAGAAGCCGGGAGAGAAAAAAGATAAATAATACCAGAAAAAGAATCCGGATATCCTGCAGTCTGCCAAACAGAAGAAAATTCAGCAGGACAGCGATAACCAGAGATCCGGCACTTTCCCAGATATAGATCAATTTAATTCCGGCAGAGGATGATGCCGCTGTTCGGGAAATGAGGCGGCCGGCAAGAAATGGAAACAGGGCACCACACCAGATAGTCAACGGTAAAATAGAGATCAGAATAATTTTAAAAATTGTGAGAATATCATAAGATCCCCCGGGTATCAGCTGAAATATGGCCGGTATGAATTTAATTATAAAATATTCCAGAATGGCGAGGGGGAAAACACCCCCCTCCAGTATTTTTTGGAGTTTTAACTTGTCTATAAGCTTCGAAAAAAGAAGTGATCCTATGGCGCTGCCCAGCAACCAGACAGACAGGAAAAGACCAATAGTTAGTTCGTTACCCTGGAAAACATCCAGCAGGGAGCGCAAAAAAAGTACCTGCAGCCCTACCGACAGGATTCCCAGACTGGCTGCAGACAGGATATGATAAAATCGCTGATTCAAAGTCACAACCTATCTGATAAATTCACAATCACACCGGAAAGTACGAAAAATAACTTGATTTTATAAAAAAAAGATATATTATTTAGAAATGCAATGATGTATATTTAAATATCCTTTAAGCGCAGAGAGCAACAAATACCTGCATTTATCACATACCTGTTCTTTTTAAACGGTATTTAATGGCCTTCAAAGGGCATAGTATTTCACTTTCTGTTAAATATGAGTTAAACATAACGTTTACTCAGGATTTAACAAAGTAAACAGATCTTCACAAACCACTCAATGGAGGCAAAACTCCTGCCGGGGATCAGGCACGAAATATTGAGAAAACAATTACGTTTGCCCTAAAGGGCCATATCCGGGATTATGAAAAAAGCCGAAACACATTCAGTCATGATCTACTGGAACAGCACACAGAACCATGACGGGCCGAATACACCACCACTGAACATTAAAAACGGCCTTCACGATACCTGAAGTTATGGGTGCGGCAACGATCCACCACCTGGCCAGGATTTTCCGCGGTGTAAATAATTAAAAATATTTTGATTTTCGCAATACTATAAATAAATTATATCAAGGAGAATTAAGTACATATCAAGGGAATTACCATTCAGAAGTATCCTAACTTACTTCAGCTTCTCCTTAAAGATATTTTACTTTCGAATCCCTGAAGGGGGTGATTGTCTTCCTGTTTCTGGTTCATAATATTTTATCATATTAATAATCAAGGATTTTTTTACCAAGAAGGAGGCGTTATGATGAAAAAAGTGTTATTGTTGAGTGTTATTCTAATTTTCTCTTTATCTTTTGTATTGCCGGCAGCAGAAAAACCACAAACCGTTCTGGAAAAAGGAACTGTTGACGGTAAAAAAACATCCGAAAATCTTTCATATCAGGGATTAACCAAGGATTTTGGACTTTTCAAAGGCAGAATTACCACAGCCCTTTCCACGGAAGACTCTGCCTTTTATGAGGATTTTGAAACCTGGCCCCCGGTTAATATGACGCTGAATCCCGCTTCAGGGGATGGTGTTTGGGAGCAGAGCGACGGTAGTATCCATGGTCCGGGAGCCGGAAATATCCCTCAGGGAACATATGGTGCTTATTTTAACGATTATGATTATTCAGCCGGTGTAAGCGGTGAGATGATCTCCAAAATGATCGATCTGAGCAGCGCCGCATATCCCAGGTTGCAATTCTGGTATTGGGACGGAGGAGGCTCGGATGTTGTTGAAGTTTTTGCCAGTAATGACAGTTCCAATTGGACTTTGATATACACAACCCCGGGCACCGTTGATCCCTGGGAAGAAATGACTGTTTCACTAACATCTTATGCCGGTTCCGCAACGTTCTGGTTCAAATTTGTTGGAACCAGTGTGTGGGGACTGTCAAATCCATACATGGATGCAGTAACCATTTCCGAGACACCGGCAGTACCGGTGATGGTGACTCTCTATTCCGAACTTACAGCTCCTCCCACACCGGTAGGAACAACCGTTTCAGACAGTTTTGGAATTGTAACAAATGCAGGCGGAGCCACCCTGACCATTTCTTCCATCTCCCTCACCAATTCCGATTTTGCAATGAGTCCCACTTCAGGAACGCTGGATCCGGGTGACACGCTCTTTGTTGAAGGATCTTTTACTCCAAGTACCGTTGGCCCCATCAGCGGCCTGATAATCATCCAGGGAGATGATCCGGACAATCCTGCCGATACCATTCAGGTAAGTGGTGAAGGATATCCGGCAGATTATGTACTGGAGGAATTTAATGACTGGCCATTCTACCCGTATAATTTCACCCGCATAAATGCCAATGATGATGATTATCAGTGGGGCTGGTTTCAATATGTGTTTGCACCGGGAGATACCACTCTATGTGCCGGAATACGCTGGGCTGCAGACGGAAATGATGATTATCTGGTAACTCCACCGATTCCGGTAGAAAGCGGTGATTATATTTCCTTTGAATCCTGGGTGGGCCTCTCATCCTATCCTGAAACCTGGCAGGTTCTGGTTTCCACCACCGATATGGCTACTGCCAGTTTCACGGTTGGTCTGGACACGGTGACTTCAAACTCCACCACTCCTATTGTCTATACCTATGATCTCAGTGCATTCGCCGGTCAAACCATCTACCTGGCCATTCGCAATGTCTCCGTAGACAAGTACTATCAATTTGTAGATAATGTACTCATGCCCAGGCCTGATTATCCGGTGTTTATCAATGAAGTTTACTATGACGGCCCGGGAACTGATACGGGCATGTTTACCGAGCTTTTCGGTATGCCTGGTATGAACCTGGATGGATATTCCCTGATCGGAATTAATGGAAACGGCGGGGCTGTTTACGCCACTATAAATATCAATGCAATGTCCATTCCGGAAAGTGGTTTCTTTGTGATCGGGCAGGATAACACTGTACCCAACGTAAATTTAATCGCATCAGCTGCGGATTGGCAGAATGGCCCGGATAATGTGTCTTTAATGAACGGAGCCGATACGGTTGATGCCATGGGTTATGGCGATTTTTCAAGTGCAGTATTTACAGGCAGGGGAAATCCGGCCGTAGACGTTTTCTCAGGTATCAGTCTGAGCCGCTATCCGGATGGTATGAATACCAATGATAATGCCGCAGATTTCCATGCTACCTATCCGACCCCCGGCATTGATAATGATCCACCGGAAGCGATCATCGGGGGCAGCACCTCTACACTGTCGTTCGGGACCGTCACGGTGGGAAGTGATTCCAGCCGAGATTATACCATTTTCAATAATGGAAGTGCGGATCTAGTGGTTGATACTATCGCCGCTTCCAGTCTGGTTTTCACCTCTACCTTACCCGATACCATCAACCCCGGGGGCAGTGCTGTCGTCACCGTAACGTTTGCACCAACACAGGGCATAACCTATGCGGATACCCTGATCATTTATAGCAATGATCCGGTAAACGGCGAGCGTGGTATTCCCCTGAGCGGCACCGGTGAGTTGAGTGCACAGAATGCCGAAGTAATCCTGGCCGCCCAGATTGGCGGAGACAGCCAGTACCGGTCTTTCTGGGTAAACGGCTCCTGGGATTCCTCCGGTGTCTATAACTCAAACTGGACCGGCCCCATGGTGGAATTGAATGATAAAGGGGTCGCCCCGGATGCTGTGGCAGGCGACCATATTTTCACCGGCTCAGTGATATTAGCCATCGATAATACTAACACCTATCAATGGTGGACCGGATCTGAAAACGATGCAAATTCTTTTCTTGAAAATGGTGTCGGGTTAGTCATACTCAGTTCAGGCACTGTTACACCCGATACTCTGATTGTAGACGGAGACGGCGGTATAAATGACTGGGTTATCAGCCTGGCCGGAGATTTCAATGGCTGGAATAATTCTGCGAATGATATGATCCGAAACGGCACAGTGTGGAGCACCACAGTAGCTTTGGATACCGGTTACCAGGAATACAAATATACGGTTATGCATCAATGGAATGCTGCTTATGGCAGCGGTGGTGTAGGTGGTGCCGGTGTGAACTATTCCTTTATCGCGCCGGACAGCGGTCTGTATCTGTTCTCCTTTGATGATGCAGATAATAGTCAAACTATAACACAACCTCCGCTTTTCTTTGATGATTTTGAATCTGGAGTGGGTAACTGGGTGTTGGAAGGCACCTGGGGATTGACGGATCTGCAGTCTCATTCGCCGACGCATTCTTTGACAGAGAGTCCAGCCGGGAATTATGGGTCCAATTTGGAGATTAACGCAATCATGGCCAATGGTGTTGATCTTTCTACGGCGCTGGATGCAACTGTTTCCTTCTGGGCGCGCTATAATATTGAACAGGGTTTTGATTACATGTATGTAGATGCAACTTCAGATGATAACACTTGGGTTAGATTGGCCACATTCGATGGTGAAGGGTTTAATACCTGGGAACAATACTCCTTCAGTCTTGGAGGATTAGTTGGTAATCCGGATGTAAAAGTACGTTTCCACTTCTCGAGTGATGGTAGTTATGAAGTGGACGGTATGTATATAGATGATTTTATGATTACCTCCTCAGATGTTGATAATTCTCCGCCGTTGATTGTCCATACTGGTCCTGTATTTTATGAAGGGACTCTGGGAAATTTTGTGGTTGATGCTGAAATCACTGATATATCCGGTATTGAATCTGCACTTGTGCTATATACTCTGGATGGTGGATCAATCAACTCCCTGACACCCGATAGTACTTTTGGCAGCATGTATTACTTCACTATTCCGATGCAATCTGCCGGAGTAAATGTGGACTACTGGATAACGGCAATTGATAGTGCCAGTAATATTGATACAATGGGTGTTTATCAATATAGTGCCGGCAATCAGTTGATTTATGATAATGGTGTGGTCAGTTTTTACATTATCTTTAATGCCAACCAGGGTTCTTCTGTCAGGATGAGTATACCAACTGGGAAACAGGCCGATTTAACAACCCTTCTGATCCGCAATTATACTGATGTTAACAATCAAAACGATTCTATGCTTGTTCATGTCTGGGTTGATAACAATGGATCTCCAGGGAGCGATTTAATAACGCCATTCATGGTATATCCGGAAGCTACATTAATGAACACCTCCCCAATGACTCGGGTCGATTTAAGACCATATGCCGCTCAATTGTCCGGTTTAACAGGTGACCTCTTCATCGGATTCACGGTACCTGCCGGATCGGTTAATGGCGTAAGAATTACCGAAACATCACCAGGGTTGTTTGGTAGAAGTTTCGCCTTTAATGGCACAGCCTGGGCTCCAGATGGGGCAGATTTTCATATGAGAGCTGTTATTGGTGATACGACCACGGTTGGTATAACAGGTGTTGGATCACAGATTCCGACTGAATTTTCACTTTATCAGAACTACCCAAATCCATTTAATCCAACGACTACCATAAAATATGGACTGAAAGAGAATACTAATGTGGTACTGAAAATTTACAATCTGCTCGGACAGGAAGTTCGGACGCTTGTGAATGCTCGTCAGGAAGCTGGATTTAAAAGCGTGGTCTGGAACGGTCTGAATAATTACGGAAATCGCGTGGCCAGCGGTATCTATATCTATCAGATTAAGGCAGGTGATTTTGTAAAAGCACGCAAAATGATCCTCATGAAATAGGACCGAGTACTCTCTGAAAATGAAAGAGATCCCGTCACTTTCTTTGACGGGATCTCTTCATTTTATCCATCGATTATCACAAAATTTCTATTTTTTCAATGCTTCCAGAAGATTCTCAAGCTGATATGCTGCACTCTTTTCAGCCTTTCGGATCTTCTCAATAAGTGAAAAATGAATTGCAATATCCTTGCAGGCCTGGTCTTTGTCTGTTTTCCATGACTGAAGGGTATCAATTATGGCGACAGCAGCCAACCATTTCATTAGACTGTCAAAGGACTCCTTATTATACCAGAGAACCTCACGAAAGCGGTTGATCTGCAGGTAATCCTGTACCTCTGCATTTCTCAGCAATTTCTGTATGAGGGTATAGGGGTCGGGCTTTTTATCTTTTGCCACATCCCACCAGCTGGAATGACTGGTCAACACTTTAATCAGTATCACTGCGCGTTGAACCTCTTCTGCGCTCAGACCCAGATGGTACAATGCATCCTGCAGTATTTTGGTCAGAAGCCATTCATCCATACCGGCTCGGCTCTCTTCCGCCACAGTATCAGAATTTACCACCGCTCCCAGTCGGTATACAAATAACCAGCCAAGTAGAATGAACAGGTTCCGTTCATTCCTGGCAAAATGCATCGTGATGGATTTAAGCACACTTTGTACTTTCCGCGGAGTGGCACACTGGAATTTCTGGCTGAGAACATTAATGGACAGCACAGTCTCCAGTTTTTGCGCTAACAGAAGAACCTCCGTTTCCAGTTCCCCGCTACCGCCGGTAAAGTTTTTAATCTCATTCAACAACATACTGTATTTCCCGGATACGGTCTCCAGTAAATCAACCGGCGTCTCTTGATTAGTTTTTGTGAATCTGGCTGCAGAGATCTGCCGGAATGAATCGGCATTAACTATCTTTTTAATAGACTGATGGATGGGTTTAAGAAAAGTTTCTTTCAGAGCTTCATCGATGCTGGGCACGCCACGTCCGTTAAGGTAAGCTTCCAGATTGGCATAATGGTGCCAAATATTATCTTCCACTTCCCGGAAATCCAGAAACACCTGGGTTTGAAAACCGCTTAGGGAAGCAAACAGGCCGTTGACATGCATGGCCTTACTACTACGGATATATTCCAGTCCCAATATATGTTCCCTGAATATCACAAAAAAACCATGGTCATTGCGTAGGCGAAGGGCGGTGGCCAGTTGCGTTTGTTCAAGCGTTCTTTCATTACCGTTCCCACCTCTGACGGAAAAAGCGGCCGAGGTTTTAATCCAGCCGCTGACGCTTTCATATTTATTATTATACAATACCAGTCCGTATTCATTATAGTAACTGTTGGAATAAGCGAAGACATTTTCATTGACATGGCCGGACTCGTCATAAAAATCATACAGATAAAAATTCAGTACATCGGCAAAAATGTAACGTCGGTGCATCAGTGGAAAAACTTCCCTCTCATGGCGCCGAACCAGGTCCTCGTCCACCTGTTCATCCCAGTAGGCTTTCCGGTATTCCATGCCATATTTTTCGGTAAAGCCCTCAATCTGGCCATGACCCATCATGGGTAAGCCGGGCATAGTAATCAGCATGGTACAGACACCGAAATATTTGTCTCCTTTTCCAAACTGTGCCACGGCAGTGGCCTCATCGGGATTATTCATGAAATTTACAAAGCGCTTCAGGATTTCCGGATTAAATTCCAGGATATTTTTGAGGGAAGAACGGTATTCAGCATTATGTTCGTTTTTAAGCATGTTCATAAACGCACTGTTATATACACGGTGCATTCCCAGGCTGCGCACAAAATAGCCTTCCATCAGCCAGAAGGCTTCTGCCAGCAGCAGGGTATCCGGAACCTCTCTAGCCACCCGGTCCACCACTTCCCGCCAGAATTCTTCCGGCATGGTAGCATCAAACTGAGGCTTGGTCAGCCCGTGTTCAGAACGGGTCGGAATATCTCCTCCAGCACCTGGTTCCGGAAACCATAAACGCTGGTAATGTTTTTTAGTAAGGGTCATTGCGGCGTCAAAACGAATAATGGGAAATTTGCGTGCTACTTCCAGGATAGTCTGAATAACCGCTTCCCTCACTTCCGGTTTAAGATAATTCAACTGAGCGGTATCATTCCATGGCATGCTGGTACCGTCATTCCCGTGATAAATGTAGCGGGTATCACCGGTGTGATGATCCACTCTCTTAAAAACAACCGAAGCATCATTGCGGGAATAATAATGATCCTCCAGATAAATTCCCACCCGCTCATCCCAGGACAGATTCACTCCGTTATAGGTATATGCGGGAAAGGGGCTGTAATTGAGCTGCACAAACCAGTCGGGATGCTCGATTACCCATCGGGCATCAATCCCCATGTGATTAGGAACCATATCACCGGCCATTCGAAGACCGCGTTTCCAGACCCGATCTTTTAAATTATTGAAGGCTTCCTCACCTCCCAGGTCATCTGCAATTTCATAGTTAAACAGGGAATATGCCGAAGCAACTGCTTCCGGATTTCCGCACAACTGCTTGATTTTCTGGGAGGCATTACTTCTCTGCCACAAACCGATCAGCCATAATCCCTTAAATCCCCAGCGACTCAGTTGATCCAGTTCCTCATCCGGAACCTGATCCAGCCGCGTGATGGAACGCTGATATTTTTTTGACAACTGGTCTAACCATACATAGGTACTCTTGGCGATAAGAACCACCCTTGGCATCCAGTCCTTATCCGGGCTGAAACGTTCCGGTTCTGCTTCAAGCGGACCGAATTCATACACCTGGGCGATTCCCGGGGCAAACATACGCTGTTTCTCTTCTTCCTGAATCAGATCAAGGCTCCTTAACAGCCGGTAGAAGAAAGATCCCAGCATGAACCCCCATTTCCGGCGGATGTAGTCCAGTTGGCCGGTAAGTGAATAAGGCTCTGTAACTGCTGGATTTCTCAGCATATCGATCAGATTTTCATTGTCAGGTCCGAAAAATGGCTGGGACTGGAAGAAGTCATACAGCGAAGCCTGGATCTCGTTATAGGCTGTGATTTTTTCCAGTTTATCATCATCAAACAGTTCATTGAAGGGGGAGAATGCAGGATTCATGTTGGCCAGCCATAACATGATCATCTCTTCCAGTACAAGCCGGGAGTTGGGCGTACCTTCCGTGGTTTCTTTTAGATACTCCGATGTTTTCTTTTTACCGGTATATACACTGAGAGGGGGAAATTCCTCCGTGAACATTTCCAGCGCATTTTTGATTTTCTGTTCACCCAGTTTGTCGGTCAGCCAGGCCATCGCCTCTTTCATAACATCCTTGTTCTTTTCCTTCCGGTACAGATAAATCACATAATGCAGAATTTCATCGATCAATCCCATGGCGTTCACTTGCCCGGCGCGAATTGCTTTTTCCGGAAAACTGATAACATCTCTCTTCTCATTCATTCGCTGGGCAAAAACGCGGGCGGCATGAAAATTGGCAAAGATGACATTCCCGGATGATTGAAACAGCGATTCTTCAAAATGATAAGACAACCTGGCAGCTCGTGAGATATGAAACTCCATGACAGGAACACAAAAATCCGGTTCACCGGTTATATCCTTTTCAAGAACCGTTAAAGAAATATTTAAAATTTTAAATTTTTTCAATTTCACTATTACCTCTCTGACATTATTATATATAAAGTAATTTTGTTTACCTACTTATGTGTCATTAAATTTAACCATAAATACCCGCAATATGAAGTTAAAATCGGGAAAGTTATGCAAAATTATATGAAAAAATCCTTACTAAGCTCAATTTACAGACCTGTAATTATTATTTTTATTCTATTTTGCTTTTCTTTACAACCGGTTTTTCCGCAATCTCAATCCCAATTTCAACTGGTAGAGAGCGTTCCGGTAGAGACTTCCCTGGGATCATCCCACACCATCAGGACCAGCGAAGCCTGGCTGGAGATGATACATTCCGCTCAAAAATCCATCGAGGTGGAAACATTTTATCTATCGAACGAAACGGGGGAAGCTCTGGAGCCGGTTATCGGAGCATTGCGTGAAGCAGCAGAGCGGGGCGTTGTTATCCGCCTCCTGACGGATGCCCGGATGGCCGGAACCTATCCGGAAACCCTGCAGCAGCTTAACCAGCAGACGAACATTTCCACCCGAAGTATTGATTATTATGATAAGCTGGGCGGTGTGATGCATGCCAAATACTTCATCGTGGATAATCAGATACTCTTCCTTGGGAGCCAAAACATGGACTGGCGCGCCCTGAAGCATATCCATGAACTGGGAGTAATCATTCGGAATCCAAAAATTGCAGCGTTATTTAAGAGAATCTTTGAGGTTGACTGGCAACTGGGATCAACCCGTTCCATGCACATGCTGCCACTTTTAAATCAGGACAGTGTCATAAACCGCAACCATCCTTTATTCATTGCAGATGGCCGCCGGGACACTATCTCTCTTTATCCCACCTTCAGTCCGCAAAAAACCACCTATCCCCAGCTGGAAGAGGATGAGAGCGAAATAATTCGCCAGATAGACAATGCCCGGGAACGGGTGGAAATTCAGCTACTGTCCTACAAACCGGTATCCCGCCACAATCTCTATCTGAACCTGGATAATGCCTTACGGAAAGCCGCGGTGCGCGGAGTGCAGATCCGCCTGATCGTATCCGACTGGAATACCCGTTATCCCGATATTCAATATTTAAAAAGCCTGCGGGTAATTCCCAATATTGAAATACATATAAGTAAAATTCCGGAATGGAGCGGGGGGTTCATTCCCTATGCCCGCGTGGAGCACTGTAAATATATGGTAGTGGACTCCGGGCAGGTATGGATAGGTACCAGTAATTGGGGATGGAATTATTTTTATGCTTCCCGCAATGCTGGATTGATTATTGAAAACAGGAATGTGAATCAAACGGTGCATGAAATTTTTTCGAAAAGCTGGGATTCTGCTTACACCAAGCCTTTGGATGTTTGCCGGGAATATAAGGCACCTGATATTTCCGGGGAATAAAACGGACAGAATATTTTCACCTTTGGTCAAAATCAAATGATGGGATATCATGAATAGAGATTTACCGGGACGGTTAGGCCGGCTGTGCTTTTTGGTTCTTTTTCTCACCATTGCAAGTATATCCGCTTCCGGTCAGGATTCGCAACGGCCCCGAATAGGATTGGTTTTAAGCGGTGGCGGCGCACGCGGGTTCGCCCACATCGGTGTCCTTAAGGTACTGGATTCCCTTAACATTCCCATAGATTATATCGCAGGCACCAGTATGGGTGCCGTGATGGGCGGTTTATATGCCATTGGTTATTCTCCCCATCAACTGGATTCGCTCGCCCGAAACATTGATTGGCCGGTTATCTTCTCCGATGAACCTCCCCGCTCAAAACTGACCTATCTTGAGAAACGGGACATGGATCGCTTCCAGCTTACCCTAAAAATAAACAAACTTGAAATCCGGGAGCCTTCCGCTCTGATTTTCGGCCAGAAAATATCACTGCTTCTCACCCAGCTGGTCACTCCTGAATTTGAACAGGTCAATTTTGATACACTACCCATTGCTTTCCAGTGTGTAGCCGCTGACCTGATTACCGGCAATGAAGTAGTGCTGGGGCAGGGTTCCCTTCCCCGGGCCATCAGGGCCAGCATGGCCGTTCCTTCCATTTTTACACCGGTAGAATGGGGAGATTCCCTTCTGGTGGATGGAGGCGTGCTGAATAATTTACCGGTAGATGTGGTCAGAAAAATGGGTGCGGATTACATCATTGCAGTCGATGTGGGCACACCTTTACGATCCCGTCAGGAATTAAGCGGTGCCATTTCAATTTTATTGCAATCTTTTTCTTTGGCAGGTAGCAACAAGGAAAAAGAAAACCTGAAAATGGCAAGTCTCACTATACGCCCGGACCTGCAGAATTTCAGTGCCACCGATTTCAACAGGAAAAAAATAAACTTAATGATCGAAAAAGGGCGTCAATCAGTCTATCCTCACCTGGATACCCTGGTTAAATTGAGCAGAGAGTATAACGTTTTTGCACATTCAATCCCCTCACCCTATTTTGATAAAGGCATTCTCTATGGTATCCAGATCACTGGAAATAGAACTTTACCTTTTTCTTTTATATATCAGAACCTGGGTCTGAAACCGGGAGAAACATTCACTTCAAACCTGGTGGAAAATCGCATAAATCATCTCTACAGCCTGGGTTATTTCCACACGGTGAATTACAGCCTGGAGAAAATGGAGAGCGATCTTTACCGGATACATGTCAATGTTAATGAGAGAGCGGGTTCATTCCTGCGGCTGGGCTTCCGCTACCAGGATGATTTCAAGGGAATTTTGGGAATCAATTTAAAGCTCAAAGATTTTCCTTTTCCGGGTATTTTGAATGACATCAGCTATCTTTTCTCAGGATTGCAACTGTTCGAATGGGAGCTCAGTTACCCACGTCGAGCATTCGGAAGCCGGATTTATCCTTATTTCCTGGGTTTTTACCAGGATATCCCCATCTATATCTTTTACAACGGAGATAAAATTGCAAGTTACCGAAAGAGATCTTATGGCGGATCCGCGGGTCTGGGAATGATTCTCTTTAACTGGGGGGAATTCCGTGCAGAATATATGCTGGAAAAACTCCAGGTTACTCCCAATATCGCTTTAACTGAAATTTATGACTGGCCGGAGTGGCAATATAATGTTCATATGGGCAGAATTTACACTACTATAGACCTTCTGGACAATCCTCTGAGACCCCGCCACGGTTACAAGGCTCATTTTGAGCTGAACCGCACCCTGAACTTAATCAGGCAAAGAGAAAATTTCTCCCGTTTTTATACCTGCCAGGAATTTTATGGAACCATAATTCCCCGCAATACTTCAAGTATCAATATTTTTATGGGATTTTCCAAAAACACCCAGTTTTATCGCTATTATTATCTGAATGAACCACTTACCTTCATCGGATATTATAACGATGAATTCTCCGGATCCAACCTGGCAACCTACCGCTTCGAAAACCGGTTTCACTGGACAAACATAATTTCACTGGTTGGCGTTTTTAATATCGGACACATATGGGAGGATGTCAATAAAGTCGATTTCCGGGATCCCCTTAAAACCGGATATGGCATCGGGTTCCAGGTTGATACCTTTCTCGGACCGTTCCGGTATCTGATTGGATTCAGCAAGGAACATACCGTTCAATATTTTACCTTTGGATTTTCTTTGAAAACCAGAACCGGTAGCCGGCAGTGAGATTTCAATTTTTTCATTCACTCATTTATCCGGAATATCGATCTGTTCCGTGCTGTTTCCATTCACAGATTTCTGAATAACATACTGCTGCTGAAGTAATGTTTTCCGTTGATTTACCAATACGAATGAATGTCTGCCAATTTTTTCCTCTATTATAATTTCACGGTGCGTGTAAATTTTATGACCAAGCAAAGTTCTCGGACCTGCTACCAATCTGGGAGGAGAAATTGTAAAAACAAGATAACCGTCAGACTTTAATTTTGTAAAAATTTCACTGAAAAAGGCATCTGCATCCGGTAAATATTCCAAAAGTCCCACACTTACGACAAGATCAAAAATGTTATGCTTCAGTGGTAGGGCAACAGCCTCACCATTCAGGTATAAAACATTGGGGAAAAAAACTCTCGACCGTTTAAGCATTCGGTAAGAATAATCGACTGCCACAATGAAACCGGTTTTTGAGGGAAGCAGGGAGAGGCTGTTACCTGAACCGGATCCCAGATCCAGAACTGCCCGCCAACAATTTTCGGGTAACATCTGAAGCATACTCAGGATAGCATCATTTTCTTTCCGCAGAATCCGTGATGAAATCGCATTCTTGCGAAGCAAATCATAAAAAAATGCCTGAAATGTCCAGATCACTTTAGACATGATAAAGCGGCCAGGGTATTATAAAGGTGCAGTGATCAGACGGATATCGTCAATCCAGACTGTACCGGATCCTTCAATTACGACATTCAGCCTTACATTATCCGGATTCTCACCATTCTTCAGAAAAAACTGGGACTCCTGTCTGGTCCAGTTGGTGTCTCCGGACAATATTGAATTGAGTGCCCGTGAAAAAAATTCTCCTTTTCCCGGGAAATGACACCACATCTCCAGATAAGCATCTCCCTGAACGTTTCGAGTGCGTATCTGAGCCTGATAAATGAGACAGCAATTTTCAATTTCCAGATCACCGGTTTCATAAATCGAAAACGAGGTGGGTTGCTGTGCCATAAACTTTAAAGACCCATTTCCGTCATATGATATGGACGTATCCAGGCTCACATGGGTTAAACTGATTACACCGTCCATAGAATTAACCGGATAAGTTTCCAGCACCACAGTTTTGACTTTTTCACTGCTGCAGTGTATTACCAATAGTCCCAATAACACCGGCAGTATTTTCCGCCATGGAAGAAAGTTCATTATGCTGCTCCTAAGTTTGTCATAAAACATATAAATATGCATCCATTTCCCGGCAGCCCCGGGATGCCCCGGCGACCGGATAAAATGAAAGCATCCTGCCTCATTACCCTCCGTTTATTTACAACCACCTCCCCTTTTTTCAAAACCTTACAGACAGACAGCTCAATCCGCCATCCAGCTTCCGGAATTCCGAGACATCAAGCGGAATAACTTTAAACCCGGCATCTTCTATCTTTAGACGGATTTTGGGAAATCCATCCGCCAGCAGAACCGAACCATTAATCCACAAACAATTAGCGGCGTATTTTTCGTCATCGTCCACTATAATATGCCGGTATTTGCGAAAATCGCTGAATTCCGCCAGCGATTTTGTCGCTACCAGCCAGTTATTTTCCAGGTAAGCAACCCCGGATTTCAGATGAAGGATATTTTTCAGAGGGACCCGGGAAGAACTGTATCCATATTTTCCCAGAATGGACTGCAGCTGTTTTGCACCATTAAGATTTGTTCGGCGGGACAGACCGGTAAAATAATGTCCGTCCGCTTCCATCACATCTCCGGCATCCAGCGTTCCGGGAAATATTATTTCCTCAATGTCAGTAAAATACCGCCTGATCACCTTTTTCATTTCCCTGATTTCTCCCCGGCGTGAAGGAGCGCCGGGTCTGGTGATAACGGCACAACGGGGTGTCAGCAACACCGTGTCTTCCACAAAGGTTGAGTCGGGATAACGGCTGTCCGCATCCAGCCCTATAATATCCAAACCGCACAGGCGGAGGTTTTCCAGATAACTGATATGCTGATCTGAGGCCTTTTCATAAAGTGGCGTACCCAGTTGAGATTCGGTCAGCCCGTGAATCATTTCCGGACAGGGCGATCTGACAATGGCATGGTTGTATTTTTTCATCACATCAAAATAGTCATTATCCGGTACTATTTAAACGTATAATCTGAATAATTTATAATCCCGCTTACCGTGAAGCCAGATATTGAAAATAAATAGACCTGCAGTCAGCAGCGCCCGGTTAAAATTAGAAAGCTCAGGGTAATATTTTAATCTGACCTGATGAAATGACAGTTAACATCGTAAAATTTCAAATTTTCCTTTTGTGGTAAGTCTCGGTTGAAATTTGTAAATTGCACATGTTAATTAACCGGTTTTAAATTGCGCAAAATATTTTTAAGCCGGTGTTCATACCATCTGATTAAGGTGATTCCCAGGAGATTGACTATCCGCCTCCATTATGTAATCAATAATTTTACGGGTTGCGTTCATCCGGTCCGTCATATTCAGCCTGGGCGAAATTTATCTGGCGCATAGGTTTATAACGTGTTTTTTCCTCGTAGATATGGGCGATCAACCCAGGTAACCTGGCCATAATAAAAAAGGCATTGGCCAGTTCGGCCGGTATATTCAATTCACATAATACCGCAGCAATTGCCCCGTCCACGTTTATAGGAAGATTTTTGCCGGTGGAGGCGTGCAGAGCCTTCTCTATGGCCTGGCTCATGCGGAGGTAGGGACCGTTGAAACCATATTCCCCGGCCAGTTCAAACAATCGACGGGTTCGCGGGTCGTTGGTATGAAAACGGTGACCATAGCCCATAATTTTTTGCTTCCTGTCCAGATATGATTTAACAGTACGGCCGGCCGCTTCATCTGCAGATAAATTTTCTTTTTTTACCAGTTCAACCGCTGCCTGCAAAATACCCATTCCCTTTTCAATCGCCCCACCGTGAAATTCATTGATAGCCAGAATACCCGAAGCAATGGATGCATTTAAAGCGGCACCGGTTGTTGCCACGGTTATGGCCGCCTGGCAGGATGGCGGTGTGACACCATGATCAACACTGGATACCAGTATGGCATCGATCATCTTGCCTGTGTTGACGGGGGGAAGTTCCCCTTTAATCAGCAGATAAATCATCTGCGGATATGTGACTTTACCCATCAGGTCTTCCAGGCGGTATCCATGAATAATGATTTTATTCGGCTCAATTCTGGTGATGGCTGTTTTCCAGCTTTCGGTGCTCATGAAAATATCTCCTGTATATTTTATAATAGAGTGTTTTCAAGCTGAATCATTCATGTCCGCCATGTTAAAAACACAGGGCATTGTCAGCTTTAATATAAGGCAATACTATTGAAAGATTAAAACTCATGAATTTAAGCAGTGCAATATTTTTAGTACCCGTGGAGCTGGCGGTAAAATTTGTTACCCGAACCGGTTTCAAAATAAAATGACCATTTACATTTTTATGATTCTTTTATGACAGATTTTCCAGTATTTTAAGAGTAACCTTTGGTATCTCCTGAAACTCTTCCACCACATGTGCACCTGCTTCCTGTAACAGTTTTACTTTACCCTCATAGGTGCCTCTATTTCCTTCAATTATGGCCCCGGCATGGGAAAAACGGGTTCCCTTCTGGGCGGCCCGGCCGCCGATATAGGCCACCAGCGGTTTTGTAACCCTGCCACTGGCTATCAGTTCGGCTACTTTTTCTTCCTGTGATGTTCCGATTTCACCGAACATGACAATGACATCGGTTTCGGGATCTTCCTGAAAGCGCTTAACTACTTCCGGATGAGGCAGTCCCACCAGAGCATCACCCCCTACATGAATAATTGTACTCAAACCAATTCCCGCCTGGCTCAGATAATATGCTAGGGATGAGGTCATTCCTCCGGATCGTGAAGTCACACCCACATTGCCGGGTTTAAACCAGGCCTGGGCAGATTTGGCGTGTCCACCCATCATTCCCAGCACCGCTTTACCGGGGCTAAGCAGTCCCAGAGTATTTGGTCCCACAAAAGAAGCTCCTCTCTCCTGCGCATAATAGTGTACCTCCAGAACATCATAAATGGGAACCCGGTCGGGAACCAGCACCGCCAGCATAATCCCGGCATCAAAGGCTTCCAGGGTGGCATCTTTCACCAGGGGTGCGGGAACAAATATCACGGACACATCAATATTACCCAGCTGGTCTACCGCCTCCTGCACAGTGTCAAAAACAGGTAAACCATAAACTTCCTGGCCTCCACGGCCGGGTGTAACACCACCCAGCACCTGTGTTCCGTAATCCAGCATGAGCCGGGTACGGGTCATTCCCTCACGACCGGTAATTCCCTGTACGATAACTTTTTTATGCTGATCGATAAGTATGGACATATGGTTTATCTCCTGTTTTATGTCAGTCCGGTTTTCTTACGGTACCCCGGTAATCCCTGTATGGGCAGATCGACATGTCCTCCTTTATTGCCATGGAAATAGCATTCCACCTCGCAGGCGAGGCATTCGGTACACTTGCCCTTTTTAGCTTCTTCCCGCGTGATATTTAACACCGGTTTGTCATTTTCAATTTTCAGAATCTGCGGTACACATTTAGAAACACAGATCTTACTCTCACATTCAATACACAGGTCATGATCATAGCTGACAGTTCCGGTCAACGAATCAAATAAATACAGGTTCTTAGAGGAAGGCGGCCGGCCCGGTTTTTTGGTTTTCTTAATTTCAGATTTCCTGATCAGTTCATCGAACCGCTGCGCACAAAATTCCACCGAATCATCTTTTTTGTAGCCCTCCACCGGCGCCGGCAGGTCCCGGGTATAGTCGGTCAGAATCTGAACCGCCAGATCTTCCGAGTTTCCTCCCAGCCGGATTACTACCGGTATATTAACCCAATCTTCCCGGAATGCCTTTACCAGCCCCCGTGCGGAATGAAATTGCTCCTGGGAGGCAACCCCGGAACCTGAACCGAAATATCCGATAATATTTTTCTGAGAGAGGATAATTTTTGCAGCCCGATAAACCTTGGAGGCCGGGGGATTTCCGGAAGTATCACAAAAGTTGGCGATCTTGTATCCTCTGCGCTGAACCGCATCCATGCTCATCATGGACCCGCCTCCCCCGGCACCATGAAATCCCACGTATTTTTCCTTTGAGTCAAAACTCTGTGCCATCTGTATGAAATAAAATGTGCCCCGGTAATCATTTTTTTCCACCTGGTAAGCAATCCTGTCCAGTTCACTGGGCGGATGGTTGAGTTCCCGGGCAATTTCAATTCCCAGCTCCGGATGACGGTATACCGCATAATCATCAATCGTCATCCGGCAATCCGCTGCCAGAAACTGGCCCTCGCGGGTTAAAACGATGGGATTGATTTCCGCTGAACGGGCATCGTAGGCATGGGCAGTCTGCCATAATTTGACCAGAATATCTGCCAGGCTCCTCTGTTCCCTGCCGGAAATTCCCACTTTCCGCAGCATATTGCGTGCATGGTAATCTTTAAATCCCCTGATAATATCGATAGGGAAAAAAACGACCTTATCGGGTTGTTCCCGCACCGTTTCCTCAACACCGGTACCTCCCACCGCACTAAAGATCATCACCGGAGCCGCTTCACTGTCACTGATAATGAGACTTGCAAAATACTCTTTTTCTATATTGATTTTCTTCTCAATCAGTATCCGGTCAATAGTAAAATTATTGACCTCCCTGCCAAACAGTTGCCCTGCACTGGCTGTAGCTTCCCCCGAATTCTGCGCGAACTGGATCAGACCTTTGCTGAAACGGCCGGTGGTCCATACCTGCGCCTTCAAAACCACATCACCGTCCAGCTCGGACACAATTTTTTTGACTTCCTCTATACTGGCAGCTACTTTTCCCTCCGGAACCGTAATGCCGGAAGATTTAAGCAACTGTTTTCCCTGATATTCATGCAAGCGGGCCATATTAGTCCTCTCATGCAGATTAAGATGTCTGCCGGAATCAAAATGAGGATATTTTCACAAATATTTTTTTGATTCCTTTTCTCTTATTATTAGCACAAATGATTCAAGAATTAAGTTAAAAATGTTACAATATCCTCTGCAACAGAAATTTCATTTGTACATGATTCGATATTGAAATAACTTTAATTCATAGTACACTTAAATCCGGAATCTTTAATTTCAAAAAATCCCTCATATTCAAAATGTTTTAAAATGCACTACCTGATAAACAACCAAAACATCACAGATCCAGCCTTAAATCTTGCTCTGGAAGAGTACGTTGTAAGAAATCCGGGTATGACCGAAGATTATTTCCTCCTGTCCTTTAATAGCCCTGCCGTGATTATCGGACGTCATCAGAATGCGTTTGAAGAGATTAATCTCCTGTTCCTGCGGAAAAAGGGTATTCCGGTTATCCGACGCTTATCCGGCGGCGGAACGGTTTACCACGATAAGGGAAATCTTAATTTTAGTTTTATAACCCGGTACGAAAAATTCAAATTTAATAATTACCGGTTTTTCAACCAGCCTATTCTGGAGGCATTACATTCTCTGGGAATCAGGGCAAAATCAGGCGGCAGGAATGATCTGGTCATCGGGCAGCGTAAGATATCCGGGAATGCTCAGTTTACCTCAAAAAACAGGATGATCAGTCATGGAACTCTGTTGTTCCGTTCAAGACTGGACCTCCTTAATCAGGCACTGTTGCCACCCGGCGGTTACTTCGATTCAAGGGCCATTAAGTCTGCACGTCGCCGGGTAGTCAATGTCAGCGACTATCTTCCCCGGCCGATGAGCATGAATAAATTCAGGCGGATTATCCTGGAATATGTTTTTCGCGGACAGAAGGAGATTCCGGAATATAATCCCTCCCTGTCCCAATGGAATGAAATCAGGCAACTGGCAGATCGGAAATACCACCAATGGAAATGGAATTTCGGTGAGTCGCCCGACTTTTCCTATCATAACAAAATAATTACAAGAGCCGGAGAAATACAGGCAGACCTGGAAATTCACAAAGGCCTTATTTCAAAAATAACCATCAGTGGTGAAAAGCTTCCTGTAAATCAGGGCCTCAGCATGCAGAAAAAGATGATTAATCTGAAATATGATCCGGATGTTATTAAGAAAACGCTGAGCTCGCTGAAATTTTCAAGCCCCCACCTGAAAAATCTGTTGCAGGTCTGGATTTCTCTTTTATTCTCTCCATCCTGAAATGTAACCACATTTATCCAATGAATTCCCATACGGGTGCAGGAATTCAAACCTGTTTAAAAAAAAGCGATATCTACTCTTAAATCCGTTCTTGGGGATGTTTCAGTTTTGCTGTGGGCAATGGAAGACCGTGTTCTATAATTTCGCGATTGCCGGTACTTCCCGGCTGCAGAAGTTATGAGGCTGCACAACCATGTATTCCAACGAAATTTGTTTCAGTTCATCCCGAAAGGTCACCAGACTTTCCGATATTTTTCTCCCTTCCCGCCACCAGCCTGTACATATTCCCCCCCGCTGAAATTTATCCAGGGTATCAATAGTTCTATAATCCAGCCGCCCGGGATATGAATCAGCCAGGTCAGTACCGGATAACGGTATAAAATAGTGCAGGTGTATCCTTGCCCGGTATTGCCGATTCAGTTTGCTAATAAATTTCAACGATTCATGGCGGTCATAAGACGTCTCGTCGGGAAATCCGAAGATAAAATCCACCTGTGCCTGCAAATTCTTGCGCAGGCACAATTCACAGGCGTTTTCTATATCTTCCGTGGTATGCCCGCGGCGGATAATTTTAAGCAGGCGCTGGCTTCCGGACTGTGCCCCAATCGTAATTTTTTTGTTGCTGCATTTTCCGGCAATCAGATCCAACAAGGGCTCGTTGAAGGTATTGGGCCGGATTTCGGAGGGGAAAATACCAAACTCCAGGTGAACCGTTTCCCGGGAGAGGAAATAATCCAGCAGCTTTTCAATGGCCTCATGGTTCGACCGGCGGGCCGCACTTGCCCCATATTCAAATGCGGAGGGACAAATAAAACTCACCCGGCGATGATGTCCCCTGCGCCGGAGTTCAGTATAATACCCGGCTACAGAATCCATCGAACGATGAACGGTTTTTCGGCAGGAGGTCTGGCAAAACCGGCAGTTCCAGTAACAACCGCGGGTTATTTCCAGCGGCGGCGATGTTTTCATGAGACTTGAAAACGGTATACTGCGATCCAGCCGGTCAATTCCGGGCACTGTATAAATTGCAGGAAGGTCGGGTAATCTGCCATCCAGAAAATCCCATATAAAAGCATGCAGTCCCATTTCCGCCGCTCCGGAAAATGCGAAATCAAATCCTATTTTAAGACTCGATACCGGATCTCCGCTGGTATGAGGTCCACCGGCAACCGTCTTAAGCATGAGATTTTTTTGAAGCCGCACCCAGTTCAGCTCTTCGTCCACTTCCGGCAGATGGGGAGACATGAACGAATAAAATAGCAACCCCGGGATCGGCTGCAGGATAAAACGCTGAAGTTCTTCTCTATTTCTGATGAGGATGGTATTAAAAATCGAAGTTAGTCCGGAGGTTTCCAGTTCATGCAGAATAACCGGAAAAGTGAGACGATTGAAAGCCTGCAGACGGATTCCAAGAGCATATTGTTTATATTTCATTTGTAGCCGTCCGTTCTGATAATGCCAGAATGATTCCGAAAATAATAAATACAGCCCCCAAGTAAAACAGGCCGTAAGGTTTTTCCCTGAACAGCCAGAAAGCCAGAAATGATGCAATAATGGGCTCTCCCAGGATGCTGAAGTTTACCTTATAAACGGGGATTTTCCTGGCTGCCCAGTTAATAAGGGAGTGTCCAATGCCGGTGGGGATTAATGCCAGCAGAATCATGACTCCGTGAACCTTCAGCGGATAGTTAAATAAAGAATAGCCAAAAAGAATTATAAGGATCAGCAGGGTTAATGCTGCGCCGGCGTATACCGCTGTGAGGTAGGGTATTAACTGAACCTGATCACGCTGATGACGGGCTATCAGTACATATAACGTTACAAATAATGCACCAGCCAGAGCCAGAATGTCACCCAAAAACTTTCTATCAAAGGAAAATATATCCTGTCCGGCAATTATAACGATTCCAAAAAATGTTAAAATAGCAGCAGCTACTGCATACCAGCTCCCCTTTTCTTTTAAAAATACAGGTGATAACAACAGTGCAAATACCGGGTGGGTGGATTCCAGTATAAGCGAGTGTGAAATTTTTGTTAACTGGATGGATGCTATCCAGGTGGCAAAATGAAAGGCGAGCAGAATACCCGCCAGTATAATTAAATTGCGGCTCTGTTTGCTTAGTTTGTTTATTAGCAGAAGCCTCGGACCGGTTACCAGCTGATATCCCAGCAAAATAAGGGTGCTCCAGAACATCCGGTAAAACGAAATTACCAGAGCAGGAGTATCCCCGCACCACCGGATAAATATTGATGCCCAGGAAACTGCAAACACCGCAAAGAGAAGACCTACATATGCCGGCATGAAATGTTCCGCTGCTTGACTGAATGATACAACATTGCTATAATTAGGAAGAGAATATACTGTTTACCGACTAATAAAACAAGGGAGTAACATATGGACTTTAATGAACTGGCTCTGGAATTTGTAAAAATATATTATTCCTGTCATGCCCAGAATTTACCTGAAGACAAGGAAAAAGCATTCCGGGAAATTAACAGTCTGCACGGCAAGTACAAATCTCATCTCATTGATTCGGCGACCAGGAAAAGTGAAGATTTCTTCAGTGACAAATTATAGATAAGGTCTGGTAATAAAATAGGCTGATAACTTCAGGGTTACCAGCCTGTGGTAAGATTGATAGGATAATAAATTATTCTTCGTCTTCAAAGGCAAACATTCCGAAACGCCTGTCCTTTAGTGCGCGCAATTTTTCCTTGAAATAGGCCTTATTGTCTACCTCGTTATACCATTTTATTCTTAAATACTGATTGCGCTCGAACCACTCATACTGAATTCCCCCGCCGAATTCCTGACGCAAAACTTTTCCGATTTCGAAAGCCAGCCTGGTGGTATTGGTGAAGATAAAAAGTATCCCGGTTTTTTCAATGATATTTATAATGTTTTCAAAAGGAGGGGCATCTTCCAGAGACTGTTCAACCTGCCGGGCCAGTTCAATAACCCTCTCCTTACGCTCTTTAAGGTTTTTATCAAAAATCTCAATACTACCTATGAAATTTTCAAAGGTTTTCCCCACACATTTCGGACAATAAGCCAGTTGCGGGTGAACTGAATACAGATCGGTAATAATATCCTTTACCCATTTTTTATTAAAGTATATCTTCTTGCATCGGGGACAGGAGTATATGGTCTGGGTTTTTGATAATACCTTAGTCTCAAGAGCTGTCAGAGCCACATCCTCTCCACGCTCCAGTTTGGATTCTATCTCCTCTAACTCCTCCAAATCCTCAGTTTCTTCTCCCTCGGATTTTTCCTTCTCATCCTCCTCATCTTCTTCATCATCATCCAACGTATCATCATCTTCATCATTATTATTTTTCATTTTAAAGAAGATCATTTTTTATACCTCCTGATTGAAATTATAGCATGAGATATACGAATTTATAATTCCCGAGTTCCCTGCTCTTTAATTAAACTTATAAATCGCCAGTATGACGCAGAAAATAGAAAGAAGTTACAAATAAAAAAATCGTTTTTTCAAATTTTATGAATAAAAGCGAATAATATATTATATGATTTTGCCATTTTTACAGGTTGATGCCGGCCTGTAACACTTCTCGAATTTACAATTTTTCTCTATACCCAGCAAAGTATTGCTATTACACCTGGAGCGTGGCGAACTCATTAAATACAATAACACTAATTACTTCCAGGATGTTTGTTAAAACTCGATCTATCAATCATAAAATCATCGGATGGCCAAACCTCCGGCGGACTCCACTTTCCTTTGCGAGGGGAGCTCCTCCCTTTTTTCTATGGATATTTTCTTAATGTAATAATTCTTAATTCTGTACTCGCCTTATATTCATTACCCTGTCCTTCATAAAGGATGGAAAACCCTTATCCCAGACTCCCGGTCCGAATGATTACATACAAAAATCAGCATATTTCATATGCATCGGTTCATTTTATAGCTTATCTTACATACAGAAAAAAACTTGACTTTTTCCGTTAATCATTTAATTTATTAATTAAACATCCAAACCAGAAGGAGGATCCCATGCCTCTGAAGAAAAAGCTAACGGGTTTTCTGGATGATAATCATGTAAAATATGTGACAATGATACACTCTAAGGCCTATACTGCACAGGAAGTGGCTGCCAGTTGTCATGTGCCGGGTAAAATTTTTGCCAAAACCGTGATTCTGAAAGCAGATGGTAAATTTGTAATGGCCGTACTGCCGGCTACCCACAAAATTAATATGGATCTTTTCCACCAGGTATCCCACAACAAAAATATTGAACTGGCCAGCGAAGCAGAATTTGAAGGCCTCTTTCCCAAAAGCGAAATCGGCGCCATGCCTCCCTTCGGAAATCTTTACGAACTTAAGACCTTTGTGGACAGCTCTCTTACCAAAGATGATGACATCTGCTTTAATGCCATGACGCACTCAGAAGTCATTAAAATGAAGTATGCGGATTATGAACGGCTGGTTAAGCCCATGATAGGCACGTTCTCAGAACACCTGTAAGTTTCCGCATCATAAAATATCCGGAAATTTTATTCCCTGAGAATTATTATGGCTGAAGCTTATTTTCACAACGGATAAAATCTTCCCTTTCAGCCAGTGAAAAATTACAGGTTCATACCCCTCTTTTACGGTGTCCGCAACAGAAACGTTTTCAAGTATTCCCCCTCGGGATGATAAATATTAACTGGGTGATCCGAGGGTTGTCCGTAACGGCCGATAATCTGGACATTTTTCCCGCTCTCTTGCGCTGCGGCAAATATTATTTTTTGAAACAGATCCCAGGATACATGTGCAGAACAACTACAGGTGAGCAGATGTCCCTGCGGAGACAGCGCATTAAATGCCAGCCTGTTAATTTCCTTATATGCCCGGCTTCCCTTGTTTACCTGTGACCGTCTCTTCACAAAAGCTGGCGGATCCAGCACAATGACCTCAAAAGAATCCTTTGTATCATAAAAAAAATCAAATGCACTTTTGACCCGGAAACTATGAGCAGAGGGATCCAACTGATTTAAGCCAAAATTGGCAATGGCCAGATCCTGGGCATTCTGGCTAATTTCCACGGAAGTGGTTACTGCACCGTTAACGGCAGCCGCAAGGCTGAATCCTCCCGTATAAGAAAAACAGTTGAGCAGGCTTTTCCCGGCAGAAAGTTGCCCGATTCGCGCCCGGTTATCCCGCTGATCCAGAAAAAATCCGGTTTTCT
This sequence comes from uncultured Caldithrix sp., assembly GCA_964461135.1. GTDB lineage: Bacteria > Calditrichota > Calditrichia > RBG-13-44-9 > RBG-13-44-9 > RQOF01. The sequence continues at coordinate 10,025 of CAYWTB010000026.1, read as the reverse complement.
GTCCTTTCAGAAGGTCCACATAATACCGGATACCATTTTCTTCTATTATAAGCCGGGGGTCAATTTTCCCCAATATTAATTCCTTGCGCAAAGCCAGACCTTCTTCTTTACGGCTGGATCCTTCACTGCGTTCCACGATACCTGCAGGTGAAAAAACCGTTTTCAGCCACTCTAACAGTGGATTTCTTAAATTTTCCATACCGTGCGAATACACCTGCACAACACAGATGTCATTATATACATCAATCACCAGACCAGGTAAATAGTCACCATCTCCATGAACCGCCCGGTATGCCGTGGTTAATCCGGAAATTTCAGTGGTCCGCAGAAGTTGGGCCTTTCTCAGGCGATGCAGGAAAAAATGGTCATCTATGGGTTCATCCTTAAAGGTCAATATGCGTATTCTGATCTGGGAATGGGGATTGATAAAACCTTTAGCCAGGAATTCCCCCGAATGGGAGTAGACTGGCACAATATCTCCGGGAATGTAACCTCCGGTTACCCCAGCTATGGCACCACTGAAAATCCAGGGGTGATAATTTTTAACCGATTTATCCCGTTCTTTTTTAAGTAAAACACGCACGGCCGGATTTTCATAAGAGCTCATAAATATTGTACCCCTCCCCATTTCGCCACATGGAGGGTAAAATGGATATAAATGAAATGTAAATCAATAGCATCATGACCGATATCATAGTATATTTTCATTTTATTTTTCATCAGTGCGAAAAATAGTTAAAAATACATTTGTAAATACTATTAATAGCGAATCCATTAAATATAAACGGCAAATCAATTCCGTAAGCGAATGGAGAGCGAAATTTCAGATTAATGGTTTCATTTTTTTTTTAGTAATTCTGATGCCCATTATTCTGACATCATAATACATGTAATTTTTTACAACAGGTAATTTAAAAAAATCTGGATTTAAAAGAGATATGAAATTTTCAAAAATACTCCTGTTCATGACCATTTCCCTGCTGAACCTTTGCCGGGTGGTTAGCAGTTTTTCAACGCCGGCACCGGGACAATTGCAACAGCAGGTTCTGGAAGCCAGGGATAAGGTTATGCCTGCACTGGTTCACATTGAACCGGTGCGCACCATTTTTTCAACCGGGGAAAAGCGACATACCCTGGTTACCGGCAGCGGATTTATATTTTCACAGGACGGCTACATACTCACCAATCATCATGTAATCGAGAATGCCGAGAAGGTTACCTGTACTCTCTCCAACAAAAAAAAACTTTCCGCGGAAATAATCGGCAGCGATCCATCCACCGATGTGGCTGTGCTTAAGCTGAATAGAGAAGAGTGGGGAAACCAGCCGTTGCCTTACGCAGAATTGGGGAATTCAGACAGCCTGGAGGTGGGCCAGTTCGTCCTCGCCCTGGGAAGCCCGCTGGGGCTGTCCCGTTCGGTAAGCATGGGAGTAATCAGTTCCATCGATCGTTATTTTGAAGACCGCGGTTCCATGATATCTCCCTATAATTTATGGATACAGACTGATGCAGCCATAAATCCCGGTAATAGCGGTGGCCCGCTGATTAACCTGAATGGTGAAGTTGTGGGAATTAATGCGCGCGGGGTTTTCCTGGCACAGAATCTGGGATTTGCCATCCCCATAAATCTTGCCAGAGAAATATCAGAAAAGCTACTGGCCGGAAATTCTATTCGCCGAAGCTGGGTGGGACTGGAACTTCAACCGGTTAAAGAGCTAAAGGAATATCTGAAAGAGCCTGACCTGAGCGGGGTGCTGGTAGCTGGTCTGGATCCGCATTCCCCCGGGGAAAAAGCCGGATTTGAAGCGGGTGATGTCATCGCTTCTATTAATCAGGTTTCCATACATGCCAGTTTTGAGGAAGATTTACCCGCGGTCAGAAAAATTATTGCTGACCTCCCTGTCGAGCAACCCGCTATTTTCGAAATCTGGCGCCGGGGAACCATTAAGAAGATCACAGTCAGCCCGGTAAAAGAACCTTTTGAATACCAGCCCGAATTTGAGGGGGAAAATTGGGGACTGGTGGTAAAGAGCATAACCAAGCAGATTTTTCAGATTCAGGGACTGACTGATTATGATGGTGTATATATTTCTGCTGTTAAAAACGGAGAGCTGGCAGATCAGGCCGGATTAAGAGCCGGAGATGTAATTGAATTGATAAATAAAGAAAAAGTAAATAATTTGGATACTTTTAAAAAAATATACCTGCAGCTGCAGGAAAACAGTCCGGATTTTGTATTTTTTAAAGTTTTAAGGCAATCTACACCCTATTTTGCTGTTATCGATCTAAGAAAAAAAAGTGAGTAAAACCGGCGGTATATTCGTAAGACAGCGCCGGATTTGGATGCTAAATGGTACATAAATCAAAACCGGCACGGAATCATATCATTTATTAATATGGAAATCGCCTTGCTGAAGGCTCCGGTAAACAGCATAAAGCAGTTCTACCGTACATTTGAGAAATTCATCCCTGTTCTTTCCTTTCTAGGTGGATTCGTGTGGGACAGTATAACCCTCACGCGAATAGACCGCATGTCCGATAATCTGATTCTTCTGGGCTACATAGTTCTTCTGGGTTTTTCCATTATGATGGTCAATCTGGTAGAAAACAATATTATAAATAAACCATTCATTCTGCGGTTCAGTGACTGGTATCCACTGGGAATACAATTTCTCCTGGGAGGGCTGTTCAGCAGTTATGTTGTTTTTTATTTTCAAAGTGCGTCGGTAACTAAAAACTGGCTCTTCCTGGTAATACTGATCGTACTGTTATTCGCCAATGAAATTCTGGAAAAGCGCTTAACAAATATTTATCTCCAGTTCATCCTCTATTTCCTGGTCATCTACTCATTCCTGATTTTTTTTATTCCGGTGCTGTTTAAAATCATGAACCGGTTTATTTTTTTCTTTAGTGGTTTCCTGAGCCTGGGACTAATTGCAGAATATCTTTATTTTTTTTATCGTAAATTGCTCCTTCTCAGTAAACCGCAGCTGGTCCGAATCGGAAGTCTTATTTTAGCTCTCTTTATGATGATTAATCTATTCTATTTTCTCAACTGGATTCCTCCGGTCTCCTTATCACTTAAATTCGGTGGGATTTTTCATCATGTAGAGAGACTGGATAGTGATTATGTTCTCAGCTATGAAAATCCGCCATGGTATAAATTCTGGAAAAAATCGGAGAATCCCTTTCATTATGTATCAAGAGATTCGGTTTACTGTTTTACGGCCGTATTTGCACCGGTTAAACTGACTAAAGAGATAAATCATGTGTGGCAGCAACTGGATATAAAAGCCAATCGTTGACTGCAGACGGACCGGCTGGGTTATGAACTGACCGGTGGAAGAAAGGGAGGATTCAGGGGTTACACTTATAAAAGAAATATCCGGCCCGGGAAGTAGAGGGTGGATGTGGTCACAGATGATGACCTCATGGTTGGTCGCATTGCATTCGCCATCGTAAAAACAGATTCACCGGGGCGAAAACTGAAAGAATCAACTTATTAGTTAACAGTAGCTGGAAATTATGGAATGAAAAATTACCATGTCACGTTGCAGGTTAAACTGTCCTTCCGGAGTCCAGAACGACGGGCAGGTGTTTATTTATAAAAAAATTCCATTTCAGGAATAGCCTTTATGTCATTACATTTGAAAAATATTTACTTAAAAGAGAATCACGTGAAAAGACCATTGTTTATTATAATAATCTTCATGATCTCCCTGCCGGTTCTTGCATCGCCTTCCGGTCGCGAAATTTACCAGAAAAACAGGGAGGCTGTCTGTCTGGTCAGTTATTACCAGAATATTACCAGCGACGCAAAAATCGGTTCATTTGATAAGATGAAACGTTACAGAATAGGTATTATTGTAGATTCCACCGGCTTAGTCATGCTGAGCAATGACGTTTATCCCGTATCTCTGGATATGCTTTCATCAGGCGGTTCATTATTATCTGCCATGCCGTCGGATTTTGAAGTGAAGCTGTTTAATGGCAAGGAATACCCCGCTCTGTTTCTGGGAAAAGACGACCAGGCCAAAGTGGCTTTTATTAAGATCCATAATAAAAATGACAATGTTATTTTTCCATCGGTAGAATTCCAGCAGATAACCTTTCTGGAAATTGCCGACAGCATCTTCGTCCTTGAACTCCTGAATCAGAATTATAACTTCACCCCTTTATTTACTCCGCTTGTTATTAATGCCGTGGTCGAAACACCACAGAGGAAATTTCTGGTTAACAATTATTCTCCTGCACTCAGTGCCGGCGGGCTGGTATTGGATTCCCACGGACAGGCCATAGGAATAACCATTCGCCAGTCATTCGATTTTTCATTTATGAGCCCGGAAGATTTTGAAGATTTTCACCGTAATTATCTGGAAATTGCTCCTTCGGAATGGTTCGTAACCTTAATTAATAATCCACCCAACATGCAGGAACATGAATGGGCCCAGAAATCCTGGCTGGGGATAGAAATGCAGGCTCTTAGCAAAGAATTGAGGGATTATTGGAAGGTTCCGCAGGAAGGGGGAATTATTATAAACAATGTCTTTCCACAATCTCCGGCAGAGGCAGCTAATTTGAAAAGCGGTGATATTATATTATCGGTAAACGACTCCACTTTAAACATAGAAAATGATGAAGAAACCGCCATGCTGCGCAATATCATATTGGCCCAGGCACCCGGCACCACCGTAAACATGAATATTTACCGAAAAGGAAAAATTCTCCGTCGGAAAGTAAAGCTTGCTGCAGCTCCCAAAGCAATCGGATTGGCGGAAAGCTATCCCGTTCCACCATTGGGATTTGAAATCAGGGCTCTCACCCGTGACATATTATACGCAGACAAGCTGGCTCTCAATACCCCCGGTGTGTTTGTCTATCAGGTAGACCGTGCTTCTCCCGCAGGAATCGGGGGACTGGAGATTGGCGATATCATACAGGAAATAAATCAACAGACCATCAAAAATATGGATCAGGCCAGAACCACCCTGGATGAAGCTCAAAAACAGGAAAAGAAGATATACATGCTGAAGGTAATGTCCAACCACCGAACCAGATTTGTTTTTATCGACCTTGAAAAATAAGACAGAAATTTTTTTATTTTATATTAGCCACCTTCATTTGATTCCAGCCTGAAGTTAAATCCGGGGAAAAGGCGAGGAATTATTTCTAAAACCACAGTTTGATATTAAAGATAGTTTCTAGGGTTACCATTGAATATAACTGGTTGGGAATTTATATTGTCACAAATTAATTTTTGAAATGCGATGTGAATTATTTGCTGCAGGGCTCTATATCAGGAGAATTACTGTCATGTTCTCATCCTTTCCAAAATATTTAAAATGGCTGATATTCTTTATAACCGGTCTTCTGGTAATGGGGTTCATTTTCCCTTCGTATTTTCTTCATTCAATACTATCCTGGTTTCTGAAAAATTCTCCCTCCCCGCAGTTTTTGGGCCTGGTAAGTCTTCTTCTTTTGCTGGTTGCAATCTATGGTCTTAATTATATCACCTTGCGCCATAATAAGGGCGGTGGATTTACTCTGAATATGTTCCGCCTGGCAACAGGATCTTCAGCTACAGATGGTGTTCTTCAGACCACCACACCTGCAATTATCCGGCAGGGTATCTGGCTGGTGAGTCCTTTCTATTACCTGATGTTTATCACTCTTTCTATTTCTCTGGTAATTTTCCCGCTTCTATCTTACCTGTTCATGGGCAAAAATATCCTGGTGGATTAAACGGTAACCATGCTTATCGGCGAACCCTACATGTTCGCTACCTATACATGACGTTTATGGAGCCCCGTTTTCGGGAAAAATACCCGCTTTACACCTGGGGAGCCTTGCTTTTACCCCCTCTCATTTTAACTCTGGCGATTATTAACCTTACTCTTCTGGTTACCATCTTTTTCTTCTGGGCATCCATTCATGTTATCCATCAGGTGGCTTATATCACAAATGCATATCGCATAAAAAGATGCCAGGGGCTGAACCAGAGCTTCAAGATTTATTGATTACGGAATTCTTCTGACCGCTTTTTATCCTATTGCTACTCCGAAATTGATCGGGAATGATTTTATTACCAGTGGCCGTGTACTGCTGTTCCCCGAATTCCTCAAGCAAAGTTGAGTTCCATTTCCCGTTTGGATTGCATTTATAACATTTGCGACGGCATTCGTAATTCGCACCATCCGGGAAGCAAGACACGGACAATTTCATGGTCCCAAAACGTTGCTTATCAGCCTGTCGGTTATTTTCTTTTTCTTTACACCCATACTTAAAAACCTCGACGGGGCCTTTCAGGAGCTGAATACCTGGCATTCTTTTCAATACCGGGCAATTGTTCCGTATTTAAACCGTTTCCGTGCTCAGAAGGGATTCAACTGGTCGGATATAGTCAAGTCCTTATCCAGGAAGGGCTGGAGATTGTAAGGTCTCTGCCTGGGCTTTACATTGTTGGCCGGAATCGCTTATTTTGCCGTATTGACCATTGTTTCAAAAACAGGTGTATTTAACAACGGTGGAGAATTTCCAATGATTTTCCTGGGAAATGTTGCACAAAATCAGCATTTTTTCGCCTTTTACAGTATGGTTCTATCCTGCCTGCTCATTCATTATTATTTTGATCATTTTCTTTTCCTGCAGAGGGACAAAATCATTACTCCCCGGTGGAACTGATATTAATTTCAACAGGTGGTTTTGGTATTAAAACCGCCTATTTGAAATCAAAGTCATTAAACTAATTTATCCTGTAAATTATAATTTTTTACCTGGATATTTCCCTCGGGCATTTTTAGCAGGTTTCATGCTTTACCGTACATTTATTTTACTCCCTTCACTTATTCTCATAACCGGTAATTCTTTAAAAATCCATAAACTTTACATGATATAAGTTTATATATTAAAACTGTTTGCAAAAGGTTACTTCATGACATATCAATATAAATATCCACGACCCATGGTTACGGTGGACATCCTTCTTCTCCGCTATCTTGACGAACGGCTGGAGATGCTGTTGATTCGAAGGAGAAATCCTCCTTTCAAAGATTTCTGGGCCTTCCCGGGGGGATATGTGGAAAGGGATGAGACACTACCGGAGGCCGCCAGAAGGGAACTCTTGGAAGAAACTTCTCTCACGGTCAACTCTCTTTTCCCGCTTCTGATTGCAGATCAGCCGGGCAGAGATCCCCGGGGCCGAACCATCAGTCATCTGTTCTGTAGCATTCTTTCTCCGCCTTTCGGTTCCGCACTGGCAAATGATGATGCCGCCGCCACAGAATGGTTTCCACTAAATCATCCTCCATATCTGGCCTTCGATCATGCGGATTTATTGGAACGGGCCAGAAGAGAATTACAGTTCCATTTCAACTTCAAATTCCGGTTACTTGCCTTTTTCAAAAACGACATATCACGGAATGATCTTCAGAAAATCCTGGAAGAACTGGGAAGTCCTTCAAATTCTGTTTCCCTTATTATAGAGAAAGCTTTGCAGCTGGGATTAATTAAGAAATCGGCGGGAGGCCATTATGAAAAGAGGGTCTCTGATGAAGAGCTCTTTATGCTAAAAATTGACCGTTTGGTGAGGATTTTTTATGAAAAAGAACACTGATCCCGATCAATACGGAACGTCAGGGAAGCGGCATCGAGCGTTAACTCGCTCAGTTCTGTGGATTCTCTTTTGCTGTTTCTGGATTCCTGTAAGCGGAATAAAATGCACCCGCCATTATCAGAAGGATCTGGATTTTTTTCAACTGAGAGCGGGGTGGAAATATTATGGGTCCAATTCATTGTCATTTTCCGATACCACGTTTATCCCGGGAAAGTGGATTCTGCCTGAGTCCGCTCCTCAACTCCGGGAATGGCTGAAGACCGGTAATGCCCGGTACCTGTGGTGCCGGAACGAGTTTATTTTAGATGGTCACTTCACCACTTCCACTCTTTTTCTGAAACTGCAAACGCTTCCCGCCATCAGGCAAATCATTCTAAATCAGCAGCACCTAAAATTGCCGGATGATATCATCCCTGCAGTCAATGGAACTCCCCTGCAAAAAATTATTTACCGGATTGATAATCCTGAGCTTCACTTCGGCCGGAAGAACACGCTGATAGTCGGCCTTTTAGTATCATCTTTACCGGATAGTATATTCGCCGCTACGCCGGGCATCTTTTCCGGTCGTGCCCTGTTGCAAGATATGGGATTGCCAGTTGAAGAATGCCCGTTTAGAATTGAAAGGAATTGCCACGCTTTCCTGGAAGATTTCGCCATAAGCTGGCTGAAACAGGATACCATGTTCTTACAGACCATTTTTACACCCGGGAATAACGAAACAAGAGGTACTGTAAAACAGTTGGTTGAAGCCGTTACCAAACGGAATCCTTCTGAGATTGAATTTTATGAACCGGAATTTTATTGCCTGCCATCCCGTTCTTCAGTAATAGTTTTAGCAGATTGGATTTTTCATTATCCAGGAAGGAATAATGAATCTTTTCCGTTTTCCTGGGAATTAAGAAAAGTTGATCAAAGGTGGTATTTGGCAAAATTATATTAGCCTTTTCAATTAATCTCTTTCATTCACAACCAAAAATCCACGGGATGCAAAATCAGAACTAATAACGAGTAAAATTGAAGACCGATTTGACAAAAATAAATGTATTTGAAGGTTCTCTTTTTTTAAATTTCAGACTTTTTAGTCCCCTGGTGGTTTTGTGGTATAATTTAAGAAATGTGTTACCCATGTCCCCGGTCAATACAGCATTAGGGAGGGGGAGTAGGGCGAGGGTCAAAAAATGGGTTCAACCCGGATGAAAGATTGTTGATCACTTAACTTTGATAATTACAATAAAATTTGTCCAAAATATAAATTGTTTTGGACAGCAATTAATCAGGTTTATACATTTTGCCCTGAATTTCAACGGCAGCCGGACCTTAGAAACAATCAGATAATATATGAAATTCACTACACCCCTCGTTTCCGGTACTCTTATTCAACGTTATAAACGGTTTCTGGCAGATATTGAACTGGAAAATGGCTCCACGGTCACGGCCCATACACCAAACTCTGGCAGCATGAAGGGTTGCCAGATGCCGGGAAGTCCGGTAATACTTTCCCAAAGTGATAATCCGGGGAGAAAATTAAAATATACCTGGGAACTCATCCGGATAAATGGAGGGTGGGTTGGTATCAATACCGGGCACCCAAACAGGCTGGTTCGGGAAGCGATAGAAAACGGGGTACTCACCGAACTTCAGGGATATACGACTATTCGACCTGAGATCAGGTATGGAGTGAACAGCCGGATCGACTTACTGTTAGAAGGGACTCATGGCAAATGTTATGTGGAAGTAAAGAACGTAACTCTGGTAGAAGATGACTATGCTCTTTTCCCGGATGCCGTCACAGAGCGCGGGCAAAAGCATTTAAGGGAGTTAAAAAGGGCTGTGACCGAAGGAGATCGAGCAGTCATTTTTTTCGTGGTACAGCGTCAGGATGCAAAATTTTTCGCCCCTGCCGATTGTATCGATCCGGTATACGGAAAACTTCTTAGGGAGGCGGTAACATCTGGTGTGGAAGCTCTTGCTTACCAGGCAGTTGTTTCTCCAAAGGAAATATACCTTCATAAAAAATTACCCGTTGTTTTTAAGTAACATCCTTAGTTCCGATTAAATAAAATGTTCTCTCGGAGTTGCCAGTGCCAGTCCGATCACTTCGTTGGCGCATCCTGCCAGTGTGGATTCCATCCCCACCTGCGAAAATCAGGAAAATCATGTTAGCATGGCGCCAATTACCGCCCGAATAGCCCGCCAGATATTAGAGAATGGTCGTAAAGTTGTCACCATAGAATTTTTATTTGCGGCACAAGCCATGGAATTTAGACTTCGGGAGCCTGGAGGCAAAGAGGCTTTTCCTGATAATATTTTCGGAAAAGGAACAGTCACTGCATATAAATTAATAAGAGAACAGGTACCCTGCTTAATTCACAAAAAACGATATAATGTATCAAAGTTGTTATATTCTTAGAAA
>CAYWTB010000025.1:0-54268 GCA_964461135.1 uncultured Caldithrix sp. | reverse complement strand
TACCAAATATCATGACTTATAATAATAAACTAAGAGTTTTGTGAAGCCCTATAAAACCATTACTTACAATACCCTGAATTCAAAACGCTTCAGTAAACCGTCAATCGTTCTGGCCACCTCCGGAATGATGTTGCCTAACACGATTTCATACGAGATCGCTTCAGATTTTTTGTCGGAACGCCGTAATGGGATTGCCCTGGTGGGATGGGCCGACCCGGAAACCCCGGCCGGATCTTTGAGGGAAAAAAATACGGAGCGTATCAAAGCGCTCTTTGGTGTGGATAAGGTACTGTGCGATATTGAGACATTTTACTTTTCCGCGCATTCAAACCGTGAAGAGCTGTTGCATATGATCAGTCAGATAAAGCCCCGCACCACACTTCTCTGTCACGGAGAATCAGCGGCACTGGAATGGATGAAAGCACGGGTAATTGAAGAAAACCTCTCGCAGCAGGTAATAATTCCCGAACAGGGAGAGTGGACACTATAAGTTAAAAGAGCAGAACTTCAGCTCAAAATAGGGGTAAGGAAAGAAAAGAAATATAATCATTTTCCGAAGTTAAAAAAATGAACCATATCCTTTTTTTGTCATTTAATAGTATGTTTTATAATGCATGAATTCAAAAAAGATGTTGCAAAAAATTCATGTGTAATTTAAATTAACAAGCTTTTTGAATAATAAATTGCAATGATGGATCGGAAGAAGAGCTGATTTGGCATGTTTGAAGATCTGACGGCGAAACTGGAAACGACGCTTCAAAGGTTAAGAGGGCAGGGGAAACTTTCCGAAAAAAATATTGCGGATGCACTTAAAGAAATGCGACGTTCTCTGCTTGAAGCCGATGTCAATTATAAGGTCGTAAAAGAGTTTATTGTGAGAGTCCAGGAAAAGGCGATTGGTGAGGAGGTTGTTCGCAGCGTCACACCTGGTCAGCAAATCGTTAAAATTGTGCATGATGAGCTGGTGACCCTTATGGGCAAAGCTCAGACTGATCTGAAAGCCGCCGGAATTCCGCCCACGGTTATCATGTTATGTGGGTTGCAGGGTTCCGGCAAGACTACTTTTGCGGCAAAGCTGGCTAACTATTTGAGAAAAAAGGGCCGGCATCCCATGTTGGTAGCAGCAGATATTTACCGCCCTGCGGCGGTAAGTCAGTTGCAGATACTGGGTAAAGGTCTCAATATTCCGGTCTATACGGAAAACAGTAGAGACGCCGTTCAAATCTGTCGCGGTTCCGTTAAAGCAGCCCGCGAACAGAGTCGTGATGTGGCGATCCTGGATACTGCCGGCCGCCTGCATATCGATCCGGAAATGATGCAGGAGCTGGAGAATATTAAGAAGGAGGTCAAACCGCAGGAAATTCTTTTTGTGGCCGACGGTATGACCGGGCAGGATGCGGTAAATGCGGCAAAACAGTTTCTGGAGCGGCTGGATTTCGATGGTGTGGTGCTGACCAAAATGGATGGTGATGCCCGCGGCGGTGCCGCACTGTCCATTCGTCAGGTTACCCAGCGCCCCATTAAATTCGTTGGCACTGGTGAAAAACCGGATGCCATCGAAGCCTTTCATCCCGAACGAATGGCTTCCCGGATTTTAGGGATGGGGGACGTGGTCAGTCTGGTGGAAAAAGCCCAGGACGCCGTTGATCTGCACGAGGCCCGTAAACTGGAAGAAAAGCTGAGAAAAGAACAGTTCGACCTGGAGGATTTCTATAAGCAGATCCAGCAGATTAAAAAAATGGGACCGCTGGAACAGATTCTTGGAATGATACCCGGCATCGGAAAACAATTGAAAAATGTAAGTCTGGATGATGACGCATTTGTACGAGTGGAGGCAATTATTAATTCCATGACCCCGCAGGAACGGCGCAAACCGCAGATTATCAATGGCAGCCGCCGGCGCCGGATCGCTATGGGAAGCGGAACGCGTGTTCAGGATGTCAACCAGCTTCTAAACCAGTTTGAAGAGATGCGCAGGATGTTAAGAAGAATGAAAAGTGGCAAAATGAAAGGTGCCTTCAGACCGGACACATTTCCATTTTAGACTGTAAAATGTAAAGTATAAAAAACGGAGGAAACTTTGGCAGTTAAATTAAGATTACGGCGATTAGGAAGGAAAAAACGTCCCTTCTACCGAATTGTGGCCGCTGACTCGCGAGCTCCGCGTGATGGTCGCTTTATTGAAGAAATTGGTCTCTACAACCCGTTGACGGAACCGGCAACGGTGGAAATGCAGGAAAATCGGGTAATGTATTGGCTGAGTGTGGGAGCAATCCCTTCAAAAACTGTGAAAAATATCCTGAGTCGCCAGGGTATTATTCTCAAATTTGATTTACAACGAAAAGGTGTGCCGGAAGAAAAAGTCACGGAAGAGCTTAAAAAATGGGAAGTGCTTCAGATAGAAAAAGCCCGGCGGGCGGAAGCAAAAAAGATTGAGGAAGTGGAAAAAAAGAAAGCGGCAAAAGAAGAGGAAACCGCAGCTGCTCCCCCTGAAACAGAAGAAACAGCTCCTGAACCTGTTAAGGAAAGTGCTGTATCTGAATCGGCAGAAACAGCAATGGAGGAAAAGACAAATATTCCTGAACCGGAGGTAGAGGAATCAAAAACTGAAATGGCAGAGAAAAAAAAGAAAGAAACAACGGTTGAAACTGAAACGGCGGAAGAAATCACGGAGGAAGCACCGGCCGAGACTGAGACAGTAGAGGAAACGACGGAAGAATCAACTGAACAGACTAAAGTTCAAAATAAAGAAGAATCAAAGGAAACCGCTACCAAAGGAGAAGGTGAAGAAGAGAAGGTGAAAAAAAAGAAAGCGGCAAAACAAGAGGAAACCGCAGCTGCTCCCCTTGAAACAGAAGAAACAGCTCCCGAACCTGTTAAGGAAAGTGCTGTATCTGAATCGGTAGAAACAGCAATGGAGGAAAAGACAAATATTCCTGAACCGAAGGTAGAGGAATCAAAAACTAAAATGGCAAAGAAAAAAAAGGAAGAAACACCGGTTGAAACTGGAACGACGGAAGAAAACCCGGAGGAAGCACCGGCCGAGACTGAGACGGTAGAGATAACGACGGAAGAATTAACTGAACAGACTAAAGTTCAAAATAAAGTAAAATCAAAGAAAACCGCTCCCAAAGGAGAAGGTGAAGAAGAGAAGAAGGAATAGACACTTTATTATAACCTGCTAATTTCAGGCGATTAATGGTGTGTTCAATCACGTAATTTGTCTTAAGGAGGAACAGGTAATGAAAGAATTTATCGAATTCATCGCTAAGCATCTCGTCGACAAGCCGGAAGAGGTTGAGGTGACTGAAGTTGAAGGAGAGCGTGTCACGGTTTACGAACTGCGGGTAGGTGATGGTGATCTGGGGAAGGTCATCGGAAAACGAGGTCAAACAGCCAAAGCAATTCGAACCTTATTGAGCGCCTCCGCAGCAAAAATCGGTAAAAGAGCAGTATTGGAAATACTGGAATAAATAAAGTTAATTCATTGACTTGGTACGATTCGGGATGCCGGTATCCCGAATCTTTCTTTTATGACTATCATTAGTAAAAGCTTCATAGCGATAGGAAGAATTGTGGGAGTCTTTGGCCATCAGGGTTGGTTGAAAGTGGCCGCTTACTCGAATCGCAGTGATCGATTTGAAAATGTACCAGTGGTTTACCTGGAAAGTGAGAATGATTTTTCCGGAATAATTGTCACCTCCTGGAGACTGCAAAATACTAATATCCTTCTCAAATTGAGAGGTGTGGATAATCCGGAAAAGGGCAGGGAACTCATCGGAAAGGAGATTTATCTGCCGGAGAACGAACAGATAGAATTACCGGCAGATCAATATTTTTTACATGATATCATTGGCATGGCAGTTTTTGATACGGAAGGTAATTTTATGGGGCATATTACAGAGGTAATACCGGCCGGTGCCAATGACGTTTATGTCATACGGGATGGGAAAAAGGAAGTTCTTATTCCGGCAGTCGGTGAATTTGTTAAAGAAATTAAACTCGACCAGAGTAAAATGGTGGTTCGCTTGTGGGAAGAGATATGATGCGTATTGATGTGATAACAGTATTCCCAAATATAATCGAAAATCCTCTGAATGAAAGTATTCTCAGGCAGGCTCGCAAACGAATTGATCTTGACATAAGAATTATGGATCTGAGGGATTTTTCACCTGATAAACACCGAACCGTAGATGATACTCCATACGGCGGGGGCCCGGGCATGATTCTGAAACCCGAGCCCATATTCGCTGCCCTGGAATCTATATTTGAGCAGGACGGTGATCGGACTGCCGCGCGGGTGGTGCTTCCCACCCCGCAGGGAAAAATGTTTACGCAGGAGATCGCAGAGGATCTGAGTCATTCAAATCACCTGGTTTTCATCTGTGGGCATTATAAGGCAATAGATCAGCGGGTAATAGATGCCTGGGTAACAGATGAAATTTCAATTGGCGATTTTGTATTATCCGGAGGAGAAATTCCTTCTCTGCTAATGATTGATGCCATTGTTCGATTGATACCCGGCGTTTTAGGGGATATTGATTCAGCAAAAACCGATTCTTTCCAGAATTATCTGCTGGATTGTCCCTACTACACACGGCCGGAAGTTTTCAGGGGATTCAAAGTGCCGGAAATTCTACTGTCCGGACACCATGAAAAAATTGAAGAGTGGCGGCAGAACCAAAAAATTGAAAGAACCAGGTCCAGAAGGCCTGATCTGTATAAAAAATTCTTGCAGCATAAAAATCAGATTGAAAATGAAAAATAAAATTGGAGGACCATAAAATGGACATTCTTCATAACGTCACAGCAAGCCAGATCCGTACCGATCTGCCACAATTCTCGCCCGGTGATACCATTTCCGTTCATATTAAAGTGATCGAAGGTAACAAAGAAAGAATCCAGGTATTTGCCGGGGTGTGTATTAAATGTCATAAAAATGGAATTAATACCACCATTACAGTGCGTAAAATTTCCAACGGTGTGGGTGTGGAAAGAATTTTCCCCCTGCATTCTCCCCGTATTGAAAAAATTGAAGTCGTCCGTAAGGGCAAAGTGAGACGGGCAAAACTCTATTATCTCAGGAAACTGCAGGGGAAAGCCGCCCGTATCAAAGAAGAATGATCGCTTTCATGAAATTCTGAGCCGCTCCTCATGAGCGGCTTTTTCTTTGATGGATCGGGAAGGATGACAATATTCCCTGGCTCTTTAACTTTTGATATCACAGTGGAAATTTAATCAGTCAACATTATGACTCACCCCTTCGTTTTCATATGCCCGTCCTGCAAAGCCGAAGATTCGATCCGGAAATCCATCTGTTCAAAATGTAATGAGAAAATTTCCATAACGGTTGAAAATATGAAAACGTCCCGCAATATCTGGTCTTTACCGGATTTCACAAACTGGCTGAAGAAAAATCTGGAAATTGAACAGACCCCGTCAATACGTCTGGCCCGCCAGACCCGGATTGCTCCCTCTGACATTCCGGAAGCCCTTCGTATCAGCGGTGAAGCAATCCTGCGGCAAGGAATTCATCAGGTTCCATTTACGGCGTTTGGGAATTTGTTTCAACGGCCCGTCACCTGCTTGAAACCTGTCACCCGGGGGCATATGGTTATCACATTAAAAAAAATTTATTTTATTGCACCGGATCAGATTTTGGAATTCCCCGTCCCCATTATCACTTGTATAACTACCAACAGTAATTTCTTTGAATTCAAGATTCGACAGCAGCCGGTATTTCAGGTTCAATTTCTGGAAGAGAGCCCACTGAAATATGAGTTCATTTTTCAGAAATTACTGGACCGGCATTATCAAGCAGCCGGGAAAAAGATATTGGAATATCAGCCAAGCCTCCGGTTCGGTTATCCCTCTCATCGTCAACGTTCTCTGGAAATCAAAGCTGACCGGCCACTCAGGTTTGCACCGTTTCAGTTGATTCTCACCCGGATCCTGCTGTTTAAAATCCGTGTACTTTTGAGATCATTTATACAGGTAACAGTTCATCACCGTAACCTCCTGCCGCAAAACTATCCCTACATCAGTCTGGCAAACCATCAGAGTATATTTGATCCCTTCATCATCCTGGCATTTACACATAAAGAAATCGGCTTTCTCACCAAGAGCACCTCCTTCTGCCATTTTTTTGAACGCTTTATGCTGAAACTGGGCAAAGCCATTCCAACAACCCGTTACCAGACAGACCCGGCCGTCATTTATCATATCAGAACTTTTCTCAGCAAGAATATAACTGTTGGTATTTTTCCGGAAGGGGAAAGATGCTGGGATGGACGAATGCAGCCATTTAAAATAAGTGTTATCAGGCTCTTGCTGCAGTTGCGCATTCCCGTTGTGCCTATCATTACTCATAATTCATTCAAATTTTTCCCGCGTTGGGCCCGCTTTCCAGAAAGGGCGAAGGTTGATCTGGAGATCTGTGCTCCCTTTTGTCTGGTACCCGATATTTTTTCCCTGCAGGAATTGAAAGGCTTCGTGGAAAAACGGTTCCGGGAAGCCCTTGATCAAAAAGAATAAAATTGTATTGTTTTTCCTGGGGTCCTCTCAATAATTTACTCCATAAAATCTGACGTTAAATTAATGATGGCCCGGAATATGGATGGGATTGCAGGAGAGATTCTGACGGGATAGGCGGAGAAAAAATTGTATATAAAAAAAATATCATTTCAGAAAATCGGCCGGATTATCCTGTTGACTTTGCTGGTCTCATATTTTCTTTTGAATTATGATTGCGCCCACAATGTCCCGCCATCGGGTGGTCCGGAAGACAAAATACCGCCGGAAATAATTTATCACTTTCCCGCGGCAGACAGTGTCGGAATCCGGCATTTGGAATTTATTGAAGTTGAGTTCAGTGAACCCATTCGCAGAACCACCCTGCCCAATAATTTCTGGATTATTCCGGAGCTCGTTGGTGAAATGCAGGTAAAATGGAAAGGGAGCCGGAAAGTCCGTTTCTATCTTCCGGATTCACTTGCAGCGGACCAAACCTATGTCTTTACCCTCAGTACCGGCATCACTGATATGCATAATAACAGACTTGTCAGGCCTTTCCAGATCGCCTTTTCAAGCGGAGAACAGCTGGACCGGGGGTCTATTCAAGGCCAAGTTTACACCGAAAAAATTTCCCGTGATGTTTATATCAACGCTTATATTTTGGATGAAAATGAAGAATCCGATTCTCTGCTGCGGAAAAAACCGCGATACTATACGCAGATTGATGGCAGCGGCTCTTATAAATTGAACTACCTTTCATTAAACAAATTCCGTGTAATTGCTCTTCAGGATCAGGATTATGATGAGCGTTACACCCTGGGATCAGATCTTATAGGAATTCCCTTCACGGATGTCCGTCTGGATTCTCTGGATCCGGATTTTTTTCAACTCAATTTTTACCTAATTAAGGAAGACACAATCCTGCCTGCGATCAGCCGGATTGATACAGCCTCCGGTCAGGAGATAATTATTGAATTTAAAGAGCCGGTTCTTCTGGAACAGCACTTCTCGGTTCAGGTTGAAGATACCGTTCACAATATTCATTACCCCGTCCTTGGTACCAGTCTCGATTCCGATAATCACGCATGGTTACATCTTTTTTTCAGTGAACTTCCTCCGCAAACGGAATTAGCGGTCCGGCTAAGCGGGGTAAAAGATTATTCAGGAAATACCATCATTTCAGATACTTTGGATTTCTCCTTTACTTCTGCTTCACAACCGGATACGGTAACTCCCCGCCTGTTGAAGGTGGAACCTTCTCAGGGCAGCAGTAATGTATTATTTAATGACAGTATCCGGTTGAGTTTCAACGTTCCAGTCGATTCTTCCCTTTATCAACAGTATTTTACTCTTGAGACGAAGGAGGGAAAAGTGGTAAGCGGGCATTATGATTTCAGTAATTTGAGACGTCCTGTCTATATTCCGGCCGGCCTTCTCTCATCTGCCACAACTTACAATCTTACTCTACAATTAGACAGCCTTGCGGATATCTGGAAACGTTCCTTCCCGGATACCGTTATTTCTATGGAATTCACAACCATGGAATTGTCGGATTTAGGGGAAATCTCCGGTTATGTCCGTGCTCCCACCTTGAACTGGTACCAGGCGATAGTGGAGGCAGATGCACTGAAGGGAAGGGCTCATTACCGGGCTTTGGCCAAAAAAGACATTGTTTATCAGATGGATTACCTGCCGGATGGGCTGTTTATGACTAAAGCCATTATGGATCTGAATGAAAATGGCAGTTGGGATAAAGGCAGTACGATACGCTGGCAATATTCCGAGCCTTTCTTTCTCAAACCAGACACCGTGAAAGTCCGTAAAAGATGGACCACACAGGGTATCGACTTCATCTTCAATTTCAGGGAAAAGCCATGAGTAAAGAGATTCCGTTTACCAAAATGCATGGTGCCGGAAACGATTTTATTGTTATTAATAATATACCAGCCCTTTTCACGGGAGGTGAAAATGAGGTTATCCGGAGATTGTGCCAGCGCCGGTGGGGAATCGGGGCAGACGGCCTGATGCTCCTCGGATCTGGAATGGGCAATGAATTTGAACTTCAGTATTTCAATGCCGATGGTTTCAGCTCAACCATGTGTGGCAACGGTGCCCGTTGCGCTGCTTATTTTCTGCATCTGCTTCACCCGGGGCAGAAAGATTTCATCCTGAAAATCGGAAAAAACCGCTACCCGGCAGAAATAGTCGACAAAAATCTGGTGAAAATTGTATGGGATTTTACCCCCCGGCTGCAGGCATCTGCGGAACTCGATAAAATGATTCGGGGAAAATTTCGGCGTGGGGTTTTTGTTAACACCGGTGTTCCTCATGTGGTATTTTGGGTGGTGTCTTCCCTGGATCATGTGGATGTGGATCGGCTGGGGGCGTTTTACCGCAATCATAAATTTTTCGCTCCGGACGGAACCAACGTAAATTTCGTGGAAGCCGGGACTGGTGGTATCCGTGTGCGAACCTACGAAAGGGGCGTTGAGGCAGAGACTCTGGCCTGCGGAACAGGCGCCCTGGCGGTGGCCCTTGCTGCCCGGACCTGGGGACTGACTGAATTTCCGGTACAGGTACATACCCGGGGTGGCAATCTAAGCGTCGGCAAATCAAAGGATGATGAGCGGCTGTGGCTGGAAGGTCCGGCTCAACCGGTATTCAGCGGCATAATCCGGATAGATGATTTCTAAAATTGCATAATTTTTCCCCGGTACAGGTTGTAATGATTATGGTGCATTTTGTAAACCAATTTTTACTGTCCGGGGGATATCAGGACACCAGAACCGGTATCAGGTATGCCTGGTTCAACAGTGGTTATAAAAACGATAGTCTTCAAATCACCGGGATTATTCCATCCGGTCAGGAAATAATTTTTATAGTAACCCCGGACCGGTATTTTAAAACTTGATAATTAAAAATTGAAGTAATATATTGTAAAAAAGAGAGATGAGGGCGATGATTAAAAAATTTTTACTGTTCTCTGTCGTTCTGCTCCTGCTGGTAAATTGTGCCGGCATTTTCAAAAAGGAAAAACCCCAGCCACGGGAAACGGCGCAAGATGTGGCTGAAAACTATGTTGGTGATGCCATTGATTATTATCAGGCGCAGAAATACAGGGAAGCTATCCGGGGTTGGAAAAGAGCATTAGAGATTATACCGGATGATGCTGAAGTTAATAATTTTGTTGGACTTGCCTATCATCGCCTGGGTAAATTGGATAGTGCCATCATTTATTTTGAAAAAGCGGTGGAAATTGACACCCTTTATCACCAGGCCTGGAATAATCTTGGATATATGCATTTTCTGCGCGGCGAATATAAGCAGGCTTTGGGTTTTTTCGACCAGGCTTTGCGGGTAAATCCTTTTTATGAGCAGGCTCGTCTCAACCGCACCAAGACAGCTGAGATTGTTGACGGAAAATTGAAAATCCAGGCATTCGAGTTGGTGGAAAAAACAACCCGGATGGATAACCTGGACCTTCAGATTGCCAATTACCGGAGAGCACTTGAAATAGACTCCAATTATGTGGATGCCTGGAATAATCTGGGAGTATCATATTATTATTATGGAAATCTCGACAGCGCAGTAATCTGTTTTAAGAAGGCTCTGGATAAGAAACCAGATTATCCGCCGGCTCATAACAATGTGGCTTACCTGCTGGATGCCCTGGGAGATTATGATCAGGCTGTTGTTCACTACCAGCGGGCTATCCAGCTAAGACTGAATTACGTTATTGCCCTGGCAAATCTGGTAGATACTTATGTTCATAAAAAAGATTATGAATCAGCCAGAACTATCCTGGATTCACTCCGCCAGATTGATCCGCAAAACTACCTGGTAAGAGAAAGGATTGAAGATTACCGGGAGTTGCTTTATGGTAATACACCCCAGGGAGGTGAATAGATGAAAATCTTCACGGTTCTCATGGCGGGAGGAGTGGGCACCCGGTTTTGGCCGCGCAGCCGCACCAGAAATCCTAAACAGGTGCTTGATATTCTGAATCATGAAACCATGATCCAGGCAACTTTTAAGCGTTTAAAGGGTATGGTGGATCTCTCACATATTTTTGTGGTGACTAATGCTGAACAGAAAGAAATTATCGCTAAACAGATTCCCAAATTAACTGAAAAAAATTTTATTATAGAGCCTTTTGGCAGAAATACCGCCCCCTGTATCGGTCTGGCCGCCACCATTATTCAACAGGCGGATGCCGATGGACTCATGGTGGTTTTACCGGCAGATCATCTGATCTCCAATAAAAAAGAATTCCAGGCGGTTATCCGCCAGGCAACCACTTTTGCAGCGGATTCCGGCAGCCTGGTAACCCTGGGAATTACCCCCACCCATCCTTCTACCGGATATGGATATATCCAGCGTGGTAAGGAAGTTTCAAAATTTAATGGTCACGCCATCTACAAAGTGAAAACATTTGCCGAAAAACCCAATCCGGAGACGGCAATGCGCTTTCTGGAGAGCGGGGATTTTTACTGGAACAGCGGCATGTTCATCTGGAAAGCGTCATCCATTTTGAAGGAAATCGAAGATAAATTGCCTGAGCTGTATGAAGGATTAAATTTACTTAAATCACATTTAAATAAAAAAACCTATAATGCCACCATCCTGGATGTATATAAGCGAATCCGGGGTATTTCCATAGATTATGGTGTGATGCAGACCTCCCAGAACGTTTGCGTAATTCCCACCAACATGGGGTGGAATGACGTGGGCAGCTGGGAAGTAGTTTATGAAATTTCGGAAAAAGATAAAAATAAAAATGCCGGAGATTATAAAGGACTGCAGGTGGTAGATTCAAGTGATAATTATGTGTATGCTCCTAAAAAATTGATTGCCCTGGTTGGTGTGAGAAATTTGATTGTTGTCGATACCGGAGACGCTCTGCTGATATGTCGTAAGAATCGCAGCCAGGATGTAAAAGATATTGTGGAAAAATTAAAAAAGAATGGCATGGATGAATATCTCTAGAAAAAGAACCAAAAAAAATATGACTAAATCCCATCCCGAGACTCAGTTGCTCCTTGATGAAATGTGTGAGATTCTGGGAAAACTCGGGATTGAAATCCGGCAGGAATTCGGTTACTTTAAAGGAGGATTATGCACATTGGAGGATCGGCGTATTTTCTTTTTAAATAAAAACAATTCTGGGGAAATTAATCTTGAAATGCTGATCGGGCAATTGAAAAACGAAAATCTGAATAATCTTTATATTTCTCCAAGAGTGCGGGAAAAATTAGAACTGTTTGATAATAAAATAGAGGCATAGCCATGAAAGAATTACGAAAATCAGTTCGTGTTGATGCCCAACTTTTTATTTCCTATGATATCCTGGATCATGAAGGGCGGGTCGTACAGGCTGGAATGGCCCTGAGCGAAGATCTTAGCCGGGAAGGGGTAAAGATAAAAGATAAGAGCACCCTTCCTGTTGATACACCCATCAAAATTCATCTGGCTGCCGGGGACGAGGTTGTTGATATTACCGGACAGGTCAGACACATTCAGAAAATGAGCGGAAATAATTATCATATCGGTATTGAGTTTGTACAGATAGAGGATGATGATCTTAAAAAACTGCTCCGGGTCTATCCAGGCATAGAAAAATAAAACAATTGCTTCGATCCGCTAAAAATTTTTTCATGCTTGCATGTGGGGTCATTTTTTTTTTATAATACTTGAAAATTTAGTGTTTTAAGCGAAAAGGATTTAAAACCTCAACTGGCAGTAGGAAATAATTTTCCCCAAAGATAGGAAATTTTTTTCTTAGTTTAAATTAATGAGAGATAACAACTAATCCTCAAGTCACTGTCATTATTTAACTTATAAAAAATTACAACTTTATTGGCAGGATTTTTGTACTCGTGTTGATAATTTAAAATATTGAGAGGAAAATCGGAGGAAAACTTTATTATATAGAAGATACAATAGTTTTGATTTGTACAGATTTATATCTTTCCTCTCTCATTTTTTAAGTCTGCGTCATCATTACTGCTCTGGTTTCTCCATTATTTTATTGCAATAAGATGTTCACCAGGCTATTTATCGGTATAAGTTTATACAAAACAACTCTCAAGAGGTTTCTATGAAACGATATGTAACGGTATTTTACATTTTCCTGGTCCTTTCTGCATTTATTGAAAATGTTTTTGCACAGTCAAGCCGGATTGCCGGCAAAATTGAGGGTGTTGTTCTGGACCGGGAGACAAATGATCCTCTGATAGGCGTCAACGTGGTTCTGATGAATACCATGTTGGGAGCCACGACTGATGTGGATGGTTATTTTCTTATTTTGAACCTACCGGCAGGTACCTATATCCTGGAATTTGCTTATGTCGGCTATTCTACTCAACGGTTTACTGATGTGGTTGTTACGCCTGATCAAAAGACCAGAATAGATACCAAAATGGAAGTGGAAGCCATTGAAGGGGAAGTGGTGGAGGTCGTGGCGGATAAACCTATTATTCAGAGGGATCAGACTGGTAATATGGTTGAGCTGGGTGCGGAACAGATCAAACGTAAACCGGTCACAACCTTTGTAGGTGTCATCCAGAATCAGGCCGGAGCGGTGACAACCGAAGGAGGTTCCGGCGGTATTCATATCCGGGGTGGTCGTTCCGGTGAGTTGACATATTATGTGGATGGCGTGAATACCAACGATCCCACCTACAACAGTCGCGGAACAACGGTAGATATAAATGCCATAGAACAGCTCACCATTATGACCGGCGGTTTCAACGCTGAATATGGCGAGGCCTTATCCGGAGTGGTGCAGGTTATTACCAAATCAGGAGCGAAGGATAAATACAATGTGTTTTTTGAAGGCCAGTCCAATGATTTTATGACTGGCAGGTATGATAATGGTTATATAAAATATGCCGGTAACCTGGGCGGCCCTGTTCCTTTAACGTCGCGGAGATTGACTTTTTTTGTCAATGGATTTCTGGAAGACCAGGCAATCAGAGATCCTTCCATTATCAATTATCCCATACGGAACAATAGTGATAATGCCAAGGGAGCTACCTTTAAACTGCAGGCAGATCTCCATCCGAATATCCGGTTTTTCATCAGCGGTAATTACAACAATGGTATATATTATCTTTATAATAGTGATGCTCACATTCATAATGTGGGTCCCTGGATTGATCTGATTCCCGAACGCGGGAGTGACAGTTATCTTTTGAGCAGTACCCTGACCCATATGCTCAGTAATAAATTTTTTTATGATTTGACCGCCAGTTATTTTAACACTCAATATCATCTCTACGGAGAGGGTGGCAGGCAGTATCAGGATTTCCAGCTGGTTAATAACCGTCTACCCTGGGCAGCCGAAGCAAATCAAACGCCGTCCCTGACCAATCCCTACTTTGATATGGAAAATTATGAATGGCGTTTAGGTATGACAGAACAGCAGGCCTTTCTCAATTATTATGAGGGTCTGGGTTATTTTAAATATGGTCAGGATGGCAGTATTAATTGGGTAACCCTGGATCAGAAATTGGATGCCTATCAGAACCGTTATCTGACTACCGGATACTGGACGCTCAATGCAGACGGCACTGATGTGGAATATGTCCCCTTCGATATCGACGGTTACCGCCAGTATCTGCGGGACCGGGAGAATCCGGATCTGCAAAAATTTGCTTACCAGGGAAATATCTGGAATGCCCGTGTTCCGGCCGACAAATTTGGTTATTTTGCATATGGATTCACCCCCTGGTGGCATGAAAGAAGCACACAAAAGTATGAATTCGAAATGTCTTTTCAGGGACAGTTGGATAAATATAACTTTATTAAATTTGGCGGAAAGACCAACTACGCGGAGCTGGAGGTAACCGATATCCAGTTTCTGAATGTTAACCCCTATTTTGACTATTATAAGAAAAAACCAACCACCGCAGCCGGTTATATCCAGGACAAAATTGAATATGAAGATATGATTGTCAATGTTGGCTTGAGATATGATTATTTCCACCCCCATTCAGAAGTGGTAAAAAATATTAATAATCTGGAAGAAGGTTACAAGCAGGCTTCCGTAAAAGAACAGTGGAGCCCGCGTTTTGGTATTGCGTTTGCCGTTTCAGACAGAACCCTGATGCGGGCAAACTACGGAAAGTTTTTCCAGGTACCGGATCTGGGTGAAATTTATCAGAGTATTCAGGCAGATTTCACCAGTGGTGTGCCACTCATTGGAAATCCCGATCTGCCTCCCGAGAAACAGACCATGTATGCCGTTGCATTAAAACACCGTCTGGGAAGTGATATGTCCCTGGAAGTTAATGCCTATAATAAGGATATCGAAAAACTGTTAAGCACCCGGCAGTTTACTTCCATCTGGCAGGGACGGCCGGCTCAGTATACCATATTCCAGATAACCGATTTTGCCAAAGTCAAAGGTGTGGATTTTATTTTTGAAAAAAGGCCATCCCGCTTTTTTTCCGGCTCCATTGCGTATTCTTACATGGATGCTAAAGGCAGCGGCTCATCCTCCCGGGAATTTTATTACCGCTGGGCTCAGTTGGGAGGTGGAGAATTACCCAGAAAGGAATATCCCCTGGAATTTGACGTCACCCATTCTTTCAAGCTTGATCTGAATTTCTATCTTCCCAGGGACTGGGGACCGGAATTTATGGGTCTTAAGCCACTGCAGGATTTGATTACCAATTTATATATGAATTACAATACAGGAACTCCCTACACACCGGAAGATCTGAAAGGTAACCCGGGAGACCTGGGTTCACGCAGGATGCCCTCAACCTATCGCGCAGATCTTCGGGTGGAGAAGTTCATCTCACTGGGTGGAAGCTTTAAAATGTCCCTGTTCACGGACGTCCGAAATCTTTTCAATACTAAGAACGTGACCCAGATCTGGTTAACAACGGGAACCGCTGATGACAATGGTTATCGGCCTCCCTATGAGGAAGCATTATATACTTCCGAAGCGACCAGATGGGGTTATTTGAATGCCCAGGGTAATCCGGATCCTGTTGCTTTCTACAATGATAAACTTGACACCTGGAAAGAGTATGTTACACGTCCCAACTATTATGGTATTCCGCGTATTATCCGCTTTGGGATAAGTGCTCAGTATTCTCTCTAATAATTTTTTGGAGAAAACGATGATAAAATGTCTTAAAATTTGCTTTTCTGTTTTACTAATTTTTGCATTTTTATCCTCATCTTTTGCCCTGGATAAAAATACCATCACCGGGAAATTGATGTTCCGCAAACCCACGGTCAGCAATGCGTTCCCGGATGTTAATATTACCTGGATTGGTATTGGCGAACTTACCCGTTATGGTATAACCAATACCGGTCAACAGGGTTTGTGGGTCAAGCCGTCTGACTGGACCGGTTATGATGGTAACTTTCCTACCGGAACCTTTGATGACGGAGATAATGCAGAGTGGCCGGCCGGAACTAATCAGACCTATTGCTACTCCGCCAGCCTTTGGATTGGCGGAGAAATTCCCATTGTTGCCAACGGAGATACCCTCTTCTGGGAAAGGCGGGTAGATACCGGAAGTTATCTCTGTGAATGGGGAACGGCGTCACCACTGTTCACCAGTAACCAGGTTTTCCCCAGCGATTATCCTGAAGCCGGTAATTCGATTTTTAAACAGAAATACCGGGATAAAGAAGATTATCAGTCTTTATGGCCTTATCTGGATGTTTCGGTTAACCAAAAACGTTCAGCGGAATTACAACTGGATCCGGCCAATGGAGATTTTGTGTCCGATGAAGACACTTATTGTGAGTACGGTTCATTCATGTCTAAAGATTCTGCCGTTTGGATTGATCCCTCCACCACCGATTACGATACCAAACCCCTGGGAGTTCATGTTTATCAGCGTACCTATTCCTGGACCAGTCCCATTGCCGAAGATGCCATAGTGCTGGATTTTATTATCCAAAACTCGAATGATTTCCCCATTCGCAATCTTTATGCCGGTTATTTCATGGACAATGATATCGGTTTCGCCGATATAAATGAACCACAGGGCTCCAATGATGACCTGATTGGTTTTGACCCCGCACTCAGCCTCGGTTACACTTATGACTACGACGGTTATGAAAAGGACTGGAAAACCGTGGCTGGATACATCGGTGCTGTCTGGTTAAAAGGTGTTGGCCGAAGTCCCATTAATAACTCATACCTGACAGGATTTCAGACCTGGACCCGCGAAGGCGATGAATCCAATACCGATGCCCGTGGATTCGATATATTAAGGTACAAGCAGCTTAATAATGAACAAACCACTGATCCCAATTTCCCCTACGAAGTTTTCGAGACTCCGCAGGATGTACGCATGCTGCTATGTACCGGTCCCAATATTCGCTTAAATCCGGGTGAAACAGATACGGTTACCGTGGCTATTGTGATGGGCGAAAGCCTGGCAGATCTGCAGCAGAATACCCGGAACATCCAAAGGACGTATGATGAAGGATTTATTATTCCCGAAGCACCGCCCTCACCCAATCTGACCGCCTATCCTTCGGACCGGAAAGTATACCTGAGTTGGGATAATTTCCCGGAAAGCATATCCGATCCCTTCACCGGTGAGGTCGATTTTGAAGGATACCGGGTTTACAAAAATAAAACCGGATTGGCCACCGATTGGAATCTGCTGGCAGAGTATGACATTTACGGAACCAGAACGGCCAACAGTGTTATCACCCGAATTACTCGCGGTAATACCACCGCCCGCTTTTATTTCAAAGAATTCGATCAGGATACCCTGCGTTTCAGGCAGTTTAAAGGAAGCCAGATATATACCATAAATTTTACCAGCGACAATAATTTTATTGTTTATAATCAGTCCACTGGAGTTTTATATCAGTACAGCAAGAGAGCCCTGTCCACTGCCGGGCTACCCAATGCTTTCTGTGTGGCATCCCAAATAGGAAATAAATGGACCCCCATGCCTTTTTCCGGAACAATTTCAACCACCGATCCAAATTATAATCAGCCGAATTTAACCTTTCCACCGAATCCTGACCCGGATAGCACTATTGTCTATTTTGATGGTATGTTCTTTGTCCTGGGTACCGGACCGGAGGATCCGGCCGGTCTGGCAACCCGCGATCCCCAGGTGGGGAATGTGCTTGAAATAAGCACCTTTAAAGGAGATGTTCTGGGAAATGAAACTGGATTGAAATACAGTTACATTGATTCGGATGTAAAAAATGGTATAAGTTATTATTATTCAGTCACATCTTTTGATAAGGGAGCCGCAAAAATTGGCCTGCAACCATTGGAAAGTTCCAGGAAACAGAATCAGGTCAAAGTTACGCCGGTTACTCCTCCTATTACCGGAGATGATCCCGCCGTTCTCAATATTGATTACCAGGGTCCGGTAAGCGGCGAGGTTGTTCTGGAAGTGGCTCAACCGGCTGATATAACCGGTCATCTGTATGAAATATCTTTCTTCGATAGCCTGCAACCTCCCTATGGAAATGCAAAATACTGGCGGATCATGGATACCAATACCGGTACGGTCCTGCTGGATTCCATGACTAATGTCTTTGGGACTTCCGCAAATCCAAATGCGGTGACTCCTCTGGTTGACGGTATATATATCGATTTCAATGTTGCGAGTCTTCCTGTCTATAATGCCGACCTTTCCGGTTGGTCAACATCTAATAATGATGTTTTTGGTATTCATACCACTGAAGTTATGGAACCTTATGATTTTGAAATTCAGTTTCCTCAGTTTCCGGGAAATGTGGATACGGATATTAACGGCTTGGACGTTCCCTATAAGGTGTATAATAAACAATTGAATGAATATCATCAAACTCAATATTATGATGTTAATAACGATGGCGAGTTCAATCAGGGAGATAGTGTGGGTGTGATCGGAAAGTACACCGGTTCCCGGATTTTCTCATTCGTTTATCTGGTCAAGGATACGGAAAATTCTCTTAAATCGGGTGATATTTATGTGATAACGACCAATAAGCCCTTTCAGATTTCAAATGTGGTCACTTTCAAAACGACCGGTCCCCGCGTCCGGAGAACCAATGTTGATATGGACCAGATTAAGGTGGTTCCCAATCCCTATTACATCCGGGCGGACTGGGATCAAAATAAATATTCCAATCATGTCATGTTTACCAATCTTCCTGATAAATGCACCATACGAATATTTACAGTCTCAGGTATTCTGATTAAAGATATCGAACACGATGCCTTATCCGGAGATCCCGATGCCCAGGGTGGATCTCACAACTGGAATTTACAGAATAAGGAAGAATTGAAAATTGCCAGCGGATTATATGTTTATCAGGTAAAATCCGAGGATGGAGAATTTGTAGGTAAGTTTGTGGTCGTGCGTTAAAATCTTCTTCTACATTAGGAGGACAAGATGAAAAAAATAGTAACATTCATTTTCATAATTGAACTTTTTTACCTGTCACAGCTTATGGCAGGCACCGGAACGTCCGGTGCTCAATTCCTGCAATTAAGTGCCGGCGGCAGAGCTTCCGCCCTGGGTGGTGCCTACACTGCCTTTGCTCATGGAGTTGAGAGTGTATATATAAATCCTGCCGGTCTGGCCCGTCTGGTTCAGAAGGAAGCTGCCTTTACTCATTACCAGCTATATGCGGATATGACTTATGAGAACGTGGCTGTCGCTGTACCCCTGTCATCCGGTACCATAACGTTTAGTGCTCAGGCATTTTTATCGGGAGATATTCAGGAAACCACTATTGATTCTCCCCAGGGTACCGACCGGACCATATCAGCCAATGATTTATCCTTTAATCTGTCTTATGCCCGCAACATGACCGATAAGTTTACCGCCGGGGCCACTTTTAAACTTCTGGTTTTGAATCTGGCCGAGGTACAGGCAACCGGGGTCGCTTTTGATGTGGGAGCATTGTACAACGTGGGTGTAAAAAATATCCGTATCGGCTTTGCGGTAAGTAATTTTGGGCCGGATTTGCGTTACAAAGGTGAACCCTTGAATTTTGAGACCCGCAAATCAGACAATCAGGACCAGTCTTCTGATGTCAATGCCTCCTATGTTTCCGAATATTTCCAGCTGCCGCTTACCTTTCGGATTGGATTCGCGTATGATCCTGTTAATACGGAAAACCATCGCCTTTCACTTCTGGCAGACGGAGTGAATCCCAATGATCAGAAAGAAAACCTGGCGGTTGGTGTCGAGTATTGTTATAAAAATGGTTTTTTTCTGAGGGCAGGACATGCCGGTTTACTGAACAATGGGATTGAAAATGGTGGAATCAATCAGAGAGAATATTCATTCGGAGCAGGAGCCATAATTAATGTGGGCTCTGCTGCCAGCCTGAGATTCGATTATTCGTTTGAATCCCATAAATATCTAACGGATATATCCAGTTTCACGGTTGGATTTACTTTTTAAAAATTGAAAATTAAATAACGGAGAATAATCATTAAAGAAAGGAGGCATCTGATTTTTGCTTTTTTTACTTCTCAATTTATCATCTAATTTTAACTAATGGAGGACCGTATGTTTAAAAGGTTAATGTTCTTTATTTCAATTTTAGTATTAATTGTTTGTGTTTCGTTGGCTTTTGCCAAAGATAAAAAGATGTCACAAACAGGAAAACTGGAAAAACTAGCCGAGGGCAGCTATGTCTATGTTGAAAATGAAATACAACACAACATAAGTGTTAAAACCCTTTTCGGAGAAATGGACGAAGTAATTGATACCCTCCGATGGTATTCAACCGGTGATGAAGGTTTTGTGAATAATACATTGGGGCAATATTTATACCCCAATGATACCGTGTTTCTTTCCCTAAAATTAATCCCTGATCCTGCACGGTTATTAAAAGTAAGAGGTCTTTTTAATGTTGGAGGGCAGTCAGAATTTCTGGTGTGGAAAGGTGCAGATGAGGGTGCTTCCAGATTAATTGGTGATACCCTACTCACAAGAACATGGCAGGTTACCGGTGATCAAAATCTTGTCAATTGGGATGAAATTGATGTGTCCACTGCAAATTTGGAACTTCCCTATTCCCCGGATCCGGATCCACTCAACCGGCCATGGTTCCAGGTTGGTTATGTTTGCTCCGGCACCGGAGCAAATCCTGGAGACGGTGTTCCACACATCATGTTTGATTTTAATACAGTCATGGTTTATTTTACAGGGTCAAATGCCAATCGTTATAGCTGGTTCACTTACAATGGAGTAGGTTACTATGGTCTTCGTTATCCCGATGCCAATCCCATCACCTGGGCACAGTGGGAAATGGAAGCCGTGGTGAATTATTATAATGGTACCAGCCCCTTTATTAACTCATTAACTCAACTTAATGATACCTGGACAACCAGTGGCTTTAAAAGTGTGGGAGCCGAATTAGTTGATATGGATGGTACGATAACAACAGCCCTGTTATACTTCCAGAAAAACGCAGGTACTCCTGATTCTGTGACAGCATCATCAATAACACTTGATATGTATTATTTTGATATTCCGGGTACTTATACAGCCGGTGATAGTATTACTTACTGGGTGAAAGTAAGGGATAATGAGGGTAAATCAATTATTGGATCCAGGAAATATTTCAAAGTTTTCGCTCCCATGAATGCGGATTCACCAATTCTGGTAGTATTTAATGGGCTGACATCATCAGAAAGCGATCTGGCTTTATTCTGGGAACCATTATTAAATAACGTTGTGGTTGATTCCCTGGGTATGACTTATGAATATTGGGATATAGAAAAACATAATGGTATTGATGCTTCAATCATAAATTATCCCAGTTTCAAGCATGCGTTAGTATTTGGTTATGGCGTAAACAATGTACCGGTTACGAATTATTCTGGAACAGAATGGGGAGATTTTGTTTCCGCCGGCAAGAATATCATGCTTGCTTCAGCTGATTACCTGTATGCCAATGGTTTTAGTGGAAATCTCACTTTTGGCTCTGGTGAGTTTATCAATGATGTTTTTGGGGTGGGTCATGCCGAAAGTGATCCCAATGATGGGGTTAATTCAACGGGTGATGAATTTATCATTGGTGTGGCAAGTGATCCGATTTCAGGCCCTTGGGCTGGCGTCCCAATTATTTTAAACTTTAGTGCGGTCTTGGGCGGTTCTAACTGGGGTGACTTTGCCAGAGCCGATACGGCTAATCTAGCAAAGGCAGAAACCATTTTTACCGGTGTTGCCAGTGATTCCGGAAACGGTGTCCGTAATATCTCCGGTTATGGCGGTGCAGGTGTATATTTGCCCTTCTGCTTTAGTGCCATTGCAGACACCACTCCTACCGGAGATCCGGTCGTGCAGGATGCTGCTAAAAGTTTACTGCTCAGAATTCTGGAATGGTTTGAGTCTGTAACCAGCATTGATGGCAATATGACCACCCAGATTAATAATTATGAATTAAAAGCCAATTACCCCAATCCGTTCAATCCCGGCACCACCATCGAATACACACTAAAAGAAAGAAGCCAGGTTTCCCTGGTTATTTATAATGCCCTGGGAGAGAGAGTACGGACGTTGGTGAATGATGTACAGGCTGCGGATAAATACCAGGTCCGCTGGGATGGACGTAATGAGCAGGGTATTCATGTTGCCAGTGGTATCTATATTTATAAACTGACTGCCGGTGATTTTGTGTCGGCCAGGAAGATGATTCTCATGAAATAATTATTTTTCATTTCTGAGATAATTTGTTATATTCAGAGCCAGGATTGTTTGTATCCTGGCTCTGTTGTTTTGAGTAACACAAAGAAAAGGGAGTTGCTTTTATGAGATCCTATAAAAGTCTGTTGCTGCTGTTGTTTGTCAGTCTTCCATCTTTCGCGACTATTCCGCCCATGAAGGGCGGGCCGCTTCCGGAGGTGGTCAGAATTCATGCGGAAAAGATGCAGTCTGAATATCCCAAGGGTAATCTGGCCCGCATCATGCAAAAATGGACTGCCGACAAAGAAATGGTGAAAATTCATCCGGAAGCAGTGAGCAATTTTTCCGAGGTTGTAACCGCCCGCTTTCCGGTATTGGTGGGTAAGTATTCGGATGCAGTGAATGTTCAGGCGGATGCTCCTGAACAATTACAGTCGGAATTGTTTGATGGCCCCTGGGCCGGCATTACCATGCGTCAATTTTATCTGGAAAATTCCTATAATCAATTCGAATTAAGTGGTACCATCTACGGATGGATCCAGGCGGCTTCGCCTGAATCCGTTTATACCGGCCCTCAGGGAACCTACGGCCATGACGGATATGCCGCCAACTTTGTTCGCGAACTGATTGATTCGGTTGATGCCGATGTGAATTTTGCCGATTTTGATAATGACGGTGACGGATTTGTGGAAACTGTCATCGTGGTCCATTCAGGACCCGGTCAGGAATATTACGGTAGTAATCCTACACAGAACCACATCTGGTCTCATTCCAGCAGTCTTGGTTATTATGGTGATTATTATTATACCAATGATGTGAATTCCAATAGTCTTCCGGTAAAAATCAACCGCTATATCATTCAGCCGGCCATAAATTCTAATGGTACTCTGATCTCAATCGGAGTGTTCTGCCATGAATTCGGGCATGCCCTTGGGTTACCGGATCTCTATGATACCAGCTATAATTCGGAAGGAATTGGCGAATGGGGACTTATGGGTGGTGGCAGCTGGAATACCCCCGCCTCCCCCTCACATTTCACGGCCTGGTCCAAGGAAATCCTGGGTTGGATGACCACGGTGACTGTGGATGAAGATATCTCACTGCAAAATATCCAGCCAGTGGAAAATGAACCGGTTGCTTATAAACTATGGTATGAGGGTGCCGTTTCGCCATACACTTCAGACTATGGTGCCAGGCTGAATGTCGGCCGCCAATACTTTCTGGTTGAAAACCGGCAGCGCATCGGATCGGACCAGTATCTCCATGCACCGGGCATTCTTATCTGGCACATAGATAATAGTGTTACCACCGGTAACACCGTTGTCAGTCACAAACTGGTGGATCTGGAGGAAGCGGATGGATTGAACCACCTGGATAATAACGTTAATTCAGGTGATGCCGGTGATCCGTTCCCGGGCTCCAGCCTTAACCAGATGTTCGATTATTACAGTAATCCGGACAGCCGTGCCTATAACGGAAACGACTCAAAAGTGACCATTTCAAATTTTATTTATGATATGAACTCCTGGTATGCAGATTTGGCGGTCGGGATGATTCGCTATGAGTATCTCTCATATAATTTTGATGATTCCTATGGTAACGCTAACGGTATCCTTGAACCGGGGGAAGAAGTTCACCTGGTTGTTGAGTTGCGTAATAACACCGGCAGTTCTGCCGATAATATGACGCTTGAATTAACCTCAGCATCAGGCGCCGTTACCATAAGTAATCCCCAGATCAATCTGGGAAATATTGCATCGGGTGATTCGGTAAACAATACCGGAACACCCTTTATTATTAATATATCACCCACCGCTGGTCCAACAACCTGTAAATTAAATCTTCGCCTGATGGTTGGAACCGATTATGACAAAATCAGAAATGTTGACCTGGTTATCGGAATTCCGACATTTCTGGTGATTGATGAAGATCAGACCAAATTTGGTGTTAATTATTTCAGAGATTGGCTGGAAGTAAACAACTATGCCTTCGAACTGATCAGTCCCGCCGAAAATATTGATAGAAAACTGAATTTCACCAACCGCGAGATCTTAGTGGTTATCGGCGGGGATAATCCCGATGCCCTGGCGGATACGACCCTCCAGGACAGCCTGGCCGGCTGGATTGACACCAATAAAAAACTTCTGGTGGTTGCACCTGCTGCCTCATCATATCTGGGTGCCACCGCCTTTGCACAGAATACCCTGGGTATCCAGTATGTCAATTCCACTACCAATATAATTCTCAGAGGAACTGCCGGAGATCCTCTGGGATTCAACGGAAGTTTTGCTTTCCTGGAATCCGGAACCTATCAGATGGTGAATCCGGATACAGGCAGTATCGCTTCTCTCAAATTTAACGGTACCACTTCCGGAGGAATTGTCTACCACCAGGATGCCAATAATAATAGAATTGTATATTCCTCTATTGATTTTAGATATGTCAGAAGCAACAGCCCGTTATCCGGAGAACAGATTTTGTCCACTATCATGACCTGGTTTGACGCCCCAACCGGTATAGTTAATCAACCGGGAGCCGGCCTGCTGTCGGAATACCGTCTCATGCAAAACTATCCCAATCCCTTTAATCCCTCCACAACCATCCGTTTCTATATCCCGCAAAGCGGGGAAGATGTCCGGCTGGATATTTTCAATGCCCTCGGTCAGAGAATAAAATCATTTGATCCGGCTAAGTTTAATATGGGGTGGAACAGCATAGAGTGGGATGGAACCAACCAGGCCGGAACTAATGTAGCAAGCGGAATATATTATCTTGTGCTGAAATCTTCTAATTTCCGGCAATTAAGGAAAATGATCCTTCTGAAATAAAAATCTGTTTTAATGGTGATTAAATCGAGAGGCCGGTAATTTACCGGCCTTTTTTTATTGTATCTATTTTAAAAAAAGTCAATAATAAAAATGAGTACCTGAGACATTCATTCTATTTTTCACCTTTTTTGGAAGCGCATGGATTGGATTGAATCATTATATTAAACGGGGGAATAAAAAAAATTGCGGCTGCTGGGTTTGTGTATTATTTTTATCTAACCCCCCCTCGCCCCCTTTGATAAGCCGATCTTTACCCATAAGACATTCTTCTGAACACCGGCGGTATCATCCATCCCTTGGGACTTGGTGTGGAGAAGGTATTTCCCATATCCTCTCTTTACCTTTGGCGGTTTTTATCGACCTTCAGAAAAAATCTGCAGAAATTCCGGTGCACCGAACGTAAAAATTCTTTCTGCCTGTCCGGCGTCCGACGGATTTGAGCTAGCACTCAATAGATACCAAAAGAACTTTGATGTCTATGGGACGATTGAGTGCGAGCGAGTTTAAGAATTTTAGCGAGGTGCAACGCTGAATTTCCAGATTTTTTCTGACAGTCTTGATTTTTTGGTTCTTTTGCATCAAGGCAAAAGAACAGTCAAAAAGATATTTAGTGACATCGAAAATTAGGGATTTCAATAATTTTTACCGAAAATGTATTTGATCTATAATCTATTAACTTGAATATACATTCTGAATTAAACAGGGTACACAAAAGTATCATGAATAGTTATTTTTTAAGGGAAATTATGAGTATATTCAGAGTTAAATATAGGAATTTAATAGTGTTATCATGACCAGATATTTTACCTTCAGTTTTCTGTTATTTATTTTTGTTCTGCTTTCCGGACTGTGGTCTTCGAACTGGGAAGATTATGAGAAGGCAGTTCATTTTTTCCGGCAAGCGGAATTCGATTCC
Source organism: uncultured Caldithrix sp. (assembly GCA_964461135.1). Taxonomy (GTDB): domain Bacteria; phylum Calditrichota; class Calditrichia; order RBG-13-44-9; family RBG-13-44-9; genus RQOF01. The sequence goes on along the minus strand of CAYWTB010000025.1, from coordinate 28,379 downwards.
GTCCTCACCTATGCCTTAAAAGTAGAAGATTCCGATAGTCTATACTTCTATAGCAGGTTGCTGGCGGGACATGCTTTCCTGGAACTGGACCAGCTGGATAAGGCCAGGGAAACATTTGAATCCCCGCTGCCATTTCAGCAAAACCGTTATTTTATATATAATGGATTAGGGCTGTATTATCTCTACAGTTATCAGAAGAGCAGGGCGGTCACCAGATTCCTGAAAAAGTTTTTTTCTTCTGATGACCTGGACAAATCACTCCAACTGTTTGAAAGAGCTGTCCGCATGAATCCGGATTATCTGGATGCAAAACTTAATAAAAACAGAGCACTTGTCGTTTCAGGAAAAAGAGATGAGATAGCAGTTGCCAGGCAGAACCTGGAAATTCTGGCATCTGCGAATCCCGGTAACACGGAGATTCTATTTTATCTGGGAAAAAGTCAGGAGGAGTCGGGAGATCAGTTTGCAGCGATCACAACCTATGAAAATATTCTCAGATTTAATCCTGATCATTCCGCTGCTAATCTGGCACTTGCATTTATTTATTTCCGGAAAGGTGAATATGAGTTATTTTCTCAACATTATCTGAAAGCTCTCCCGGCTCTCTATGATCAGCAAATCATCCGAGATCTTTACCAGGATATTGTGGATATCCTGGCGCAGGATGAACTCAATTATGCCCGGAAACACCGGTTGAACGGAGAATTTTTCCGCGATTTCTGGCAGTCCCGTGATCCCGTAAAAATTACCTCTGAGAACGAGCGCCTCATCGAACACTACAAACGCCTGGACTATGCCCGCGCAAATTATCCCGGAAATAACCAGGCCGGTTATGATGACCGTGGGATAATATATATTAAATATGGACCTCCCTATGATTATTATCGGTTCTCAACTGCCGATGGCTATGTTCTTGAAAATGAATCATGGGTTTATATAATTGATGGTGAAACCTACAATTTTGATTTTATCAATGAGCAGACCGGTTATATTTTGAGAACCGACTTGAGTACTGCCGTGGTGAATCCGGATGTCCGGGTCGCATTAAATAATTTGGGTGATCTTTATTCCCGCAGGGCACACCTTTCAAATTATTATGCCTCCATATACCAGGAATTGGTTAGACTGCAACCCCGGGGAACAACAGATTACCTGCCGGCAGTTTCCAGTATTTTTTCGCGCTTTAACTCGCGGGAAAATGTAAAAATAAATAAACTACCGGTATCAGTCTATAATCTTAAAATGGAGGGCACTGATCTCCCCTTTGAATTTGATCATTTCAGATTTTTTGATCACGCACGTTCTAAGTGGTTTGTGGATATTTTTTACGGATTGCCGTTGAATGAGCTCACTTTTCGTTTACAGGATAATCAGTTCACGGCGGATATTCATCAAAAACTGCTGATTTTTTCTGCTGACCATCAGCGTGAATCCCGGACTTTCGAAAAAACTATAAATATTGTGTCAAAAGAACGTACACCGGATAGCTATTTTACCAACAAATTGAGTTCGCCCCTGTATCCGGGACAAAATCAGGTGCATTTCCAACTAAAGGAAGAAGGGTCTGACAAATTCCGTATTATTCAAACGGACCTTAATGCCGTCTATCCGGAGAAACATCTGCTAGTTAGTGAAATATTGCTTTCGGACAGTATCCGCCTGCAACAGGAAAAAGATAATCCCGTTTTCTGCCGGAATGGCTACTATATCCGTCCCAAACCCGGCAGAAATTTTGTCAGAGAAACACCTGTTTACTGTTATTTTGAACTGTATAACATTGTTTTGGATGAAAAAGGTACAGGCAGGTGCCTGATCGAATCGAAAATAAAAGATCATCAGACGGGAAGAAATCTTTCTTCACTGCTGGATTACATCAATCCCTTTAAAGGTGGTGAGGCCAGCAAATCCGCAGTTTCAATTAGCAATGAATTTCAATTTTCCCGGACATCAGAACCCATAATCATGGCCTTTGATGTCTCTCATATTGATAACGGAGTATATGAGTTTATAATCACGGCCACAGACCGCAATTCCGGGCAGTCTGTCAGTGAAAACAAGCTTCTTCATATCGCTTATTAATTTTTAAAAACCAAAAAATTTCTGGATCCCGGTTCTTTCACGATGAAATTCGGCAGATTTATGAAAAATTCTAGAATTTTTGAGTTACATCACCGAAAATTTAAATTTTAAGTGGTTATTATAAGATAGTATATTTCTGTATTTTATGCCGATTATATGAGAAAGAAAGAAATTTAGATCATTTTAATATTTTGAATATCTTGATACTGATTTCTAAGAAAATATCCGCTGCTGCACTTACCCTGCTTCTACTGGGATGTATGCTGTTGCTGTTCTCCGGCAGTGAACATGGTAGTCAGGTAACCCTGCCTGTTTACTTTATTGCAAATCAGAATTATCATGCCGGAAATTTTCATGAGGCTGTGCAGGGATTTTTTGCTGCCTTGAAAGACAATCCCGGATTAATTCAGAAAGAACCCCTCATTCGTTTTAAAATAGGTTATGGTTTTTATCAGACCGGTGAATTCAGCAAATCGTTGGAAGTTTTGGAATCCGGGAGAAAATATCTAGAGCCAGTGGAAGATTATCTCATTTATTTTCAGGCACTTTCTCATCTCCGTCTGGGTGATACCCTCAAAGCCATTAGTAATCTTGGTAATCTCAGGCGGGATTTCCCCGAGTCGCCTCTTCTCCCCCTGCTGGATTCCCTTCAGGCCCACCTGGCGGACGCCAGAAATCAACCGGACAGCGTGCTTTTTTACCTGACAAAAATGTTGCAGAGTAGTTATTTCGACCGGGATGGAATATACCTCCGCATGATAAAAATGTGGGAATTAAAGGGTGATACTTCCGAGTTTCGGAATCATGCATTTGTATTTTTAAATAAATTTCCGTTCCACCATCGTTCAGAAGCCATCTACCGGCAACTGCTCGAGACATATCCGCAGAGAATTCCCATGCGTGAGTACCGCAAACTGATTGAATACCTGTTTACAACCAAACAATTTCTGACTGCGGAAAAATTAATGAAAAATCAGCAGCCTTATGCGGAATCGCTTTCAGAAAAGGAATTTTTTGACTGGCAAATTATTGACCTGGAGTATGAACAGGGGGATTATCAGAATGTACTGCAATGGTGTCTGGAAAATCGTAAAAATTTTCGAAGCCCGCTGGTACAGCGGCAAATAGACCTTAACATCGCCCGATGTTATCTGAGAATCGGAGACGTGGACCATTCCATAAAATATTACCGGCAGTTTCAGAAAAAATATCCCGGAGATGGGCTGTCTCCTGAGGTGCTCTGGAAGGTCGCCTGGTTATATGAGGAAAAAATGGATCTGAAAATGGCTATCCGGATGTATAAGAGTCTCATCAAAACCTATCCCAGGTATTCGTTTTGTGATGAAGCGTTCTTTCGAATAGGGCTGGATTATTTCCGTCTGAAAAATTTTGATTCGGCCCGGCGTTCCTGGCAGCAGGCACTCAAAAAAACCCGTGATAGTTCCCAAAAGGACCGCTTGATGTTCTGGATTGCTAAAAGTTACGAAAGAGATAAAAACTATGCGAAACAGGCTGAGATTTTAATAGACCTGTCAAAACGCCCCATAAATAGTTTCTATAATTTAAAGGCATTCTACCTGACCACTGATGCACAGGATTCCCACCAGAAAATCAGGGAGGCTTTCTGGGAACTTCATCAGCATGAACAGACCTTTCTGCCGGATTACATTTCCCAGTTTCAGAAGGCCCTGCTGGTGGAAGATATGTTGGGATCCCACTGGGGAGATCGGGAATTACGCGTGATAAACGAGAATGGAGAAGAATGGCAAAGAATATTTGCTCTTGGTGAGCTCTACGAACGCATGCAGAATTATGGTTTTGCTTATCGCCGCTTTCGTAATGTGTTTGATCGAAAATTTACGAAATCGGACCTGGAAGACATGATTCCAGTCTTCAAAAAACTGTATCCTCTATATTTCTCAGTGGAAGTTGACTCTGCCGCCAGAAGATATGAGATTCCATCGGAACTCATCTGGAGCGTCATGAAAAAAGAAAGTGCTTTCGAACCCAAAATCATATCCTATGCTAATGCCTATGGATTGATGCAGCTTCTACCGGGGACGGCTTCACAAATTGCACCGCAACTGAATATGTCGTTTACTTCCACAGAACAGTTGTTCGATCCGTTGGTGAATATTCAGATGGGGGCGTATTATTTATCTTCTCTGATGAAAAAGTATAACGGAAATTCCGTGATGGCACTGGCCGGCTATAATGCCGGACCCCACCGAGTGGATCGCTGGCGGAAAAATTTCCCGGGTGATGATGAAGATCTTTTTATGGAAAATCTGGAATTTGAACAAACCCGTGTTTATGTACGCACCTGCCTGAAATATTTCTGGATTTACCGGGCGATTACCTGTCCCGGGGAAATTCCCGAAGAAATTGCCCATCATCAGGCAGAGTTCTCAAGAATTTTCTAAGTGGTAAAACTATTGCATTGGTGAAACCGGCCGAATATATTAAATTCAACATTAATTCATAGCAGGATGATGATTTATGTACAGATTGCAAAAATTAATTTTGGTTTGTCTTCTCTCCGGCCTGCTGTTTCCAATCTTGCCGGCTTTTAGTCAAAACAACTGGGAATATCCGTCTTCTTTGAAATCAGATGTGGAATTTTGGAAAGCGGTATTTACCATTTATTATAAAAATCAATATATTTTGCACGATTCTGAAAATTTGGACATAATTTATAAGGTAATTACATTTGATTCTACCTATAGTGATCATCAGCGGGAAAAACTTCTGGAAAAAATAAAAGATGAAATAAATGAAAGTCTGATGCAACTGGTTGAGGGTCTTCCGGATGAATCGGAAAGAAGTCACTTTGAGAATTATCTGATCGAAATTTTTGGAAATAATCCCGATCCTTCTCTTCTGAGAAAAGCGTCCAGACAGATTCGTGCCCAACAGGGGATGAGAGATGGATTTGAAGAAGGTCTGGCCCGGTCCCTTAACCTGCTGCCTTTTATGAAAGAGGTATTCAGACAGAATGGTCTGCCGGAAGAATTGGCATATCTGCCCCACATTGAATCTTCTTTTCATCCACTGGCCAAGTCCAGGGTGGGCGCGGCAGGTATGTGGCAATTTATGCGCTCCACGGGACGGTTATATATGAAGGTTAATTCCATCATTGATGAGAGATATGATCCTCTCATGTCCACCCAGGCTGCTGCGCGATTACTCCATTACAATTACAAACAGATAGGAGAGTGGGGTCTGGCCATTACAGCATATAATTTCGGGCTGGCCGGAATCAAGAGAGCAATAAAGGTATATGGAACTGATTATTTAAAGGTAAGGGAATCATTTAACCACCGGAAATTCAAATTTGCCTCCCGTAATTTTTATCCGGAATTCCTGGCCGTTTTGGAAATCATGCAGGACTATAACAAGTACTTTCCGGATATCCGTGCGGCTGAATTATCGCCTACTATCCGTTATAAACTAAAAAATAGTATCAAATTCCCTCATATGGCAAAATATCTTGGTATATCTGCTGATGAGTTACGCGTTTTAAACCCATCCTATTCAAGCCGGGCTGTCAGGGGGAGAATTTCCATTCCTGCAGGGTACTGGATTAATATTCCGCCCATAAATGATCTTGCGAAACTGGAAATGGATATTCAACACATGGAAGAAAAGAATAACAAGGAAACAATAATAAGTGAACCTGAGAAGACTGTACATTTTCAGATTACCGGTACGGAAAACAATACGGACCCATCGCTTATTCCGGATACCGTTGGTGAAGCCGCACAAAACCTGGTGTATCTAAAACCCGGGGTAATTTCCGAGACACCTGAGCCGGAATTTCAACCGGAGAAGTGGCTGGAAAAATCGGTAACCCAAACAAACAGTCATTCGGAAATGCTGACCGAACTGGAAAATGATATTATGTCATATCTGAATACACAGGAAGACCGCATCACGGTGTTCGCGAATGAAACCCTCGGGCACTATGCGGATTGGCTGGGTATTTCACTTTCCCGCCTGCAGAGGTTGAATAATATGGGAAGAACACGAACTATCTATCAGGGACAGACCTTGAAACTTGATTTTTCAAGGATCTCTAAAGAAGAATTCAGCAGGAAACGGTATAATTATCATGCAGATATTTTAAAGAGTTTCCTAGCTAAAAAGGAATTTGTAAATTTGGTGGAATATCAGGTTAATCAGGGGGAATCTGTTTGGGAACTGGCCCGCTCCCGTTATCAGGTTCCGGTAGAAATTATTCAGTATTTTAACATTAATATGGATATTAACCGATTGTATCCGGGCGATGTGCTGAGAATACCCACGTTCCAAAATTATAAATCACTGGAGGAGACTTTATGAAAATCAAAGAAAAAATTGAAGGAGATGTGGCTGTTTTAAGTGTTTCCGGAAACATGATGGGTGGACCGGAAACCATGGTTCTGCATGATAAAGTAAAAAGCCTGACTGCGGATGGCATCAAAAAAATCGTAATTGACCTTAAAGGTGTAAAGTGGATGAACAGTTCCGGACTGGGAGTTCTGATGGCCTGTATGACTACCTTGAATAATGCGGGCGGAAAATTGAAATTAGCCAGTGTTACTGAAAAAGTGAAAAGCCTGCTGGTTATCACGCAGCTTTTACGAATTTTTGATACTTTCGAGAGTGCCGAACGGGCTGTAGCTTCATTCTTTGAAGATCATCAGCAAAGTTAATAAAAGTATATTAAAGTTTGACCAAAAGGAGCATGTTCTGACCAGGAACACGCTCCTTTACTTCCCCTTTATTGGTAAAAAATACATCAATTATTATTCCCGATTAAAGATGATTTAGTTGAATGAATATCCGGTTAAAACATTCCTGGGATGTTTCCACGGAGGAAGCTCGTGAACTTCAGTCCCGCATGAAAACTGAAATAGATGTTTCATCTCGTCTGGATGTATCTTCTGTCCATGTTGTTGCCGCTGCTGATATTTCATTCAATAAATTCGAAAAAACACTTTATTCCACTGTCGTACTTGTTCATTTCCCTGATCTTACCGTAATTTCCATCCATTTTCTCAAGTCCGTTGCAAAATTTCCCTATATTCCCGGATATCTGAGTTTCAGGGAGGGCCCGCCGGTTATTGAAATATTCGGGCAAATAAAAATGAAGCCGGATGTGCTGCTGTGTGACGGACAGGGAATTGCCCACCCCCGGCAGTTTGGTCTGGCTTCCCATCTGGGATTGCTTCTGGATCTTCCCAGTGTGGGCTGCGCCAAATCGGTATTGGTGGGGGAGTTCCGGGAGCCTGCCCGGGCCAGAGGCAGCGTATCTCCTCTTATTTATAATGGCAAAATAGTGGGCGAAGCGCTCAGAACCCGTGCCGGTGTTAAACCTGTTTTTGTATCACCCGGACATAAAATTAACATCTCTGATGCTCGGGAGCTGATACTCACCTGCAGTCCCCGTTACCGTATTCCCGAACCAATCAGACTGGCGCATAAGAGAGTGAATGAAATGAGACGGGAAGATAAAGAACCGTCTCCGCCTGAAAATTGACTCCTCGCTTGTTTATAATGATTTTCTTTGTTTATATATTATATCAAAAATCAGGATAATTCTTATGAAAGAAAAACGTCTGGATTTGTTGAAAATGAAGCTCCGGCAAAAGGAAAAAGAGCTCTATTCCATTCAAAAGATCGGACAGGCTTTGAGTAGCACGCTTCATCTGGACGATCTGTTGAACCTGATCATGAGAGAGATCACAGTGCTTATCAACGCAGATCGCAGTACCTTGTATCTGATTGACAAAGAAAATGACGAAATCTGGTCAAAGATTGCCTTGAAGGCGGAAATCAAGGAAATTCGTCAGAAAATCGGGGTGGGAATTTCGGGCTTCGTTGCTGCTTCCGGAGAAAAAATAAATATTCCGGATGCTTATAAAGATAGTCGTTTCGATCCTACCACCGATAAAAAAACCGGTTATCGCACCAGATCGATCCTATGTCTGCCGGTATGGGAACCAACCACATCCGAGAAGTCACGCAAAATATTGGGCGTTATTCAGGTTCTCAATAAGAATGATGGAATTTTTACTCCGGAAGATGAAGCCATCATGGAGGCCATTGCCTCGGAAGTGGCGGTGTCAATTTCCAATGCCAGGTTGTATGAACAATTGGAACAGAAATACCGGGAAATAGATCTCCTGTATGAATTTGAACAGAAACTGTCCAGTGTATATACTTTGGATGAAGTATTGAAGGATATTCTTACCGGAACATTAACCTATATCGGAAATGATGAGACTGCCCTGATTTATCCGGAAAAGAATGGCATGGTTCTGCTGAAAATCAGTAAGGATGGTAAATCCTCCAAATCTTCCCTTCAAGAGGCAATACTGGATTTTTCGTCTGAATCCATCAAGAATAGTTCCGGGGCTAAGCAGTTGTCATATCTGAATAAAGGCCTCCGCAACAAGTTTGATTATGTGATGTCCATCCCTGTCCATACTGATGACGAAGAAACTCTTTTTGCCTATATGCTCATGAAAAATAATTCGTTGCGTGAGGGAAACCGAAACATCGATCATTCTCAGACCATAGAAATTATTGTGCAGAAAATATCACGGGCTATCGAACTGTATTCACTCCGGGAAAAATTAATCAGCCAGGAAAGATTAACTGCCGTCGGACAGATGATGAGTACCATCGTCCATGACCTCCGAAGCCCGGTGAACAGTATAAATGGATTTCTGGATTTATTGCTGGAAGAGGATACCAGCCGGGAAGAAAGGGAAGAATATTCCAATATTATGCGTCTGGAAATCCAATTTATTATTAATATGACCACTGAGATACTGGATTTTGCAAAAGGTAAAACCAGTATTTTGCCCCGGAAGAGTTCCGCCACCGATATTCTTAAACGGTTTCAGCCTCAGTTGGAACAGCTTTTTAGGGATACTGGAATCAAACTTCAAATTGATAATCAATCCAGAAAGTTGATACATGCGGATGTGGACAAACTTGTCCGGGTTTTTTATAATATTGCCAAAAACGCCAAGGAAGCGCTTGGAAAAGGTGGAATTTTTTCCTTTAAAGTTCATGATGGAAGTTCCAAAGTTATTTTTGATCTTTCAGATGATGGACCGGGCATCCCGGAAGAAATTAAGAACCGGATATTTGAATCATTCGTTACCAGTGGCAAGGAAAGCGGAACGGGTTTAGGTCTTGCCATCGTCAAGAAAATAATTGATGAACATCAGGGTACTATTGAGTTAAAATCCCTCAAGGGAAAAGGTACTGCTTTTCAGATTATACTCCCCGAAATGAAAATGGATGAATAAGATTTCTTTGGATATGAATAAGATTACTGTTATTTTTGGATATATTTTAGCAGAATTTATATTGCCGGTAGGATAATATGTCCACCAATTTAAGTATGGGTTATTTTTTTTATTCGAGAATGCTGGTTTTTTTAATTTTACCTTTTGTAACAATTTTGTGTTGTTATGAAGGGAATGGTCACATTAAGGAAGAAAAAACCGACAGGTTTACTAAGATGCGTCAAAATATGGTGGAAAAACAGATTAAAGCCAGGGGAATCAAGGATCACAGGGTGCTTGAGGCTTTAAGTTCTGTTCCAAGACATTTATTTGTTCCTGATCATCTGAAAGAAGATGCCTATGGGGATGAGCCCTTACCCATCGGATCGGGTCAAACCATATCTCAACCATATATTGTGGCTTACATGACTGAACAGTTAAGTCTGAAAACTTCAGACAGGGTACTGGAAGTGGGAACCGGCAGTGGTTATCAGGCCGCGGTTCTGGCGGAACTGGTGGACACTGTTTATACCATTGAGATTCTTCCTGAACTTTCTCAACAGGCACAGCGGGTAATTGCGGAATTAGGATATCAGAATATCGAATTTAAAATCGGAAATGGTTTTTATGGATGGCCAGAAAAAGCACCCTTTGATGCCATTATCGTTACCGCTGCACCTGAAAAAATTCCCGATCCCCTGGTGGAACAGCTTAAAGTGGGGGGACAATTGATTATTCCTGTGGGTGATTTTTTCCAGGAACTCTATCTGCTGGTGAAAGAAAAAAAGGGTATCCGGAAGGAAAGGAAATTGCCCGTACGGTTTGTGCCCTTGCAGGGGGAGCCCTGATTTCATTGTTGAGTAAAAGACTGGCAGGAGTTGTTTAATTTCTGAGAAGGATTTTAATTATCCGCTAAGTGGTTTGAATATGCAGGTTAAAAAAGATCGATTTCCCTTCAGGTGTTTATTAAGACCATAGGAAGGCTATAAAAGTATGCGCAGAAAGAACATTCAGGAGGTCACTCAAATAGTGGGCCCCGCTTTCGAATTTCAGTATTCCTCTTTTTTCCGGAGATACCTTCTCTTCAGGGCCAATGCCGGTGATGTCAGTGATGATGAATTAAGTGATATTATTGCCGAATTACTGCGATCCGGATTTTTTCCCCGTATTGTGGAGGAGAATTCTCAAATTATCATGCAGGTAACATCTTCCCGGACTGAAGAGAAAAAACCCAGGATCTGGATCAATATCCTTCTTTTTCTGACAACCATAGTGACGACCATGATGGCCGGTGCCATATTGCTGGGTAAAGACTATTTAACAGATTTCAGTAGCATATTATACGGATGGAAATATTCTCTGGCAGTTCTCACCATTCTGACCGCACATGAGTTCGGGCATTATCTTTTCGCACAATATCATCGTATAAAGACCACCCTGCCGTATTATATTCCTCTGCCCTTGCCCGGTTTTCATTTTGGCACTCTCGGCGCGTTTATCCGCATGAAATCTCCCATCCACAACCGCACAGCCCTGCTCGATGTGGGAGCAGCCGGACCAATTGCCGGATTTGTCATGAGTTTGTTCTTCTTAATTATCGGATATGCGACTTTACCGGACAGGCAGGGCATTATTGCATTTATAGAGACTATTCATCCCTTTAATATAACCGGGGAGGGGACCATCAATATCATCCTGGGTAAATCGCTCCTTTTCGCCTTTTTTAATGATTTTGTTGGTCATGGACGCCTACCCATGAATGAAATTTATCATTTCCCCTTCATTTTTGCAGGCTGGATAGGTTTCCTGATAACCGCCATTAATCTTATTCCCATCGGCCAGCTGGACGGGGGACATATTCTGTATGCTCTGGTTCAGAAAAGAGCCAGATTGTTTGGCATTCTATCTTTCTCTCTTCTTCTTCTTCTCAATTTTGTTCTCATTATAGAATTTTTCTCATTCGTCTGGGTTCTCTGGATTATTCTTATTTTTCTGCTTATCGGTTTTCGCCACCCGCCGACCCTGGAAGATAATTATCCACTAACTCCCAAACGAAAAATAACCGGATGGACCTGCTTATTTCTGTTTATACTTTGTTTCCCACCCCTCCCCTTATATATTAGGTAGGAGTTTATAGGTAGAAATAAAAAGTATTTCCTATGGTATATCTTTTCATTGGAGTGGTAGTAATCAGTGTATCATTTATTATTCTGATCTGGCTTCGCAAAGTTCAATACGACGCCATTCACAGGAATTTCCTTGATCTGGTGGATCAGTACGGAGGGCGGGTTCTGCGGGATGGTTTTGCCATCCGCCCCAAGTTTGCCGGCACTTTTAACCACGCCAAAATGTCGATTTCGATTTCCTCCGAAAAAAAGAAGGATGGACAGTCCAGGCAGTTTTATATTTCTGTTTATATGCAGATTCCCGGAAAAACAAACTTTACCATTTTGTCTAATAACTGGTTAAATGACCAGAATACGGATAATCTTTCAAACCGTTTTCTGCACAAAATTTATAATAAAAATTATCTGGTGGAAGTTTCCCGGAAAGAGAATTTGAAGAAACTTGATTTTAAAAAAATAGAGACCCTTGTGAATAAAATGGATCCGTTTGCCTATGTGCTCGTCTCGAAAAAAGGCATTATACTGGAACGCCTCTCGCAAAATCTCCTGAAGGATACAGAATACAGTTGCCTGCAACCTCTACTAGAAGGCATGTATGAACTGAAAGAAATCTCTCTGCTGGAAAATGCCTGATTAAATCTATCGCAGTAATTGACTGACGGATCTTTTTTTATTGATATTATAGATAACCCGGGCAAATAAAGGTGCAACACTTACTTCTTCATACCACTCGGTATTTTTAACGAAAGATTCTCCCCAGAAAACCGCATCGGTACCGATTACCAGCTTGATTATTCCTTGCCGGTATGCCTTCTCAATTCTTTCCACTGCATTTCCATTGAAGAACGGTAGACTGATAGCCACATAAATGTCCTTTGCACCTTTTTCCTTCAACAGTTGGGCGGCTTGCAGCACAGTTCCGCCGGTAGCAATCATATCATCCACAATCAGCACATTTTTACCTTTAACCTCGCCAACCAGGCGCATGCTTTCCACCCGGCTGGGTTTACTATAATCCCTGGCCTTGTCCACAATGGCAAAACTGGTTCCCAGCCGTTTGGAATAATGCCTGGCTTTTTCGGCACTCCCGACGTCGGGACCGGTTACTATCAGATTTTTAAAGTTCAGCTTTAAATTATTGGTGATATAATCGATAAATTCTCCCGATGCATGCATGTCTTCCAGTTTGGTATTATCGAAAAATCCCTGGATAGCTTCGGCATGAATATCCAATGTCAGAACACGCTGGGCTCCGGAATTTTCTATTAATTTAGCCACAATTTTGGCGCTGATTGCTTCCCGTGTTTTCCGGCGTTCCTGCCGCGAGTATGGAAACTGGGGAATCACCGCTGTAATATGGTCAGGATCCGACTGGTAAGCTGCATGAATGGCGGTAATAAGAGCCATCAGATTGTCATTGACTGACCGGTCACTGAGAGGATCATCCACACACTGGATAATATAAAAGTCATCACCGCGGATAAACTCATTTATGACCACCTTTACTTCTCCATTGGGAAACACCCACTCCTGCGTATCCCGCAAACGATAATCATAATCATCGTTTTCTTTTTTTGCGATGGCGATTAATTCCCGGATGACCCTCTCGGCAAAATTCCTTCCGGAATTGCAGGCGGCAATTGAAAGTGCTCCCCTTGATTCAGTGGGACTGACTTGCATAATTGTTCCCTGTGCTTTTGATTAGGCAAAATGATTTTTTATGATTTTCAGCAATTCCCCATGAACTGACGCATTTCCTGCCATGATAAAACCGGATTCCAAATACCCCTCCCCACCCTGGAAATCGGTGACCATCCCACCGGCCTCTTTTATCAGCAGGCTCCCGGCGGCCATATCCCACCTGCTGAGACCCAGTTCCCAGAATCCTTCAAAGCGTCCCATGGCGGTATAACACAAATCAATAGCGGCCGAACCACACCGTCGCATTCCACTGCACCCCAAAAAGACATCTTCAAAACACAACAGATACTGAGGAAGATAGTTCTTTGACTTGAACGGAAATCCTGTGGCGATAACCGCCCGCCTGAAATCTCTCTGGCTGATCTGAATGGCTGAATTGTTGCGGAATGCACCCTTCCCTTTCTCCGCAGTGAAAAGTTCATCATGAACGGGATCATATACCACGCCCAGAATAATTTCTCCACTCTTTTCCAGGGCAATGGAAATGCTGAACATAGGTATGTCCTGGATAAAATTTTTTGTGCCGTCCAGCGGATCAATTATCCACCGGTACTCATTTCCGGATGTATGAGATGTTCCTTCTTCCGCCAGAATTTTGTGAGAGGGAAAGTGTGACCGGATTGAATCGACAATCATTTTTTCTGATTTTTCATCCACCTCGGTGACAAAGTCATTTCTGGCTTTCTCATCTATCATCTCCGGACTGATTTTTCCCCGTCTGCTTAATAAATAGTCCCCGGCTTCTCTTGCTGCGGCAACAGCAATATCCATCTCGTCTGGCATCGCTAACTGTCCTGAACTGGTCCGATAACCCGTTATAGTTTGATGTTTCCGAATTCTTTCAGTTTATTAATAACCAGGTTCCTGATTTCTTCCAGGCGTTCGGGAGTTTTCGCTTCAAAACGTAAAACCAGCACCGGTTGTGTATTTGAGGCTCTTACCAGCCCCCATCCGTCCCCGAATAATATCCTCACCCCATCCACATCAATCACTTCATAATGTTCCTTAAAATAGGTTTCTGCTTTGCGGGCAATTTTGAATTTCTCCTCATCACCGTCCACTTCCAGCCGAATCTCTGGTGTCGTGTAGTATTTGGGTACGTCTGATAATAGCTCCGATGCTTTTTTTTCCTCCTTTGACAGGAGCTCAATCAGCCTGGCAGCCGCATAAACCGCGTCATCGTAACCATGGTAACGGTCTGCAAAGAACAGGTGACCACTCATTTCACCGCCAATTATAGCCCCGGTCTCTTTCATCTTTTTCTTCAACAGGCTGTGCCCGGTTTTCCACATGATGGGTTCTCCCCCCGCTGCTTCAATGGCTTCCGGCAATGCCTGAGAACATTTTACTTCAAATATGATTTTCTGCCCCTTTTTATCCTTCAGTACATTCCGCGCAAAAAGGATCAGTAGCCGGTCTCCCCAGATTATATCGCCCTTATCATCTATCACCCCAATTCTGTCGGCGTCTCCGTCAAAAGCTATACCAATATCAGCTTCCAGCTTGAGTACCTGTTCGCGCAAGTCTTTGATGTATTCCTCTACGGTAGGATCCGGGTGATGATTGGGAAATGTACCATCTGGTTCACAGTACATGAAATATGCATTAACAGCGAGAGCTCGCATCAGGTCTTCAACAACCAATGATGCTGCACCATTTCCACAATCGAATACTACTTTAATTTTCTTTTCGATGGATATACGGTTTACAATATCCTGAGTATAATCATCAATAATATCAAGCTTTTTAACAGTTCCCGAGCCGCTCAGAAACTGTTCCTGTTCTATAATCTCCCGGAGCTTTTGAATGTCATCACCGTAAATACTGTTCTGGCCCACTGACATTTTGAAGCCATTAAATTCCGGTGGATTGTGACTGCCGGTGATCATGACGCCTCCGTCCACGGATAATTTGAATAAAGAAAAATATTGTACCGGAGTAGGAACCACACCGATATCAATAACATCAACTCCGGTTGAGGTCAACCCTCTGATTAATGCCTGGCGGAAGCGTTCCGTTGAAAGCCTTACATCACCCCCAACCGAGACTTTTTTTCCTCCCTGCCTCTGAAGATAGGTGCCAAAAGATTTACCGATAAGTTCCACCACTTTGTCCGTCAGATCTTGTTCAACAATACCGCGAATGTCGTACTCTCTGAAAATAAATGGATTTACCTGGGCCATGTCATTCTCCATTGTTACATTCCATGTAATAATTCCTAAGCAGATAAATTTAAGATTTAAAGGTGATTATTTCAAGAGCTTTGTAGGACAGTTCACCATGTTCCTGGTTTTATAATATTCTCGGTGTGTAAAAAATTTTATTGCCGGGAGCTGAATTCAAAAATTACAGCATGCCCATTCAAATTCAGTTCCCAATCCTGTTAGATTAAGAGAATAATAATTAAATTGATGTAATTTATCACAGGTTGCCGGACCAGCAATAAACGCCGGCCCGCATAATGGAAAATATGGTTAGATAAATCAATCCTGTCAATGCCAGACTAAAATCGATAAGAAAACCCAATGATCAACTTGTGATAATGGATATCTTCCGAAGTACCGGCAGGGTTTAAATCATCACTGGTGAATTGTTTCCACCAGCCGTACATGTATGCCAGATCCACTTTCACTATGCGATCGAATAATACTCCATAACCGAGGGTGAAATATTTTCGATTATATTCTGAATTATATCCCTTTAGCGGAGTTGGATTATAGATAAAACCTGCCCGTGCCTGGGAGGCCAGTACAGGTAGCCCAACTTCGCCACCCACTTGAAGTTTGAATGTTCCGCGATAATCCTGCGTGAAATACTTGTTTTGATCCCTCAGGTCGCTGGTATTGAATTTAAACTGGGTCCAGTCAGTATATTCTGCACTTCCCGAGGCCAGTACAGGCCCAAGAGAGAGTGCTACTCCCCCTTGAAACCGGAAAGGGATATGGACATCATATTCGTAAGTCGCGTTGTCCTGAAAATAATCACTGAAATCGTCATCGAAACTGAGGGTTGCATCATAACCATAATCTTCCTTAACCGAGAACGTTTGTGGAATTTCCATCGCTACCCCAATACGTGTAGCAGGATTAGGACGCAGTAATGCCCCAAGTTTGAGTCCAAAAGAGGAGTATTTACTGGTAATATAGCGGCTTTCCGTATAACTGTCAAAATCCGCCGGAAAGGTATTAAAATTCCCGAATACATCTGTCTGTAAAAAATCCACAGTGTATTCACTTTTTCCCCGCCAGTAATTTAGGGAAACTCCCACAGATATATTAGGCGAGACATCCATGGCACCCGCAAAAGACCATTGTCCCATGGATCCCCCGTCGTTTACCAGCCCCTCTTTATGGACGTCCAGTCCGAAAAAGTCATAGACTTGGTCAGGATTATTCGGATCGATTCCACTGAAGCCAAGCCAGATTGAATCACCTTCGCTGGAAGTACCGGTATAATCATTGATGTATTCAAAATCCTTGATTTTCTGGTAGCCCAGAGCGAAAACCAGGCTTCCCTGGTAAACAGGTACGGGAAAGACCATTCCTATTGAATTGAATTTGGTTGCACTGATGGAAGATTTTTTACTGGTACCATTCAGCGTGGCATCATTGCTGTAGTTAAGATGAGACAAATCCATCCAGAATTCCATCTTGCGCATTTGTGCCAGTCCTCCTGGATTCCAGAATATGGCGGAATAGTCATCGGCAACCGCAGAATAGGCACCCCCCATCCCCAAAGCCCTTGCGCCGAATCCAATCTGATTGTCAATAATCCGTATGGCGTCTTCCGGACCCTGTCCCTGGCTCAGGCTGACAAAACATACTGATAAAATAATAATGAGGAAGGTAATTTTAAAATTAGGATATTTTGCCTTTCTGTTCATATTATAAAACCTTAATATAATTTTACTCTTTTCGTTTGGATCTGTTTTTTCCATTGGTTGTACCGCTTCCCTTCTGGGTTGCCCGTGAACTGCTTCTTACTTTGGAAGAATTCTTATTATCATTATTGTCTCTATTTGTTGTGGCTGTAGAATCAGAATTTTCACCACTCACTACACGTGTGTTGCTCCCCGGACTTGATGGCTGGCTGCTGATGGTGCCTGGTGTTCCGGTCTGTTGGGAGGAAACGCTGCCGGGGAAACGAGGCCTGGCTGAGGTGGTTGGCAGCGGAGTGCTACTGCTGCCGTTGTCCTGCCCGCCAACTTCGGAAGTATAAAATGCATCTCTGTGCCACCACGGATACTCATAGAAATAAGACCAGCGGGAGGAAGAATTAATATAATCAAGATTAGGAAAAATAGAGAGGTTGGGTGAAGAATGACAGGACATACAGTCATCTGAAAAATAAATATTATAAGAAAGATCGGGATTTTCTTCATCAATAATCACGGGATGTTTCACTATCGTGTAACATCCCGTGACCAAAACTATACTGCAAAGAAAAATAACAAGTCCTTTAATCATCCCCAACCTGCTGTTACTTTCTTGAGGAAGATCTGGAACTGCCCCCGGAACTTTTGGAACTGGAGCCAGAACTTTTGGAACTGGAGCCGGATGAGCGACTGCTGCCTGTTGAACGTCCGGAAGATCGGGAACTGCCAGAATTGCTTGATCGGCTTCTGGGACTATAGGATCTGGATGAACCGCTGTTTGAGCTGCGCCGCTGGTTAATACTGCTTCGGGAACCGGATGATGACCGCGGTTTGTATCCCGAGGAAGACTTTGAACCGCTGGAAGATGGTCTGTTTTTACCGGCTCTATTTACTGTACTGTGCTGTGAAGCAGAGGAGGAACGGCTCTTTGTTCTGTCTGCAGAAACATCCGCTCTGGAAATGCGTTTACTACCATCCACATTTCTGCGGATAATCCGGCTGTTATCATCTGCTGCCCTGCGAGTACCGGATATAGTTGAACTGCCACTGCTGCGACGTGCAATTCGGCTACTGCTGATTGCTGCATCACCCATATGTTCATTATTGCCGGACACACCCCGATTTACCGTACGACCTGCCACAGGAGATCGCCTGTCAAACGGCCTTTTAGCATATTTAACCGGACGACCATTATAATAAGACGGGTAGTACGGATATCCGTAATAAGGTGGATAATAGTAATACGGATACCCATAATAAGGACTAACCACAGGATAACAACATCCTCCATACCATCCGGGATACCAGTAGGGATCCCACCATCCCCCTGAAAAGCCTACATAAACACCCCATCTTGAACCCGAACCCCAGTACCAGGGATCATAGTATGAATCATAATAACCAGGGTAACCATAAAAGTAAAAGTTTTGAACAACTCCTGAATCCAGAGCTGTCGTATCAATGGCAAAATATTCCTCATCGTAATAGGGTGAAAAATTCCCATCATCATAACGATCGACCGTCTTTAACTGCGTGTAGCATCCAAAAACAAGAAAGGACAGAATAATGATGATGGGGGCTTTGAATATAAAATTTTTCATAATTTTCCCCTTCATCTATTTCTTTAATTTTAACGGAACTCCCACCCGGGAGTTCCTACAAAGTTATTATATATGAATGCATTATAAAAATCAATGAAAATCTTTTAAATAAATGGCCAGATATCCGGTTTTTACTATATTATCGGCATTTATTGAAAAGAGCAGAGGTTAAAATAGTATTCTTTAGGAAAAGCATATGCCATTCAGGGAACATTGCGGGAAAAATTTGAATAGAAAGAATAAATAGTGCTTATGATGCAACAACAAAAGATCCATTTAATTTTAATTTTTTCGGAAACATTCGATAATTAAAATTAGAGAGATGAGGTAAAATTTAAAGCAAACAGTAAAACTGCATGTTTCGATAGTATAGAGTGCCGGATTCAGGATCAGAGAATCGGTAAGATATAGTGAATTACTCATATCAGCATATGTTTTCGTTTTCTGGATGGTTTAGGGTTGCGTCATTCAAAGATAAAGTGTAAATTGAAGGTGGCTTTAATAAAAAAAGGGGTTTATGTATCATGTTGGGGTTTTCAATGAGGAATAATTTTACCAGTCGAGTGCAGAAAGTAATCCGATATTCTAAAGAAGAGGCAATGCGTCTGGGGCACGATTATATCGGAACTGAACATCTTTTTCTGGGGATTATTAAGGAAGGAGAGGGCATTGCCATTAAGATCCTGAAGAATCTCAATGTGGATATTGAAAAATTGAAACAGAGATTTGAGGAGGCCTCAGGACCAGCCGGAGGGATGATGACCCTGGGGAATCTGCCACTTTCCAAAAGGGCGGAAAAAGTCTTGAAGGTCACCTATCTGGAGGCAAAAAATTTCAAATCTGATATTATAGGTACAGAGCACCTTTTGCTTTCTCTGCTCAAGGAAAAGGAGGGATTAGCTGCTCAGGTGATGAACAGCTTCAATGTTGATTACAATATTGTTTACAATGAATTAAAGAATATATTGGAAGGAAAGCAGGTAACCTCCCATGGTGCTACACCAAAAACTTCCCAGCAGAAGATAAAGACACCTGCACTTGATCATTTTGGCAGAGATTTAACTCAGTTGGCTGCTCAGGGGAAGCTCGATCCAATTATCGGTCGGGATAAAATAATTGAACGGGTGGCGCAAATCCTGAGCCGCAGGAAGAAAAATAATCCGGTGTTGATTGGTGAACCGGGGGTAGGAAAGACCGCCATCGCGGAAGGATTGGCGCTTCGTATTATCAACCGAAAGGTACCCCGGGTCCTTCATAATAAGCGAATTGTGGCTCTTGATATGGGAAGCATTGTTGCTGGCACAAAATACCGTGGTCAGTTTGAAGAACGAATGAAAGCCATTATGAGTGAACTGGAAAAAGCCGAGGATGTTATTCTCTTTATCGATGAGCTTCATACTATTGTGGGTGCAGGAGGTGCATCAGGTTCACTGGATGCATCCAACATGTTTAAGCCGTCACTGGCCCGTGGAGAGCTCCAGTGTGTGGGTGCCACTACTCTGGATGAGTACCGGATGTATGTGGAAAAGGATGGAGCTCTGGAGAGGCGTTTCCAGAAAGTAATGATTGAACCCACCAGTCCGGAAGAAACTTTGGAGATTTTGCGTTGCATAAAATCCAAATACGAAGAACATCATAATGTTTTCTATACGGATGAAGCACTTTTATCCACCATTCGCCTGAGCGAAAGGTATGTGACAGATAAAAATTTCCCCGATAAAGCTATAGATGTACTTGATGAGACCGGCTCCAGGGTGCATATTTCAAGCATTGTGGTTCCGAAGGAAATCCTGGAACTCGAGCAAAGAATCGAGAAGGTCCGGCAGGAAAAGGAACTTTACGCCCGGCAACAGGATTTTGAAAAAGCTGCCAAGCTCAGAGATGTTGAAAGAAGATTGCAGGAAGAATTGCAGTTCGAAAGAAATAAGTGGGAACGGGAAGAGGAAAGTAAACCGGCGACAGTCAGTGATGAAGATATTGCTGAGGTTGTTTCCATGATGACCGGAATTCCGGTACGCCGCGTGGCAAAAAGCGAATCTGCAAAGCTGATGGAAATTGAAGATGCATTAACTATATTTGTCATTGGACAGGATGAGGCCATTAAGACCATTTCCAAAGCTATCAGAAGGTCCCGTACCGGTTTAAAGGATCCCAATCGACCGATAGGATCTTTCATGTTTCTGGGACCTACCGGAGTCGGGAAAACTCATCTCGCCAAAATTCTGTCAGAATATCTTTTTGAACGGAAAGATGCCCTGATCCGCATTGACATGTCTGAATACATGGAGAAATTTTCTGTATCGCGGCTTGTCGGTTCACCTCCCGGATATATTGGTTATGAGGAAGGAGGACAACTTACAGAGAAAGTTCGCCGGCATCCCTATTCAGTAGTGTTGTTTGATGAGCTGGAGAAGGCCCATCCTGATATATTTAATATTCTTTTACAAGTTCTTGATGATGGTCAATTGACAGACAGCCTGGGAAGAAAAGTGGATTTCAGGAATACCATCCTAATCATGACGTCCAATGTTGGTACCCGGGAAATAAAAAAGAATATTTCCATTGGTTTTTCTCAAAAGGTCGATGAAACCGAGCATAATGTAATGCGTGACAAGATTTCAACGGAATTGAAACGACTTTTCAATCCCGAATTTCTAAACCGGCTTGATGATTTTATCTTTTTCCGAAAATTGTTAAAGAAAGAGATTGTGAAAATTGTGGATCTGCTGATTTCCGAAATCGGCCAGCGTCTGCTGGAACGGAATATCACTCTGGAATTAAGTGATGGTGCCAAAGAATTTATTGCGGAGCAGGGTTATGATCCCATTTTGGGTGCAAGACCGCTGAAACGTGCGATTCAGAAATATATTGAAGATCCCCTGGCAGACGAAATCCTGCGGGAAAAATTTGCCGACGGATCAACCATCAGGGTTAAAATGAAAAATAAGAAAGAACTGACTTTTCAATTGGTTGAAAAAAGTAAAAATATTAATGTGAATTAATCTTTTTCTTGAACACCCTTTCCCTGAACCCGGATCATGAACGATCCGGGTTTTTTTTTAATAAAAATATTCTGTGTTTCTCTAAAATTTTTTGTATAATAGAAACAACCCAATAAAAAATATTGCGGCGGAATTCATGCAACGGAGTTTTGTAGCCCGTCCATTTCTTTTTTTAACTGTCTTTATGACTGCGGGAATATGGCTGGAATACCTGTTACATTTTCCTTCCATAATCCTCCTTTCTTTGTTCGCTCTTCTCATGATTATTTTTTTCATATTTCGTCATTCCCTGCTTTCAAAGTTAATATTGTGTGGGCTTTTTCTATTTCTGGGTGCCATTAACTTTAAAATCTGGAAAGAGAATAATGCCGATAATCTTCTTGACCAGATTCTGCCACTGGACAGTGTAAATGTCACGGGATGTATAATTGAGCCGCCCGATCAGACCAGGCATTACGGAATAATTGATGTTAAAAGTATCGGGAGAAATGATTATCGTTTCTCTATAAAAAGGCGTTTCCTGCTTAAACTGGATGAAGATTTTCCCTGGTCCCTCTTGCCGGGCGATTCAATTTACCTGGATCAGGTTTCGGTGCGGCACGTACCGGGAAAAAGAAATCCCGGCCAGTTTGATTATCAAAACTATCTTTTATACCGTGGCATAATCGGGCAGATTGAGATGCAATCCTTCAGCCTTGTCCGGATCAGGAAAAATCAAGATGTTATCTGTACAAAACGTGATCTTTACTCAGCCAGGGAACACCTTAATCAGCGCATTAAAATCATTTATCAGGATAATACCGCCGCATTTCTTTCAGCCATATTCCTGGGTAAAAAAGAAAATATCTCCAGGGATATAAAAACCGATTTTCAGAAAAGCGGAGTGGCCCACATCTTAGCCATTAGTGGTCTCCATGTCGGATTTGTGGTCTATATTATCTATCTGATTTTATCCTTTTTTCCGGTGTCTTATCGATGGCATAACCTGTTAACCATTTTTCTTCTGATTGTGTATATGTTTCTTACCGGGGCCCAGCCCCCGGTTATCCGTGCAACACTAATGGTTTCAATCTATTTGCTGGGTCGCAATCTTGAACGTAAACCCGATATTTATAATACGTTGGGTGCCGCAGCCTTTCTTATTTTGCTAATCCAGCCTCAACAGCTGTTCTGGGTCAGCTTTCAATTTTCTTTTACGGCTGTATTCTCTATTCTGTTTTTTTATCAAAGAATGCAACCCTTAGAGAATAAATTTTTAAAGTTTATCCCATCCGGGTTTCCCTTGAAGTCGATCTTGCTGAAAATCTTCCGGCTGTTCCTAGTCTCATTGGCGGCCCAATTAGGAACCCTTCCGCTAATGGCCGCTTATTTTAACCAGATTCCGCTGATTTCTTTGCTTTTGAATCTTATGGTCATACCCCTGGTGGGAATTCTAATTCCCATCGGAGTTTTATCACTGATTCTTTCTTATTTTTCCTCCCTGATTTCAATTCTAGTAGGACAATTATTATCTCATTTAATTGATGTGTTATTCTGGATTGTACACACGGCGGCCGGTTTGCCCTTTGCCTATGTGCAATTATCTTCACCGGATATTGTCGTTTTTGTGATTTATCTGCTTGCCATAAGTTTGATATTCTGGCGATCAGCTGAAAACATTACAACTTTGAAGCTGACCCTTGGAGCACTCCTGGTTGTTCTTGTTTTATGGAAAATTGCTCCTCGGAGCTATCCGCCCCAGCTTATTATGCTTGATGTAGGTCAGGGGGACGCCTTTATTGTTAAAACTCCCACCGGCAAACAGGTACTCATTGACGCAGGTCCGGTTTATCAGGACTGGGACAGCGGACGAGAGGTGATACTGCCGGCAATTCGGGAATTTGGTAAACTTCACTGCGAAAAAGTTATTATTACACATGCGCATTCAGATCATATTGGAGGTCTGTTTTCACTTCTCGAAGAAATAAAAGTGGATACTGTTTACCTGCCTGAAATGGACATCTCATATTTCTGGCAGGACAGTGCTATTAAAACCTTGATGGAAAAGGATATTCCGTTGAGATTCTTAAAAACGGGAGATCAGATGGTAGTAGATCAATATTCCCGAATCTTTATTCTGGCACCTTTGTCGCCATATATCCATGGAGCTCATTCTTATGGCTATAACATCAATGATGTTTCTGTGGTAGCACGTTTTCAGCTCGGTGAATCAGCCATCCTTTTTACCGGTGATGCCGAGACTCCCGTGGAGTATGATCTTGGGTGTTGGTCTCCTCTCCTCAAGGCAGACATTCTAAAGGTCGGACATCATGGAAGTATAACCTCATCCTCCCGGGAATTTCTTGGTGCGGTTGATCCCGATATTGCTCTTATTTCTGTAGGCCAGTCCAATAAATATGATCATCCCTCTGAAATTGTTATTGATCGCCTGGAACGTGCTGGTATTGAGTATTTCCGGACCGACCGGAATCGGGCCGTATGGTTGAAATGGAGCGGTCGAAACTGGCAACAGGTTCAATGGTGAGTTGGGATGTCTGAATTTGAAGTTGTTATGCAGATAAATGCAGGGAATAATTATGGATAAAAAAACCAATACATATGTGAAAAATATCTGAAATTTTCATGTTTTTCATATATATTATTGAGAAAAATTCTCAATATCCTTATTAAAAATATAAAGTTATATTACTCTTGATAAATATATATGACAATATTATATTTTTCTCAAGTCTATATCTTTTTGGCATTCTTTTTTGTTTTTTTTACACACCCAAAATAGAAGGAGAATTCATCCATGAGATATGTAAAGCATTACGGTACCTGGGGATATATCCTGCATCGCTTAACTGGATTAGCGCTAATTGGCTATATTCTCATCCATATTTACCTTGTCAGCGGACTCCATAATAAACCTGGGTGGCAAAGTGAGATGCAAATATTCAGGAATCCAATTCTTATGGTGTTGGAATGGTGTCTTTTCAGTATAGTGGTTTTTCATGCATTAAATGGGATACGAATTTTTATCATTGATTATTTTAATGGTGCCCGGTATCACAAACAATTATTAACAGCTGTCTTGGTTTTCAGCATCATTCTTTTTGCTGGAATGGGCGCGATAATGTTTTTTTAAATCAACTTCTTAAGGAGAATTTCAAATGGCTTATAAATTCGAAGGTTCGGACACTTCAGGAACTTTTGGCTGGTATTTCCAACGTGTTACCGGCCTGGTTCTTTTTATCCAGGTGCTCGTCCATTTTTATATTTCACATAATACCTGGGATTCAGGCCACGATTGGGCGACAATCATTGCCCGATTATCCAATCCATATATGCGAACGTTTTATTTGGTATTTGTTGCTTTAGCTTTATATCATGGGCTGAATGGGCTTTGGTCTGTTATTCGAGATTATCATATGAAGCCTGGCATGCGAAAAGCAATATTTGCTGTAATTATGGTTGTGGGAATTTTTATCGGTGTTCTTGGTTTCATTACAATGCTCACATTACCAAATATACAGTAAGTATAAACATTATCATTTTTTGTTGCTTGAATCAAATTTGACAAAATAATGGAAAACAAAAGAGGTTAAAATGATAGCTAAACATGATGTGGTGATTGTTGGTGCGGGATTAGCTGGTTTACGGGCTGCCCTGGAAGCTTCCAGGTATTATGATGTTGCAGTCGTTTCAAAAGTTTTTCCAACCCGATCACATAGTGGCGCAGCCCAGGGGGGAATCGCCGCAGCAATGGGAAATGTTGAAGAAGATCATATAGATTGGCATTTTTTTGATACCGTGAAAGGTAGCGATTACCTGGCCGATCAAGATGCAGCCGAGGTTTTAGTGAATGATGCGATTCCCGCAGTGTATGAATTAGAACACTTGGGAGTGCCCTTCAGTCGTACTCCGGAAGGGAAAATAAACCAACGGAAATTTGGTGGACATACCCGCAATTACGGTGAAGCGCCTATTTTACGCGCTTGTTTTGCTGCCGACCGAACCGGACATGTTATGCTTCATACATTGTATGATCAATGCGTGAAAAACCATGTTCGTTTCTATCCGGAGTTTTTCGTAACGGATTTGCTTCTGAAAGATAATATCATCCGTGGTTTAATTGCCTACGACATGATTGGTGGAGAATTCATAACTTTCCACAGCAAGACAGTAGTGTTCGCTACCGGGGGTTACGGGCGAACCTATAAAATCACATCTAACGCACACGCAAATACCGGTGACGGTTTGGGAATTGTACTGCGAGCCGGCTTGCCGTTGGAAGATATGGAATTTGTTCAATTTCACCCCACCGGATTGTACCGCTACGGCATCTTGCTCACCGAGGGTGCCCGTGGTGAAGGTGCTTATTTAATTAATAACGAGGGCAAACGTTTCATGGAAAAATATGCCCCCAAACTTATGGAACTTGCTCCTAGGGACATGACTTCCCGTTCAATTCAAACCGAGATTAATGAAGGATTTGGGATAAACGGTGAGGATTATGTATATTTGGACTTGCGGCACCTGGGCGAGAAAAAGATTAATGAAAGATTACCGGAAATCACTGGTTTTTGCCGCAAAATTGCCGGCGCGGACCCGGTGAAAGAACCGATACCTATTCAACCGACTGCACACTACTCGATGGGCGGGATTCCGGTAACCATTGATTCGGAAGTGCTGGCAGACGGCAAATCACAGAAATTGGAAGGTTTCTATGCCGCCGGTGAGTGTGCCTGTGTTTCGGTTCACGGTGCTAACCGGCTGGGAACTAATTCCCAGTTGGAAACGATCGTTTTCGGAAGACGAGCGGGAAAAACCATTATTGAATACCTCAATAAAAACGGCACCGAAAAAGCCGATTTACCGGAAGATCAGATTAAGGCTTCTATCGAACGAGTGGAAACTATTCGGAATAATACCGGCAAAGAAAAAGTCGGGGTAATCAGGCACGAACTCCAGGAAACCATGATGGCGAAGCTGGGCATTTTCAGAGAAGAGAAAGATATGAAAGAGATGCTAGACAAAGTTCACGAATTGGAAGAAAGAGTCGAACACATTCAGATAGACGATAAGGGAATGAATTTCAACACAGATTTGACTGAAGCATTGGAGTTGCATAATCTTTTGCATTTTGCAGAGATCATAGTTAATGGCGCACTTAACCGGCAAGAGAGCCGGGGATCGCAGTTCCGCACAGATTATCCGAAACGTGATGATAAAAATTGGTTGAAACACACCCTTGCTTTTAAGAAAGAAGGGAAAGTTATTTTTGATTATAAACCCGTTGTGATCACTAAATTTCAACCAAAGGAAAGGAAATACTAATGATACAGGTAAAAGTTAAAGTATCTCGCTTTAATCCGGAAAAAGAGGATACCAAACCTCATTTTGACGAGTTCACCGTTGAGGCAAACCCAATGGATAAAGTTCTGGACCTTTTGCATAGGATTAAATGGGAACAAGATGGAACACTCTCCTTCCGCCGCTCCTGTGCCCATGGCATTTGTGGTTCTTGCGCTATGAAAATCAATGGCGCGAATATGTTAGCTTGCGAGGCGCTTATTGGCAATTTTAGAGATCCTACTCATATTATGGTTGAGCCGTTACGGTCACTTCCGATTATTAAAGATTTAGTGGTGGATATGGATGACTTCTTCAAGAAATATGAAGTGGTGAAACCGTACCTGATTAACAAGACGCCTCCGCCAACAAAGGAGAGATATCAATCTGTGGAAGACCGTGAATTGATTGACGAATCCACCAGGTGCATCCAGTGCGGCGCCTGCACGACTTCCTGTCCCTCCAGTTGGAAAAATCCTCAGTTTCTGGGGCCGGCGACTTTATTGAAATCATTTCGCTATACGTTCGATTCTCGCGATGAAGGTGCTGCTGAACGATTGCAAATTGTGGATAATAACGACGGTGTATGGCGTTGCCATACGATTTTCAATTGCGTAGAAGCCTGCCCGAAGGATATTAATTTGACCTGGCATATTTCGGAACTAAAGAAAAGACTAGTGAGCAGGGAATATTAGCCGGTGTGAGACAAATAAAAAAAACCCCGCTTCAATTAACCGGGGTTTTTTTACTTGATCTATCAAAAATAGAATTTATTGGATGACAATAGCTTCGGACAACAGGTTCTGATGTAAATCAATGTTTATATTCTGAATTTCCAAAAGATTTATAAGTAATTTATACCCATTTTCTGTCTTTTGTGCTCCCATGGCCGCCAGCGAATTTGTCACCAGGTTCTGGTCCGAGGCAATGGTAATTACCTGATTGTACTTAGCGCTTTCCCTGATTTTATTTATATAGGACTTAATTCCCGAAGTAAGCCAGAATGCATTTATTTTGTTGATAATAATCTTTTTTTCCAAGTTCAACGAGGCATCAAGTGGAATTTCGATGGTCTTTATCTTTTTACCATATATTTTAATGTTTTTATTAACATTCAAAATATCCGAAATCATTTCCTTCTCATTTTCTGATGTTGCTGATCCCGAATTATAAAGGATAGCAATGACGCAATCATTCTTGATTTTATCTTTCAGCGTATTGTTCTGATTCAGAGCTTTAAGTATAATTGGAACTTCCTCTTTAACTTCTGCCTGCAGTGGCTGGGCAAATATGAATTTGCCTGCTGAAGTTACTAAAAGTATTAATAATACCTAAATTTCTAAAGTAGTTATTTAATGGATAAGAACTTACATCAT
>CAYWTB010000024.1:0-54281 GCA_964461135.1 uncultured Caldithrix sp. | reverse complement strand
AATAAAAATACAGTGACCCATGAAAATATGTGTAATAAAGGACAATTTCGAGAATGGCTTAATGCCTAGGGCATGGGAAATGATTACGGACACCCAGACGGACACCATGATGAATTATACCAAGCACGGTTACAAATTTATGGACAGGGTGGTTTTTATATTGGGCCAGTTGAAACCCCCTGTTTTGGGAGAGAAGGTTCTGCCCGATCTGTAGGACTTTTGGTGCACAGAGCAAATGGTGAGACACCCGATGGAAACGATTTCATAAAAAATTACGTGTGTAGGTTTTCTGATCCAAATCAGGAGGAGCCTGATTATGAATGTTGGACACCCCTTGGCGCTGGCATAAGTACCCATCCATTCTTGACCTTAGAGGAAGGTGAATGTCTTTGGACAAACGATGATGTTTTGGTTCCTAACTACATAGAAAAATTTCATCATTGGAATCAAGATCCAAATGAATATATATTTACTAATTATCAAGATTTTTCCATTCTTCCAACAACCGATCACTTACATTCCTATCTTCGTGATATCCATTCGGCTACTATACGAACAGATTTAATATCAGGCGGTACAGGCGGTACGATAAAATTCAAAGATCCCTGGTTACCTGACGGAGTGGAGAAGCTTGGGATACATAAAAACCGAGGTATGGACGGTGCTGAATGGTATCCCCATAACACATCTCTTGTCATTCAACCGAATGAATCGGATTTTTATAGAGGTGTGTTTAAGAATCAAGGGCTCCCATTATGGTATCCACCATATTACAGAGTCCGCGTCGAAAATCCTCAATATATTAACTTTCATGGACAATCCACTACCTGGTATTTTAAAGGGTGGCAGGGGACAAATGTACAATTTCAGGATCCTAACCAGCTTGAAACAGGAGTGGCTTTTACAGATGATGATGCAGAGGCTAAAGCTGTTTACAAAGGCCACCTGGCATCGAATATAGCTGGTGCTGTTGGTCCGAATTCTCAGAGAAAGGTTCTCTATGATGGTACGATATACCACATGGTATACGAAGATAATGGAGAAATTTATTACACATATTATGAAGATGGTGAGTGGAAACCCGAGTTTAGACTAAGCGACGGTTCAGGCCTAAATAAGCAGCCATGTATTTCATCATCATATTATGTTGCAGGGGGAAAAATAGGAGTGGTTTGGCAGAAAGATGTTTATATTCTATTACGAGTAAGATCTTCATCAAGCGACTGGAGCACTATTAAAGAAGTTAATGATTTCGCTGATCCTAACAATGCGACTCCACTCATAGATTATGGCGTCTTTGGATTTTAAACGCAGAATGCCGTAATTAGTCTGTGAATTTGCCATAAGAAGTCCTCCAATATGATTAAACTTTTGTTAATGTAATTACTCCTATGGTCATATGCACTAAACTTACGGTAGAAGAATAAAAAGAATATAGCAATATATAAGGTATAAGCCAGTTGTCTTTAAACGATTTCTGGCTTTTTTATAAAGATTTCTAATAAAATTGAACCCTATTTTGCACACCCTGTTCTTTTTAAGATGATATAAGTTATTGTAATTTATAACTATACAAAGATAACAACTCTGCCCTTACAAGGCGGAGGTCAATTTGAAGCGAGTTATTATTCTTGAAGCTTTTTACTTCACTTTATTTCATCATTGATAACAGGGTATTATCTTATTTAGGAAAAAGCTAGGAGTATAAAACACGTTGAAATTGTTTGGTTTTTGATATTCTAAATTCAATTAAACCCATTTAATATTTATTTTAATAAGAATTTCTGTTACTGTATTTATATTCCTGGAGAGAGTCGAATTTTTAGCCCTCACTTCTCCTGATCACCAGCATGGTCATATCATCGATAAGAGGAGAATTTCCATAAAATTCGCGGATTTCGCGGTTAATGGCTGAAATGATGTCTTCCACATCCACACCACGAAGCTCCTTCAGTAAATTGATGAGTCGCTCTTCACCGAAGAAGTCGGTTGAAGGAGGCAGGTCATTCCGCTCGCTATGGTATGAGGAGGCTTCCACCAGGCCATCGGTATACAGGAAGAGTAAATCACCTTTGTTGAGCTTCACGGATTTTGTTTTTAAGGTCTTCTCGAATAATATACCTTTTCTTTCCAGACCCAGACCCAGTCCCGCGGCCTTGAGTTCTCGGATTTCGCCGGATGTTCCGGCCGGAACATACAGAGGTGGATTATGTCCCGCCCGCAGGAATTGCAGTGTATTTTTCCTGGAATCCAGTAGCCCTATAATGGCGGTAACAAAAATCTGGCGGTCGATCATGGGATCAGAGAAGTAACGGTTCAAGCGAATCATGATATCGCGGGGTTGAGTGGCAAATTGCCGCGCGAAACGGATCATACTGATGCACTGCGCCATGTAGAAGGCTGCTGAGGTGCCTTTTCCAGATACATCACCGATTACAAACAGGTATTTATCTTCATCCATGGGAAGAACGTCATAGAAATCTCCTCCCACTTCCGCAGCCGTCCTGATGTTGGCTGCCAGATGGTACCCGGGTATCTCGGGCAGCTGCCGTGGAAGCAGGCTCAGCTGTACCTCCCTGGCAATCCGCAGCTCGTATTCCAGACGGTCTTTCTCCCGCACCTCGGCGATCTTCTTTTGCAGTTTATCTCCCATCTGATTGAAGCGCTCGGCCAATTCCACGAATTCATCCTCCCCCTCCATGTGAATCTTGTAATCGAGATTGCCATCCGATATCTGCCGGATGCCCCGGGTCAGCTGGCTGAATTTCTGAACAATCATCCCGGTGATCCGGTTGCCGAAGGTGATTACCCGTCGGATTACCAGCAGGTTGATCAACAGGTAAATTAATAACCAGAATCCCACTTGCTTCATCAGAGGTGAGTTAAAGGATGAGATCCTGGGAATCAATACGATATCAAAGGCCCATAGGCCGGTTTTCCGGAATTGAGAATTGACCAGGGGAAGGTAAACCCTTCCGGCGGTAAATTTATCCTGACGCATGATGACAACCTGTACTTCATTGCTGGTGTTTTTATGGTCTCCCCCTAAATTCACCGATACCATCTGCTCAGATGAATAGGGGGTAAGGGCAAAGGGGAAAACCTGTATATCCGCAAATCGTTCATTCGTCATCCAGCCCCTGATATTATATAGGAGCGAATCCCACTGATTCACCTGAAAAGGATAGGCCATGAGACCACTGGCAGCAATCGTCACCAGTTTGGACTGGATGTTTTCCAGAAATACGCTGTCAATCTGAACCAAATGCACCTCATCATATTCCTGCGAGTGAAGCAGGGAGAAAAGAAAGTTGTTATATGGACTTTTCTTGATGGTTGAGAGAGGTTGTAAATGGACAACGGCCGCTTTAACACGGGAACCGGGAATTTCAAATGGACGGTAGCCGGGAAGATCGACCTGAACCGGATAATCCTTCACCTGAATATTGTAGCTGTTTATCTTTCCCCGGTCACCTGTGGCAGAATCCACCCGAAGCTGGTTAATTATAACCGTTTTTAGATTTTCTGCTTGCCAGCCACCGATAAAAAAGTAGAAAACCAGCAGCAGAATAACCAGTTGAATGAACTGGGGAATACTGGATTGAAGCCAGCCGGCAATCTTGAATTTCCGGCTGAGCCGGGCATGGTGGTACACAATTACAAAAGGAATCTTCAGCAGAACAGCATACAGATAGAGTTTAATAAAATGACTCAGAATTGCAGGCAGGAAATACCACCCGAAACTATCTACCGAGGTATTTGAAATATTCAGATAGGGGAGGGCATCGTAATTAATGAGAATAGTTCCAATGATAAAAAAATATATCAGGCATTCCAGCCTGGTCAGTTTTTCTGCCCAGGAGGTCTGCCTAAAGAGAACAAAAATCATGATCAGCTGGAATATTGACCAGAAATGGCGGTCGGACAGTTTAAGCAAAAGTAGACTGATGAAACCGAGAAAAAGGTAGGTAAGCAGTACCCGGGACTTGCCATTATTATTCTGTACCAGCAGAATACTGAAAAGCAGGGTAATAAGGGAAAGCAGGAAAATTTGGGGAATCAGGGCCAACACGGAGGGGAAGAAATTTTCATTGGCAGTGGAAACTGCAGAGTCAATAAACCAGTGAAACCAGATCTTTTCAAAAAACATAAATACCAGCAGAAGCAGCAGCAGGATTTCCGAGGGTGGATTCAGAGTCTGCAGGATTTCCCGGATGATTTTTCGTCCCGTGACAGCCAGAAGAATAAATGGGATAAAAATATTTAAAAACATGCTGGATACGGATAGCATCACCACAAAGAAAAACAAAATCCAACCCAGCAGGTAAAGACCGAAGTGCACGGTTAACAGGTTGCTGTGGCGGAGATGCAGGGAAAATTCTTGCAGGCGCTGCTGAACTTTAAACCGGGTTGGTGGCACAAATATCCTCTGCGACTTTTTTTCAAATTTAAAAGTGTATACGGGAATAAGATATCAAAAGTTTTTTTAAAGCAGCAGTCAACGTGCACCAGGAGGTTCCGGACCCAAGGAACAAGGTACCAGGTTTCAGTGGGAAAAGGGACAAGGAAGAAGTCACAGAGTCTAAAGGACAAAGGATCAAGGCTTCATCGAAACTCACTTCGTGGAATTCTTCGACCCCATTTGCCAACTGCCTACTGTCTGCCCGGCCTGTCCGCCTGCCTGCTGCAGGCAGGGCTTTAGACGGGCCAACTGCCATCTTTGCCCTTTTGCCTTGAGCCTTTGGCCTTTAAGCCCGGCACCTTCTACGGGGAAACATACCTCAATTATTTTTATTAAGTCAAAAAATTATGCAAGAAAACTAAAATAAAAGTGTTAAATAATTTATAAGGAGCGAGGGCATACAAACCACCCGCTGGAAAAAGTCCGGCATTCCGGAAACAAATCCGGAGAGGAAATGATACAATCCTCATCGTAAATAATTTTCCTAATTTATAATGTGTATAAAAATTAATATTATTCTTTTCAGTCTGTGCTTCCTTCTCATTTTTCATTATGTGGCTTTTGCTCAGATGAGCGGTGGATTGGCCGGCAAAGTCATTGATGTGGAAAAAAACAGTGGTATCCCGCAGGTTTTAATCAAGATCAGCGAGCTGGATAGTGTCAGATATACCACTAAGAAAGGCCTGTTTGAATTCAGGAAAATTCCGGAAGGAACCTATACCCTTATTTTACAAGCTCCGGGATATGGACGCACCATCTTCCTTGGGCTGCCGGTTATAGCCGGTGAAGTGGTATACAAACAATTTTTCCTGCAGAAGAGTGCAGAAGAGGGTGAAAAATTTTATATCGGCGGGATTGAAGTTTCTGCAGAAAGGGATTTGCTTCCGGAGAATGCTGCCACCATCACTACGATTTCGTCAGGAGAAATAGAGCATCTGCAGGCCTCCAGTCTGGGGGATGTGCTGGAACTGATTCCCGGGCAGAAATTTACCAATCCCGGCCTGGAGGATGTCAAGCAGATCAGCCTGAGGCAGACGCCGACCGATGACGAAGCGGACCGTAATGCCTCTCTGGGCACCCAGGTGGTAGTGGATGATATTCCCTTGTCTAATAATGCCAATATGCAGCTGGATACAAAATTGAATGACGGTGCCACCTACCGCATTACAGTGAATTCCGGGATAGATCTGCGACGTATTCCGGCCGAAAATATCCGTTCGGTGGAAGTAATCAGGGGTATACCACCGGCAAAATACGGCGACTTAAGCAGTGGAACCATTCTGGTGAACACTGCAAGCGGATATGTACCCTACCGGATGAAATACAAATTCAATCCGCGCAATAAAGAGTTGAATGCCAGCGGTGGCCATGGCTGGGAAAGTATGAATATAAACTTTAATTTAAATTATGCCAACAGCCTCCGCGATATCCGTATCAGTGGTGATTCTTATAGCCGGCTGGCCGGGCAGCTGAGCCTGGAGAATTATTTCGCTCAGAAAAAATTGTTCTGGGGGAACCGATTTTATTATATCCGCACTTTTGATGAACAGGATGTACAGGAAGGAGACTTGTTTGCGACAGAACGATATACTCGTGATTACACCGCCCGCTGGAACACAGTTATGCGCTATAACTGGAACACACATAAAAAACTGGAGTCCATTCTGGGAATCACCATGGACCGCCAGGATTCCTATTATAAAAAATACATCAGCCGGGATGCCGGGGTCATCAGTGACCGGATGGTTCCCGGAACGCAGGAGGGTTTGTTTGTTTCCTATTATCAAACTCAATTGCGGGTTAGAGGAAGAGCCTGGAATCTGTTTGGTCGCCTGGAATATAATTCACAAACACAGACCGGCGGTTTCTTACATATCTGGCAGACAGGCTTAAATGTTCAATATGAGTTCAACAACGGCTCGGGTAGAGATTTTGATCCCTCCAGACCGCCCCAGGTAACCGATAATGAAGGGGACCGCCCTAGGCGATACGATGATATTCCAGGATTAGGTCAGTATACACTCTATATTCAGGACGAAATAGTGGGTCACATCTGGCGTGATTTTAACCTGCAGCTGGGACTGCGCCTGGAAATGCTGGATCCCTATAAATGGAACCCCACCTTTCTGCAGGAAAGGAAATCGCCGATTGAATCCCGCTACGGAACATTTTTGAGTCCGCGCATCAACTTTATCCAGCACGTGAGTAAAAATACCCAGCTCCGCATGGGATACGGCAGAAATGTAAAAGTGCCGCCACTCAGCATGATATATCCCAATCCTGTATATTTCGATGTAGTGGATTCCATGTATTATGATCCCAACGTTCCCGAAAACCGGCTGGCTATTGTGACCACCTATATTTATGACCGTACCAACCGGGATATTAAAGCATTTTCCCAGGATAAATATGAGCTCAGCATCGATCAGAAAATCGGAAATATCGGTTTTTCCATCACCGGATTCAGCGAGAAAATGCATAACGGTTTCGATCTTTCCGGATTTATTCCGGTCTCACTTCCTCAATATTACCGGCCCGACTGGCCTGCAGCGGAACCGGCCATTCCCCGAGATACCTTGCTGCTGGATTATCGTGAGGCCATAAATTCAGTGGAATCCAGCTCCAGGGGTATAGAACTGGCGGTGACTACCAGGCAGATACCGGTCATTAATACCATTATCCGCATTGATGCGGCTTATCATTATACCAAAAGCTGGTGGCAGAATAATCATTTCGAGTATGCATCCACCCTTCGAAAAGATCCCTATCTGCAGGAAGAGATCCGGCCCTTCTGGAATCCGGTGGGCAGCTGGTCGGATAATCTGATCATTCATTACCGCCTGGATACCATGGCCAGATCGCTGGGATTATGGTTTACTGTTGCTATCCAGCAGGTCGCTTTTGAAAGGGATAAACTGCAGGGTCTGGAAGATTCGCTGGCCGTGGGTTATGTGAGAAAGGATGGTTCTATTTACACTATTCCGGAGGAAGACCGCGCTGATCCGGTCTACCGGGGAATTCACCGGCCTGCATCCTCCTATCTCTTCCTGACTGAATCATTACCCAATTTATGGCTCATTAACCTGCGTGTCAGTAAAAGTTTGTGGAAGGGATCGGAAGTGTCATTTTTTGTAAACAACATGTTCAATTACCAGCCCCTGGTTCAGCGGGACCGTGTGCCGGAAGGAGCTGTCTCTTACCTGCGCCGCAATCCGGAAATATTTTACGGAATGGAATTCAGTATGGTCATTGATGATTTTGTCAATCTGGTCAGGCGATACTAGCAGGTAACTAAATGGTACAAGATTTTAACAGATTATTGAGGGCGATCAACCACCCCGGAATTTCTGTTTTCAATTGAATGGATTTAAAATGAATATCATCAAAAAATATCTGCCGAAGCGATGCACCGGGATAATCATCCTGTATCTACTGCTGTCGGTCAATTTCAACTGCAGTCATGAAATCACCGAACCGGCATCGGTGCAGTTTTCAGCCCGGGTAGGGGTAATGGATACTTCCTATATCACGGCAGGTATCTACCGGCAACCTTATGTACCCGGTGCCGAAGTCAGCCTCTTTTCAGTGAGTTATGGTTTGGAATATGTCAGTATCTCCAACAACTCAGGACAGGCATATTTTGAAAATCTGGTTCCGGATCTCTACAACTGCAGTGTGAAAAGAATCTATCCGGAGGATACCGTACAGGTCTATCTCGGTTACCGGCGGGAAGAAGTACTTGTGGGCAGCAAGGCCGCTTTTAAAATGGGATCAGCTGCCGATTCCTTCAGAGTATTATTAAAACAGGTTCCCCGTACCCCTTTTATCATCAGTGAAATTTACTACAACGGTGCACCGCCGCCACCGCCCCTCTACTTTCATGACCAGTTCACTGAAATATACAACAATTCCTCCGTTATCGAATATCTGGACGGCATGGTAATCGGTGATGCGGATTACGGATACAAGGAGGATCCGGATTACATGTACTCCATACACCTTTACCAGTTTCCCGGGAACGGAAGCGATTATCCGGTGGCACCCGGGCAAACCATCATCATCGCCCAGGATGCCGAAAACCATCTGTTGAAAAACGTAAACAGCTTCGATCTGAGCCAGGCGGATTTCGAGTATTACAATCCGTTATCCAACGACATCGATAATCCGTTTGTGCCGAATATGATCCAGCTTCACCATAAATACGGTATTGATTTTCTCTATTCCACCCGCAATGATGCCATCTACCTCGCTAAACTGCAGCAGGAAGATACCCTGTCCTACGGACCCTTCGATTTGATCAAGGTCCCCAAGCAGCGTGTATGGGATGGAGTGGAATATAAGGAAGATGTGACAAATTACGAAGTTAAGCGGTTGTCTGACGATATCGATGCGGGAATTACCGGCGGCTTGCCGGGTTATCAGGGAAAATCTGTGGCTCGCAAAGTATTTAAAGAAGTGGATGGATTGAAAGTTCTGATGGATAACAATAACAGCAGTATTGATTTCCAGGTTCTGAATACACCATCTCCGGGAAGTTTAGAGTGAGTCTTTGATATGAAATATTTATTGAAATCGGCAGCTCTGGTTTTATTACTGACAGCACTGCTTCCGGCGCAATGGTTGCAGTATGATCCGGACCATGAATTAGCATTTCAGCCAGTACTGCAGGATTCCATTCGGAATAAAACCAATTTTTACCGTTTTTCCGGTAATATTGCCGGATTGTCTGAAGATGAAAATGCTTTCTCACTTCAAACCGGCGGTAATTTCAATTTTGTTTCAGGAGAGTACCGGTTACCCTTTGACCCCCAGAAATCCGATGCCGGGCAATATTATATTCAATTGGTGAAACCGCTTACTGTCAGAGATATGTTTAAAGGGTATTTCGGTTACCAGAGGCTGGCGGATTATTCCGTCATGTGGCTCCACCAGACCCGACTTCTTCAAATAAATTCCATACTTCTGGCTGACAGCAGCACGGGAGATTTTATTCTGAGCGGCCTGTTCTGGAACGGTGAGTGGGCTCATCAGTTTTCCAGGTCCCTCTCTACAGGCATTGGAATATATTACAATGTGGACCAACGGCTCAAGCAGGTATTCCCCAAGCCGGAAAACCGCCACCGGGATATTCATGTCAAGCTGGGTATCCAACACCGCTGGAAGAACTGGTCGCTCGGTCTGGCTTACCGTTACTATGATGAGCAGGAAAAAGTGGAAATCAGCCGCTATAATCTGGATCAGAACCTTACCCCCCTACTGTTCAAATTTCGCTTCAGTGATCTGCCGGTCATTTTGAGGGGAAAAACCTCAGAAGAACGGCTCTTTGATTATCATGGTCATACCGTTAATCCTCATCTCCGCAAGGTATTTTCCAACCGCTTAAAAGTACTGGGAAACGTCGGTTATGCCGTCAGCCGGGGAAAAATCGTGGATGGCGGGTCCCAGCCGCAGGATCAGGGTCAATTGAAGATTCAGTCTCTAAACGGCAAATTGCTGGGTGAGTATACCACAGGAAACGGCGACATATGGCAATTAGCATATAACCTGGATTATCTGAATTATGAAGCTGAGCTACCGGAATTCAGTACTATTGCCATTAGCCGTTCTTTTGAAAAACACCGGGTCTCAGCCGGAATAAAAAAAATAGTGAAAGCCAAAAACAGTCTGTTCCTCCAGCTGGAGTATGAGCATTACCGCAATCAGTTTGAGGACCGCATGACGGAAAACCTGTATCGCTTTCAGTATCACGCCGCCTCCCTGTTGCTCGCCGCAAATCTGCACCTATCAGCACGCTGGGACAATAAAATCTGGGGTGGTTTAAAAAAATATTTTGTTTACCATAATACCAGAACAGATAATAAATACACCGAATTTTTTGATTATCTGTTCATTCGACCCTATGATTATTTTACCGGCAGATCAGCCGATTTGGGGGGAGGTCTGCAGTTTACATATCATTACGGACCTGTCTTTGATACTGAATTTTCTTTTAATTACCTGCATACTCTTGCATCCCAAACCGTTGGAAAATTTTACAACAGAAACAAAATTATATTGACCATTTCATTAAAATTCTTTATTATCTAATTAATGAAAAAACTTTCACTAATTTAAGGAGGAGTTATTATGAAAATTAACTATTTACTGGTAGTTTTACTTACTTTGGGAAGCCTGCTCCTGGCGCAGAGTGACTGGCAGATTATCAAGGAACCTACGCAACCTCTGATTGGCGCTCTGGATAATGTCTTTTTCCTGACTCCCAACGAAGGTTGGATTGTTGGTGGAGTAGGCACTGTCCAACCCGTAGCCATTCTTCATACCAATGATGCAGGCCAGACCTGGGAAGTATTGTTTACATTACCGCCAGGAGCCGATACTACGTTCAACGCTCCTTTCTTCCTGGATTCCAACACCGGTTGGGTAGTGGGTGATAACGGTCTGATATGGAAAACCACAGATGGGGGATTTACATGGACAGATCAGTCCCCTGACACTCTCATTACCACTTCTCATCTACAATCTATCTCACCAGTTGACGCCAATACAATTTATGTAAGTGGGGATGACGGTGCCATTTTGAAGTCGACCGATGGGGGTTCAACCTGGACCGATCAAACTATCCCGGCTTCGGCTTCAGATCTTGACAGGATCCATGCATTTAATGCGGATTCCGCGTTTGCCATGAGTAATTCAAATGATGGCTACATTTTCTCAACAACGGATGGAGGTACCACCTGGAATACGATTAATGCCCCTTTTCCAGGCCCGGGAATTAGTCTACGCCAATACGACTGTGTCGGTCTGCCCAATGGTACCGCCTATATTGCCGGATACCATGGAACCGTTTTTAAAAGTACTGATTACGGTGTAAGTTGGACTAATGTTGCCAATATATTTGGTGCCTTATATAAGATATTCTATAGTATCGGTGCAATTGGAGACCATATCTGGTGTGGGGACAGTAACGGCAGAATATACTATAGCAGTGATGCCGGAGCAAATTGGGATACTCTGGCTTTTAGTACCACTACTACTGTTGAGTATATTAAGGCTTTCGATGATAATCATGTCTATTTTTACTGTACATATGCCCAACTATTTGAAAGTAGCGATGCCGGTCAGACTTTTAATCCCCTGATTCCCTGGCCCAATTTGTCCTGGTGGGATATGGTAACCACCTCTAATAAAGTTTTCATAGGCTCTATCAGCGGCGGTGAAATTACTGTATCCGAGGATGATGGCCAAAACTGGTCCCATCCTGTTACTCCCGTCCCTGGTCAGATGGGCGCAATTAATGACGTCTTTTTCCTGGATGACAACACTGGCTTCTTCTCTGGAGGGGATGGAATGATTGGAAAAACCACCGATGCCGGGCAATCCTGGTCTTTAAAGCCTACCAGCTATGGTTTTGGAACCAACAAAACATACAATTTTATCTATTTCATCGATGCCAATAATGGACTGGCCGGTGGCAGCAGCGGAATCATACAGTCCACCACTGATGGAGGAGAAACCTGGACGGAAGGATATATCGGTGCTACTTCGACCCTGTATGACTGCTATTTTATCGATGCTAACACCGGCATCATTGCTGCTTCCAGCGGAAAAATATACAAATCAAACGACGGTGGTTCTTCCTGGAGTGAGGTTATCGATTTCGGTAGCCAAACTATGCGAAATATATTCTTCCTGGACAACACCACCGGATTTATTAGCGCTTCCAGTGGTTATCTCTTTAAGACCACTGATGGAGGTGACAATTGGGTAGAGGATACTCTGTTAGCTAACGTCAATTCACCCGGTGATGATCCCGACCTTTACCGGATCCATTTTGTGAATGATACCACAGGGTATATCTGTGGTGAAGATGGCGCATTATATAAATCGACAGACGCCGGTGCAACCTGGATCCAGCAGGAGGTCCCCTCGGAAGCTGTTGGAATCACGCTACAAGCCATGGCATGGAAGGATGAGGCTACCGGATACCTTGCTGGCCAGAATGGTTACGTTTTTGGGACTATTCCTCAAACACCTCCCTCCCCCCTGGTGATCAACGAATTGATGTGGGATGTTACCCGGGATGACGCCGGCACTCCCGATATCAATGAAGGGGATGCCAACGGCGATGGCACCAGGAGTCCACGCGGGGATGAATTCGTCGAGCTGGTAAATACCGGTGCGGAACCTCTGGATATCAGTGGATACCAGATACTACGCAGAGGCGGATACCTTGTATTCACCTTCCCGGGCAGCGTAGTGCTCAATCCCGGTGAATACACGGTGGTATTTGGCGGAGTGGGTCCGGATGGATTCGGTTCTCAATTTCCGCCATCTTTACAGATGTTCGCTTCCAAACCGGGTGAAGCCGATTCCGGCTTTGCGGATTTAACAAGCACCAATTTACTGAGTGCGGCTGATAATGTGGTAGTGGTAAATCCGGCCAACAATGACACTATTGCCGAGATTTACTGGGGCACCGCTACCCCAGTTTCCACTGTGGCCATTAAAACCGAACCCCCGAATACCGTTGGAGATCAAACCATCACAGGCGCCGTTGCGCAGTCAGTGACCCGCAATCCGGATCTTACCGGCCTGTGGGATCTGCACACCCAGGCAGCTCCCGGTATTTATCACTCCCCCGGTGCTCCCGCAGATAATCCCTACGTAGGAATCAAGGGTAAAGAGGGTAAGACTATTCCGGTAAGTTACATGCTGTACCAGAACTATCCGAATCCCTTCAATCCCGAAACCACCCTCAGTTTTGATTTGCCAACCTCAGGGAAAGTAACTCTGACCATATACAATACCCTGGGCCAGGTGGTTAAAACGTTGTACGACGGTAATTTCAATGCCGGATCCCATAGTCTGAAATGGGATGGGCATAATGATTATGGCCTTTCCTCTCCCAGCGGAATTTACTTCTGCAAGATGAAAGCGGGTGAATACGGCAGCGTGAAAAAAATGATTCTCATGCGATAGCATTGAAACTTTGACCGGAATACCCCGCCCGCAATCCTGTCGGCGGGGTATTTTTTTGTACTGAGCCACCATGCCCATAGAGAATGAGGTGCAAGGAGCAAGGCGCAAGGCACAAGGCTAAAGGCTGAATCATCTCAATGTCCTTTGTAATTTATATTTTCTATTTTGGATTTAATTGATATTTGAAATCTCGATTTCCGGACATAATTTTTTTGCCCTGAAAGGGCAAAATATAAAAAAACAGGGCAACGCC
This sequence comes from uncultured Caldithrix sp., assembly GCA_964461135.1. Classification (GTDB taxonomy): domain Bacteria; phylum Calditrichota; class Calditrichia; order RBG-13-44-9; family RBG-13-44-9; genus RQOF01. The sequence goes on along the minus strand of CAYWTB010000024.1, from coordinate 40,587 downwards.
CTGTTCACAGAATCAGTGAATAATCAATAGCCCTGTAAGGGCGAAATAAAAAAGGCAAAAGATCAGAAAGCAGAGATCAGAAAACACTAGGCAGTCGACAGTTGGCAGTCCACAGCAGGAAGTAAGTAGTCGACCTGTCAAAGGCTAGGCAGGCAGAAAGGCTCAAGGCCCAAGGCTAAAGGAGGAGAGACACGGGTTGATGAGGTCCCTTTCTTTGATCTTTGATCTTTGATCTTCCCTTTTAAACCACCAGAGGTTGCATGGAAAGACGGGGTAAGGGCAATGGGGCAAGGCTCAAGGAAAAAGTAGTTTACAGTTTTTCAATCTTCTGTTTGACCAGCTTCACAGTGTCATTCAATACTTTTTCCGCCTTTGACTCCATGCGGGCGCAGTCATCTTTCATCTGCCTGACGAATTTTTGATCGGTAATTTGAGGCAAATTTATCAGAACATTAAAAATTCCACCCCTTACCCCGCTAAAGCCAACCTGGGCACCTACACCGGCATCCGTAACCGAATTGGCGTTACCGATATCAACCACTCGTGCGGCGGTCTTCAGAGCCTCAAAACTTAACTGAGCCGTATTGAAGGGAACCATCACCGCCTGTTTCAATCCATCCTGGATAGCCTGTTTACGAATTTCTTTTTCTTCTGCACTATTCTGAGGTAAGCGCCGTGCTTCCATGTAAGCATTGAAAGCGCTGGTATCTTCATCTACAGCCTGTAACAGCTGATCTTTCAGGTTCTGGGCCCGGCCAGCCAGTTCTGTCAATTCTTTCCAGGCATCCTCATATCCTTTTTTCCCTACCGTGAGATTGCTTACCATGCTGGCCAGGGCGGCTCCCAGTGAACCTGCCAGGGCGGCAATGGAACCACCGCCAGGTGCCGGTGATTCTCGGCTTACTTCATGCACCAGCTCCGCTGTCTTCATGGAAACCAGCGGTCCCCTGTCGGTTTGAGGTAACCCGATTATTTTTTCCGCCGGTTTAAAGGGTGCTATATCATTCAGCCCCATGGAGTAAACTGCCATATCGATCACGTCTTTGACCGGTACACCGCTGGATCGACCCTGCTTCTCCAGGTAGTAACAACCCGCCTCATATATGGCCTGGAATGGAATCAGCCCCACAATTTCGCTTCCAGTAACAATCAATCCGCGTTCTTTTGCCAGATCCCGGGCTTTTTCAAGGACAATATGGGGTGGAGTGATTTTATAATTGGTCAAATTTATGGAAATCTGGGCTCGTCCGTATTCTTCCACATACCAGCCAATTGCCTTACATTGTTTAAACAAACCGGGGGTTTTGACCGAACGGTCAATGGGATCATCGGGATCGGTATCATGTTCCCGTAATAGTTCCCGCAGGTCATAACCATGCTTGTCCCGGCAGTGCTCTACCGTTTCCTTTATGGTCTTTCCCACGAAATTACAGTCACCGCAGGGATAATGATTTTCACGGTATTTCATTAAATCGCCCCGCATGTAAATCTCATCGGTATCACCTTTCCGCGCACTGCGCCCTTTCTCACGAAGTTCGAAGGCGATATCCATGGCATACTGTTTTTCCCTGGTGTTCAGGGTAATATTGTAGGCAATCAGAAATTCTCTGGCACCGATAACTGTGGCGCCCGATCTGGCATTAAATTCAGCCGGACCGAAATCCGGTTTCCAGTGAGGATCTTTCAATTTTTTTCCCAGACCCTCATATTCACCATGCCGGATGGCAGCCAGATTACTGCGATTGGGTTGCCGGGCACTGTTTTCATAGAGATATACCGGGATTTTCAACTCTTGGCCCACTCTTTTTCCCACTTCCTGCGAGAGAACCACACAGTCCTCCATGGTGATCCCTTCCACCGGCACAAAGGGGCAGACATCCGTGGCGCCCATGCGCGGATGAGCACCTTTATGCTGCCGCATATCGATAACCTGGGATGCTTTTTTTATTCCCTGAAACGCCGCTTCCACCACAGCCTCCGGGGGTCCGATAAAAGTGACCACCGTTCGGTTTACATCCGCACCCATCTCCACACTCAACAGCTTTATATCCTTTACCGATGCAATAGCCCCGGTGATTTCATCAATCACTTTTTTATCACGACCCTCAGAAAAATTAGGTACACATTCCACAATCTTTGACATGATTTCATCCCTTTCCGTATTTTCGACACCATCAATTATCATTAAAAGCAGTCATCATATAATTTAAAATTGGGATAATCATCTCCAAAGGCTTTATTAAATTTGAAATACGGATTTTGACCTTTTGTAAGCAAAATCCTATCTGGTGATTTAAAAAATAATAAAATTTCAAATAAAAAGAGGGATTATAAACGTAAAACGGGTCGGTAAATCCGGAAGGATCCATTCACACTAAACATTCCAATACATGCGGATCATTCCTTCACATCAATGGATTTGATAAACTTTTCCAGTTGCTGAGCTGTTTTTTCCACTTCCTCTTCAAATCCACCTCCCCCATGCTTCAACTGGAAAATCATGCGTTTATTCTTTTCATCAATGTTACATCCCCAGTTGATCAGATAAGGAATTACTCCGGACTCCTGTACAAGACGTAAGGCGACTTTGGGGGAGATATGCTTCAGTGCGATAACTTTAATCATTAAAAATCTCCTTTACCGCTTAACCCATCCTGCTTGTTTTTTCATTTGTTCCCGTATTATTCTCTGGTGATTTCTCCCAAAAGTTCCGGGATTAATAATAGATTCCGGGAAGGGAATCTAGGCTTTCAACCGGTTTATCTAAGCATCATAATTTTCTGCAGGTCTTCATTGCTGATGGACAAGATTCCAGGCTTTATAAGCCTGGATGTCAACAATTTCCAACTTTCATCCTGTCTGAATATCTCTCTGAAAATGGGTAATGCCTGGTCCAATTTCCCAATATTGACCAGAGCAACTGCATGCCAGTATTTCATCTCCAGATTGTTGGGCTGCATTTTTTCTGCGGCGTGGTATTCCTGCAGAGCTTTTTCTTCATCTTCTTTTTCCAGGGCAACATCACCGGCATTCATATGCTCATAAGCCCGGTGTACCGTCAGCAACCGTCTCAGCGCTTTCAAAGGTTCAGGATTATCTTCCACCCGCAAGTCTATCAGCCGGTCCTCCCATATTTTACCACCGGACGTACCCCGCACCACCAGCAGAGCTGCAGATTGTTTTCCCCGGATATCTCCACCTTCCCTCTGGGCCGCTTCCAGGGCAGCCATTAGCCGTTCTGCCAGGGGGGCCTGGGTATATTGGAAAGCCCGGGCCATGGCAGGCCATACGGTATTATTCAGCATCATGTTGGCCTGTACGGAAAAATACCTGCCATGCATATCACCAGCTTCTGCAATACACTTATCCCCGGTGAATACTGCACTGTTACCCGCTGTATCGATGAATGCCACCTGGCGGAATGCCCTCCCCTCATCTTCTTTCAGTAACAGATCCAGCGCATCCTGAGGTGCAATCCCCTGTTTCATTAAATCCAAACCATTCGGACCATAGGCAGGGTTAACAAAACTCTGAGTGACAACTGCACCCACCCCCGCTTCGGCCCATGTCACTATACTCCCGACGGAAAACCAGTGAGATTGGACAGCGGCACCGATATTCCCCGTCAGCGAATCCACCGCAACAATAGAAAATGTATGAACCAGCGGGCCGGAGTAATCAGGCTGTGCACTGGCTGGAAAAACCCACATTAATGAAAGAAACAGCACGGAGAATCGTGAAAGCGGGTTCATCTTTCCTCCTGAGTAGTGCGCTGATAAGAATATAACTGGCAAACGCCTATTTTCAAAAGCACTTTATTCGGTTTGTCATAAAACCGGAATTATTGTCCGGTTTATTTTTGTTTCAATCAAATAAAATGGTATTACTTAATATGCGGTAATATCCTTTCTCAGCCTGAAGATGCTGTTATTGATATCCAAATAACATGCTGTATATAATCAATAAAATCAATGCAATTCCAATAAAAAGAAATGTATAGCCAAAAATTTGAACCGCCAGGTCTCTGCGGGGAGAAATCTCTTTCAGAACCACTTTTTTCTTCAGGTCACCGCTTTCTTTCAACCGCTGATATTCTTCAGGACGATCTTCTTTGTATTCATCCACCGGCACCAGACCGGTAAAAATCACTTTATCCATGGGGAAAGACTCAGGCCGGAGATGGGTATTAAAGAAATGGACGGTAAAAATGAAACCGACTGCGAGCAGGGCTTCGTCACTGTGAATAATGGTCGCTACATTGATAAACCATCCCGGGAAAAATAGGGTGAAAAATTCCGGAAACCATAACATAAGGCCGGAGAAACCGATGATAAACACACCCCAGAATACAGCGAAATAGTCAAATTTCTCCCAATATGTCCAACGACCATATTTTGGACGGGGTCCTCTGCCCAGGAACCATTTGAGAGTGCCGAAAAAATCTTTGATATCCTTTTTACTAAACCACATGGAATTTTCACCAAAAATCATGGTTTTCCAGGATTTTCTTGTGGTTTTCTTCATCCGGAAAATAGAAATAAGATGGGCGATGAAATATCCGAAAGTGATCACAGCGGCAAAGCGATGAATATTACCGGCAGTTTCAACCCCGCCAAATAAATTGGATAGAATTTGCGCCCAGGGCATTCCCGCAAATTTCAAGATCATACCGGTTAATGCCAGTGCAATGAAACTGAGAATTACGAAGATGTGTGTTACCCGCTGGGTGGGACTGAACCGCTGTATGTAATATCGTTTATGGATGGTTTTGTGATTTCGCCTCTCTTTGAGATGCTTGAACGACCTGGGCAACCATAGAATAGTGTGCAATCCGAAGAAGCTGAATACCCCGATGAGTAAGGAGGTCATGGCCCAGAAGGTAAAATTCAGGGTCGGATATTTCACCTTGTCATGATGGGTAGCATGTGTTAAATAACCGGTAAACCTGCGGTTGGCATCGGGATGACATTTGCGGCAGGTTTCCACCACATTTTTAAAACCGACCTTGGATTCAGGATCATCAATCTGCTTGATACCATGCGCTCCATGACAGTCCGAGCACTTTGCAGCTTGGAGGTATCCCAGGGTATAGGTTTTACCATGCATGGTCTGCAAATAGGTTTCAGCCAGATCTTTATGACAGGAACCGCACTGATGGGTAACCTCGGTCATAAACTTGTCCTGTTCAATTTCCTTAATCTGGTGCGCGGAATGGCAATCCTCGCAGTTAGGCAGACGCTTGGCAGTTTCATTCATATTGGGGCTGTGAATACTGGTCACATATTCATTAAAGATACCGCGGTGGCAGGTAGCACAGGTTGCCGGAACATTGGCATGATTGATGGTAGCCCGTTTGTCTTCGTGATTCAGAATAAGATGACTGGTATGGCAATCGGTACATACCGCACTGGGAAGTAATCCCTTCTTTATCAGGCCCAGGCCGTGAACACTGCGCGAATAATCAATCAGCACGTGCCCCTGCGGAGTGACCAGCCGTTTTGTATCCGCCAGCTTTTCATGACAGCCTCCACACAGATCCGGGATATTGGCCCGATACGTCTTGTCACGTTCATCGGTATGGGCAAGTGTCTGGTGACTACCGTGGCAATCCGTGCAGTAAGGTGCATAGGGATTTTTCTCAAAATACGCTTTGCCATGTTCACTTTCAAAGTAATCTTCGGCAGTCTGTGCATGACATTTGGAGCAATCCACCCGGCCGGCGGTATCGCAGGGCCTGGCATGCTGCACGGTGACATCGGAGTGACACTTCACACAGGGCATGTTGCGGTGAACCGAATTCTGAATGTTTTCCTTATTCACTGTCATGGAGATAATGGTATCATTCACCACCTTGTGAAGATCAGGCTTATTGTGGCACTGCAAACACTCTCTGTCCGAAGTACGGATGACTAGATTGGCCACATCCACCTTGTGAGGCGGGTGACAATCGGTACAGGCCGGAATCGCTCCCGGTTCCTTTTCCCATAACTCACCGCGAATCACCTTGGTATGTACCTCTTCAATGCGGGCATGGCATCGGGTACAGGTCTGGGCAATCCTACCGACGGAGATAGATGAACGCGGATCTGTATGCGGCAGGATCATATGGCTGCCGTGGCAATCGTTACAGGTGGCTGTCACAATCAGACCCCGCTTGAACAATCCTTCACCATGAATACTCTGTGAATAGTTGCTTAAAATATCCTTTTCGGGAATATTATACACACGTGCCACCGGTGCTCCTTCCCGGTGACATGTACCGCACAAAACCGGAATATTCATTTTGTAGGTGCGTGAATTTATATCGGTGGGCGGCAGAATATCATGCTCGCCATGGCATTCCTTGCAGGTGGGGGCATACGGTGCGCCCCGTTTTAAGGCAACACCATGTATACCGGCAGAAAACTCCTCCTCCATTTCGCTGTGACAGTTACCGCAGGTGACCTGTTCCAGTGTCTCCGGATGAGGAAATTCCTCCACATCGGCATCTACATGACAGTTAACACACTCCAGGTCTTTGTGAACAGATTTGCTGTATTTGTTAATATCCACAAAAACGGAGACCGTACGCCCGTGTATATCCCCGGTTAAATCCGGATCCGAGTGGCACATCTGGCAATCCTCATTGCTGGCAGCCGCCGATAAGGATACCAGGAAAATGAGCAGCATAACCGTTTGAAGCCTCAAGGTTAATGAACGCATTCCAAAAACCTTTCCTTGAATTGATAAAATAAAAAATTATTCACAATAAAATGTCGATGATTGAGGTGAATGTAATGAGTGATTTAACAAATTACTAATTATTTCATTCACTTTCACAAAGAATATATAATTTTAAACAAATTTAGTCAATAAAATTTATTTTTCTCCCACACCGAACATGCTGGTTGCTGGTTACTGGATGCTGGCTAAATCCTGGAAGATTTAGTCCCGACGAGACGACTGGAGGGAGTCAGGGTCGTCGGGAATCTTTGATCTTGTTTTTCTTTTTCCACGAATTCCACTAATTCAAAGAATTAGTTGATAACATATTTCAGGACGCGATAAGGAAGCCATTAGCCTTGATCCTTTAGCCTTGCGCTTTTCTGCCGACTGCAAACTGCTTACTGCTGACTGGTTTCTGGTTTCTGGCTAAACCAGGGACGGTTTTATCTCCGTCAGTAGCCGGATCCGCCACTGGCGCGACCGACGAGACGACTGGAAGGAGTCAGGGTCGTCGGGAATCTTTGATCTTGTTTTTCTTTTTCCACGAATTCCACGCCTGCCCGCCTGCCTGCTGCAGGCAGGGCTTTAGACGGGAATTCCACTAATTCAAAGAATTAGTTGATAACATATTTCAGGACGGGACACGGGACTCTTTACCCTTTATCCTTTTCCCTTTTCCCTATTTCACTTTCTGCGTTTAGCTTCATAAAATTTATTTTTATTGACAAGTTATTTTTGATTCGACTGTTAAAACAATATTGGCTGAATTGACTTAGCGGGGAGACCATCAGTATGAAATTGAAAAACAAAACCAGGTTGGTTCTTCAAATTATAATTCTTGCTCTCGCAGGTATGGCCGTTATCCGGGCTACTGATGTGGAGGCTTTTTGCCCCCTGGGGGGTCTCCTTTCCATCGGCAGCAGGTTTGTCAGAGGCGCTTCATCCTGTCAGATGGGAGAAACACAGATGTTTCTGGGTGTTGCCCTGGTTCTGGGTATTTTTGTCATCGGCAAGCTATTCTGTTCCCATCTTTGTCCCATCGGAACCGTAACCGAATGGCTGGGACGCTGGGGACGCAAATTTAAGATTCAGATGCAAAAAATGCCCCGTTTTCTGGACCGCGGACTGAGAATGCTAAAATACGCCCTGCTGTTGCCGGTGTTGTATTATACTGCCACCTCCAGTGAATTATTCTGTAAAACATTCGATCCCTATTATGCTGCCGCCACCGGATTTGGCCTGGATGTGGTGTTCTGGTGGGCATTACCGGCGCTGGTTATTGTCATTGCCGGTTCTTTTTTTATCAGGCAGTTCTGGTGTAAATACCTCTGCCCGCTGGGAGCATTGAGCAATTTGTTCCTGTTTGCCATTTTTACCGCCGGAACTCTGATTATTTATGTAGCTGTAAATCTGGCAGGTATAGAGTTTTCAGTTTTCTGGCTGTTCCTGCTGTGGGTTGCCGGTGGTTTTCTGATTGAAATTTCAGAAAAAAAACTGCCTTTTCTGTCGCTGATTAAGATTAAACGGGATAATATTACCTGTATCGATTGTAAACTCTGTGATAAAGTATGCCCCTATGATATTGAGGTCTCCCAAGCGGACGTTTTACACCATGTGGATTGTACCATGTGCACGGATTGCGTGGCTGTCTGTCCGGTTAATAATTGTCTGACTATTCGACAGTTCAACTGGAAGAGGTTGCCGGCATTTGCCACCGTCCTGCTGGTATTTGCCGGAATCGGAATCTCATCCCGGTATGAATTACAGACGATTTCCGAGAGGTGGGGGGATTCCGCTTCGGATGTCCATCTGGCACGATATGAAAGCATTATCAAATCCGTGAAATGTTTCGGTACCGCCACCGCCCTGAAGAAAAAAATTGACAGGCAGAAGGGAATATACGGAATAGATGCCTATGCAACATCACATAAAGTGGTTGTTTATTATAATCCCTCTGAAGTTGATGAGACCGGAATAAAGAAGGCTATTTTCAGTCCTTACAAGAGTAAAATCCGGGATTTCAGAGGTGAAATACCACCCACCCTGAAAGTAGCCTATTTCGGTATTCTGAATTTAAATGATTCCATTGACAATATAAATCTGTTCAGGGCACTGGCTCAGTCTGATTATGTGTACGGATTCCAGAGTGATTTTGGTGAACCGGTACGGGTCCTGATTTATTATGACAACCGGCATATTACTCCCAAGGAAATCGCTGGTTTAATTGAAATTCCTATCCTGAAATACATGTCCCAGGGCAAAGAAACCGAAACGGAACTGAATTTTAAAGTATTTGGTGGTCCGGAAATCATCGGCGAGGTTGAGAGACCCATTTTCCTTCAGCACATTTTCGTTACCTTTAATAGCAAATTTAAAGAATTCCGGACTGTAGCGCGGGAAAATGTGAGGATTTATGAAGCAGGCATGCCGGGACTTGAGCAGCCGGCCATCCGGCGCTATCTGCCCTATCTGGTGAGTCATATTTCACGGCTGGAAGGAGTTCTGGGCCTGGAAACCTATTACACCGACCGTCCGGTGGCCTGGATTTATTACGATGATTCGCGGGTAGATACCGCGGCCATCAAGCAGACGGTTACAGCTCCTAAAATGACGGTAAATTTCAGTAATGGAGAAACCCGTGAATATGACAATCCGTTCAGAATGGAGGGTGTGCAATATATAAAAACAACTGCTGATCTGAGTACTATTAAAACCAATGTTGCGGCTAAAATGGCCTTTCTGGATACCTACCAGGAATCAGACATTTCAGCAGATTGATAGCGGGTATCTCCCGGTTCGATACATGATAATTTTTGCCAGATGAGCAAAATGCATTCAAAAATCAGGGGCGCATTATCCCCGCAATCCGGTTAGTATAGGGATGGATTATCAAATGAAAAGATTCTACTTTCCCGGCGTGTTTGTTTGCCTGCTGATGGTGGTCTTTCTGGTCCGGGGGGAGATTTTCTCTCCGCAGAAAAAGCATTCCAGTGCGGTTGCAATTTTCGCGGATAAGAAAACATTTGAAAATATCCGGGAAGCGTTATGGTTGTATAAAAAAGCGGTGGAATCGGATGGGTTGTCCGCATTTCTGGTGGTTCAGGACTGGAAAAATCCGGAGGAAGTTAAACTGCGGATAAGGGAGCTGGCGTCAAAGCAGCCACCGCTGGAAGGCATTGTGCTGGTAGGGGATATCCCCATTCCCATGATAATGGATGCCCAGCATCTCACCTCCGCCTTCAAAATTGATCAGGACCGTTATTCAAAAATCCGGGTGGCTGTTCCCTCCGATCGTTTTTATGATGACTTTCATCTCAGTTTTGAATTCGTGGGGCAGGATACCACCCATCCGTCACTCTTTTATTATTCTCTGAGCCCGGACTCTCCCCAGCGGGTGAATGCGGACATCTATAGTGGACGGATAAAGAGTTCCATTGACGATGAAAGTAAATATTCAATTCTGGACGAGTATCTGCGAAGGGTTGCTTTACAGAAGGAAGCAAAGAATCCGCTGGACCACATGTTGCTGATAACCGGCCATGGGTATCATTCGGAATCATTGGCTGCCTGGAGCGATGAGTTGCTGGAGCTGCGGGAACATTTTCCGGCCCTGTTTAATGCCGGCGGTCGCCTGGTAAGCCTATATCACCAGATGGATATTGATTTGAAGAAAGAAACCCTGCTCCAGATGCAGAACTCCTCGCTGGATATGGCAATCTTTCATGCCCATGGGGATGATGATATTCAATATCTGGCTTCCCTGCCGGATGGCCGGAATGTAAGCGGGAATATAGAAGCCATTAAATATTACCTGAGGAGTAAATTGCGGGAAGCCGGGAGGCGGAAAAAACCGGTGCAGGAAACCATAGACTATTTTAAAGACAGTTATGATGTGCCGGAAAACTGGTTCGCAGGAGCATTTGAAGATTCCGTCATTGCGGCCGATTCACTTTTGAATTATGACCTGGATATTCATGTTGACGATATTCGCCGTATTTCACCCCAGGCTGAATTTATCATATTTGACCAGTGTTTTAATGGTGCATTTATTCACTCACCCTATATTGCGGGGGAATATGTTTTCGGTAACGGCCGAACGGTGGCAGCGGCGGCCAATTCGGTCAACATTATACAGGACCTGTGGGCTGATGAATTTGCGGGATTGCTTGCCCTGGGTGTCCGGGTGGGATTCTGGAACCAGAAGCGGAATTTCCTGGAATCCCATATTATCGGGGATCCGACTTTTCATTTCTTTTCCAGGAATGGATCTGATTTGAATCGACTACTCAGAACTCCATCCCATGACGAGAGCGTCTGGCAACTTTACTTAAGAAGTGATTCACCGACATTAAGATCTCTGGCTGTAAACCGGTTGTCCGCCGTTTCCGGAAAGGCTCCTGAGGAAGAATTAAAAAACCTTTATTATTCAGACCCGGCATTTATCGTAAGATTGCAGGCATTAAAAGCCCTGGCGGAATTAAGATCAAAGGGTTTCTCAGAGGTTATAAAAAGCTCGGTATATGATCCCTTTGAGTTAATCAGAAGATTTTCGGTTAAATGGATGGGAGATATAGGTAAAACGGAATATTTACCTTTCCTGGTCGAGAATCTTTTCATGGACCCGGCTAAGCGGGTCAATTCTAATTGCTGGAATGCCATCAGCAAGATAAATTCCCGGGCCGCTGTCAATATCGCCTATTCTCAAATGGCACAATTACCTGAAAAGTATATCGATGACCGGGTTTTAAGAAGGCTCCGCAGCCAGGCCCGTTCGGATTCCAGCTGGTTGTATGGAGAATTGTTGCCCTCCATTGCAGCAGACACCCTAGAGCTTCGCAAAAGACTATCCGCAGCACGTACCTTTCGTAATTACCGTTTTCAGGAAGCAGTCCCCTTTTTAATAGATGCGGCGAGGAATCAGCTTTATCCGGAAAAATTGCGTGTGGCTGTGATGGAAGCTCTGGGGTGGTATACTTTCAGCTTCCGACGTGATCAGATCATCAGGGATTGCCATGAACTGCTATCAGATAAAACAATCCCCTCTTCTCTATTCGCTGAAACCAGGAAAACTATAAAACGTCTACAGGAGGGTGCAAATAATCCCCTGACGCCCTGAACGGGAGAATCCGGGTTTACGGGGGAAAGTAAAATTGAGGCGGGTGGCCGCTGCATGAAAACGGTGGTGATATCCTGCAAAGGTCTGAGGTAACGAATCAGTAAAGGACTTGGAATGAATAACGTCATCGAATGCATTAATTTGACTCATTATTACGGCAAAAAAAAGGTTTATGAGGACCTGAATTTCACCGTTCAGGAAGGAAATATTTTCGGATTGCTGGGGAAAAATGGTGCCGGGAAAACCACAACCATTAACATACTGAATGGATATTTGACTCCCACCAGGGGAGAATGCCGGATTTTCAGTGAAAATTCACAGAAATTATCCCCTGAGACCAAGCAACGGATCGGCTATCTGATGGAAGGTCATATACAGTATGGTTTCATGAATATTCATCAGATCGAGACCTTTTATTCAACCTTTTACCCGCGCTGGAGAAAAGAGGCATTTTATGATCTCATGTCCAGGCTGGATGTTTCTCACGGACAGATGATATCGAAAATGTCCTGTGGCCAGAGATCTCAGGTTGCACTGGGGCTGGTGCTGGCCCAGGATCCCGATCTCATGGTGATGGATGATTATTCCATGGGACTGGATCCCGGATATCGCCGGCTTTTTATTGATTATCTGAAAGCCTATTCCAGAGATGAGAAGAAAACAATTTTTGTGACCTCTCACATTATACAGGATCTGGAAGGATTTATTGACGAATGCCTGATCCTGGGTCTGTCCGGTATTCTGCTATCCGGATCGGTTGAAAATTTCCGAAAGACTTTCAGGAAATATCAGTTTGACACATCACAGGCCGACATCGCTTTAAAAAAGGATGATCTGATTACCAATGTGGAAAAAATAAAAAACGTTATTACGGTTTATTCTTTTAAGGAAAAAAATATACTGGAAAATCACCTGAGAAATCTGGGTGTTTCCTGTACAAAATTCCAGGAAATTCCCATGTCCCTGGAAGATGCATTTATCGGTTTAACCGGAAAGTACTAGGAGGATTCATGACTAAAGCAATCTTCTATAAAGAATGGTTGAAAATCCGGTGGGCTTATCTGGTTCTCTTTTTCATTTTACTGATACTCCATATAGTGCTCTGGGTTAATCTTAATTATAACATCAGAATAGCCGGCGCGAGTGGTTATTGGATGCGGGTGATTCAGGGACAGTATTTATTCTATAAAAATCTGATGTATTTTCCGGTTCTGGCCGGTTTTATCATTGCCCTGGCCCAGTATATTCCGGAAATACATCGCAACAGATTAAGACTGACCTTAAGACTCCCTCTGAAAGAGGCTGCCATTATTTTTCGCATGAATATATTTAGCACTGTCTGTCTCTTGATGTTGTTTCTGGTGGATGTATTACTTGCAGCAGCGATCACGCCCCTGTATTTTCCCAGTGAACTAATAGAAAATATGATATTGACATTTATCCCCTGGATGTTGTCAGGATGGGTGGCATATTTTATGACGGTTACAATCCTAATTGAACCGGCATGGATCAGGCGTTTACTGCTGGTTCCGGTAGCCATAGGGTTTATGAGCACTTTTTTTCTTGCTCAGGGTAACTTCGGAAACAATGATTTTTCCTACAACCGGGCCTTGCCCATTTTCCTGCTTTTTACTCTATTGTCAGGATTTTTTGCCTTCTACACGGCCCACCGTTATCAGAAGGGAGTGGAATGATGTTGGTTAAATTCAGCCGGTTTGCCTTGATTATCATATCTGTTTTTGTTCTTTCTGTTTATCTTCCTGCATTTTTCTGGAAAGTCTTTCATGATCCCCAAAACCCGCCCTTTATAAAATATAGTCCTGTTATTGATGAATTTGTCATTCTGAGGGCCACTCCGGAAGGGCTCAGATATTATGATTCAGCTCAGAATGACTATAACCAGCAGGAATATGACCGGCTACTGCCTCTGCTGAGTGCCCGTCAACTGATGTTCGAGGGAAAATTCCCGGACTCTCTCCGTGGCATTAAATTAAATCCGGATGAAGTTCGTATCAACAATATCCGGTTTTTTATCGCTCCCTACAGCCTGGATTGCAATGAGATTCCGGTTTATCCACTTTTCGAATCTCAATCAGGCAGAGTCCGGCTGGAAATACCCGACAATTTTTTCCGGATAACCGACAGGATGGAATTTATCACAGCGTCAACCAATACCATCAATCATGAGCTGACTGACCTGTTTACCCGTGAACTGGTCTCCCGGGGTTTTTCATTTCCGTCAAAAATCATTGCCGGAAATCCCACCACCCGCAAACCGTTTGATGAGGGATACTTCCTGGTTGATGCCAGGGATAAAGTTTTTCATTGTAAGATGGTTCAGGGTAAACCATTTCTGGCTAAATTGTCTTTACCGGACAGTCTGAAAATCGCCTATATTGCTGTCAGTGAAATGACGCTGAAAGAATTTTACGGAATATTAATTACCCGGGATAATCACTGTTATTTAATCAGTTATGATAATTATCGCCTGATTGAACTGCCACTCATGTCGTATCAGCGTTCACGAGACAGATTAAGAATTTATGGTGATTTGTTTTTCCGTACGGTCAATGTGTATGCAGATACTGCCGTCTTGTCTTTGGCCACAGACAGAAATTACCAAACTATCAGTACCTACAGGGAAAGCTGGAAGGGGAAATATGCCGGTAAAGCAGGCGCGTTTAATCAATTTATATTCCCATTCTCAGTTGATCTTAAAAATTCTGACAGTGGTTATATCGGTTTTATTATCCGCCCACCTTCACTGCGAAGTATATGGGGAATGTTGTTATTCTCAATAATTTTCATTTTTTTACTTATTATGAGAAAGAATTCAGTGAGAAAAAACTGGATAGATTTCCTGCTGGTTTTAATAACCGGTATATATGGTTTTATTGCAGTGCTGGCAATTAAACCGGTCAACAATATTTCTTCCTGAATCAGGGATAATTCTGATAATTCAGGTCCAAATGCAAATTGTGTGAGTTTTTATAAAGACGGGCGGTGATTAGTCAGCAGTACTATTGAGGTATTTTTTCAGCCTGTCATAAACCGGCTGAAGTTTTTCAATTCTCTGGGACTGATTGAGGATATATTTATCTTTCAGATAATGTTGGTATCGGATATCTTTTAATTCATTTTCCCCGTTTTTCAGTTGCTGCATGGTGGTATTGAGAAGAGCCGTATCGGGAAATTCCTCCATCAGAAGTTTCCACAATTTGAGCCTCGTTTCAATATTCTGTGTTCTTAAAGGCTGTTCCAACGCATTATAATATGAGTTCAGGCTGTCTATGGCCAGTTGTTGTTCATTGGTGAGGGGGACCCGCTTTCCGTTTCCATTGTTTTTTTTCTCCGCCTGAATTCCGGGCAAAAGAAAAGTGAAAAACAGAAAAATGACCAGGACTACCAGGTTGAAAGTGAGCGATATAAAAAAATATTTCTTATACATATTATTCTGATTCACTCTCCGGCTTAAGTTTAGGCGCATTATTAAACAGGTTTTCATCCATCAGAAAATCTGAATCAGGTTCCTGAACTTCGTAAGTGTAAAATTTATCCGGATTTTGTACAAATTTGTCAAAGTCCCGGGACAACTTTACTCCAATGAATACAGCGAAAGAAACCGAGATAACCAGCAGAAAGGGTAATGCCCAGCGCAGGGAAAGGATTCCTTCACTTAAGAAATTCCCCCGGTCTCCCCTTGCAATTTCCCCGGATTCCAGATTTGCTTTAATTCTGGTCCACAGATAAGGAGAAGCTTCCAGCATAAACCGGCTTTTCAGATGCTGAAAAACCCAGTCATATTTTTTATTTCCGATCATCTTATTTATCATAAAAACACCTTTTCATTTCACGGTTTTCCGAATCTAAATATTAAACACTTCAGGTATAAAAAACTTGCTTCCTCATTTATTTACTTTTGAAATAATTTTTGCCAATTTCTTCTTGGCCCGGAACAAGCGTGATTCCACTGAACTCAGGCTGATTTTTAAGACATCCGCAATCTCTTTATAAGACATCTGCTGGTAGAAATAGAGAATAATGACATGTCGCTGGTTTTCCGGCAGGCGGTTGATATAATTTTTGATCCGTTTTTCGTTTTGTTCGACCACAAGTTTGTCTTCCCCGGGAGCCGACTCGGTGAAGGGACCGGTTTTTAAAAGGACCTTGTTGTTTACCTGATTATCCAGCGACTGGAATTTAATGATGTTCCGTCGTCGTACCAGGTTCAGGCAGTGATTGATGGCAATACGATACAACCAGGTGTTGAATTGTGCTTTGGGTTCCCAGTTTTTTAATCCATGATAGGCTTTAATGAAGACATCCTGGGTAGCGTCCCGCGCCTCCTCCACACTGAACAGGTAACGGTAACAAAGATTGGTGATCTGGGTGCTGTACCGGTTTACAATTTTTTCATAGGCATCCAGATTCCCGTTCAGAATCTCACGGATGATTTCCCGCTCGTCCATGCCTGCCACGAAATTTTTTCGCTTCCTGTAAAATTTATCAAAGATAGTTTAAGAAATGAATAAAACAAGATAAAAAATACGCAAGTTTTTTTTATGGGATTTGTTTAATAATTTGAATGGAATGAATTGAGGACTTGCATCTCATACCTCCTCGTTTGTAAAATTGAAGGTAAGTAGTAATTATGGGATGATTATAAACGTGAACATTCCCTGTTGAAAAATCATTAAACGTATCCTTAAACAAGGATTATTTCCCCGCAGCTCCGCAAGTGTCTTTCATTTAATATAAATGTAACTGTATTTTACAGTTTTTTGAAAACACGGAAGTGCCCTCACAGCCACTATGAAAGCGATTCGTAAATCTCTGATATTTTTCGTTCTGATTTTTCTGGTAAATTTATCTGTTGCCCAGAAAAGCACCGGAAAATTACAGGGCAGGGTGTATGATTTTAATACCAATGAGCCTGTTTCCGGGGTCCTAGTCAGGATTGATGGAACCAGGTTTTCCGGACATACCGATGATGCCGGTTTTTTTCAGATTCCGGATGTGCCTGCCGGGAAATATAACCTGCTCTGCCTGAAAGCTCAGTTTTATTGTACCATGAGTGATCCGGTGGAAGTTTACAGCGGTCAGACCTGTGAAGTGAAACTTAATATGCTGCCGGGTGATTCCGATAAATTTCTGTATATTTCCATCGGGGGAATTACCGTTACTGCAGACCGGGAACTGATTCCGGAATCTCATGAAACTGTCCACAAGATTACATCCGCTGAAATTGAACATATGCAGGCCACCAATCTGGGGGATGTGTTGGATCTTATCCCCGGAGTGGAACGACAAAACCGCCCGGGTCTGGCAAAGCAATCATTTGTAGGGTTGAGAGGTGTGGAGACTGACAAGATCTATGATAGACCGGATGTCTTCGGAACCAAAGTTATTGTGGATGAAATTCCGTTATCCAATAATACTAATCTGAATGCCGGCACGGGAGTCACCTACGGTTCAAATGTGACCACTAACGTCGGTACCGGTGTTGATTTAAGAAGTATGGTAGCTGATAATATTCAGGAAGTAGAAGTTGTTTCGGGTGTACCTTCCGTGGAATACGGAGATTTGACCACCGGCATTGTAAAAGTGAAAACTCAGAGCGGTCGCCAACCGTTACGACTAAAGATGAAAACTAATCCCGATACCCGGGAAATGACCTTTAAAGGTGGTAATCCTCTTTTTTCGGGTTTGACTGTAAATTATACCTTAAATTATGCATATAGTGAACGGGATATTCGTCAGGATGGCGATGAAGTGTCCCGTGTTTATGGCCAACTCAAACTGGATTATGAATCCCCTTCCAAAAGATCCATGTGGCAGAATAGAGTGTTCTTTTCCCGGCTATTTGAAGATTATTATCTCCCGAACGATCCAAGAGCCACCCGAACTTATGGAAAAGACTACTCTTTGAATTTCGGATCAAATTTGGAAAAAAAACTGGGGAAGTTATCAAGAGTTGGAATTATGGGTTATTTTAATTATACCCGCCGGAAAAATTATACCCGAAAGTTTCAGGTGATTGATCCAACTTATCTCAGTTATCTCACGGAACCCGGAACAATAGAGGGAATTCTGACAGCCGATCCTTATTTTTGGGAAGTAAATACCCTGGGAAAGGAATTGGCCCTGGGACTGAAGGTGAAAATGGAAAACAAGTTCCTGTTAAAAAAAATGCTCCATTCCTTTCTTTATGGAATAGAGTATACCTATGAAGATAATATCGGACCGGGTATACAATTTAATCCCCTGACGCCTCCCAATGGCAATACCGGAGAACGTCCCAGGTCTTTCGATGAAGTTCCGGGTTTTAAACAGCTCAGTTTATTTCTGGAAGACCGTATCACCAGCCGGTGTATTTTTTCGTATACACTTTCTCTGGGTGTCCGGGGGGAGATGTATAATCCGCTTGAATTTGGAGGCAAAGATTTTATAAAAAGCCGCAACGGCACCTTCTGGAATCCCAGAATGGGCATTCAGATCAAACTGACCAGGCAAATTCAGATCAGGAGCTCTTATGGTATAACCTCCAAAGCTCCTGCCCTGGCCGATATTTACCCTCAAAAAGTGTATCATGATGTGCTGGAGTGGGGGAGAGATCCACATAATCCGTTGGATAGTATACCACTGATAACGACTTATGTCTATCCGTTGTACAATGAAAATCTGCAGGGTTTCAGACAGAAAAAATTTGAATTGGGATTGGATTACCAGTTCAGGAATATTGGCATTTCTATAACCGGATATGTACAGAATACTAAAGGAACAGGAGAAACAGTACATTTACCTTATGAAGATCAAAGATACTTCTGGCCTAACTGGCCTTCTCCAGAGGGCAAATATTTAAAAAGTCAACAATATATTAGTTTATCCGGCTATTCATTATTAGATGGTACTGGCTGGAATAACAGGGAGGGGGTGGAGTTGAGTCTGCGTACTCACCGCTTACCTGTCTTGAATATGATGTTTCGCATCAGCGGGGCTTATAATTTTAAAAGGCATGGTTCTGACAGTAAATTCTATTTAGATAATCCCAGAGGTTTTACGGAAATAACCGCCAGCAATGATACCATTTCTCATTTTGGATATCCCTTTTATTCGCGGACTTCCGGCTGGCGAAAAAGTCTGATCATGAATTATAATCTTGACTATATCAACAGAACTCTGGGAATCTGGATTACGCTTACCATGTTTCATAAATGGTATGAGAAAAAACAAACAGCAGATTTACCAAATGTGTACCGATATGCTTTAGGTTATTACGAAAACGGATCTTACACCTATATATCACCCGGGGAAGCAGAAGAACTGGGACTTACCAAAAAAGAAGATGAGGGTGATGTCGTTATTTATCGTTACCCGGCGAATTTCTATTTTAACCTGACGGTGAGTAAAGATATCTGGAGAGGAATGGAAGTTTCCCTGTTTGTTAATAATTTTCTCAACAGCCGGGGTTTTTATACCGATCAGTATGGTTTTGATAAGACAGCCAATCCCGAGATATTCTACGGAATGGAATTCAGCATGATCATTGATCCGTTTGCCCGCTACCTGGGAAGCCGTATTTTTTAACATTTTTGAAGAAGGTATTTACTATGAATGAGATGATACACTTAGCCGGGATTTCCTTTTTTGCTTTGGCTGGTGTGCCGGTGCATTATATTCTTAAATTAAGGGCAAAGTATCTAAAGTCAGCCATGATTAAACAAATGTCATCTCTCTTATTGTCGGTTTTTCTCTTATTCCAATGTCAACCCAATAAGCCCTCTATTACCGATGGCAATTTATTTCTGGCCATCGCGGTATTTGATACTACCGGATGGCTGAATTCACAGGATTCTACCAGAATGACGCCCATCCCGGCTGCGAAAATAACCCTTGATTCCAGAGATTATGAAAAACAGTTCCAGTTTTTTACCGACAGTATGGGTGTGGCGGTTATTTCCGGCATTCTGGCCTCGGAATATGGAATTTTCGTAGAATACCAGATATCCACCGCAACGGTCCTTATAGCTGCAAAGTCAAAAAAAATCTTTAACACATCCAGCGAAGTTGATACCATGCTGACTCACAGTATTGCCATGTCTCCTGTCGTCATCAATGAAATTTACAGTTGTGGCCCCCCCAATAATGTGTTCTATTTTTTTGATCAGTATATAGAATTATATAATCAGTCAGGTGAGATTCAATACCTGGACGGTATGATCCTGACCCGTGTTCGAACCTCAGTAGAAATTGAACCATTCATTGAAATCTGGGATTTCGTTGAAAACACATATGCATTTCAATTCCCGGGATCACCAGGAGGAAAGGAATATCCTATTTATCCGGGACAATATGTGGTTGTAGCGGGGGATGCATATGATCACAGTCAATCCATACCCGGAGCGGTAAATCTGGAAAATGCTGATTTTGAATGTGTAAATCAGCTAAGCAGTGATTATGACAATCCTGATGTCCCGAATTTGAGTAACATTAATACGGCAAGGACTACTGATTATTTGATCAGCCTGGTAACGGATGCCGTGATTCTGGCGGATGGCACCAGCTACTGGCAGAACGGAAATTATATTGATATTCCAGTATCCACAATCCTGGACGGGGTGGAATATAAGAAAACCACCTCGACCAGTAAACGCTTAACCCGAAGGCTGGATAGTGGCTACACCGGGCTGGGGATATCCAATTACAGCGGGAGGTCAAGGGAACGTATAACTCCCGGGAAAGACACTAATAACAGTACGGTGGATTTTGAAGTGATTGATGCACCAACCCCGGGCTATAGTCATTGATAGATTGCCTGAAAATTCTAATTTCCCATACTTAAACGGGATAACCAATGCCGTCGAAAATCAAAATAATTACCTCGCTTCTGGTACTGATGTTCGTATTAAACGCCGGTTTTGCCTCTGATTTCAGAATCAATGCGCTGGGAAACAACAGATTAGCGCTGGTGGATGAAGACAACCAATTGAATTTGTATAATTTTGTGAATAATCCTGCGTATTTATTGTTTGATGAAAATCGTAGCTGGTTAAAATTTTATGCCGCAGGTAATTATTATAATACTTCCCTGAAACGTCAATATGATCCCGAAAAGGAACAAAATCTTTCGTTTAATTTTCATGGTTACAAAATATTAGCTCATAATCAAGCTATTTGGGGAAGAATTAAATACCATTTTAACAGTAAATATCATTTAATGAATGCCATTGAGGAAAATCCTCATGCGGATGACCCCCTGGTTTTAACAGATTCACTTTCCGGGAACTTTAATACTGATGGTCCCGGTGTGGAGGTTCTCTACCATTATCAGCCTTTTTCAAAACTGGGAATAGGAGCAGGAATTACCTATGAGATATCTACTGGTTTAAAAAAGCAGTATACCAGGCCAAGAACAATCCATCGTAATTTTGAGGGGAAAATAGCACTGACCTATCGGTTTTCTCCTGAACTGGTTTTTGGTTCCTTTCTAACGGGATCCCGTTTGCAGGATCAAATTGAATTGGTTAAAAGCTGGGACGGAAAAGATATTTTCACCAGACGATACAGGTCTGAATTAGTGTACAGGGAAATTGTGGGAGAGTTTGATCGCTACTATAATTTGAATGGTTGGCATTTTAATTTTGCTGTCCAGTATTATCCCATGAAAACTACTGTTCAGAATCTACTGGTTTTCGACTATTCAGATAACACCCAGGAGACCACAGATCAAACTGGTGTAAACAGGAATATGGATTCCTATTGGTATCAGAATCTATACCAACTAACCTATTACGGGAGATATATTCTGAATCGGATGGTGGTGGGCTTAAAAGTGGCTTATCTAAAACAAAAAGACTGGAGTAAGCATCCGACATTGCCCATTTTAATCACAGAGCGATCCCGTGATAGTTATGAATTCGGACTCGGCCTGTCTTATCAATTTAACCGGATTCTCCTGCTGGTGGAGGGGGATTTATATCGTTCTAATGAGATGTTCTCTGATTATCAGAGTTCCCTTCAACGGGAAGGCTACAATAATTATTACAGCGGTAAGATGGGTGGGGAAATTAAGATAGATCCCATTCATTATATCATGCTGGGTTACAATTATAACTATTTTAATCCGGATTATTACTCTCCCCAATTTCTCCCGGAGAATAAGACACAATATTTTTCGGTTGGTCTGTCTGAAAGAAGGGCACGATATGAAATTGAATTATATTTTGATTATACTTTAAAAAATTCAATTGAAAATACATCATCCTTCAAGGGATGGAATGCCCTGATATATACCCGGCTATATATGTTATAACCTGAATTCTATTATTTACATTATACCATTCTGTGCATTTTGCACCCTCCGCTGCCATTCCCACGAAATAAAAAATAACCCTTAATATTAATTGGGGTTTTGCATCAGCTTGCCGGATGTGTTAAATTCGCTATTCATGTGTAAATAGCTTAAAATATGTAATGACCAGGGATGATACATGCGTACCAAGTCTGTAACTCATAATTCGATACCGAAGACATACCAGCCCAAAGAGATAGAGGATAAATGGTACCAGCTGTGGCTGGATCGCGGCTATTTTAATGCCGATGTGAATCCGGCAAAAACACCGTATACCATTGTGATTCCTCCACCCAACGTAACCGCCGCCCTGCATATGGGACATGCTTACAATAATACCATTCAGGATATCTATATCCGTTACCGCCGTAAACAGGGCTTTGAGGCATTGTGGCTGCCGGGTACGGATCATGCCGGAATCGCCACCCAGAATGTGGTGGAAAAAGAACTCCGCCGGCATAACAAAACCCGTTTTGACCTGGGCAGGGAATCGTTTGTGGAGCGGGTCTGGAAATGGAAAGAACAATACGGGAACCGCATTATCTTCCAGTTAAAGAAAATGGGCTGCTCCTGTGACTGGCGGCGGGAACGATTTACCATGGATGAAGGACTTTCCCGGGCGGTACAGGAAGTTTTTATCCGTTTATATCACAAAGGCCTCATCTACAAGGGCAAATATATCATTAACTGGTGCCCGCGCTGTGGCACCGCCCTTTCCGATGAAGAGGTTGAATATAAAGAGATGACCGGACGTCTATGGTATATCAAATATCCGCTGAAAGACAGCCCGGAATTCCTGACGGTGGCCACCACCCGTCCGGAGACAATGCTGGGGGATACCGCTGTGGCAGTCCATCCGGAAGATACCCGCTTTAAAAAATTTATCGGTAAAATGGTTATTCTTCCCCTGATGAACCGCGAAATACCGGTCATTGAAGATCGTCAGGTAGATCCGGAATTTGGAACCGGGGCAGTGAAGGTAACCCCTGCCCATGATCCCAATGATTTTGATATCGGCAAACGCCATCATCTGCTGGTAGTCAATATTCTGAACAATGACGGCAGCCTCAATGAAGAAGCCGGTGCATATGCAGGTCTGGACCGCTTTGAAGCACGTAAACAGATTATCAGCAATCTGGAGAATCAGGGTCTGTTGAGTAAAATTGAGGAACATCATCATAGTGTGGGACATTGCCAGCGTTGTGATACCGTTGTGGAACCTTGGCTCTCCGAACAGTGGTTTGTGAGAATGAAAGAGCTGGCCCAACCGGCCATGGAGGTGGTGAAGGACGGACGACTTAAAATCCATCCGGCGGAGAGGTGGCTTAAAACCTATATCAACTGGCTGGAAAATATCCGCGACTGGTGTATCAGCCGGCAGCTATGGTGGGGACACCGTATACCGGTGTATTACTGCGCAAATTGCGGTGAAACGGTGGCCGCACTGGATGAGCCGCAAAAATGTCCCGCCTGCGGTCATCAGGAATGGAAGCAGGATGAAAACGTGCTGGATACATGGTTCAGCTCCTGGTTATGGCCCTTTTCCACACTGGGATGGCCCGATGAAACACCGGATCTGAAATATTTTTATCCCACTGACCTGCTGGTAACCGGCCCCGATATCATATTCTTTTGGGTGGCCCGTATGATTATGGCCGGAATGGAATTTATGCAGGATATACCCTTCCGGGAGGTTTACCTGAACGGCATTATCCGGGACCATATCGGACGCAAGATGAGTAAATCCCTGGGCAATGGCATTGACCCGCTGGACATTATTGAAAAATATAGTGCAGATGCTATGCGCTATACCCTTATCATTCTCAGCTCGGAAGGACAGGATATTAATCTTTCGGAATCCCATTTTGAGATGGGACGCAATTTTTCCAATAAAATATGGAATGCCTACCGATTTCTGGCCATGAATCTGGAGGTGCCAGCGGATAATTATCCGGATTACCGCCAACAGTTTCAACTGGCCGACTGCTGGATTCTCAGCCGGCTGGCAAAAACCATCGGGGAAGTGTCCCGTAATCTGGACAATTACCGGATTAATGATTCGCTTACCGCCGTTTACCATTTCTTCTGGCATGAATTCTGTGACTGGTACCTGGAACTGATCAAACCGCGCCTCTCCCCGGAAGCGGACCGTATTCAGAGGGAAACCGCCCGCGGCGTGGCCGTGCATGTCATGAAAACCTGCATGAATCTGATGCATCCGTATATTCCGTTCATTACCGAAGAGATCTGGATGAAATTAAAAAATGAGAATGAGGACAGTCTGGTTATCGCGCAATGGCCCCGGGCAGAATCCCATCTCATTAATGAGGAGGCGGAAGGGGAAATGGTCCTTGTCCAGGGTGTGATCAGTGCCGTAAGGAATATTCGCTCGGAAATGAATGTGCCCCCCGGACGAATGGCTGCGATGAAATTTAAGACGGAGGATGAAACCCTTGCCGGACGGATTAGTCAACAGGCAGATTATATTAAACAGCTGGCGCGTGTGAGTGAATTGGAACTGGTGGATCGGAACGAAAAAATTGTGGCGGCGGCAGTGGCAGTATTGGAAAATATAGAAATATTTGTGCCACTGGCCGGTCTGATAGACCTGGATGCCGAACGATCCCGTCTCAGCCGGGAAATTGAGCGCCTGGAAACCCAGGTCCACGGACTGGAGAAGAAACTATTGAATGAACAGTATCTTTCCAAGGCACCGCAACAGGTTGTTTTGCAGGATAAGGAAAAATTAAAAAATTTCAGTGAAAAACTTGAAAAATTCCGTTCAAATCTTAAACTGATAAATTAATGGTGACCCTATGAAAAACAACATCATTTTTTTTCTCTGGTTAGTTTTTATAATGACCGCAACTGTCTTAGCAGATGAGAATTATGTGACAGTCTATAACCAGGATCTGGCCCTGGTAAAACAGGTCAGGAACGTAACCATCCGCAAGAGCGATTTGCCCTTCAAATTTACCGATGTGGCGGCAAAATTAATTCCGACCTCGGTGTATCTTAAATCACTGAGCGGTAATAAGGAATTCCAGGTATTGGAACAGAATTTTGAATATGACCTGGTAAGCTCGGATAAGATTCTGGAAAAGTATATCGATCATGTGGTGGAAATTGTACAACCGGATGGAGAGGTTATTAAAGGAACGCTGTTGAGTAAAACAGGCGGTTCAATGGTGCTGAAAACCGACGGTGGCATAAAAATAGTACCCTGGAATAATGAACTGACCATCAATGTGAAGGAACTGCCGGAAGGATTGATTACCAGACCAACCCTGGTGTGGGAGCTCGCCGGTGTAAAAGAGGGGTCGGAAAAGCTGGAAGTCGGTTACCTCACCAGTGGAATGAGCTGGCAGGCGGAGTATGTAGGTGTAATAAATCCGGCTGGAAACCAGATCAGCCTGGATGCCTGGGTGTCCATTGATAACCACTGCGGTGCCACCTTTGATAATTCCCACCTCAAACTGGTAGCGGGAGATATCCACCGGGCGCCGTCACCCCAACCCATGCGCCGCATGCCCACAGATGCTTTGATGGCCATGTCTGCCGAGAGCAAGGGCTTCGAAGAACGGGCTTTTTTTGAATATCATATATATGATCTGGATCGCCTGACTACCCTCAAGGATAATCAGATTAAACAGATTTCTCTTTTTCCATCAGCCCTGGTTGGCAGCACGAAGCAGTTTTATTACAACGGTCAGCAGAATCCCACCAAAGTGGAAGTCCGCCTGCTGTTTAAAAATGATGAGAAAGCTGGACTGGGAAAACCGCTGCCCGGGGGTATTTTCCGTATTTATCAGAAAGATAAGGAAAGTCTTGAATTTATCGGGGAAGACCGCATTGACCACACCCCCAGAAACGAAGAGGTAAAAATTGCAGTGGGTAATGCATTCGATCTGGTGGGAGAGCGGCGGGTGGTTGACAGGGTGAAAGTGTCTCAGCGCTCTGAGAGACAGACAATAGAAATAGAACTAAGAAATAATAAAGAAAAAGAAAATGTAATTATAATGGTGGAAGAAAATTTATACTATCGTGACTGGAAGATAGAAAAAAGTAATTTTTCTTATACTAAAAAAGATATCCAGCATGTGGTATTCGAGGTACCGGTGAAAGCGAACAGCAAGTCCACCCTGAGTTATACGATTTTTTATTCCTGGTAATTTAATACATGCAAGAAAAAATACCGCTCAGTTATCGAACCATTCAGCGCATCAAAGCCGAAGAATATGAACGTTTTTTTTCCGGCATTCCGGATTATGACATTTATATGAACCATCTGGGTGAAGTCCGCTGGATGAAGCAGCAGGAAGCCTACAGGCAGCATGAATTCTTTTTCTATACCTTTTCCTCCTGGGAAAGTCTGAAGAAACGTTTTCGATTGAAACGCAAAATAAACCTGGTAAATTTGCCAAAAGCCGAAAGAGAATTACGGCTTCATTTCCGTTATTACCTGGAAGAGGAATTTCTGGGGAAAATCCACCCGGAAACCGCCCGCATGATTCCCTCTGAATGGACCTATAGCTTTAACCCGGATGATTTAAAGAACATCCCTCTCACGCTGGATTACGGTAGCGAATTCATATGGAGAAGAATTGCACTGGCCGTCGCCATTCTGGCAATTTTTTCTCTGATTGGTTTCTTCTGGGTAATTCATTTCAGTAATCCGGAGGGCGGCAAACTTCTGGCAAAAAGCAGTCCGGGGGGAGCACGTGTTTATATTGATGAATCGCGTTTTCTGGGGTACACAAATAGAGTATTGGTCAATATCCCGGAGGGTCCCCACAGAATTACTTTCTCCAAAGACGGTTATTTGGCGGAACCGCAATTCTATGATGTGGAAATAGGCAGGGATTCTCTGGTGACTATCGATATCAAATTTGTGCCCATCCGTTCTGAATTGTATGGGTATCTTCAGGTAGTGGCGAACCAGCAGGATTCGAAGATTTTCATTAATGATAAATACTATGGAACTGTCAGTGAAAATCCCTTTCTAATGCTGGAACAGGGCCGGTATCAGGTCATTATTCAGAAAACCGGATATGTTGCCACACCGGCGGAAAGGCAGGTAACAATTACCGCCGGCGATACTTCAACTCTGACCGTCCAGCAGTTTTCGGTGGGGACAAAAGGTCCTGCGCTTCTTTCCGGCTCCACCGAAAATATCGGTAGTATTGAAGTAATTTCTGATGTGAAAAATGCATCAATTTATTTAAATGGTCGTAATTTGGGTGAAAAAACAGATCATGTATTTACCCAGTTGCCGCTGGGAAACTATGCCGTCCGGATAGAGAAGAAAGGGTATGCCAGCGAACCCCAGCTGATCGAGCTGAGTCTGACAAAAGTAAGCCCGGCAGGCAATACCTCCTTCAGGCTTGTATCACAAATGGAGAAAGTTAGCATCACCACTACCCCGCCGCAGGGCAAAATTTATATCGACGGAAATTACCAGGCTGAAGGCCAGTATGAGGGGACGCTGGATATTGGTGAGCATAAGATTTCCTTTGGGGATATTGAGGGATTTATAACGCCCAAACCACAAACCATTTCCGTCAAAGCCGGTTTACCGCTGAAGGTTAATGCCGGTTATTTTCCTGTTTTGCGGATTGCAGCGGGAATCAGCGACCGGGGTATAGTTGATAACCGAAATTGTGAAATCTTTTCCGGTTATACTTATAAAGACCGCGCATTTACTTCCAGCACTGAAGGTGGCCCATCCATTGAATATTATGATAAGCTGAAGGAATACTTCTGGAAACTGGGATTTGCTTTTCCCTATCGCAATCCCAAAGGAAATGATGCTGTTAAGATTACCTTTGAGCTTCCCCGCAACCTGAACTATGATCAGACATTCACCTTAAACATGTATGCCGCCAGCTCGAGGGAAAAATATCCTCTGTCAATATCAGCTACGGTAGATATTGCCATTAAATTTAACAATACCATACTGAGCTACTATTATACGCCCACATTCATAGAAGATCTGAATGTCGTCAAGGCCGAAAACTGGGATATTACCCCTTATGTGCGGGGCGGGGTGAACACTCTCGAGATATCTACCACGGACAGGAATAACACGTATTTTTATTTGAAAAAAGTAGAAATTTATAATTCAACTCCCTGATGAGCAGCAGGAATTACCTTGCTGTTCCGTCTAAAGAACGACCATAATGATACCATTTGTTTAAATGGATTTATTTACTGCACATTCTGACATTGAGCAAAAAAGCCGTCCCCCGGTCCCTCTGGCTGAAAGGTGCCGTCCGGAAAAACTGCAGGATTTCGTGGGGCATGAGGATATTGTGGGAAACGGCACCATTCTGCGCAGGGAAATAGACTCTTCTCACATCCGGTCCATGATCCTGTGGGGTCCCCCCGGGGTGGGGAAAACGACCCTGGCCCGCATTATAGCGCATGAGGTGAATGCGGAATTTTATGCCGTCAGCGCGGTGGCAGCGGGAGTAAAAGAAATCCGGCATGTGATTGAGGAAGCCGCCAAGCTGCGCAAATATTCCGGGCGTTCCACCATTCTTTTTATTGATGAAATTCACCGCTTCAACAAAGCACAGCAGGACTCTTTGCTTCAAGCGGTGGAGCAGGGCACCGTCATTCTGATCGGGGCCACTACCGAGAATCCCTCTTTTGAAGTAATAGCACCGCTGTTATCCCGTTCGCATGTTTATCAAATGAAGATGCTTAATAATGAACAGATTCATCATATTGTTGAAAGAGCCCTGCAGACGGATGAGCAGTTAAATCAGAGAAAGATTGTAGTGGAGGACTTTCAGGCCATCTATCGCCTGGCCAACGGTGATGCCCGTCGCGCTTTAAACCTGCTGGAGAAAGCCATCGATCTGGCCGGCGAACAGAGCGGGCCGCTGGTGCTGGACAAAAATCTTTTTGAAAAAGCGGCTACCCAAAAGGTGCTCTATCATGATAAACAAGGAGAATACCATTATGACCTGGCTTCAGCATTTATAAAAAGTTTGCGTGGAAGTGATCCTGATGCTGCCATTTACTGGATGGCCCGCATGCTGGAGGCCGGAGAAGATCCCAAATTCATTGCCCGGCGCATGCTGATACTGGCTTCGGAAGACATTGGTAATGCCGATCCTTATGCCCTTACCATGGCCACCAGCGGTTTTACGGCTGTTACATACATCGGTCTACCCGAAGCGAAAATAATATTATCGCAGGTGGCTGCCTATCTGGCATCCGTACCTAAGAGTAATTCTGCCATTGTGGCCATTAACCGGGCAATCGAGGATATAAAAAATTTTCCGGACCTGGCAGTACCACTGCACCTGCGAAACGCACCCACCAGCCTGCTGGCAGATCTGGGATATGGCAAGGATTACCGTTATGCCCATGATTTTTTGCAACATTTTGTCAAGGAAAAATACCTTCCCACCGGGCTGGAAAACAGAGTATATTATAATCCCGGCCGGGAAGGCCAGGAAAAACACCTGCTGGAACGCTTGAAAAAACTGTGGCAGGGAATAAAAAGTTATTCTGATCTCAATAACAAAAAGTGATTGAAATGATCTCAGTAAAATTAAAATTCGCTCCGCTTTTGGTATGGTGGAAGACTTTCCGGAATATGAAACGTCTTAATAAATTGGGCTTACAATTACCTCAACCCGCCTCGGAAATAAAAAATGTATTGATATTACTACCTCTTGATGAGGAACATCTGGATGCCGCCATGACCCTGGTGCGCCATCTACGTCAACATTTTCAGATATGGCACTTTATGGTTCTGGACGTCAAACGAATTCCTTCCGAACAACTGGACCGTTTTCATCTTCCCCTGCAGACCTTTGTGGATAATCTGGCGGGTAATGATTTTCAGCTGGTCATTGATCTCAATTTTATTCCGGACTTTCGTTTTAAATATCTGATCGGTTCATTAAATATCCATTACAGGTTAGGAGTGCTGCAACAGGAATCTGATTATTATAATCTGCATGTTCATCTAAAGCAGGAAGAATTCAAGGGTTTCGTTCATATTCTGAATTCCCTGAAAAGCAGCTTTGTTCTATGAGTTAGGTTTTATAAATTCATCCGTTAATCAGTATAATCTCTAATGATAATGTCATTCAAATTATTTATACTCTCCTCACTCTGCAGCAAGAAATAGCCTGTACGGTCCGGGACGGCACAGCATTGTTTTTGACGGTAGCAAGCTTGTTACCGGGATTTATGTTTATGAATTAAAAGCAGCGGGACAGAGCCGTTTGTCTAAGATGATTTTATTGAAATAACCTGATATGGTTTTTGACGTTAATGGAGATCAGCGGCACAGAGCAGAAAAAAATCGAAATTTTGGAACATAAAATCAGGGCATGGTAAAGTATGTATGGTATCTTTGAATAGATAAAACGGTGTGAACGAAAAAGGACAGCCTGGACTGTCCTTTTTCATTTAAGGAAGATTTTTATACCCCAAAACTTCGCTATTTTTCCTGAATTCAAGACGGGCGTACTTTTTGTCTTCTGAGATGGGAAAAGCCACCACGCCGGCGGTTTCCTGGCCATTGGCAATGGTCTTGCCTTCCAGAGGTGTGGAGAACATGCCGCTAGTTTTTCCAAATAATTCCGTACCGTTCTCTTTCACCAGCACAAAATTACCGGCACTCACATACAGATGATCCGGCAATAGATTATAAACCACCACCAGGAAAGCCACGTACTCGTTATTTTCCATCTCATCGGTGACGGCAATGGGGACTTCCAGCCCGGGATCCAGCAGGTTTAATGCTTTCTTACGCGCCAGTGTACGGTATTTGGCCGCCTCCGGATTTTCTGGATCCAGCTTGAGCGCATTGGTCAGATAATGATCTGCTGCAATATACTGCAGTGGATCCTTGGTTCCCTTCTTGTAAGCAGCAACTCCTTTTTC
Source organism: uncultured Caldithrix sp. (assembly GCA_964461135.1). Lineage (GTDB taxonomy): Bacteria > Calditrichota > Calditrichia > RBG-13-44-9 > RBG-13-44-9 > RQOF01. The sequence continues at coordinate 9,505 of CAYWTB010000024.1, read as the reverse complement.
CATGATGGAATTAAAATGTTCTTCTCTAAACTGAAACATGGCTTCCCGGGCTTCACTATTGGTTGAATCATACGCCAGGGATTTTTCAAAATTTTCCACCGCCTTGTCAAAGAAATTTCGCTGCTGGTAAGGATTCTCCGGCCGCGCACTTTTATAAGCATCGGCCAGCTTCAGATAGACATCAGACAGAGCCCTCTGCAGTTCAGCTGAAGGTTCGGCAGGTACATATTGCATAGCTGTTTTTATACGGGCTTCGAATGCCTTTATTACCTGCCTTTTTTCATAAAAAAGTTCACCCTCCCTGAAATATGAAATAGCAATTTTTTCCTTTAGTACATCATCGGCGTTCTGCTCTTTGACGGCCTGCAAATAAAATTTCAGGGCTTCGGAGTAATTCCGCTGTTCAAATGCTTCATCTCCGCTTTCCACCGGCCCTTTTCCACAACCGATCACTCCAAGGATCATAAGAATGAAAGCCCCGGTGAAAAAATAACGAATCATTGAACTTCTCTCTCTGAATATTATTAACATACAACTTTTTATTATATCATACCTTGTCTTACTCCTAATTATCGGCAGCAGTCTGTGGAATTTAAGATTTATTTCAGAATCTTTGATCTCGTCATGTGACTGTCCGGCTTTAGACGGGAATTACACAAATTAGCACGAATTTTAAAAAAATATGATTGTTGCCTTAGCTCCGAAATTAAGTGGGCTGCCATTACTGTCCAGTTAAAAAATATGTTGCAGTTAAGATAGACCTTCAGGAAAAATTGTTAGAAATTCCGGCGCAGCGAACGTTAGAAATTATTTTTGGCTGTCCGGCGGCCAGACGGGTTTGAGTCCCGGCTAGCCGGGACGAGTTTAAGAATTTTAGTGAGGTGCACCGTTGAATTTCCAGATTTTTCCTGACAGTCTTGATTTTTTGGTTCTTTTGCATCAAGGCAAAATAACAATCATTCAGAAATTCTGTGACCACAAATATTAGGGGCTTGTTGAATTTTACCAAAAATGTCTTTGATCTATAATCTTTCACATTAAACATACATTTCCATTCTGGTAAAGGAAAAATTAAGTTATATTCTGAAAAATGTATCCCAATGGGTTACTTACCAAGCGAATTGGTAAGGTTTTCATAACTTTTTACGACTTCAGTAATGGCAGCCGGCAGGGTGGCCAGACGGGGAGGAATCTATTAAATTTGTGAAGATTTCTCGACTCCCAAGCACTCAAATTTATCATATTTTAATTTTAATTTTTTATTTTGAGTGCTCGGTCGCTCGAAATGAATGTTTTATTAACTAAAAGAGAAATAATATGTTATTGATAGATTTTCGGACCTAGGGCAATAATCATATAAAAATTTTTTCGGTAGAGATTCCTTCTATTTTTTTTATTAAAACCGGAAGCTGAGCAAGAAGAAGTGGAGTGGTTTATCTGCCACCTCATCAGTGGTGAAAGCATAATCGATCACAAAGCCATATTTGGTAAGTTTCAGCACCACACCCGCCCCGGCCGTTAATTTATCATGATTCAGTCCGGCCCGCAGCGCCAGCATGCTGATCCAGTACTCCGCCCCGGCATGAATGCGCAAATCCCGCTGCTCCCGCTTCTCCAGATCCAGGGCAATCTTAAAGGGAACCGGTTTGATATTGACCGATGTGCCCAGTCGAAAAGTTGTGGGAATATCGTCCTCGTGATCACTTTCGGTATTCCACTTCAGTTTGGCTCCCAGGTTTTGCACCGTTAAGCCTACTCCAATCTTCTCCACCAGACCGGTGAGATGGAAATAGGAGAGCGCTCCCAGATCCAGGCCAAATCCACTGGCATGGTTGTTATGCAGGGAGTGGTAGAAATATTTGGCGGTAAGTCCGAGATTCAGTTTCAGTGTTGGCAGGGAGATCAGGTTATATCCCGATCCCAGCAGGAAGAGATTTTCCGAGTCATCGAATTTTCCGGTGAGCTCGCCAATCGTACTTCTCTCCTGGATATCGCTCACACCGAATCGCAGCCAGCCGGCACTAACGGAAAGATTTGCTGCCGGGTAGGTAAAGGCCAGGAAGTTCTGGCTGCGATCCTCGAAGATCAGGGCATGCATGGCGGTGAATTCCCGGGTAGAGATTTGGGAGAGCCCGGCAGGATTCCAGTACAGGGCAGTACCATCGTTAGCGATGGCAGTAAAGGTCTTTCCCAGGGCGATGGCTCTGGCCCCGGCTCCCCATTCCAGGAAGCTGCCGGCATAACCGCCGCTTTCCTCACCGGCATGACTGACCGACGGGAAGAAGGTGAATAACAGGAATGATATAATAAGGATTAATGTTTTCATCATTTATTTCTCCTTTATCTTAACACGGCAATTTTACCGACCGCCCGTTCATCCTGGGAGGATTCGATGGTGAAGAAGTAGATCCCATTGGCCACAATATCTCCATCTCCGTTCTTTCCGTCCCAGACAATGGCATGTTCCACCCCGGCTGATTGCTGGGTATTATCCAAAAGAGTTTTGACCAGATTACCACCCGAATCAAAGATCTTAATGGTTACTTTGGCACTCTTTTCCAGGCTGTAGCGCAGGGTGGTGGTTTCTTTATCCGGGTTGAATGGGTTGGGATAGTTGTAGATGTTCTCATTCTTTAACTTACCGCCCGTACCAGGTGTCTGCCGTTGGTTAATAACGAAAGAACCACTGGAGGAATAGGTTTTAGCATTGGAAGAATTAACTTCGGTGATCCAAGTACCGCGGGTATACCCGGTTCCGAAAAGACCAACTGTCCAGGAAATTGTATCAGATGTCTGACCGGGTAACAATGATCCAACATAAATACTGTCCAGTTGTTCTACCATCAAAGCCGGGTTGGTCCTTAAAATAATACTCACACCACCCGCAGGCATCGAACCCACATTTTCTATGAGGATTTTAATTGTCGCCTTTTCGTCCGGTTTGAGTGCATATAAGCTTTGATTAGTCAATTTGGCAACTACAATCGCCGGTATCGGTAAAACGGATACGGTATCGAGGGTAGCAATTACTTGATTTGTTAAAACATGATTGGAATTTACCGATCGGTCCAAATATGCCAGAACCGTATCTCTCATTTCCTGGCTGGAATCGCTGGGAAAAAATAGAAGAGCAAGATAGTCTTTATATCTTGCTTCTCCGGCTTGAGCATAACTGGAAATGATAGAATCATACATAGTGGAAAAATTTGCTAGACTGTCACGTGCCACCCTAGCGACAGCATAAATAGGTGCCAGTGATGACTTTAGGTTATTTTGATAGTTATTTTCGCTTTTCATTAAATCATCCATAGCGATGAGTGCCTGATCAACATCCCCATTGTTCACTTGTTGTTTTATTTCAGCAATGGTCGAATCGTAATCATTAAGACTTTTCCATAATCTTGCTTCTATGGCAGAACGCAGGCCGGGGTTCATTTTTCTCAAAGGCAGTTCGGGTGGACTTGCCCGGGAGACAAGAATTTTCCCCTCGGGGAAATAGATTCTATTTACCGCATTATCCATATCGTCAGGCAATGAGAAAAATTCATAAGCAGAATAGCCAATTGCGCTTAATACTTCCACATAAGCCGAAATTTTTAGGGCGGTATTCAGGGCATTCAGTATTCCCAGTCCCGGAATGGGCACGGGCAAAACCCCCAGAATGTCGAGTATCGCTGAAGTTGTATTAAATAATTCGGCGGAAATTCTCAATCCCTGACAGACAGATTCTGCCGTTTCAATATCGCTAAGTTTACCCGCGATGAAATCACCTGTGTAATCATAAGCATCGGTGAATTCTCCATTATATTGAAAATTTTGGGAATAGTCTTTTCCTTCTTCAATTTGGGGGTCGGTTAATATGTCAATATACACATCCTGAAAGAGGGTGTTCTTAAACTGGTTGTAAATCAAACCCTTCATATGTGACCACGACCCGGCTGAAAAACCGCCTAATAGTACCCCCCATCCCGAATATTGGCTGCCGATGTCATGCCAGGCTGCCATCACAATCTGTTCACCTCCGTCCGGGAGCAGTGCCGCAGCTTGCTGGATACCCTCACCGATGAGATCAAAAATATGAGACTGCATATAACTTATTATTGCATTTACCACCAATTGAACCAAAGCTCCCAGTGGGTCGCCGGTTATTATATCTCCAATGAAATCGAGCATAATTTTAAAGAAGCCTGGCATATATTGGTCGGAATAGAAGACCATATTGATTAACTCTCCCACATCATGCACAAATTCTGTTCCCATTGAATAACCGGCATCAAATAAGCGATAAACCATGTGTTCATCCAGGATAAGCCTTCCGGCGCTCACGTCGACTTCGACAGGCAAATTCATTTTCCACAGGTCCAGCAAAGCTCTTACCTGATTCTCACTGTTATCATAACGGAAGGTTGTGGTATAATCCCAGCTGGTTTTATCAATATGGGTTAAATTGTAGATATGGTAGTACTTCTCGACAATTAAGGATTCCGGAAAAACAATCGATTTGGAATTTCCTCCGGGACCCAATTGAAAAGTTTTTGTTAATCCAAGCGTATCTAACAGTGTGGTATTAGGTTGATTGCCAGGAATTGAAACCTGTTTGGTAATCTTAAAGTCGTACTCCCCAACGGCAACGTTTGGTAAAAAGATCCGGCCATCAGATCCGGTTTGAGCCGGTCCATAAATTCTTTGTCCATTCTGGTAAAGCGCTACCATAGCGTCTGCCAGAGGCAAATCTTTCTTTAACAACCGATGAGGATGATCGATATAGGCATTATTGACTGTAAATGTGAGATCTCCGGTTGTACCGCTGGTGGTACCGCTGCCCTGAACGGTTATCTGGCTTTCTAAGTGCAGTGAATCGTTAGAAGAAACAATGAGCGTATCGTAAAACGTAGCTTCGGCATCCGGCTTGAAACGGATGGTAATAAAACCGGTATCCTGTGGCAGAATTGTTTTTGGTAAAGGTGTGTTAACCACCTGAAATGCAGTATCATACCATTCAGAGGTGAGATACAATTCACGGAGAATTAGCGGGGCATCACCCTGATTTTCCACCGGACATTCCCAGTCTGCATAACTTTGGGTCCAGACTGTTCCAAAATTGTGAGCGGGTTCCGGAAGGACAATTTGCGGGTCGCCCGGCCAGTAACGATAATAAAACAAACCGCTGCGGCTATAACTGGTGGTTCTCCCCTGTATGGCAATGCGGGGATAATTATCGCTATTAAAATCCAAAGAACAATATACGGTAGGATTAATTCCGTATTCTTCCTTATCAACAATTTGATAGTGCCATTGCCCGTTTATTTTTTGATAAAAACGCACTTCGTCGCTGTAATAAAATTCAACAATTACTGGTTGATCCAGATGGTCAACTTTAAGCGTTAGTCCCGGGGAACTAGATAAACCGGGATCATCAGTAACTGTCTCAATACTCCAGCTTTGACCGTCGTAAACTGCTAAACGTAAATAATCATACCAATAATTCTGATAAGTAAAATAGGCGTTATTTTGACTATCCATATCAAAACCAAGTAAATCACCATAACTCGTGCTTCCAATACTATCCGGCACCGTAACAATGGACCAGGTTGAGTCGGTTGGATTCAGATAAGCAATTTTTAGCCTATTATGGTAAACGGTATCTTCCTGTTCATAATAGTGAAAGCCAATCACAGGTTGATCATTGTTATCGAAAACCAATTTCGTGAAGTAAGAAGTATAAACATCGGTGACATCGGCAATATGCCAGCCATTTTCATCTTCAAAAGCAAATTTAATTTTGGTGGGATAGTATTGTGTATAAGAGATGCAGGGATAATCATTTCCATCAATGGCAATGCTGCTGTTTTCTCCGGATTCGTAATAGGTGGTATCCTTTGGTGTATCAACAATGATTTTTGCCCAACCGGTATCAGTGAGTGTCGCATATTTCAAACTCAAATATTGATTGAGGTAGACTTGCTGGTAACTTATATGCGGACGGTCCTGAGAATCTAAGGCAAGACTGCAGTATTCTCCGGCATGTCCTATACTGTCCACAATTTCAACTGTCCAAATACCATTTTGATAATGGGCATAACGTAAGTCCTGAAAATCTGCATCGTAATAAGCAATATGAGGATTATTCTCACTGTCGATAGCAAGTGAACAATACCAACCTTTATCGGTGCCGGTACTGTCCGGGGCTTCTCTTTGCCAGACACTCGCGTGGGAGAATTGCATTGTGAGAATAATTGAGAGAAAAGTTAAAAGGATAGATTTAGGTTCCATGATTAACCCTTCGTGTTTTTAATAAATTATTTATATAAGGCCAAATAATTCGTTAGATAACATAGGATTAATCAACAGTCGTGGGAGAAGGAATGGTAAATATAAATGAGAATTGGTTTTGAATATTCTGTCTGTGCGGATTAAGAGAAATTATTATCAAAACTGATCAAGTTTAAACAAAATATCTTGAAGAAGCAAGAAAATCGTAGTGAAATGAATTTTTTTACTTTTTCCCAATTCTGATTTTCCATTATAGATAAAGAGTTTCACCTATTAAATTTAGGGCTCAATTTTGATGGTGTAGTGTAATTATTCCTAAGGCGTATGAATGATGAAACATAAAATTACCTTAATACCGGGAGATGGGATTGGTCCGGAAGTGACAATTGCCACGCAGCGGTTACTGGAAGCCGCGGGTGCGGAAATTGAGTAGGAAGTGGTGGAAGCCGGTACCGGCACCGTCAGGAAACCTGCCGGATACCCCTTGGGACCATGATTTTCTCAATAGAATCAAAAAACCACTGAACCAGCAGGGCCAGCAGTGCTGCCGGAATTGCACCTTCCAGGATCAGGGTTATATTATCCAGCCGGATGCCGGTAAGGATGGGTTGACCATAGCCTCCGGCGCCGATCAGCGCGCCCAGCGTGGCGGTACCCACATTTATGACGGCGGAGGTTTTGATGCCGGCCAGAATGCTGCGGGAAGCCAGCGGCAATTCAATCAACCGGAGTTGAGCAAAACGTGTCAATCCCAGGGCCTGCGCAGATTCCCGGATAGGCTGGGAAATATCCTGCAGTCCGCTGTGGGTGTTCCGGACAATGGGCAGCAGGCTGTAAAGAAAAAGGGCCATCAGGGCCGGTTTGGTGCCAATTCCCAGCAATGGAATCATGAAAACGATAAGAGCCAGGGAGGGAATAGTCTGTATGATGCCTACCATGCCCAGAATAACCTGGCCCGGTCCGGCATAGCGGAAGCTGAGTATCCCCAGAGGAATCGATATCAGGATTGCCGCCAGAAGTGAAATACCGACCAGGAAAAGGTGCTCTACCGTACGTTTACCCAGCCGGTCCAGCCAGCTGTGTTGCTGAACATTCACCTCAATGTAAAAATTCTGTCTGATAAAATCAGCGGCCACCCGGGATTCTGACTGAGCCTGAATTTTAACCCTGGCATTCATCTGAATCATTTGCGATTCTGAGATTATCCCCTGCAATTTCAGGACCTGTCTCAGTGCCTCGGGTGCCTGTTCGGCCAATTCCTGACGGTAAAGATACACCGTCTTATAATCGGTAAAGAAGTGGCGGTCATCAATCAATGCAACCAGATCGTAATAGGTGATTTCCGCATCAGTGGAATACAGATCAATCACCTGTATAGAGCCGCTGCCGATACCCCGGTATGCCAGATCATGATCCAGACCCTGTACATTCTTCTGCGGCAACTGGTAAAATTTTTGCAGGCTGGGCCATCCGTCTTTACGATCCATGAATTCGTTGGTGAATCCGAATATTAAATCGGGATGTTGCTGCAGATCTGAAATTGTTTCAATATTTAATTTTTTGGCAAGTTTTCTCTTCATTCCCAGGGCATAGGTATTGTTAAAACCCAGTGGCCTACTCATTGCGATGTGATATTCGGCCAGAATGGCCGGCAATTCGCTATTATCGGAAATCTGACGACCGGCGAAAATCTCCTGAATGATAGTTCCGGTATACTCCGGGTAAAGATGAATATCTCCCTGTACCAGGGCATTCCAAAGGATGCGGGTTCCGCCCAGCTCCCGCAAATGTTTTACATCGGGTTGTACCGTTTTTACCAGCAATGTAGCCAGTTCTCCCAGGATAACGGATTCAGTGAACTTTTTTGAACCTATTTTTATCTCCCTCATCTCGTTCTGGGATGCCAGGCTGTGGGAAAGTAGTCCTAATAAGATGAAGTGAATGAGAAAGATTCTCATTCCGTCACCTCCCCCCTCTCTTCATTAAAGACACGCTGAGCGCGAATGAAACGGGTGACGAAGGGATCCGCTGGTTTCCGGAGAAAATCGTTGATATGACCCTGCTGTACAATCCGCCCTTCTCTCATTAGCACAATGTGATCTCCAAAATAGCCGGCTTCTGCCAGATCGTGAGTCACCAGAAGCACCGTTTTCTTTAATTTCTGGAAAATTGATTTCAGATCGGCCTGCAGATCGAAACGGATCATGGGGTCCAGTGCGCCTAGTGGTTCGTCCATCAGCAGAATATCAGGATCAAGCATCAGTGCGCGCATCAGGCTTACCCGCTGCTGCTGGCCTCCCGAAAGGTTTAAGGGATAACGATCCAGTGCCTCCGGAGGGAATTTGGTCAATTCTGCCAGTTCACCCAGTCTTTTATCTATAGCAGTTTTTTGCCAGCCGGTTTGATGAGCCATAAGGATTATATTCTTACCTGCAGTCAAATGGGGGAATAGTCCGCCTTCCTGTATAACATAGCCGGTATTTTTACGCACCTGCAGAATATCCAGGGATTCCAGGGTTTCATCCCCGATAATAATGTTCCCGCTGTCACAGGCAATCAGTCCTATTATTAGCCGGAGCAGCGTTGATTTTCCGCAGCCGCTCGGACCAATCAGGACCGTTGTCTTTCCATCCGGGATGGTCAGCCGGATGTCATGTAATGCTGCAACGTTTTGGTATGATTTGGAAATGTTTTCTAATCTGATCAATTTTATGCACTACTTAAACTGATGACTCAAAATAATATAATGCAATTTCAGATGAAAGTAAGGATATGATCGCAGAAATTATCGGGAAATAAAATTCCTTATCTGAAGGTAAATTAATTTTTATGATTATTTCCTTTAATCCGAAAAAACAGACCCTAACTCATTGATATTTAATGACATTTGAACGATTGTTTTTTGATTGTCATTGCGAGGAGCGAAAGCGACGAAGCAATCCCCTTGTTCACTTAAATAAATTGAGATTGCTTCCTATCCAGCGCTCCTCTCGCCACATAGGTGTCCCTCCCGGACAATGACACACCGCTTACTTTCGGAGCTAAAGGAGTAATCAATTTAATTTATTCTTCTTAATTCACAAAGAACGATATATTGTATCAAAGCTGTAATATCCAAAGAAATTAAATGGTCCCGATATTCAGACCAGGGACTAAAGAATCCAGTATATTTTGGCCTTAGCCCCTATTTGTGAATTAAGCATTTATAAAAAGTTTCATCATAAAGACAGAA
>CAYWTB010000023.1:43152-55941 GCA_964461135.1 uncultured Caldithrix sp. | reverse complement strand
ACATTCTACTACAAACGCCAGGAGATTCATAACTTTTTACGACTTCAGGTTAATTCTATTAAAAATTAAAATCTATCTAATATAACATTTTTCAAATTTCCGGTCTCTCCTACCCCGCTGTTCGCCTGCAAAAATGAAACGATGCCTGGAAATGGATAAGACATTTTAGTTTTTGTTCCAGCGTTCTGAGCTAAGATTATAATGATGTCAAAAAATATAAAAGCCATTTATAATTATCAATCATTTTATTGGAAGGGGAACAGGCAAACGGGGATAAAATTATCAATTTCCAAAAAAGGCCCACACTGCTGGTGGGGCTTGAATAAAAGATATTCTTTTACCTCATCACAGATCATCCAGCAAACCTGCGAAATCCTGATAAGATTGTTTTCCGACAACAAAATGTCGCTGCACACCGGAGGAATCGAAGACAAAAGTTGCCGGAAGTGCACCGCTCCAACCGGTATTCATTAAATTTATAAAATTTTCCTGCCGGCTGAAATTCTGTACATATACCGGAAAATTCACTTTTTGCTGCCGGAGAAATGGTAATACTTTTTCTTCGACTTCATCCGGATAGTCTGCACTGATTCCAATAATCTGAACCTTATTATGATGATATTTCTGATTTAATTTAACCAGTGCCGGAAATTCCTCCCGGCAGGGAATGCACCAGGTTGCCCAGACATTCAGCAGCAGAAGCTTTCCCTCTCTTTTGCTGATAAAATTTTCAAGGTTTAAAGAATCAAGCAGCGGAACTTCCTGTACATCACTCCAGGATCTATGGGTAAACCGGGTGTCATGGTTGTCCCCGCAACTACCGATCAGGAAGAACAAAATACCCGTTAAAAACCATAACGATAGTGCCCGTTTCATTTTGAGACCCGTTTAATGGTACATCCGAAAGCTTTGGTTTCCGTAACAGAAACCTTCTCTCCGGCAAGAATTTCATCCAAAGCCTGCCTCAGATCCTTTGATTTGACATCATCTTCCCGACGGGAATCGTCTATGCGCCCGTGATAAAGTACCTCGAATTTGGAATTCAACACATAAATTTCGGGAGTTACCTGGGCGTTAAACTCATCGGCAATCACATTATTCTTATCTTTCAACACCGGAAACTGAAATTCATGATCCCGGGCATGTTTAGCTATTTCTTCCGTACTTTCCTGTTTATTGGAATTGATGGCTACAAATGCGATTCCTTTCTGATGATAATCCTCATACAATTTTACCATACGTGTGTTATAAGCATTTGAAACAGGACACTGAGTGGCGATAAACATTGCTACAATTACCTTTGAATCCTTATAATCGGAAAGAGAATGTGATTTTCCATTATAATCCGGGAGCGTAAAATCCTTAACCGTTGTTATTTCTCCCGCCGATAATGTTGAAAAAAATAAGACACTTAAAATCACCGCCGGAAAGAGTACAAAATTCACTTTCTTTATATTGAACATGGAAAGTCCTCCTTTATGGTTTGATAATATTTTATGATAATACTTCACAGCTGAAATTTCGTTCCCGGTAAACAACAGTCAAAAAAAAGGTGAAGGTATTCAAACCTTCACCTCGTAGAAATTGTCATGTTGTCAATAAATGTTTAATACTCAATTTTTGCAAACCGTTTAACCTGTGGAGGGACTTCCTTCGGATCTCCCACAATTACTATGGTCATTTTTCCATCCTGGATATATTTCTGGGTCATTTCCTGGACCTGCTGGGGTGTAACGGCATAAATATTTTTAATATAATCCGTCAGGTAATTCTGGCCCAATTCCTGGAGGCTAATAAAAGCCAGCTGGTTCACAATTCCGGTACGGGAGGAATTACTCAAAATAAATCGACCCGCCAGATAATTCTGTACACCCTTTAGTTCATCTTCAGTGGGCGCCTCATTCTGCAGCCGGTCTATTTCATAAAAGATTTCTTTCAGGGAAGCGCCGGTAACATTGGTGGAAACATCTGCCACTTGCAGCCAGTACGCATCATGATAGTGGGTATCTACAGAGCTGCGGGGAGAATAGGTATATCCTTTATCCTCCCGGATGTTGGCAGTGATGCGCGAGGAAAAGAACCCACCCAGCAGGGCATTGGTCACTTTAAGTGGCACATAATCCGGATCGGTGGGGCCAATTACCGGAAGTCCCATATAAATTGTTGACTGCGGTGCACCGAGGCGATTTACCAGATATATTTTTCTCTGAGACTCTGGATGGGGTGTCTTTTCCAGCGGTTCGGGCCCTTTGAACCAATCGCTGAATGAAGATCGGATACTCTCCTCAACCTCATCTCTGTTGAATTTGCCCGACACAAAAATGTGGGCCCGCAGGGCTCCGTAATTATTTTTGTAAAAATTTTGCACCTCATCAAGTTTATAATTTTTCAGCATGTCTTCGCTGGGAAACATACGGCCATAGGGGTGATTATCATAAAGAACTTTCAGAAATTTTTCCCGTGCTAGATTTTGAGGTTCTGCTCTGGCAATACTTAAATTCCGCATGAAATCTTTTTTCACCCGGTCAAATTCCTTCTCTGGAAAGGCCGGATTTTTAATAATATCTGCCAACAGTTTCACCATTTGCGGGGTAAATTCACTTAATACCTCACCTCCTATCCAGCTCTGGTCCACGCCGGTGGAGACGTTTACCTGGCCACCATAACCGGCCACCTTCTTGGCAATCTCGGTAGCTGAGAGGTCGGTCGTTCCTTCTTTTAACATCTCTCCGGTAAGATCCGCCAGCCAAACTTCATCAGCATTTTCATCAATATTGCCTACCCGCAGGTACACCCGTACAACGGCCTGCGGAATATCACCATAAGAGACCATACTGGCCTGCAGACCATTATCCAGGCTGATTTTCTGGATGGGTGGCAAATTAAAATCTTTCGGTTCACCGCCGGGAGGCGGAACTTCTTTCTGGCAATAACCTGACAGTACAGAACTCAACATTAGAAGAAAAGTAAAAAGATATTTTTTATGTATCATGGCAAGCTCCTGTTCATTTCATTATGATTGTGCTTGGGGTTCTATTATTAAAACGGTCTGATTTGTGGGACGGAGATACTCCTGAGCAGTTTTCAGAATGAGATCCGGCGTAACTGTCCGGAAATTTTTCTCCAGCTCATTGATTCGGGCCGGATCATTATCAAACAAAGCAAAGCATGCCAGCAAATTTGCCAGTCCAAAACCGTAATAATCATCCAGATCATTATAAAAACCCGAGCGCATTTTTATCATGGCTCTTTTCATTGTCGCTTCATCAATTTTGTTGGTACGCAAATCCTCTATTACACCGTCTATAACCTTCAGTATGGTATCTGCCGAGACATTATTATCATAAAACAGGTAAGCCGTCCAAAGAATGGGTCCATTAAAATCGAACATATTTCCCAGCAGATTTATGCCACCATCTACCGATCCGGTCAGACCCTTTTCCTGCACCAGTACCTGATAAAGCCGGCTGTCATTTCCCTGCAGTAAAATCTGATTAATTAATCCCATGGCGTAATATTCCGGCGTATTTTTTTTCGGCATATGATAGGAAAATGCCATGGCAGGCTTGTTTGCCAGGGGATCATTCTTGGTAAATCTTTTGGCTTTTTCCTGTCGCGGTTCGCTGATATCCGGCCGGGTAATAGATGGGCCGGCAGGGATATCACCGAAATATTTTTTTACCTCATTCAGGGCGTCCGGCGGATTAATGTCTCCGGACACTACAACAACTGCATTATTCGGCCTGTAGTATGTATCGAAAAATCCCTTGACTTCCGGCAGGGTTGCCACCTCCAGGTCTTTCAGGTCTCCGTAAAAATTATGTGCATTATACCAGTTTTCATTGGCGTACTGGGGCATATCCAGCCAGGGAAATCCGCCGTAGGGAGAGTTTAAGACATTCCGTTTCACTTCATTGATCACCACTCGCTTCTGATTGGTCAGATTTTCCTGGGTGATATCAAGGCTCCTCATGCGGTCGGCCTCCGCCCACAGGGCAGTTTCCAGCTTGTTGGAGGGAAGGATTTCAAAATAATTGGTGAAATCAAAACGAGTGGAGCCATTGAGGGTTCCTCCGCTACTCTGTACCAGCCGGATAAATTCCATTTTACCTAAATTTGCCGATCCCTGAAACATCATGTGTTCAAACAGATGGGCAAATCCGGTACGGTCCCTGGGTTCAGTGCGGAAACCGATATCGTAATAAACCGCCACAGTCACAATGGGTGCGGTGTGATCCTGTGATAACACCACCTTTAAACCGTTATCCAGTGTATGATACTCTACCGGTACCGTAAATGACATTTCTTTTTTACTGCAGGACAGTAAGATAACAAGAATAAATCCGGGTAACAGAAGAGAAAATGTTTTGAATTTCATGATGCCTCCTGATGGAAATGATGTATATGATTTAATAAAATCTTTTCATATTATTGATAATCATATAATTAATCTACATAATGGAAGCCCTGAGTAAAACTAAAAAAAATTTGACAGGCCCCTTATCTTTATTAGGCAACTTTTTTAGAACGGGAAAGTACAGGAAAAAGCTGGCCCTGAATACGGATTTTTCATAAAGCAGGTACGCCTCAAGTGAGACTTCAATTCTCCTTGAGGTAATTCATGAATTTCATTAACTTAAAGTTTTTAAAAGGATTCCGCATGTTCATCCTGGCTCGATACATTATCAAGGAACATATTGGCCCCTTCTTCTTCTCGCTGGCGGTTATCATGTTTGTTTTTGTAACCAAATTTATCGTCCAGTATATCGGCCGGATTTTCGGCAAAGGACTTTCTCTTATTACTATTCTGGAATTTGTCTATCTGAACCTGGCCTGGATGTTCGCGCTGGCGGTTCCCATGTCGGTTCTGGTGGCCTCCCTTATGGCCTTTGGACGCCTTTCTGCCGACAATGAAATCACGATACTCAAAACTTCGGGAATCAGTCTGTACAAAGTGATTCGCCCGGTGATTATCACCACCATTCTTCTGACCATATTCATGTTCTGGTTTAACGATACATTATTGCCGGAATATAATCACCGGGCACGACTGCTCTTTGCCAGCATCAGCCGCAAAAAACCGACTCTCCAGCTGGAACAGGGAATTTACATGAACATGGGGAAATACAGCATTCTGGTACAGAATATTGAGAGATCTCTGGGACAGGAAGTCGCAGATAAAAGCGATATTCTGGGACCGGAGTATCCTGCGGAGGATGCAGCTGACCGGCTGCGGGATATTACTATTTTTGACCGCAGCAGCGCAGACCAACAGCGCACCATTACCGCCAAACAGGGCCGGCTGGTATTTGACAAGAAGAAGGAACGCCTGGTTTTTACCCTGTTTGATGGTGAAATTCATGAAGTGAATACCAGGGACTATTCCGAATACCGGCGGTTGCACTTCGGTGTTAACAATTTCTATATTCCGGCACCGGATCTGGTTTTTAAACGGGAAGAAGACGAGTACCGAAGTGACCGGGAAATGAGCGTGGGAATGATGGAAAACGAGGTAAAAAAATACCGCAAATCAATGGAGGGAACCCGGGAAACACTCCGGAAAATAGTATCGGAATATTATCCTCATCCGGATTCACTGCAATCCCTTCTGGCGAAGGCTCCTGTAATTACAGAAACCGGAGATACTCTGGCAGACAATCTGCAGATTCCCCGTTCCAAGGCCATGCGCAAAACCCAGGCCATACTGCAGCGTTTGGACAGTGAGAAAAATAATCTGGAATTTTACGATAAACAGATTTACAAATTTGATGTAGAAATTTACAAAAAATTCTCCATACCCTTTGCCAGCATTGTTTTTGTGTTAATCGGGACACCCCTGGGAATCAAGGCGAAAAAAGGCAGTCTGGGGGTGGGGGTCACCTTCAGTATCGGATTTTTCCTGTTATACTGGGTTTTTTTGATCGGAGGGGAAGAACTTGCCGACCGCCAGCTGTTATCGCCTTTCCTGGCCATGTGGTTACCCAATATTATAGTAGGTTTGTTCGGGATTTACCTGACCTACCGGGTGGTTAAGGAGACCACCTTCTTCCGCTGGAAAAAACTGCCCAAATTTCTGCAGATGTTTTTCAAGGGAGACGAACATAACCAGTGATGAAAATTCTCGACCGATATATTCTGAAAAAATTTATAACCATCCTGTTCTTCAACATACTTGCCTTTATTGTCATCTTCGTTATCATCGATCTTATTGAGAATCTGGACAAATTTCTGTCATTCGATGCCACCTTCGGGCAGGTTTTTCTCTATTACATATATTATATCCCTTACATTATTATCCTGACCCTGCCCATTTCCATGCTGCTGGCCAGTCTGTTTTCACTGGGTTCAATGGCCCAGTATAATGAAATAATTGCTATCAAGTCTTCCAGCGTCAGCCTGTACCGCATACTGATGCCGGTGTTGGGATTTTCACTGTTTATCAGCCTGCTGGTGGGGCTTGCCGGAGAAACGGTAGTTCCCCGGACAAACCGCCTGCGGCTGGATGTCTACCGCTATGATATTAAAAAGGAATCACGACAGGTCCAGTCTACCCGGAACCAACTGGCCATTCAGGATGAAAATAACCGCCAGGTGTATATTCAGTTTTACGAGACCAACAAGAAGCGGGCTCACAAGGTGAATATTGTTACCATCAGGGATAATAAAATCGTAAAGCGCCTGGATGCGCGCTTAATGATCTGGGTACCCCAAAAAAGCAGCTGGATGCTGGTGGATGTCACCGAACGGACATTTACCGACAGCAGTGAGAGTATTACCCGCCTGGACAGTCTGGCTTACCAAAACAGTAACATTACACCGGAAGACCTCACCGAACTGGAGATACAGCCGGAGGAAATGAATTACCTAGAACTGAACCGATTTGTGGATAAAATGCTGGCACTGGGAGCAGATGCCCGTCGCTGGCTAGTGGATTTATATATGAAAATATCCTATCCGCTGGCCAATTTCATCATCGTGCTGTTTGGAGCACCGCTGGCTGCTAAAAAGCGCCGTAGTGGTCCGGCGCTGGGCTTTGCCATTGCCCTGCTGATCAGCTTCATCTATTTTCTGTTTCTCAGGACGGGCCAGGTGCTGGGCCACAAGGGAGATCTGGCTCCCTGGCTGGCGGCCTGGATCGGGAATATTGTTTTTGGAGTGGGAGCAATTATTGTGTTGATTCGGCAACGCAAATGAAGAGTGCTTAAAATCCAGAACTCTACCGGATTATGGCGATCTTTCCCGAAGCGAGTTTCTGGTTTCCCTTTCCTTTTATCACATACAAATAAACACCACTTGCTACTTGTTTTTTCCCGTTAGTAATAACCGGCCATTCCCAGCGGCGTCCTGTATATTGATCTATTTTTTCATTATAAACCAGTTCATCAGACAGGGTAATAATAAAAATTTCCGTTGCGCCGTCAGGTATCGGATCGAAAATTATCCTGTTATCACCCTGACCCCTGAATGGATTAGGGTAAGCTATGAGCTTATTCACGGGAGGTTCAACGGGATTTATTTCAAGATATACAGAAGCTGTTGCCAATCCACCTCTACCATCACTAATCTCGTAATTAAAACTGTCAGAACCTGTATAATTCAAATCCGGACTATAAGTAATTGTTGAATCTTCATTATTAATAACAGAACCATGAAGTGGCTGAGACAAATCATTTATAAAGATGGGGTCTCCATCAGGATCTGAGTCATTCAATAATACATTAATCGTTTGGGGTTGATTTTGATCAGTTTCACCAAAATCGTCCTCTGCAAATGGGGTATTATTGGGTTCACTCGTATTGACAATGTTAACAGTTATTAACTTATTATCATGAAAACCATCAGGATCGGTGGCACCCAGTCTAAACCTGGCCTGGCCGGTAAATGTTATTGGTGTTGGCGCTAATCTAATACCATTTGTTACTTGTGTTATTTGAATATTTTCTTCCTGTGAAATATTAAGTGTCAGTTCCGTAGGATTATTATCTAAATCGAATAAGAAATCTGATTTCAATAATGTTGTACTTTCACCGGAATCCAGTACTGTTTGTTGCCAACGGATTTGTGGTATGCCTGCACCTGCGGGATCAGAGAAATCTGATGGAATTCCTTGTGAGTCGACAGCAATCACCCGATAGGATACAAAATTGCCCGGCTTAATATAGGCCGTATTCGTATCAACTGTTTGTACTCTTGAAATGGAAAATGGTGTCTGGTTTATAAACTTTAGAGTATCATACTCTTGATTACTGAAAGTAGTTTTGGTGTTTGAGTGAGCATAAAACAGAATATAATGTTCTACTGAATCCTGCTCAGCATTACGGTCCCAACTGATATTTAAAGAATCAGTTTGAGTAAAAGAAATTTTTGGCAATAGACAGATAAACACTGAAACAGTAATTAGTATATATCTCATAATATATTAGTAAATAGAAAGTATGTTTAGTATTTCTAACCTTTTATTTACTGGAATTTTAACCATTCTTCCCTGAAAAAACAATCTGTTTTTAGTGTTTGGTTCAATTTCCCTTGAGAAAGGAAATTTTAATCAGAAGGAGAGAAAAATTAAAAATCCTGATGGGATTATATCATTACCCTGGAAATATTAAAATTTTGGTTACCTATATAACTCAAGAATAACGGAATTTAGCAAATCAAAACTCCTCCCCTTCTCTCGGTTCAGCCCCCGGAAAAGCACAGGTACCTGACTATTGAAATCATCTGAATATAAGACTTAATCCGACAAACTTTGAATCGTTAATCCTGAGCAGTGAAACATAAAAACACAGTATATAGCATAGATCCGAAAATATGGACTCAGGGTCCATGAAGCATGTACCGGTGGGTGTCCGAATTTCAAAATCCATATATCAAAACTAAGTTTTTCAACATGGATAGATATTTCATCACCTTTTTCCCCCTTTTACCTATTCCCTTTCCCTTTACCCCCTCTGCCAATTGAACCACTTCTTCTACTTGTAACTTATAACTTACAACTTATAACCTGCTCTATCTGATTACCGCCAGTTTGCCTGCCTTCAGCTTCTTGCCGTTTTCTCCCTTTATCACATAAAGGTAAAGTCCGCTGGCCAGCTGCTCACCGTTTTTATTGACCACTGTCCAGGGAAGCCGTCGGATAGGTACGCCCTCGAAGACTTTGTCAAATACCACCTCGCCGGATGTGGTCATCACCAGAAGTTCTTTCATCTGCTGAGGAAGATTATCGAATACCACGACCACATGCCCACGGGAAGGACGGAAAGGATTGGGATAGACTAAAATATCAGAACCGCCCTCTTCCGCCAGCTGGTTCAAACCGGTGCTGAAGGTGGAGTCCCCGTAAGTATGACTGAATCCGGAGGTATCACTAAGAGTGAGGACATACCGGTAGGTGGTATCGGGCGTTAGATTTTGCAGTGAAAAGCGATGATTGTTCAGAAAATTTATGGATTTATAGGTGGATTTTAAGGACGGATTTACCCAGAAACTCATCTCCACCTGACTACCCTGATCAGTTTCCACCGCTACCTGAACCTGTCCGGGAAACGAGGTATTGAATGCAATTCTGCGCAAATCCACCCGGGGATTTACCATAATATCCAGCACTTTTTCATCCGACAAACCCTGCGGATCGGTGACTCTGATGCGAAAATCGGAATGTCCGTTCCAGTCCGGTTCGGCAAAAATCATCAGACTGGCATGGGTTGCATCATAGGTATATTCGATAAAATTTCCGGGAATAAATTCCCAGCTCAGTTCCGAAAAGGCATTGGTGGAATCCACAATAAACTGATCCAGTTGAACAAGGGTATTGGAATCTTCAGCTATATTGATTATTGACGGCAGATAGGCCAGAGAGGGGGGTGTATTGGGGGTACCATCGGTGGCAATAATTCTGACATTTGCGGTATCCGACAGTCCGCCGGTATCGGTTACCACAAACTGACCGCTCTCAAGAGAGACGCTGCCGGTCTTGGTAATTCTGAGCAATTTTTGCACCGAATTTTCCCAGCTGAACTCAAAATTCTGATATCCCAGAAAATCCCATTGCAACTGCAGAGGGCTGTCCTCAACATCAGAAGCATAGAGTTTCAAATCAAAGACCTGAGTATCTCCGTTATCCAGCACCAGTTCATTTAACTGAACCACCGGCGGATCATTTACCGGAGTGACCCTGAATATTACGGTATCCCCGTCCGTAAGTCCGCCGGGATCCCGTACGGTAAAAATCACCGTTTCCGAACCGTACCAATCCACATCCGGCGGATTAACCGTCAATATCCTTTGCGGATCAATAGTAACGGTTAACAAATCATTACCACTGTAACTCCAGCTCAATTCATTGTCGGTATGATCCGGGTCTTGCACATAATCATCCAGGGACAAGGGTGAAAATGCGGTTCCTTCCGTAACAATCTGATCGGGAATATGAGTAATTACTGGGGGTTTATTCGTATTGACGATGTTAACGGTTATTAATTTATTATCATGAAACCCATCGGGATCTGTGACACCCAGTCTAAACCTGGCCTGGCCGGTAAAGGTTATTGGTGACGGTTCTAATTGAATGCCGTTTGTAATTTGAGTTATGGTAATATTTACTTCTTGCGAAATATCTAGCATCAGGTCTGTTGGATTATTGTCTAAATCTACCAGAAAATCAGATTTATATAACGGAAAGCTTTTCCCTGAATCTATTTCTGTTTGTTGCCAACGGATTTGTGGAATGCCTGCACCTGCGGGATCAGAGAAATCTGATGGAATTCCCTGTGAGTCGACAGCAATCACCCGATAGGATACAAAATTGCCCGGCTTAATATAGGCCGTATCTGTGTCAACTGTTTGTACTCTTGAAATGGAAAATGGTGTCTGGTTTATGAACTCAAGAGTATCATACTCTTGATTACTGAAAGTAGTTTTGGCGTTTGAATAAGCATATAACAGGATATAATATTCTACCGAATCCTGTTCAGCATTCCGATCCCAACTGATATTCAGAGAATCGGTTTGAGCAAAAGAAACTTGTGTCAGAAAAAAGTAAAGTGCTGAAATTGTAATAATTATAAATCGCATCATGTGCAGACAAAATGTAAATGTATACGGAATATCTGATTTTCTTCTTACAGAAATTTTAACCATTCTTCCCCGAAAAAACAATCTGTTTTTGGTGTTTGTTTCAATTTACTTTTGCAACATGCATCCCTTCCAAAGTAACAGAAAAGCACAAAATCAAAGATGATGGCACTGGATAAAGGGTAAAGGGCAAAGACTGCATGGCGCAGAGCGGTAAGCGCATAGCGAAAAGACAGGATTATGGATGAAGGACTAACCTTGGGCCTTGCGCCTTGATCCTTGTGCCTCTTTCCTCCCTCCCTTTCCCCACCTTTCACTTATAACTTGTTTTAGCGGATAACCGCCAGTTTACCCGCTTTCAACTTCTTGCCGTTCTGCCCCTTTACCACGTACAGGTAAAGTCCGCTGGCCAGTGGTTCTCCGTTTTTATTAATCACCGTCCAGGGAAGACGCCTGCCGGGAACGCCCTCAATTTCTTTATCAAACACCACTTCGCCAGTGGTAGTGAATACCATCAGTTCTTTCATCTGCTGGGGAAGATTATCAAATACTACCACCGCATGCCCATGAGAGGGACGGAAAGGATTGGGATAAACGAAGATATCGGAACCGTCTTCTTCTGCCAACTGATTGATGCGGGTACTGAAGGTGGAGTCTCCGTAAGTATGGCTGAAACCGGATGTATCGGTGAGAGTAAGGGTATATCGATAGGTAGTATCAGGTGTTAAACTTTGCAATGAAAACTGGTGGTTATTCTGAAAATTTAGAGATTTATAGGTGGATTTCAATGAGGGATTCACCCAAAAACTCATCTCAACTAGACTGCCCTGGTCGGTTTCCACCCCCACCTGGACCTCTCCCGGAGAGCGGGTATTAAAGACAATGTTTCTGAGATCCACGCGTGGATTCACCACAATAGTCAGCAATTTCTCATCCCACAAACCCTGCGGATCCGTCACTCTTATGAGCAAATCGGAATGTCCGTTCCAGTCAGGCTCGGCAAAAATCTGCAGAGTGGCGTGCACCGGATCATAGATATATTCAATGAAATCTCCCGGAGTAAAGTCCCAACTCAGCTCCGGAAAAGCGTTGGTGGAATCGACAATAAACTGATCCAGTTGAATGACAGCGGAAGCATCCTCATCTATGTCAATGGTTGACGGCAAAAATACCAGGGATGGGGGTGTATTGGTAGTGCCATCCGTCGCAAGTATCCTCACATTGGCGGTATCCGATAATCCTCCGGTGTCGGTAACAATAAACTGACCATTCTCAAGGGAGGCGGAGCCGGTTTTGGTGATTCTCACTAATTTTTGCGTCGGGTTATCCCAGCTGAACTGAAAATTCTGATAGCCGAGAAAAGCCCATTGCAATTGCAGAACAGTGTTTTCCACATCGGAAGCATACGGTTTCAAATCGAATACCTGCGTGTTTCCGTTATCCAGCACCAGTTCATTTAACTGAACCACCGGCGGATCATTAACCGGAGTGACCCTGAATGTGACGGTATCCCTGTCTGTCAGTCCGCCAGGATCCCGCACGGTGAATGTTACCGTCTCTGCACCAAACCAATTGGCATCCGGCGTGGTAACCGATGCAATTCTCTGGGCATCAATTACAATGGTTAACTGATCATTGCCACTAAAGCTCCAGATCAACGCATTGTCGGTGTGATCCGGATCCTGCACATAGTCATCCAGTGGCAGAGGAGAGAATGCG
>CAYWTB010000023.1:0-43052 GCA_964461135.1 uncultured Caldithrix sp. | reverse complement strand
GGACACGGTAAGATTGTAATTCTGGGTGGCAGTTGCACCCGCCTGGTCTCTGACCTGTACTGAAACAGCATGAGTTCCGGTATCGCTGACGGAAGGAGTGCCCGAAATCAAGCCACTGCTGGAATTGATATTTAAAAATCCGGGAGCCGTGGGCAGTGAAAACGTTAATACATCACCGGCATCCGGATCCGTGGCCACAACCGGATAGCGATACAGACTGTCCACCACGGCAAGTGTAAATGGCTGCGAAGTAATAGCGGGCGCATCATTAACCGGAGTGACGCGGAAGATAACTGTATCCTTATCCGAGAGCCCGCCCGGATCGGTAACGGTAAAAATGATGGCTTCCTCACCATTCCAGTTCTGATTGGGCACGCTTACCCGGGCAACACGGGATGTATCGATAGTCATTGTCAGAGCAGAATTTCCACCATACGACCAGGTGAGTTGCCGGTCGGTGTGATCCGGATCCTGCACATAGTCATCCAGTGGCAGAGGAGAGAATGCGGTTCCTTCCGCAACAACCTGATCGGGAATGTGAGTGATTACAGGGGGTTCATTCTGCCAGGACACGGTAAGATTGTAATTCTGGGTGGCAGTTGCACCCGCCTGGTCTCTGACCCGTACTGCAACAGCATGAGTTCCGGTATCGCTGGTAGCAGGAGTCCCTGAAATCAAACCGCTGCTGGAATTGATATTTAAAAATCCGGGAGCGGTGGGCAGTGAATACGTCAATACGTCTCCCGTATCCGGATCGCTGGCTACAACCTGGTACTGATATCCGCTTCCGGCTGTGGCCGTGGTTATAGCGGTGGAGGTGATCTGGGGTGGATGATTTACCGGCACAAAAATGATGTTCAGAGAAACGTTCTGGTTATCCCAGAAACCGGCAGGATCCTCAACCCGCATGGTAAATCCTGCGGAACCGGTATAGGTTAAGGGCTCGGGACGAAGGACCAGATAAGTTCCCGCCTGTTGTACGGTCAGATGATTCTGATTTGACATAGTCAGAATCAGTTCAGACAGATTATCGTCCGCATCTGTAACCACGGATTGCAAGGGTACCATAGTGGTATCACCCGACGTAATGTCAGTTAATACCCAGTTAATTTCCGGTAAACCCACCCATACGGTATCCGAAAAATCCGACTGATTCCCGGCGGAATCGACGGCAGTGAGGGTAAAGTAATAGGATCCTCCGGGTTGAATGCCATTCCGGTCCACGGTATTGGTCTGCGGATGTGGAATAGTTCCCAGAGGCTGGAAATTTTGCGGACCATTCACGGCCCTAAAAAGGCGGTATTCCAGCATGTCCGGTTCGGTATTAGGATCCCAGGAAATCCGTAAAGAATCCGTCTGGGAAAAAAGCATCGGTATTTGAAGAAAACTTGCCATCAGAAATATTTTGATAAATAAATTCACGGGTCCCTCGTCACTAAGATTCTCCGGGGAAAATGCAAAGATACTGCCAACCATCGGGAGCCTTGTAAAACAACGCTTTTCTGTGGGAGAACTTCTAAACAACTGAGCAAAATTTATACAGAATGAACGGGACGGTATTTGCAGGCCGGAATAGTTCTGACACAACTATCGCACCTGTCTTATTGTTTTCTATATTTAAAGAGGGTCATTTGCTGCAAATTCAGGAAAGAAACTCAAAAGGAATGCTTATCTCAGGTTTTCTTATACAATGAGAGCGATATATTCATGGATTTTATCTTCGGGCACCACGCCACTCAAAATTCGCAGGTGTTTTAGAAAAAGAAACATCAATTACATTTATTAGGAAGATTATTATATTTATTATAAATTGTTATTATTTTTAATTTTGTGTCCTGTTGTCCTGGTGGTAACGGTTTGAATTATCAGGCTTAAAAAATTGTAATTGATCTATCATGGTTTTTTTTCTATTTTCAAAATAAAAGTTACAAAAACAGCGCTCTGAACTGAATGGCAACAAAAAGAAAACCAGAATTATTTCTGAAAGGGATACCTGCTTCACCGGGAATTGCAATCGGGCCGGTTTTTCTGTATCGGGATCAGACACTGGAGCCGGAAATGCAGATTATTTCAGATGAAGAGCTGAGTGAAGAAATTAAACGCTTTCGTAAAGCAATCAAGGACAGCCGGGATTACCTCAAAAAAATCCACAAAGAAACTGATAAAAAATACGGAAAAGATTTTTCAGACATTATTCAGATTCAGATTGCAATTCTGGATGATAAAATCTTCCTGCAGGAAGTGGAACAGATGATCAGCCAGAACCATTATAATGCCGCATTTGCCACTTTTAAGGTCTTTCAGAAAAAAAAGGAATATTTTCTGCGACTGTCAGATGAATATCTGAGAGACAGGGCTCTCGATATTCAGGCTCTGAAACGGCTGATTCTGAAGAAGCTTCTTGGGAAAAAGACTGATATTCGTTATAAGAAAAAATCCATCCTGGTTGCCGATAATATCAATCCGGCAGATATTATCCGTCTTCATCATAAAGATATTTTGGGATTCTGTACCAATTTAGGAGGTAAAAATTCACATACGGCCATCGTCGCCAGATCTCTGGGTGTCCCTGCAGTGGTCGGTACCGAATTTATTACCAGCGCCGTGAAAGGGGGGGATCAGATCATTCTGGATGGTAACGAGGGAATGCTGGTGATTAATCCTCATTCCGAGACGGTATTATCCTATCAGGAAAGACAGAAAAAATTCCTCATTCTGGAAAAGGATTTATTGCGCGATGCTCAGAAACCGGCCCTCAGCAGGGAAGGCAAAAAAATCGAAGTAATGGCAAATCTGGAATTTTTAGAGGAACTCAACCAGTTGAAAAAATCCGGTGCCGAGGGTATCGGTCTTTTCCGTACTGAGGGGTTGTTTCTGTCCGGATCTTCCCTGCCATCGGAAGACCTTCAAACAGAAAACTACCTGAAATTTGCCGGGGCTGCAGCCCCGCATGATGTGGTAATTCGTACCCTGGATGTTGGCGGGGATAAACTCATGCCGGACCTGGCAGATTCTCCCGAAAGTAATCCCTTTCTGGGGTGGAGGGCAATCAGATTTTGCCTTGATCACAAAGAAATTTTTATTCCCCAGCTGAAGGCCATTCTGCGTGCAAATAAATTTGGCAATATCAAGCTGCTGTTACCCATGGTAAGCGCGGTAGAAGAAATTCATCAATTTAAAAGCATTCTGAGGGAAGCTGTCGAAATTCTGAAAAGCGAGAGGAAAAAATACAATTCGAACATTCCTGTCGGAATTATGATTGAGATCCCCTCTGCCGCCATCCTCATCGAACATTATTTGCAGGAAGTCGATTTCTTCAGTATCGGAACTAATGATCTCATACAATATACGCTGGCGGTAGACCGGACCAATGAAAAAGTGTCGTATCTTTACAGCCATTATCATCCTGCTTTGCTGAATTTAATTAAAAAAGTCATCGACGCTGGAAAGGCTGGCAAAAAACAGGTCACCATGTGCGGAGAAATGGCTGCAGACCCTGTTGCCGTGCCCCTGCTTATCGGAATGGGACTGGAAAGCTTCAGTGTGACACAACATATGGTGCCGGAAATTAAAAACGTTATTCGACACATCTCCACCTCGGAATGTGAACAGTTATATAACGAAATCAGGGAGAAAAAAACTGCCGGAGAAATTCAGGCTTTATGCGAAAATTTTTATTCCCGTATATTTACTATCTCTCATCAGACGTTGCAGGGCAATAATAATATGGAGGTCAAGCAACACAATATAAATTAAATCTGAATGATTTCAGAAATGTAAATCCGATTTAACCCCGGAGGAGTCTTCAATGCACACATCCGATCAGTCCAATTTTTATCAGTTTATCTGCGATTTTCCAAATCAAATTGAAGAAGCACCCGCACTAATAAAAAATCTTGATATAAAATCCCTTAAAAAAGACTTCGATCATGTTATTCTGACCGGCATGGGTGGATCTGCCATTGCCGGCGATCTGCTGAATCATTATCTGCAATCGGAATTTCCTCTCCCCTTTATAATCAACCGGAATTATACATTACCAAATTTTGTGGGTCCCCGCTCACTGGTTATAGCCTGCAGTTATTCCGGAAACACCGAAGAAACGCTGAATGCTACCCAGATGGCCATTCAGAAAAAAGCTACTATTACAGGCCTGGCCAGCGGGGGAAAATTAGAAAAGATATTCAAGGAAAAGGATATCCCGTTCATTAAAATTCCGGAAGGTTACCCTCCCCGGCAGGCCCTGGGATATATGTTTTTTCCACTGCTAAACCTTTTTCAACATCTGGGACTGATCAATCCAAAAAATCAGGATATTTCTGAAACCGTAAAAATTCTTAAAAATCTGCGTGAACGAAATAACCCTAAAGTATCTCACAGTCATAATCTTTGTAATCATATCGCCCAGAAATTATATGAGAAGGTACCCATCATTTATACCGCAGCGGAATTTTTATACCCTGTTCTGGTCCGCTGGCGTAACCAGTTTAACGAGAACTCCAAGGTGCTGGCATTCAGTAATGTATTCCCTGAGCTGAACCATAATGAAATCATGGGTTGGGAGGCCCCGGCGGAAGTATTAAAGAATTTTAATGTGGTTTTCCTGCGGGATGAATTTGAACTTCCCCGCAATCAGAAAAGGCTGGAAATCACCAAAGACATGTTTCAGAAAAACGATGTCCCGGTCTTCGAGGTATTCGGAGAAGGCACCAGTATGCTGTCGCGGATTTTTTCCATGATTTATATCGGGGACTGGGTAAGTTATTACCTGGCCCTGCTGTATGAAAAAGATCCATTCAAAATTGATAGTATCCAGTTCCTGAAGGAATCTTTGAGCCATTATAATGACGAATTTAAAATCTGATATTTGGGGGAGAATTTTTTACCTGAATGAAAATAATATATAACCTGAATACTTCAGCATCACCTGACCAGGCATTAGTGGATAATTATGAAAAAATGGCGAGAGATTGACTGATGCGCGGAAACCGGATAAAGGACTTTTACCGCTCTTTGCTGAATGATATCAGTAGTAAACGAAAATTACACCAGCTTAAATGCAGGGAGATTCTATGGATACATTTTCTTTCTCTTCGGAGTCAGTAACGGAAGGTCATCCCGATAAAATGGCCGATCAGATTTCCGATGCTATTCTGGATGCCATCATCACAAATGATTCATTTGGTCGTGTGGCTTGTGAAACGTTCATCAGCAATGGACTGGTATTCATTGGGGGTGAAATCAGCTGCGAAACGTATGTCGACATTCCTGGCATTGTGCGGGCTACCGTAAGAGACATCGGATATACCGATCCCCATTACGGATTCGATTTTGAGAGTTGCGCGGTTCTGACCAACATTAACCAGCAATCCCAGGATATTGCCCTGGGCGTGGACCGCGCGGGTGCCGGCGATCAGGGCATGATGTTCGGATTCGCTTCCAATGAAACCGAAGAACTCATGCCGATGCCCATCATGATGGCTCATAAACTTGCCATGCGTTTAAGTGAAGTGAGACGAAAAAAAATTCTGCCGTATTTAAGACCCGATGGTAAGTCCCAGGTTACCGTTCATTATGAAGACAGAAAACCGGTATCTGTGGAAAAAGTGGTAGTATCAGCTAACCACGATCCGGATGTTGACATGGCTGATCTGAAAGAAGATATTATCCGGGAAGTGGTTCATCATGTAATTCCCAAAGAGCTGCGCGATAAAAATATTCAGTATTTAATTAATCCCACCGGACGATTTGTCATCGGTGGTCCCAAGGCAGACACCGGTCTCACCGGTCGCAAAGTGGTAGTGGACACCTATGGCGGGTCGTATTTCGTTGGTGGCGGTTGTTTCAGCGGAAAGGATCCCACCAAAGTAGACCGTTCCGCCTCCTATTTTGCCAGGTATGTTGCTAAAAACATCGTAAAAGCAGGATTGGCAGAACGATGCGGTATCCAGGTAGCTTATGCCATTGGTATAGCAGAACCGGTAAGCCTGATGATCGAAACATTCGGAAGCGGCAAAATCCCCGATGCGGAACTTGTCCGAATTATTAAGGATATATTTGACTTTACTCCCGGCGGAATGATCAACCACCTGGAACTACTCCGGCCGATATATCAGAAAACAGCCGTTTTCGGACATTTCGGACGCAAGGACAAGGATTTTACCTGGGAATCTACCAATAAAGTCAAGGAACTGCAAAAATACCTTTAGTAGTTTTCATGGCAGGACTGGCCGGATTTGTTTTCCTGCAGATCAGGTTTAAAGAGCAGAGGGGGAAAGGGAAAATGGAAGCGGGAAAAGGGGAATGGGTAAAAAATTACGCACATATAATGTAAAATTAATTTTTGTAAGTAGGATTTGGTCACTGTGTCTTATTCCTGAAGTCTGAAAACTGATTTTTTAGCTATACGCTATGTGCCATGTTTTATAAAGTCTCACTTTTCAGGTATGACCTTTTACAATTTTTTAGATGAAAACTGTTGTGTAAGATTTATTTGATTTCGGTTTCCAAAAATTTTCCCAAGCATAAACTGGCATTATCATCCGGAAGTATAAATTACATCCGTGTACGTTAATCAGAGAAGCACAAAATGGAAGAAAAAAGAATCCCTCTGCTCCAGGCCATGGGATATTCTGATAAGGCCATCAACTTCATCATCAACAAAACCAATATAGGAGAACTGGCAGAACCATCCGTATCCGCCAAGAATCAAGGAACCTGTGGGGATATTGTGATCCTCCAATTGAAAATAACCGAAGGTGTTATCCGGGAAGCGGGTTACGATTGTATCGGCTGTGCCGGTCTGCAAGCTGCCGCTTCGGCACTCACCGAAATGATCACGGGCATGGAGGTGGAAAAAGCGGGGCATATCCAGTCCCAGGATGTGCTGGATTATCTGGGAGGCCTACCCCCTCAGAAACATGAGTGCGCCCTGCTTGCCAGCAATACATTAAAAAAAGCCCTGGAAACCTATCTGGCCGGTATCTCGGCCTGAAATCAACTCACAAGTCAGGCAGATCATTGGCCGGCCTTTCCTCCCATTAAACCTTTTCTTTTGTACTGAAATGTTATCAGGAATCTGAATCCCTATCAGGTTTCTGATAATTAATCTATCTTTCCCGCATCCTGTAAGGCTCAAACAGGACGTCCCGAAAACGAATTAAGCATAGTATTATCATATACATAGAATTATTTTATATTTAATATCCCTCTCCCCTTAATTTATTGGCATTTAATTTGACTTCTTATCAGCAGATGGGTTCAGCTATCAAGCCTGACCGATCAGATTGAAGCTCCGGGAATGTAATATTTTACTAAGGGAAAGATCTTTTATGAACCGCATAAAAAACATGATTTATTCAATCATGATCTTTTTAATCACCCTCTTGACCTTTATTTTTTCCTGCCAATCCATCAATGATTCCGGCGGTAATTTCCTCCTCTCGGGTGTGGAAGGCAACTGGAAGGGATATTTGGAAACAGACAGTCTCTTTCTCACTTTCATTGAAGGACGTTTTGAAAACTCCCCTACTCTCAGCGGATCGGGTCATATCTCCGCATATTCAACCTGCCAAAATTATCTGATCATGGGTGGAACATTGTTCCGGCCAGATTCCCTGTTGTTCAGCCTTTGCCCCGTCCCCTTTGAGGGGAAAAAATCATTTTTGTGCAGGGGACAGCTCCGTCATGATACCCTATCGGGTTCCTTCGCTTATTATGATAGCAGTGGCCTGCAACTGGGAAACGGATTATGGTGGAGTAAACGTATACCCTGATACCGCAAACGGATGGAAGAAATCAGCCAGAAAAATATGGCAAATAACAAATACAAAACAGGAGGCTAAAATGAATACGCCTATTAAAAAATCCGTTTTATACCTGTTCTCCATAATTTTTCTTCTTGGTTTTGCCTGTGGAAGAATAAACTCCCCGCTCACGCCGTTTCAGAAAACCAGCAAGCGGGCCCTAACCGCGGAGGAAATCGATCTGGTATCCTCCGACAACTGCTTCGGGATTAAATTATTTAAAAATCTTATTACTTCCTCAGGTGATTCCAATGTGGTTGTTTCCCCGTTAAGCGTTTCCATGGCGTTGGGAATGACCCTGAACGGGGCAGCGGGTGAAACACGTACGGCGATGGAAAAGACACTGGAACTGGATGGGCTCACTCAGGAACAGATCAATGAATCCTACCGCAGCCTGATAAACCTGCTTAGCACGATGGATCCGCAAGTAATCTTTAAAATCGCCAATTCCATCTGGTACAGAGACGGTCTTGTTTTTAAACAGAATTTCATTGATCTGAATAAAAAATATTTCTCTGCTCGCGTACAGGGACTCGACTTCTCCGATCCGAATTCCGTGAACATCATCAACAGCTGGGTAAATGATAATACCAACGGAAAAATTAAAGAAATTATCAAAATCATTGCACCCGAGAACATCATGTTCCTGATAAATGCCATCTATTTTAAGGGAATCTGGACCTATCAGTTTGATCCGGAACTCACTTTAAACAGTATCTTTTACACTCCATCCGGAAATGCATTTCCCTGCAGCATGATGCAACAGGAAGGTGGCTTTGCCTACCAGGAAACGGATGAGTTTCAGGCGGTGGACCTGCCTTACGGAGCAGGAGATTTCCGTATGGCGGTATTTCTTCCCAAATACAATCATGACATTAATTCCCTCATTGCCGGAATGGACAATGAAACCCTGTCATACTGGTTACAAAATTTCTCTGACAAAAATGGCATCCTGGAACTTCCAAAATTCAAACTTTCCTATGAAAAGCAATTGAACGAGATTCTATGCTTGCTGGGGATGGAAATCGCATTTGATGGTTTAAGGGCTAATTTCACAGAACTTTATGAGGGACCGGGAAACGCCTATATCAGTGAAGTCCGTCACAAAACCTTTATCCAGCTGGATGAAGAAGGAACGGAGGCCGCGGCAGTAACATCAGTTACAATATCCTTAACCTCTGTCGGCGACCCCGATAATTTTTACATGCGGGTGGATCGTCCGTTTTTATTCATCATTCATGATGCCTGGTCCAATACCATTTTGTTCACCGGCAAAATAACTGAGCCGGGCTGGGAGTCATAAAAAGCTGACTTGGTCTGAAAATTTTTAAAATACATCAACTGAATTATGAGATTGATATACAATTAAACAGGGGAAAAAATTATGAAATACCATTTTATTCTGTTAATGCTGCTTTCAGGCCTCTCCTTCCTGCATGCCCAGTATTGGGGCGAACGGGTTACTGAAAAGAGCTTTGAGGAATCCGATCTTTATTTTAACAGTTTCTACCTGGATACCTATGGTATTAATCGATTCCGGGAAGTAGCGGTCGGTCTGGTTGATGATCCTTTTTTACAATTGTATCTGAATCCCGCACTTTTACCAGATTTGGAACGCCGGAACCTGATACATCTGGATTTCCGGGGAGACCGTACCAAGGCCCCGGTGGTCAGAGATTACTGGATTTCACCCATGCTGGATTATTCCTATTATTACCGGCCCTATTATATAGATCCGCGCTGGTACCAGAGTACCCGGCAGGAGCCTGAACCGGTTTTCTCACTTGGCATCCTGGCCTATCCGTTCGGAAGCTCCCTGCGGAATGTGTTTATGGGAGGAACCTATCAGTTCATTCATAAGCAGGAAAAATTTTACTCCATGCCCTCATGGATTTACATGAATCGTCTTGGTTACGATTCGTTCGGCAGCCGGGTGAGCAATGATTCATATTACCCCATTCAGGACAGGTATGCAGGTAAAGATGAAATGTTGATGGATGGACATCTGTTTTCTACTTTCCTGGGAAGCCGTATGACTCCAAAACTGACCCTGGGTATTTCAGTGAGCGGGGTAGTCCACAGCCGTGACGGTGGATATATTGATTCACGGAGTGATGAATTCGGACAGACCAATAATTATGACTGGATGAATTATAACGAAATAGGACGCAGTCAGGATTACCACCATGTCGATCTGGCAGCCGGCAGCGATTACCGGATATCACCCACCCTGCGGACAGGTGCCAAGATCGGATACCTGAAAGGCAAAGTCGATCAAACCTATACGTCCGATTATCTTTATACCTACAAATATGATGACCCTCAGAATCTATTAAATTGGAGCGAGAGTAACAGCTCTTCAGTAACCAATCAGAAATGGGATCATGACGGCCATAACTGGTATGCCGGAATTGACTTGTCAAAGCAACTGCCGGATAAGAATTCGGTAAATTTTTATTACCGGTATACCTCTTCCAGCGTTAATTTAAATAATCATTCCCTTATCGTGGATACCTCTTATTATAACTCCCAGTGGGCACATGATACATCATTCTATGCTTATCAGTATAATTCTTCACTATCGGATAAAAGAACCGGAACCGGAAAAAGAGATCTGGATCGTCACCAGGCTATGGTAAGCCTGCAATTAAAATTATCTGAAATAACAAAACTATCCGTTGGATTTTACTATGCACGTGAAATATCGAAAATAAATTCACAGGAACCGGTACGGGCGGATCGTATATCTGAGCATCAGGAATGGGGACAATATCAGGGCAGTTGGAGTTATGCACTTTACGAAGACAAAATTCTGAACTGGCAGTATAAATCTACCGAATGGACCTTGAATATTCCCCTGTTTTTCGACTTTCAGTTCAATTCCTCCTGGTCTCTGGGCCTGGGGTTA
Source organism: uncultured Caldithrix sp. (assembly GCA_964461135.1). GTDB lineage: Bacteria > Calditrichota > Calditrichia > RBG-13-44-9 > RBG-13-44-9 > RQOF01. Next base: position 32,339 of record CAYWTB010000023.1, on the reverse strand, counting down.
AATAAAATTTTACGCAGCTGGGATATAAGTGAACAGACCATTGCCTATTTCAATTACCGGCAGCGGGTAGAGAATGGAAATATCCTTGAAGAAAACAATTTCGGAGAACGTTATAAAGAGCCGGATCAGAAACTGACTGAGGATTTCACCGATGTTATCGCGCGCAGCATGGTGAAAATATCACCCCACTTTGCCGTAAACCTGATAATTGATCCGGAATTTGAAGGATCGTTCCGCATTGCCCAATGGTGGCTGGGATTTCAGACTTCACTTTAAAACTAACCGGGAGATATTGTTCCATGAGAATTACACTGATTATTTTTACCTGTGCCCTGGCATTTCTTCATATTGTCTGCACCATGAGCTCAGAACCTGTTGAAAAAGATGCCGACCAATTTCACCTGGAAAAGCTTATTTATCAGACGGTGACAGATTCCATGTTCAGCTCACATCCACCGCAAACCGTGGTTCTGGTGGATTCCACCGACATGTGGAACCATATTGATTCAGTCTGGATAACAACAGAGATTCCCTCCATCGAGGGTAGCACTATTGCAGAGTTCCTGGAATACGGTAAGTCTTCCGTTCCTTTGAAACCTCTGATCAGTCTGAATATCAGCACGGTATTTTTGTCAGCTGGTGAGTTTAACCAGATTCTTTCTTCAGGCGGATGGGATGAATTTTATAACAGATATCCCAATTCCAGCGGATTTATCAGTTTTTCACGGATTGCCCTGAACAGCGACATGGATCAGGCGTTAATCTATGCTTCCAGTCAATGGCATTATCTCGCTGGTATGGGTCAGCTGTTCTATTTGAGGAAAAATTTGACATGGAAAATTGAAAAGGTACTCATCTGCTGGATATCCTGAGCCGGCGGAATAGTGCGGAAAGATGTCAAGGGGTTGAATATTGCATGGAAATTACCTAAAATTACCTGTATCTTATATGGTCAAAGTATCGAAAATTCATGATGTCCTTTCTGCAAAAATTTCAACAGTTTTCTCTCCGCACACGGATTATCACCATATTTACCCTGATTGTTCTGCTGGTGGTTGTATTGTTGTCCCGATTGTCATATCTGACTGTGCGGGAGGTTTATCTCAACCAATTGTCCGAACAGGTCGGTATTTTGACACGATCCGTGATCAGCGGTCTAAATCTGAATTATCTGGATCTCATTAGTATGGACAATGATCAGGCTGGAGCAAACAATTACTACCGGGAAGAACTGAGCAATCGGGCTGGTCAGAGCGGTCTGGAGGAAGTATTTCTGTTCCGCAAAGACCTGGAAGTAACTCTTCATACCGGAAATTCCCAATTGTCCCCGACACCTGCACTGATTCTGAACCGGCGGGAGATTTTAGAACTTAACGCTGGAAAATCCTTCACTTCGGAGCCTTTCAGAGGTCAGGACGGTGCCTGGTATTTGTGGGGATTCTACCGGATCAATGATGATCATTTTCTGGGGATACGGGAACAGGCATCACGGTTGGCCCGGGTGGATCAATTATCCCGAATATTCTGGATTATCGGGGGTGTATCCGTTCTGCTGACCCTGGTGGCCGGATGGTTTCTGGCCGGGGTGATCTCCCGGCCGGTTGATAGCCTGGTAACATTCAGCCGGGAACTTGGAAAGGGTAATTTTGAATCTCCTGCGCCTCCGGCCATTGCCGGTGAGCTTCAGATTCTGGGAAATGCCCTGGATAAAATGCGTACGGATCTGGCGAACAGAAACCGGGAGAAGGAAGAAATGCTGGCTCAGATTGCACACGAATTGCGGAATCCGCTGGGCGGGATAGAATTGCTGGCGGGTTTGATCAAAGAGGATATGGAAAAAAACAAGTCTGAAACCCGATATGTCAATAAAATTCTGGATGAAATTCATCAGTTAAAATCCCTGGTGAATGAATATCTGAAATACAGCAGGCCGATTCTGGCTCATCCCGCAGCGGTAAAGCCGGGGGAAATCATGGAGGAAATTAATATGTCGCTACAGAGCCGGCTGTGGGAAAAAAAGATCACCATGGATTATTCGGATAACACTATTGCCATTTGGTTCGATCCCGGGCACCTTCGCCAGATTTTACTTAATTTAATCGTAAACAGTATCGAAGCATCCCCTGTACACGGTAAAATTAACATAAGAACAGAACAAAATGAGGATGATGCGATAATAAAGATTACCGATGAAGGGAAAGGTATACTCCCTGATGAAGAAACTAAGATTTTCGAACCTTTTTACAGCTCCAAAGAGAATGGAACCGGACTGGGACTGTCCATCTGCAGAAAACTGTGTCTGGAAAACCATGCGGAAATCGGGGTCCGGAATAATCCGGGAAAAGGATGTACTTTTTTCATACAGGCAAGAATAAATCTTTCCTGATAGGAAATAATAAAGGTTCCTGATTATGAGCGATGTATTGATCATGGTAGTGGAAGACAATGAGACCATACGTCTGGGTATTGAGGAGAGCCTGCGACGCAGCGGTTACCAGGTGGTCTCATTTTCCAGCGGGAGGGACGCTATTGATTATTTTCAGAAAAAACCGGTACGTTTTATCATCACCGATTTGAAGATGGAGCCAGTTGACGGATTCGAACTGCTGCGGACGGTAAAAAAAGCGGCACCCCGGACGGAGGTTTTGATGATTTCCGCCTACGGGACCATAGACAGCGCGGTACAAGCGATGCAGGACGGGGCGACTGATTTTCTGACCAAGCCCTTTTCACCGGATGAATTACGTATACGGGTTAAAAAAATTATTGAGAAACTGCAGCAGCAGGAAAAACTGGAATTGCTGGAGGCAAAGAATCAGATCCTGCAGGATCAGGATAATCTGCAGTACGGTGAAATGCTGGGAAAATCTGCGGCCATGAAAAAGATTTTTTCTATAATAGAAAAAGTGGCGGTACAGGATAGCTCGGTACTCATCACCGGGGAAAGCGGAACCGGGAAAGAGCTTGTGGCCCGGGCTATTCATAAGAAAAGTAACCGTTTCAATCAGCCGTTTATCAAAGTGAATTGCGGCGCTTTGAATGAAAATCTGCTGGAAAGTGAGTTGTTTGGCCATGAAAAAGGAGCATTTACCGGGGCTGTGCGGCAGAAAAGAGGACGCTTTGAACTGGCCAATGGCGGTACTTTGTTACTGGACGAAATCGGGGACATATCCCGCGGCCTGCAGGTGAAGCTGCTGCGCGTATTACAGGAGCAGGAATTTGAAAGAGTTGGCGGTGAGGACACCCTTAAAGTAGATGTACGGATCATCTCGGCAACCAACAGAGATCTTCCAGCCCTGGTATTCGGCAGGCAGTTTCGTGAAGATTTATATTACCGGCTCAGTGTTATTCCCATACAAATTCCGTCGTTGCGGGAACGCAGGGAAGACATACCGATTCTGACTGATTACTTTCTTCATAAGATTTCGCAAAAAAAACAGATAGTCAAAAAATCTGTTACATCGGAAAGCATGACGCTTCTCCAGAATTATTCCTGGCCCGGCAATATCCGGGAGCTGGAAAATCTGGTGGAGCGCCTGACCGTTATATCAGCGGGAGAAGAAATCAGTACCCAGCTGGTTGCCCAACAGCTTGGGCAGGCTGTATTTCCAAATCATTCCTATGATAATTTGCTTTTAACTGATGCACTTTATGCTTTCGAAAAAAATCTGATTTTACATGCACTGAAAGAAACAAAAGGCATCAAAAACAGGGCGGCAAAATTACTGGGGATTAAAACCAGTACCTTATATTATAAAATGGAAAAATTCGGACTGCTGTAATGAAAAAATATCTTTTTTTGTTTATCCTATTAAGCATAGAAATATTGTGGAGCCAGACGGAGCTCGCCCGGGAAGAACAACTGGCCGCCTCTTTACGGCAGCAGGTGGCTGCTGAAAAAACACTGGACTCCCTGCAAACCGCCTTCGATGAACTCGCCGGGGAAATTGAAAATGAAAAAAAAGAGAAAAAACTGACGGAGAAACAACTGGCTGAATGGTTTGAACAGCTGAAAAACATGTCCCGTGCATTGGAAAAACAAAAAGAGAAAACCCGCGATATCACACAAAACAGCGCTATGATCAGGCGTCAGCTGGAAAAACTGTATTCACAGAAAATAGATTCACTGAGGAATGCCTCCGCAAAAGTTAAATCCAAAGTTCAAAAAGAAGAGATTGAAAAAAAACGGGCGGAATATACCGAAAAGAGAATTGCCATCCTGCCGGCTTTTAATACCTTCTCTTTCAATCCAGCCAGGGTTCTGGAGATCGATCCCCGGCAGGCGAAAGATTCACTGGAATACCTGGTTTATACCAGCTATCTCCGTAGTGCCGGTAAGGAAATTAATGAGGTGCTTGACTCTGTTAAAAAATCCAGGATAGAATTGCAGGATATGGCCTATCTGCAGGAACGTTCACGCAGATTTCTGGATGAAATTGATAATTCTCCGGTATTTTCTTTTTCAACCACTTCCCCCTCGCGAGCGACTTATCAAACAGGGGTGACTGTTGATAATTCCGAATTTCCCAGGATGGCGGCAGTCAATTCACAGGTACAGTCTTTATTTGATATTCTGGATCAATTCGGTCAAAATAAAAGTGATAAATATCCGTATCCTTTTGTCTCGCCTCTGGATTCCCAGAAAGTAATTTCTTCTCTGGATGACTATATTGATTTACTCCGGGATACTGAAAAACTGCTGGAAGCATATTTAACAGTTGTAAACAATAAACTTTCTACCCATTGATGAGAGCATCGCGGGATAAATGCATACATCTGTCTTCTTCATAAAGAAATTCATTTTTCTTATGCCTGCAGCTCTTTCTGAAGTGATAAATTACATTTAATGAAGATATTTTCAGGGCTACTTCTTTTACTGATTCTGTTTTCACCGGACTACCCTTATACCGATAGCCGGATTAAATGGCGGATTGGCGGCGAGGCCGGCATTTACCGTTACAGAATATCCGGATTGAACTATCAAAATCATTTGCTAAGCCGCGGAAATGGTTTAATACAGATCGAGGGCGTGAGTGGCCGGAATAGCTGGCATATTTCATTGCAATTGAAACCCGAACGATACAGTAATTCTCAAAACTATTCGGCCCTGAAGACTTTTTCCAAAGGGTACTACCAGAAAAAAGGCGATAATTTCAACTGGGGATTGGGATATGATGCCCGGCAATATGAATATTTCGTATCTCCTCAACATCTTTCCCTTGCAAATTTCAAACTGAATGGTCACCTGGCCTGGATAATCGGTCCGGAATGGATTTTAACTTTATATCCTGCTTATTACTACCGGGATATTTCTTCCCAGGTTATCCAGAATTTGGATGCCTTGTCGATGGAAATTAATCTGAACAAGTCTTTTTCCTATTTCTTCAAAGTCAGTAGTGGATGGTATTTCGAAAATTTTTATCTGGAGAACAATTTTAATTTTGTGGCTCCCTCAACTGATCGTAAAAATCAGGGATTACGCAGTGGACCTGTCCTCTCCGCAGACTACAAGAAACGATATCTGCTTTCGGCTAAATACCTGCTGCTGCTTCATCATTCCCGGATCAGCCGATTCCCCTCTTTCGAGCACTATATCCGGTTTATTGCCGGATCCGTTTTTGCAGAAAACTGGACCGTATTTTTATATGCAGACTACTATTGGAATAAAATCAAACTGAACACGGACAATAGTGCCGTACTACTCACTCTTCCACCGGACAGCGAGAACCGGATAGAACTGAAAGTAGAAAAAATGCTCCGGAATAAATTAATTTTATTTACACGTTTCGGATATTTCCGGGATATACTGTTCTGGGAAAATTTTTCAACCCGCGGCCTGCAGCTTACTTTTGGCCTGGAGTATAACCATTAAAAGTGTCGCCGTTTGTACGGTATGGTTCATACAATTGTACCGAATGGTACGATACCCTCCAACATGAATATTCATCCAACCCGGTAACTACATATTTAACAGGTATTTGTATTGTGATAATAATTCTGGCATTGTTTTTGAGTAAAATGAATCAGAACACGGGGAATAATTACATGAATAAAATGAGCGGACTGTTTTTTCTCCTGCTATTGTTCGGCAGCTTATTTCTCCTGCCTGCCCAGACCGCCGACCGGACCGCCGAACTTGAGCGCCAGCTTAACCGGTTGGAAAGTAAAATTCGTGAAGCCCGGCAACTGGCCCGGGTGATGAACGATCCGGATATCGATAAAGTGGTGCGTCTGGCGGAAACTGAATATGATCTGGCCAGACAGACATTTCAAAACAGAGAATATCTTGAAACAGCCAGTCATATAAAACATTCTTACATTTATCTGACCCAGCTTTATCAGAATCTGAAACTGACATCAGATTTCCGTCGCAAATTCAGCGAAAGACTGCAACAGAAAATCCGTGAAGCGGAGGAATTAGTATCACGAACCCCAAACGCAGATGCGGAAAAATTATTAAATCGGGCACGTTATTTCAGGGAACGGGCCGTACTTATGCTGGAAAATGACAGGCCTGAAGCGGTTTTCAGATGTTACTTTGTGGCTCTCTTTTTTGCTGAAAATGCCATAAAACTGGCATCCGGCAGTGATTTCAGGGATTCGGGAGAATTCAAACGATATCTTGATGACAGCAAATCCCTCCTTCGACAGGTGGAAGAACTGGCGGGATCCGGTCACGATCCGACCATTGACAGAATCCTTCGCCGCGCCACAACCGAACTGCGAAATGTGCAGAAGTTATATGATCAGAAACTGTACCGGCAGGCATTTATGCGTCTGCAAATTGTGAACCGGTTCTTGTACCGGGCACTGGATCTCCTGGAAAGCAGTCCTTCGGCTGTAAACGAACGCCTTGAATTTGACCTGAACATGCTGGATGACCGGATCAGCGATGTGCGGGAAGAGGTCCGGCAGAGTAACAACCAGGAGCTCCAAAAAATTTGTGAGCGACTTGTGTTTATTGCCGCAGACGCTCATGAAAAATTTCGGAACAGTAATTTTAATGGTTCCAGGCTGCAATTCAGCGTAGCAAATAAATTACTTTATCAGCTTCATAAACGTTTAAATCTGGTTTCGGCAACACCGGATAAGCAGTTGGAGGAACAGCTCCAGACAGCCGGAATAATGCTCAATGCCCTTCAGAATAACCAGGGACCTTCCCCCCTTTATTCTGGGCTGCTGGAACTGCTGGAAAGAAACTATGAAATAGCTCAGCAGGACTTTCGGAAGGGAGACTTCAGCATAGCCTGGCAGCATCTCAGATTCTTCAATCAGCTGGCCTTGAAATTAAATCAGCTGCAGAGCAGCGAAAAAAATAATCTTCAAAGCGAGGCAACAGCTAGGGCCGGGATGAATCGTCTCAAAACAATGCTTGATAAACATTCCCGGGAAGTAGGAACTTCCACCATCAGCATCATAAACTATGAAAATGCAGACAGGCTTTATGACCTGGCCAGCCAGTCCTGCAATGAGGGAAAATATCTGCAATGTGAGCAAATAATCCGTTTGGCAATAGATGTATTAACGCAATAAATTCTACTCCCGGGGCCCGGGAAGAGGTTATTCATTCAATCAAAGGAGGTATTACTCATGAAACGCTTATCAGTTTTGTTGACCTTAATGGGATTATTGGGATTAATATTGTTCTCCGGCTGCCAGAAGGAAAGCAGTTCCGCCCTGTCTGAACAGCAACTGGAAGAGCAATCCATCAGAGAAACGGTTACCGATGAAAATATAGAGGAAAGTGATTATCTGGCGGATTGGGGAATCGATGATGAAAACGAACAAAACATGTATGACGGATTCTCCACCTTCCTTCCAGGCTCAGCAATTCCGCAAGGGTGGACTCCCCTGAACAACATCATCCGCTTCGGAAGAAAACTGAACCGGCAAGTTCCCCGCACAATCCTCATCCGGCGCATATCACCGGACAGTATTATAGTCCACATGGAAAGAATATGGGCCGGTGGTTTCTTTACATTTGAAAAACAGGATAGTACCAATGGATTTCCGGATACCATGGTTATCCACCGTAAACCTCTTATCCACAGTGTAAAGCGGGTATCTTATTTCACCAAACGGATTGAGGATCAGGATGCAATGCAAGACCCCCGCCGGCGTTGGAAACTTTCCGCCATTTCTCTGAGTGACGGAATAAGCAGGCCAGTAAATACTGTGGAAATTCATCTTCTGGAAATCAGAAGCAGCGGCGGAGAATATCGCTCTATAGAAAATCCTCTCAGAACCATCTGGAATCTGCCCCTGGATCTGCCACTGTTTGCACAGGGTGAAACCGTAACCGTCAGAGTATTAGTCAGCAATACAACCGGCAATCCGGTGATCAATCCTGCTACCGGCGCCTCTGAGACGGTATTACTCCATTTTGGGATAAACCGGTTTCACCATGCCAGGAAACAGTTTGATTATACAGGTGTGGATGCTGCAACAGGTTACGATATATTTGAAGGCCGGTGGGTTGTGCATGAACCTGCGCTGCGTCCTTTCCATGCAATTGTTGATGTGATTGACAATGGTACTATATTTGAGACGGATCCCGAAACCAATCCCTATAACTCGGCAACCTGGGGTTTACCCTACCGGGTTGTGGTTAATAAATAAATTTCTGTTGATCCGAGTCTCCTCCGAAGTGCCCGGAAACTGATCTCCGGGCACTTTAAATAAAAATACAAGGCAGTTATCCTCAACATTTAATGATTACCATTAATTCAATTCCCCATAAAAATGATACATCTGTGGAAACTTTCTTAAAATTTCTCCGGATAAGATCAACGTTACTGCAGGCTGCCCCGCTCATTTTTTTTCTGTTAATATTAGCCTCCAATGGATTAACCGAAAAAGGAACTTCCAGGGAGATATTCGAATCGCGCCGGATGCAGATTGAATTCCTGCTTCAGGACAGTACTCATGCAGATAGTTTGATATTCGATCTCCTGGATGAAGCGGATTATTTTGCCCGGCAAAACATGTATGATCTCGCCACCGATCTGCTTGATCAGGCCATGGAGTTATTTTCCTCCGACAATAATTTACCTTCCGGTGAATTTTCCGTGACCGGTCCACCCACTATTGCCAACGGGTATGGTTCAGACTGGTTAATGAGCATAGAAGCCAGTACAGACTATTCCCGCAGTGAATATGAAATCAGTTTCACCGAATCAGACAGCATTATTCTGGAAGAACTTCACCAGCCCTACAGTGCCATTCGTATTTCCCATAGCCTGTATTCAGGAAGTCGCACTCTCAATTTAATGAATTACAGCAGAATAGATGAAACATTATTCCAGGTCTCTTTTGGATTATCTTTGGGATCTTCCGATAACCATAAAAACTGGCGGATTGAGGGCCATTCCGGCTTTTTTTGGCTGCTTCAGGAGTTAAGCGGAAATTTCTGGGAAAATGAATTGAACCTGTTTTATGCCAGGCAGTTTCAGGCCGGGAATACTGTTTATTTCGCTACAAGGTCGCGATATAAAAGGTATTTTCCTGACACGCGAAGTTATCAGAATCTTTTGGACATACAAACAGATTTGTCCTTCCGGCATTATTTTCACTTTCTTCACTGGATGGAATTGCTTGTTAATCCTTCAATTTTTCAGGAAAACCGCCCGGAAGGATTAAAATACAGGCAGCTTCACTTGCAGGTTAATTATCATGCACTTCAACAATATAACCGTTACCTGAATCTTAAACTCAACTATTTTCTTCGCGGTTTTAAAAGTGAGTATCCCGCAGAAAACCAGTACTACAGCTTCCAGCCCGTTATGGAAATTGAGATTCCACTGCTGTCTCCCTTTGGAATACAGGGGTATGCCGAGTGGGACATTCGGAAATACCGGCAAACGGATATTACCTATTCTGATTTTACCTTTGGATCTTTCAATGCCAGATTAAAAGTATACCTTACTCCGGTTACCTCATTCGGAGCGGGGATGGCGTATGAATACCAGAGGAACCGGACCGATTACCTGGAACAGCAAAGTTTGGTGACTCAGGAAGATTATCAGGCCAGAGGATGGATTGTTTCTGCGGATATTCTGAACTTAAACGGACTGATGCTATCGATAACCTATCAGCAGACCCTTCGTTATTATCCGAATGCCGGTGCTGCGGATTTCCTGGGTATTTATACCAACAGGAATATCCACTCTCTGCTGGGATTTGCCCAGATACCCCTTTCCGGCCGTCTGAAACTTGAATTTTTCGCCAACTATGACAGCGACCGCGACAGGGACCGGCCCAATAACGATCATCTAAATACTATTTTTAATTTCAGTGTCCGGTATATTTTATTTTAACCTGTATATTCCTCGCAAATTTGAATCTAATCAAAAAAATATTTGATTATTTCCGGAAAATATGACGTTACATGAGATGACACTTGTGTTTTTTAAACTTAGCATGTATATTTTCAAACCATCAGGAGAGGATGAGACTACATGAAGCCTAACCGTGTCATTTTGGACGCCATGGGTGGTGATAATGCACCATATGAAATTATTAAGGGAGCGGTGTTAGCCAGCAAAGAAAGCCCCACCCTGCAGATATTGTTAGTAGGAGATCATGATCAGATCAGCAATATCCTGAATTCATTTGATTTAAGCGGGTTGAATTTTAAAATATTTCCCGCCTCCCAGGTTATTACAATGAAAGACTCACCGAAAACAGCGGTAGAAGAAAAAGAAGATGCCTCCATCAACGTAGCCTGCAAGATCCTGGCGGAAGGTGAAGGAGATGCCATGGTAAGTGCGGGAAATACCGGTGCGACAATCATTTCATGTGCCAGGCACCTGCACAAAATTGATGGTGTGGAGAGGGGAGCTTTAGCTGCCATATTTCCCGCCATGAAACATAAACCTTCCGATCCTGGAAGAACCATTATGCTGGATGTAGGAGCAACACTCCATTGTACCGTATCCCAACTGGTACAGTTTGGTATCATGGGCATCCATTATGCCCGGGAGGTATTTGAAATAGAACAACCCCGTTTAGGTTTACTCAACATCGGGGAAGAAGAGACCAAGGGACACGATATTCTGATAGATACCTATTCTCTGCTCAAGAAAATCGATATAGCCCAATTCGTTGGTAATATTGAAGGGAAAGATATCATGCGGGGTATTGCAGATGTCATAATCAGTGAGGGAATGACTGGTAATATTGTATTAAAAGCACTGGAAGGTGTTGCCGAAATGGGCATTGAGACGGGGAAAAGAATCTGGAAGAAAAGCCTGGCCGCCAAAATTGGTTTAACTCTTCTGGCACCCATGTTGAAAAAGATTAAAAAACGGGTGGATTATTCGGAGTATGGGGGAGCGCCCATCCTCGGTTTTCAAAAACTTGCCATAAAATCCCACGGCCGTTCTAACGCCAAGGCCATAAAGAATGCATTGCTGATGGCCGAACGTTCCCTGAAACACGATCTGGTAAAACATATCCGGGAAGATATCTATAAATATAACCAGGTATCTTTCCAGGTGTATTGAGAGCCAGCAGCTACGGAATATACTAAATGCATTATACGGGTGAATTGAAAACGGCAGCGGTGTAATAAACCATTATTTCATGAATTATCCCACAGATAACCGGGTCTCAGGAATCTCAACCTTTTCCAGGTTCTCATCCAGCATGATCTGTTCGGTCCGAAAGCTCATCAAACGGCTGTTCTCAAAGAAAAAATCGGTTTTGCCAACAAGAATGCCGCCCCATCCAACCTGCAAAATACTGGTTTTATATCCTTTCCCAGAAATAACCGTTTCCGGAGCATCCATGAAGGTGTGTGTATGTCCGCCCACAATCCAGTCAATACCATTAACCTTTTGGGCTATCTCCACATCCGAGGGACGCGGTTCACCATACTTATAACCCAGGTGAGATAAAACCACGATCATGGAACAGCCCAGATCTTTCCGCAGGTAATTGACAACAGACTGCAAAACTTTGTAGGGAGGATTGTATGAGATTCCCGCATGATTTTTAAGTGCCACCAGATCTGCAAAGGATATTCCTACCCCGGTAATACCTACCCTGATGGGCCCGACTTCCTTGATGGTAAATCGGTTGATGAGGGGACGAAGGGGAGTATCTCCAAAATTATAATTACAGTTGACAATTTCAAAGCCGGCATTTGCCAGAGCTTCGGCCAGAGAATCCACCCCGTTATCAAATTCATGATTTCCCAGGGTACTGGCATTGTAACCACAGGCAGTCATGGATTTATACTCAATAGTCCCTTTAAAAAGATTAAAATAAGGAGTCCCCTGTAATACATCACCGGCATCCAGTAACAAGGTATTGGGATTTTCCCTACGAATACGGTTCACCAGGGTTTTACGGCGGGAGATCCCGCCCAGACCCTGATAGCGCCCGCCATCAATTGGAAAAGGATCGATTCGCGAATGGGTATCATTAGTCTGCAGGATGGTCAGTTTGAAGAGAGTGTTGTTTGCCCGGCTATTCTTGATCCATAAATGCGGAAACTGAATAGCCGTACCGGCCACCAGGACATTTCTCAGAAAATCTCTTCGTTTCATTTATAATTTTCCTCAATTAATGTCATCTAATCTGATTACTTCATAAATTTTACCCCGGGGTAAAAAGGCACTGATACATCTCAGGTTTTATAAAAAAACTTCAATTATATTCATTGATTTGGAATTCCATATATATGTTAACTTGTTAGTATTCCCAACCTTGTGTCCGGTGCCTGAAGCTCAGAAATTTTCCCGCTTAAAAATTCCTAATTTCTCTGGTGTGGAATGCGTTTTAACGGGATCATGCCAAAAAAGGTAAGTTTCACACCAGAGCCGGTTTATTTAATTACAACTCTTTCATCCACTTCTGCTCCGGCTTGTTTCCCCTGTTCGTTAAGATCAATAATTTCATCCAGTATGGCATCCCGCAACATGACACCCAGAAAGGTTCTGTGAACCGTACTGAGAAGTGCAAACTTGTTTCTCCCCGGTGAAGACAGAAAATCCGTAGTCACCAGATGATAAACCGAATCAGACTCTACAAAATTTCCCTGCACGGTCATCCTGGCCAGACGGTCCCCGGTGTATTCCAGACGCATACCGGCGATGGCTTCTCCCCCCGCTTCTCCGATCTCCTTTGCCAGAGTAATTAGCTGCACCCCGGTAAGATCCAGCACTACCAGTTCATTTTCAAAGGGCATTACTTCAAATATTTTTTCTCTGGTGATGGGTCCTTTTGGAATCTCTACCCGAAGTCCTCCCAGATTAGTAAGTGCCACCTGAACGGGTTGATCATAGATTTCATTGGCTCTTTTTAACATCAGATCGGCAACAAAATTATTCAGGGGAGCTTCCGGTTTTCCTTTCTTCAAATCCATGGCAGCATATCCGATAACCACCAACATTTTTTCATCCAATTCTGTACGGTAGGGAGAAATCAGTGCATTCATGGTCGCATCCGGCGCCAGGGTGCTGTCTATGGTAACATCACGGCTGTCCATATTGCTGATATTGTAAGAAGACTTGTAACCTCCGGTACCTGCACAGGATAATGCAATAAAGGCCCACGATATTATAAACAGCAAAAACTTTTTTACAGCTGAGTGTTCCATTCTATCCTCAACATTATGCATAGATTCATTTATACCCTATAATAAGTAATTCTCTGGAAAAGGTAAAATGGTATCTTAACTATTTGCCCTGGCATTTTCACATGACTGAAATCAGACAGGAATGTCAATATAATCTAACAATCTTGACAGCTGGGCGGGCAAAGTGAATAATTGTCTAGCATTTTTATCTTTAAACCACTCAAGCACTTTACCATTCTCAGGCAGTTTCATAATTATAATAATGGATTTCTTTATACCGCAACACTTTCCATAACCTCTTCCCTGTCCGTGATTATGAATAATATGTGCATCTTGCAGGCAGTCATTCATTAAAGTAACCGGGATGCACGGGTTCTGTCAAAAAAACAATTCTCTTGTCAAAAAATGGTATCTCATTCCGCAGTAAAACAAGTAAATATATTACCACCACCAACCCGGATCACTCTCCTGATTTATTTTCAATGACATAATTGCTGATTTTATAATCCCTGCTGCTATGATGAATAATATTGTCATGCTTTGCCAGGCTCCATCCCTCTGCCTGCAGCATGTTAAAAAAAGCCTCGGCAACCGGGCGGTTAGGTTCGCTGAGAAGTATCTTACCTTCAGCCGAACATAGATTACTGAAAACGTTTATGATAGGTTCAAAAAATCGTTCTTCATATACAATATCGGAGGCGATAATCAACTCATATTTCTCGGTTGCTGCCGGTTTCCGCCAGTCCATCAGGATTGACCGCGGAGATGTGCCCAGATTAATCAGCCAGTTCATTTCTGCCATAGCCAGGGCCTCAGACTGGTAATCTGTGATGGTGACTTCACCTCCTGCCGAGGCGGCGGCAATACCTGCCAGACCAATACCGCATCCCAGTTCAATAACACGGAGCCCCGGCTTTACAGACTGGAAGGACAGAATAAACTGCGCCAGGGAAATTGAGGAAGGCCACAACTCCGCCCAGTAGGGAAGGCGTTCGTCTTTTACCTCTTCACTGTCCGGACCTTTTCCCACCAGTTCGTCCAACAGGGGATCGATATCTTTTACATGAAAGATTGAAAACCTCTCATGATACAGGGAGAAGGTCAGCTGTTCCAGTTGATATTTTCTGGAAAACAGTTGATACAGCCTGTCAAAGCGTTGTGCCGCTTCGCTTGAATGTGGAAAGATTATTTCCATTGGCAGGATCTTAATTCTGAAATCGATTGCTGTGAAAACCAAATATTAATTTTTAACTTTAAACCGACCATTCGATGAGATCATACTCCCTGGTGGGAATCTCCAGTTCAATCAGATTCATGCGGGGAAATTCTTCCAGCGGTTTACCATTCAGTTTCACCAGCATCTGAAAGCCGATGATATCACCCCTCTTCACATTCAGATCGGAAAATGAAATTGCCAATTCCAGAATGGTATTTAGCCTAAAATCGGGTTTCAGGCTGGTTTTGGCCTGCACTTCATCTTCCATTTCAAATTTCTCCATAATGCCTCGAAGAGGAGATATTACGATGGTGATGGTACGCGGCCTTTTAATGGCACAAACGAATTCTACCAGTGGATCGGGCCGGCTGAGAAAATCGAGCCGCAGAAAAAGAAAATCAGCATTGAAACCGACATATAGTTTGTCAAGAACACGGGTTACCTGATGCATTGATGTCTGGGGAGATTTGCTGACATCATATAACGCAGCGCCCACCCACTCATAGAAATGAGTAGAACGGCCATCCAGGACGGGTGTAATGAAATTTTTGGGCTTGGTACTTTCAAAACGGTCGTGATGGACTCGTTTTATAGTCTGGTAAAGAATAGCCGGGATTTCCTGCCCCAGCAAGCGGTATATTTCCATCAGGTGCTCCCGGTAGAGAGAATCGAATTCCATGTCGTTGGCCGAGGAATGTTCTTCCCCATACCACCAGTTCCAGTCCGATCCTTCGGCAATGTAAATTTTTTCCCAAGCCTGCTTCATGATATCATCCGGATATATGCCTTCACTCTCCTGAGCCGCCAGAAACTGTCGGGTCTGGGTCAGAATGTCCCAAGATTTATTATCTTCCTCCGATCCGATCCAGATATTGAAGTTGCTGTTAATCCATGAACCGGGATGGAGAGAGGTAAGTTTCTCCGGCTTTTTATTTCTATTGATCATTTCGCCGAAGGTTATGCTTTCAATCAGTTTGTCTTCCGATATCACTTTATATAAATGACGCAGAAAGGGTTTCCCATCTCCCTCGTAATATTCCCAGCAATTTTCACCATCCAGAATAACCGGAATCACGTAATTTTTCAGTTCGTTTTCCCCGTACTTCTCAACAATCATCTTCCGGATGGCATGCAGACGATTAATAAAATCCGCCGCTGCCTGCTGATACGGCCAGTTACTGTAAACAAACCCGATGGCATCAGACAGATAATGATCGCGGAAAAACAGATGGATGGAATTTCTGCCGGTATCCAGTAGATAGGGCTGATAAATTCTGTGATGGGAATACTTTTTCTTCAGCGTACCGGCCAGAATACTTTCGTCGGTTGCGGCCCATTTTACTCCCTGACGTGCCAGTATCTCCAGTGCTTCCATACTGACACTTCCTTCCGACGGCCACATTCCCTCCGGTCTCCGGCCAAAAAGCTTTTCAAAATAATTCAATGCCCGTTCAACCTGTTCTTCGGCATCTTCCGGATGTACAAAACGATGTTGAGGCAGGGTAATATATGATGAAGATTCCCTTCCGGCTGCCGTGTCACACAAGAGAGGAAGGATGGGATGGTAGAATGGGGTAGTACTCAGTTCTATCTGGTTGTTTATCCACATCTTCCTGAAAGTGGGAATAATTTCCTGCAATATCTCTTTTATCACCTGAAATAATACTTTTTTATCTGATTCACTAAACCTTCGCCCCTTTTTGAACAGTTTCTCTACTTCCGGTTTTTTACGGGACTCCATGCCGATCCAGGACAGATTATACCAAATCTGTAAATCCCGGTAATCATCCGCAGAAAAATGTGGCAGTGTGTTTTCGCCGCTTTCCTCCTTCTGGAAATTCTTGTATTTCAGATAGAGTTCATAATAACGGCCATATGGCTTTATCATGTTATTTACATTGATGATAAAGAAATTGTCCAGAATTTTTTTCTTCTCATCGAAGGTCAGTTTATCTGCTGGTATTTCAGTCAATTCCCAGATGATGTCTCTGGCGTTATTACTTACATAGTCCTCAATCTGTGCCAGGAGGGAGGGGACCAGATTAAAGTTCTGCCGGATATCGGGAAATTCCTGCAGGACAGTCAGCATATCCAGATAATCTTTGGTACTGTGAAACCGTACCCATGGCATCTGATAAATACCTGAACTGTTCTTATAATAAGGCTGATGCTGATGCCACAATATAGTCAGTGCTAATTTGTTTTTTTTCATGACCGATGCAGAAATTTCCTAAAATTGCCGATCTTTTCAAAAATCCGGGACCGCTCCTGTCTGGACAGGATAAGATTCCAGGCTATGAGCACATACAAAACGAAGAGGAGAATCCTGGTCCATAAATTCAAACCGGTAATATAATACAGAGAATAAATAATACCAATAAGCAGGATTAACAAGGCAATCTTATTCATCCGGATGGGAATGGGATATAATTTTTGCGCCACCACAAAAATAGACACGGCCATGACCAGATAAGCCACAACGGTTGCGGTTACAGCTCCCCATATTCCAATCCGGGGCAGTAGCCAGATATTCAACAAAATATTCAGCAGGGCTCCGGATCCTGTAAAAAAAATCATGTACTGACTTTTTTTCTGAATATAAAATGCTGGCGTGAAAATCACGTAGATTCCATAGAAAAAATAAGCCAGAATGATCCAGGGAATGATACTTATACCATCCCAGTATTCTTTTTGACCCAGCAGGTAAAAAGCATCGAAATAATGGATCGTCAGTAGATCCCTGATGAAAAAAGTGACAAAAACAACCAGAATACCTGCAGCCAGCAGGTAATAATCCAGAATTCTTGAATACACTTCAGAAGCCCAGGATTTTTTTGAGATTTTAAGGAAAAAGGGCTGCCATGCATTACGAAATCCCACTATAAGCAAGAGCAGAACCGTTGCAAATTTATAATTCGCATGGTAGAAGGCCAGTACATCCTTTCCCAGATAGTCAGTCACAAGAAAACGGTCTGCCATTTCGATTATCATAAATCCGATACCGTTTGGAAGAAAAGGCAGGCCGAATTTTACCATTTCGCTAAGTAAAGACCGCTGAAACTGCAGGGTAAGATATTTAAAAATATAGGGAGACATCATCAGCAGGTTTACAAATGCCGCCAGAACATTGGCATAGAGGATACCCAGGACTCCCTTGTGCAGCACAACCACAAAAACAATGTTCAATACGATCTCAAGCGTAAATCGAATCATACGGAAAACGGAGAAACTCACGGGCCTTTCTTCTGCCCTCAAAATCAGGAAAGGAAGATTCCCCAAGGAATCCAGAAAAAGAATGAGGGCAGACAACCGGATCAAATCACTCAATTCCGGAGAAAAAAGGATTAAGCTGGATATAGGTTGAGCAAAAAAGTAAAGTAACAGACTGGTAGCGGTTCCGCTCAACAACAGTACAAAGAAAGTAGTGGAAAAAACGGTTTTACGGTCACTCTTTCCCAGAAAGAAATAGCGCAGGAAGGCAGAATCCATTCCGTAGAGATAAACGAAATTCATAAAAGCGATAAAGGTATATACCAGACCATAATTTCCGTAATCGCTCATTTGCGGCAGATAAATGGCACTGGTATAAATAGGTGTCATAATTAAGCCCTGTAGCCTCTGGACCGAGGTACTTAGGGAATATATGGCCGAGTGCTGGAAAAGGCGGAGGATGGGACTCCGGATGGGAGATTTGGCAGGTCGCGATAAATTTTCGTCTTGATATTCCATGGATTTCCGGCAGATTACATACCTGTTGGCATAACTGAGAACGATTTAAGCAAGTATCGCGGAGAATATTAATATAAAAAAATATCAAATAACAGAAAAAATACAGAAGAATAGTCCCGTTACCAATACCGAAGAGATTTTTATGCAGAATATCTGCTGAAGATATCCGAAAAATTATTCAGACCGGAAACTGTCCGGTAAATCCAGTTGCAAACCATCATACGCCGGCCCGATTTTGTCCGGCAGACGTTCCAGCATATTCCGGTGACTCAACTCATGGGACATATGTATCAGATAAGTCCGGGCAGCTTTAATCTTCCGGGCTTCTTTTACTGCCTCTTCCAGTGTAAAGTGGGTAGGATGCGGCCGGTCTCTCAGCGCACCAAGCACCAGAACTTCCAGATCCTGTAACAGTCCATAACTTTCATCCGGAATACGGCTGACATCGGTACAATATGCGAATGAACCTATGCGGAATCCCATTACCGGCAAATGTCCATGCAAAAGTGGAACCGGCTGTACGGGCAGAGATCCGATGGAAAATGTCTCAGCTCCAAAGATGTGATAATCAATCTTGGGAATATCCGATGGGCAGGTTCTGCCATCAAACACATAGGGATAAATGCGTTTCAGGTGATTTATGGTAGTTTCGGTGGCATAAATTTGAACCGTCTTCTTCTGAAGAAAATTCACGGGACGCAATTCATCCATTCCAAAGACATGGTCCGCATGATGATGAGTAAACAGCACGGCATCGATGCCTGGAATATTCATTTTGAGGGCCTGCTGTCTGAAATCGATCCCGGTATCAATAATTATATTTTTTTCATCCGCCTCAATCCAGACTGATGCACGCAATCTTTTATCCCGTTCATCAGTCGACCGGCAGGTTGCGCAATTGCAGCCGATCATCGGAATCCCCATGGAAGTTCCCGTTCCTAGAAATGTAATCTTCATAACCACCTTCAGACTGTACGATTTCCCCGGTTGATTCAAATTTACAATAAAAGAAAACAGTCAAACTCATTTAATGTTCCAGAATAACTTTGAGCGAATCCGGTTTTCGGGCAACTGTAAATGCCTTTTCCCATTCCGGGAGCGGCAAGCAGGCGGTAATCAGATCCGCCGGATTGATTAAACCTTTATTCAGAAGATATATGGCTTCCTTGAAGGGCCCGCAGCGCGAACCGATAACTGTAACCTCATTTATCACCAGCGCCGCCGGATTGAAGGGGTGTTCTCCGGCATAAGTACTTTTTAAAACCAGAAAGCCCCGCGGGCGAACGCTGCGAAGCGCCAGTTTCCAGCCATCCCAGCTTCCGGTGGCTTCAATCACCATCTGAAAAGAATGATCACGGTCACGAAAATCCTGTAATAAAATGGTGGAAATTCCCAGTTTCTGCAAAAGTGATAATTTGCCGGCATGGACTCCTACCACCAGCAGCCTGCTGGTACGCAGCGAAATTACCCGGGCAATTAACTGGGCCAGCTTTCCGTCTCCTATTAACAGGATGCGATACTCCGGCAATATATCCACCTGTTCCGGGATCTCGCAGGCTGCTGCCAGTGGTTCGGTAAAAATTGCTTTCCGAAAATCCAAATCCGGGGGAATAACATGCAGATACCGGACAGGAAGAGTTACATATTCAGCCATCACTCCGTCCTTACCCTGAATGCCCAGTACAGTGCGGTTAGGACAATGCCTGCCCAGCCCGGCAAAACAATATTCGCAATTGCCACATGCCAGATTTATTTCTCCTGCTACCGTCTTACCGATAAATTCCGGAAAGGGAGCTTGTTCCACCCGTCCCAGAAATTCATGTCCGATGATACCCTGGAAATTCATATAACCTTTAAGGATCTCCAGATCGGTATTACAGATACCCGAATAGAGAACTTTTACCAGGGCCTCCTGCTCTCCCGGAACCGGCATGGGCCGTTTTAACAGTTGAAGCGTTTTTCCATCAAAATAAAGTGCTTTCATATGCATGACTTCTTACTTCAGCCTCATATTTTCTCGACTGTTTCATGATAGTGAATGCCCCTGGCCTCCAGTCCCTCCAGCACAAAACGCACACAGGCCGGATCCTGCCCGATAAATTCCGGCGGAGATACCCCTGCCCGGCCGTATTGTCCTGCCGCAATCAAACGCACTGCCATGGCAGCCGTATAACCGGTGGTCCGCGCCATGGACGTAATCCCGCTGCCGGCATCGAAACGGTCCAGAAGATCATATGTATAGCGCAATTTTTCTTTGCCTTTGCGGCCTTCCGCCATAATCCGCATAACTGTCAGGTCTTCTTCACCCTTTTTCAGTTCCCACCTGGGAAACAGCAGTTCTGCAGTCACGTCGATGGGCCGGACCAATTTCCCGCCAATATCCCGTTCCCGGTAGTCAAAAAAGCCGGTTTCCCTGAGCAGCAGCATTTTTTCCACATGTCCGGGATAACGAAGGGTTTTTTCAATCATATCCGGGCAGGGGATTGTGTGCAACAGCGTCCTTAATCCATCAGTATTAAAGGCTTCCAGTGTTCCAACTCCATTAAAATTCATTAATTCCCGGTCGGAGAGCGCCGGGCGGATGACAATTTGACCATTCACCTTTAATCTGGCCGGACGGATATATTCCTCCAGTACATCAACGGGTGAGAATACGGCTTTATATTCATATGGCCATTCCCTGATGACCGGCAGTCCACCCACATATATTTCGCATCTGTCCAGCTGTTCCAGATGATGTGCGGCATAGCCGAGGAGCAGGTTACTCATACCGGGCGCCACGCCGCAGTCCATAATGGCAATAACCCCCGCTTCCCGGGCCATTTTATCCGCTAAAAAAGGATCTTCCGCAAAAAATGCGATATCGACAATATTTTTCCCGGCTTCTATGACTCTCTTAAAAGTATCAAAACCCATAAACCCGGGTAGTGCATTAACCACCAGGTCTGCAGGCCGTATCGATTCCAGAAGCAGTTTTACATCAGACAGATCTTTCTGGATAAAGGTAAACTCCCGATGGACATTTTCCGGCTCGGGAGGGGAATGAATATCAACTGAGAACACCTCAAACTGCTTATCTTTTGCCAGATCCAGAGCGATGGCACGGCCAACCCTGCCGGCTCCTAAAACCACAATTCTCATTTTTGTCTCCTGATAAAGATTTCATTATTTACCTTTCCATGAAAATTAAAAAGGGTTTTCCGATTTTCAAACACATTAGTCGAAACATCTGAACACTCTGCCGGTTAATAGAAACAGGAGATTCGATATGCTGATTTTATATTTAAACCCTAAAACCCGGACAAAATCATCCGTTCCCGAAAAACTGAAGGAAATGGTAGTGGCTCATCGGGTGATTGATGTCGCAGACGGCAAAAACCTGCCGAAAGGGATCCGTGAAACTGATCAATTTCCTGTTCTTAAAGACAACGGGAAAATGGTGCAGGGAGAAAAAGAAATCCTGCGTTACCTGGAAGAGTATAAAAAGTTAAAAGACGAATGGGATAAATTTCAGAGTGATGCCTGTTACTGTGACGATGAGGGAAATATAGAATAAGATAATTTTTCAATCATCTTCTAAAGTGAACCCCGGTTATTTGAATTCCGATCTATCCAGTCCAAACTTTTTTATACGGTACTGCAAAGTTTTATAGGTAATACCCAGCTTTCCGGCCGCTTCTTTAATTGAACCGCGGGATTTCTGCAAGGATTCAATAATCATACTCTTCTCCAACTGCAGAAGAGACTGTTCTTCTTCTGTTGCAGCATTTCCATACATTGCCACAGCAGGTAACATCACATTCTCAGGTTTGATCCTGTCGCCTTCAGCCAGCAAAACAGTTTTTTCAATGATGTTTTCCAGTTCTCTCACGTTTCCCGGATAAGAATAGGTCTCCAGTTCTCTCAATGCATCAGATGTGAACATCAGATTACCCCGATGATAACGGCGGGAAAATTTCTGTAGAAAATGTTTTGCCAGGGGAATGATATCTCCTTTTCGATCCCGCAAGGGAGGCAGGTGGATATTAAAAATGTTCAGGCGGTGAAACAGATCCAAACGAAATTGACCAGTCTTTATTTTTCCCGCTAAATCTTCATTGGAGGCAGCAACAATTCGAACATCCAGGTTCAATACCTCTTTACTGCCGATCCTGCTGACTTTCTTTTCCTGCAAAACCCGCAACAGGCGAGTCTGCAGATGCAGCGGCATTATTCCTATTTCATCCAGGAGAAGGGTGCCTTTTCCAGCCTGCTCAAATTTGCCGGAGAATGATCTGGCAGCGCCGGTAAAAGCACCCTTCTCGTAGCCAAATAATTCACTTTCGATAAGTGTTTCCGGAATTGCCCCACAATTCAGAGCAATAAACGGGTGATCCTTTCGTTTTCCACTATAATGAATGGCGCGGGCAACCAGCTCTTTCCCTGTTCCACTCTCCCCGCTGATAAGAACGGTAGCATCCACATCTTTTACTTTCTGAATAAGACGGAATATCTCCCACATCTGCGGACTGACACCGATTAGATTTTCATAACCAAAACGATTTATGACCTGGCCTTTCAGATAACGGTTTTCCTCCAGCAGACGAACTTTATCGGCCGCCCGCTTGACCACCCTTAAAAGTTCCTCTTTATTAAAAGGTTTGGTCAGATAATCATACGCACCGCTTTTTATGGCATTTACAGCGCTGGGTATGGTTCCGAAAGCGGTCATGAGGATTACCTGCACATCGGGATTAAAATCATGGATTTTCTGCAATACTTCAATCCCATCCATGCCGGGCATTTTCAGATCCGTAAGCACCAGAAGACAGTCTTCGTTAGGCAGGTAATCCAATCCCTCAGCACCACTTCCCGCGGTCACCACTTCAAATCCATCATCGGTTAAGATATCAGCCACAATGTCTCGCTGGCTGGCTTCATCATCAATAACCAGTATCTTCATCATAATTCTTTTTCTGACTTTTTTACTATTATACCTCAATTATCCTGTTTCTCCAGATAAATGACAACACCCGTCCTCTTACCCTCTTCACTCTGCAGGGTAAGCTCGCCACCATGTTCCTTCATAATTTTATAGGCGGTGGGTAATCCCAGTCCGGTACCTTTGGATTTGGTGGTATAAAACAGATCAAAAATCTTGTCGAGATCCCGGGGAGGAATTCCCCGGCCGGTATCCTCAATAATCACGGTTCGTTCGGCAGTGCTGGTGGTCACTTTCAATTCTCCCCCATCCGGCATGGCATGCACTGCATTTAAAATGATATTCAGAAGCACGGTTTTGAATCTCTCCGGATCAATCTCCGCTGTGAAATCTGTCGAAAAATCAGTTTTTAAGGTAATATGTTGGGACTCTATCTGCTTATGCAACAGGTACAATACCCCGGAAATTAAATCATTGATATCGGTCCACTTTTTTTCCAGATGATCACTGCGTACGAAATTCAGAAAATTGTCCACCATCTTGTCCAGACGATTGATCTCATTCTGCACTGTCCGGATATACTTTTGGGCGGTTTTATCCTTGGCGGAATATTTATCTTTCAGATGATCTATGGTCAAATGAATGGCATTCAGAGGATTTTTAATTTCATGAGCCACGCCGGCGGCCAGTTGGCCCATGGATGCCAGTCTTTCCTTCTGTTGCAGCAATTTTTCTTTCTCCCTGTTTTTGCGCAATTCCAGAACCATATGATTGAATGAGCTGGTTAAATCACCGATCTCATCACGGGAATTTACCGGAATATGTACATCCATGTTACCATCTACCACCTGTGCAAAGGAATTTTTCAGATGGCCGATGGGTTGGAGGAATTTGCGGGAAATCAGCAGTACCGCTACTATCGAGAGAGCAAAAAGAGCCAGGGTCAGGAAAACATTTTTTTGAATCGCCGCCTGAATGGTTTTTTCCATTTCTGCTGACTGCAGGTTATAATGAATCACTTTGGGTTTGTCCGGCAGTGAGAAATCCGGTATGCGGATGGTAAAATTTTCTTTTACTGCTGTTCTTTCCGCAGATGATGAATCACCTTTCTTCCACAGAACTGTATTATCCGAAACAGCCGGAATTCCGTCTATATCAACATCTATATTCTCAATACGGATGATACGTTCTTCGCCTGGGAGATTCTGAGATAAGCAGTCTTTCTCAGCTACAGTTTCCAGATATTTTTCCAGTACGGAAATTTTCTCTTCCATCTGACTGCGAAGCTCTTCATTATTCAGCTTCACCTGCAATTTTTCGACTTTGGAGTCCCGTAAAATTTTTTCAGCTTCTTCCAGTTCTTCCTTCCATTTGGGGATATAATTATCCCGTAGTTTATTATGGGAGAAGACCTGTTTTTCATTCCGGAGGAGTCCGCTTTTTTCAATATTTTTCAACTCCTCTACTACATCAATATACAGACTCTCAGGGATTGTCGGTATTGCCGGCACAAATTCTGCAGAATCCAGCGATATGCGGATACGTGGCACAGAAAATGTATCTATTTTACGTATCTGCTGCAGTACGTCCGTATAGTGAGCATCCACGGCCATATTGATACCGCTTGAAATCTTCTGTAACTCCTCCACCAGGTTTTTCTGGGTACGATACCCGATGTAAAACTGGATTGCCAGAATAAATGCCAGCAGGAGGGTAAGAATGATGAATAATTTCATCTTTATGCTTATATACAGAGAAACCTCCAGTCTGAAATAAAATGATTTTATATCAGAATTTATATCACATATAATTCAATATCTATTGTAAAATCATTCATTACCTTTTCGAGATCCCTGATTTTTTCCTCTTCTATTTTAATCTCAGGGATCCGGATAATTCTTTCCTCGTCCATCCCATCAGGCAGGAAGGCTAATCCTTTTTTATTCGCAAGTGTAATCTTTACCTCATTTCTTTTTCCCCTGCAGTTAAATACCAATGTTATCTGATCTCCACTGTTGTGATAATCCAGAATACGCCTGAGGTCCTGGGTATCCTCAATTTTTCTGTCATCAATCTGCACGATAACATCCCCCGCCTGCAAACCGGTTTTTTCCGCCGGTGAATCTTTAACAACTTCTTCCACCAGAACTCCATACTCCACATCAAAGAATTTTCTCAACTGATCAGTTAAGTTTTCAGTGAGAACGCCCAGAAATCCACCCTTTTCATTAAACGGATGAAATGCTTCAAAAGCTTTTTGTACATTATGCGGCATTGAATCCAGATCGGTTAAATTTAAATCCAGATCATCGCCTCTAAAGTGTACCTTAATTTCCTTAGGCTTTCGTGGTTCAAGCTCGGTCTGGAATTTCTTCTCCTTGCCATCCCGGTATACGGTAATCTCTGCAGTTTTTTTCTCCTTAATAGCGGAGAAAATTTCATAAAGTTTCCGGGGAGAGGAAATTTTCTGCCCGTCAAATTTCACAATAATGTCATCTTCCTGCAATCCGATTCTTTCCGCCTCACTACGGGGCAAGACTTCTACAATCCTGGCACCACCCTTCAAACCGGTTTCCTTCTGCAGATCCTCGGCTAATCCACCCACAGCCACACCGAGGGAATAGTTCTCGCCATCATGCACGGAAAAGATACGGTAAGTATGCTTTAAATCTGTCGCCTGCAGCGAAAAAACAATAAATAAAACTAAACAGATGTTACTGATGAATAAATAACGTTTCACGGTAGTTCTCCTTTTTTTACAACAGATTAGGCACATTAAATGCCAAATACATAAATCGTTATTTTTCAGGCAGTTATAGTACCATCAATGTCAAAAAAATACCTCAAATGAGGTACTAATGTCTCAGATGAGGTATTATTAACAGGCAGACAGGGAGAAAAAAACAGATTTTAGAATTTATGACTCTTAAAGATCTGTAAAGCCAGATCCGGTTTATCAACCTCCAGAACAACAGTTCCCTTATTCTGACTGGGTTCGAGTGCACCGTATAAATATTCTATGTTGATTCCCGCATTCCCCAGCTTCATGGCCAGCTCCATCAAGGCACCCTGCCGGTTAGGGAGTTCCATTTCCAGAACATCTCTTTCTTCTACCACGTAATTATTGTCCAGCAATATCTGCCGCGTCGCTGCAGGATCAGAGACGTATAAACGTGCGGTATCCTGAAACAGGCCCACTGCATATATGGAAATATTCTTCTTCTTCAACAGGCGGAACAATTCTCCTGCGGAGTTTGGCCGGTTCTCAATAATGATATACAACTCTTTAATTTTCTCCATAGGCTCCCCTTTAGTCTTTTTTGTGACTGATTTTTACTTTTACACAATCGTTTAGCCTGAATAATTCATCACTACCGGTCATCAGGCCCGGAGTAGAGTAAAAAAGGGAAATCAGAACATAATCTTTAAGAAAGCTAATATGAAAAATGTACTTTTTTAAATTTTAAGATCATTATCGGTAATGACCCGGTGACGTTGTGTTAAAATTTATAAATTTAACAGGTCTATACTTCTCACTCAGTCGGAAATTCCGTTGCCGGTTTCTCCCGCTTGGAAATCTTCCCCCAGGCGGAACGTATCATATCACGTGAGATTTTTCCTGGGCTTTTCAGAGCGGCATTAATGATTGAGCGTGAAATAATACCTGCTGAATTCATGACAATGATGCTCAGCATTTTAGCCGCTTCAATACTGGCGGATTTCCTGATCACACTTTTTTCTTTTTTCAGAAGACTGCCACAGTACTGTTTTGCAATTACTCCCACCCTCAGGGTGAGATAAGCATTGGCAGAACCGCTCAACAGGGAGTTGGTTATAATTCCGGCCACCAGGTTTACTCCCGGGATTGATCCGGTGATGGATGCACCCAGCACGCTGGAGACGATGGGTTCAATCTGCCGGCTGACGTCAATATCATTCAATTCACCCGCTACGAATGCGGTAGCTACTACATTGGCATAAAGTTGGAGCAGTTCACGCAGGCCCGGCCGCTGGTAATACAACCGGGCGATCTGCCAAACCATACGGATCTGGGCTCCCAGTACAGTAAAGGTATCCAGCCTGCCGGATTGTGAAATGGCTGTGCTCACGAATACCAGGGCCGCCTGATTTCTGATAATCCGGGTACTCTGAGCATCCAGACTTTGCAGCGCTGCTTCAATATCTCTGCGCGTGGATAATGGATTTCCCTGGATATTTCTGTTTTTTGATAATCTGACCCCCAATTTCTCAAGATATTCCGGGAATTCCGGAGAATTAATATCCCCTGGTGGATGTAAAGGTTTCGGCAGGCGCATAAACATGAAAACTAATGTTCCCAGCAGCAAAACATATATTCCCGTCAGAATCCAGGCCACAAGCCTGCCCAGCAACGGATGGACCGATGCAACCAGTTGCACAATCTGCACTGTCTGATTAACCATAAATATGATAAGCAGGAATAAGATAAAAAGACTGAAAATTACAAAAAAAGAACGCAAGGTTTTTCTCAACACATCCCCGGGTAAGATCTTTTTTGCAATGCAAGCTGAATTACCATTTAAATATAGAGTGGAAACGCAGCCGTCTCAAGAAAATAATCTGTTCAGGGATAAAATTTTTCAAAATCAATTAAAAAAGTATCACGCGGCATCTGTTTAATTTATATATTTAAGAAAACAGGAAACCCTTTTTAAATTCGCTGAAATAATCCGGAGAAAAAAATGAGACTAATCGTATCTTTGGTGATGCTGCTACCAATCCTTCTGCTAAATACTTGCAGCCGTGAAGAAAAGGATATGTCTGCTGAACAGGTCATAAAAACCAGGGATTTTGTTCAGATTTCACTCTCTTCATCTAATCTGTACAATTCACTCAATTTCTATAAAACTTTAGGATTCAAAGAGGTTGAGGTGCATAGCGGCACAGCTGTGCCCTGGGCAATGATATCGGATGGCTTTCATATTTTTATGGTAAGCCAAAACAATTTCCCCTCTCCTGCCCTAACCTATTATGAAAAAAAATTCAAGGACCATCTGGAAATATTGCAGTCAAATGGTCTCACCATACAGTACATTCCGTCAGAAGCCGGCCGCCCCTGGACTGCTGTTTTATCCGCTCCCAGCGGAATTGGCATAACGCTGATTGATTTAGGAGGCGAGAAACTGCCCGGGACTGACATCAGGGATTCCCTCATAATCGGAAAATTTACCGAGCTGAGTATTCCGGTTCCCGATATTACAACTTCACTGTCCTTCTGGAGAAAAGTAGGATTTGAAGTGACCGGTCAGACCGATGTACCCACTAACATTATTGGTATATCAGACGGGAAAATTAACCTAGGATTATATCAAACTGATTCCTTTAAAACCATCGCTTTGACTTATGCTGCCGAAAATTTACACGTTGTAAAAGATAAATTAAAAAGCCTCGGTGTTAAATTCAGAACAGCCCCATCAAAAAAAATGGATTATCCGGGAAGTATCGCTGTAATTTCTCCCGATAATCAGCTGATTTTCATCAGAGAAAAAACTCAGCCGCTCTGATATCGGCTTATTTTTCTGAGGTGGTTGCAGACCCAGGGAAGGCACCGCCGCTAACGCCCTTCTCCGGGCATTAAAGTACCTTCCCGGGACTTTCAAGCCTTAGTTATTCAACGCCACAAAGGCACCAGGATACAAAGTCATAATAATTGATGGTTTGATGAGTATTTATTTTTGGCTCTTCACAATAATGAATACCTGAACTCGTAAAAGATTACAAGTAATCCATCTTTAACCATGAATATTTCATCAAATTTAATGAATCGTATCTGGCTGTTCGTTAAAAATAAGTTACCTTTCTTGCCTTCCTCAAAAATTTATTTGATACCCTTTGATGTCACATTCGAATTGAAGACAATCATTTGTTTCCTATACAGAAAACGTCTTTTCTCTGTTACTTTTTGACAGACCAAAAAGTAACCAAAAAGTCCTCCGGCGAAATAAACTTGCCCAGGTCTTAAACAAGAGTATTGTTAGTCAGTGCTCAAACAGATTTTCGCCGGTTGAAAAACATAATCGTTTACCTAATTTTATAGGTACTCATTTTTGTGACGAACCTTATTTTTAAACAGATCAACTTCACAACTTTTATTTAAAAAGGTCTCTTACCAGCTCATCGATGCCCAGTCCTACCAAAATACAAAACTACTGGTCGTGGGAGGCGGAGACAGTGCCGTGGAAGCAGCCATTGGTCTGGCACGTCAACAGGGTAATACCGTTACTGTCTCATATCGCAAAGAAAAATTCTTCAGAATCAAGAAGAAAAATGAAGACCGCATAAATGAGTTGATAAAGAAAAAGAAAATTTATCCAATATTCGAATCCCGGGTTAGCAGGATAACTGAAAGGAGCATTCTTCTGGATCATAAAGACCAGACAAAAGAAATTCACAATTATTATATTTTCATTTTTGCCGGAGGTATACCACCTTTCAAAATGCTGAAAGATATGGGAATAGAATTTGGCGGAGAATCCAAAACAGCGATACTAAAGGAAAATCCCACCCCACCGCTCTCCGATGTTAAAGCCGGCTAGAAAGGTGTGAGTTCAATATACTCTAGAACCATACTGCACTGGTGAAGCTATAAGATCAATCTGATTTTTTTCTCCGGCAAATTTTTAGCGGTCAATTGCCTGCCAGTTTAAACGTCTGCACAAATTTATTGAAATCATTCCGCCAGTAATCAATGGTATTTTGAGGACCGATGGTTTTGAAGAACCAGGGCCCATTGCTGGTTTCCACAATGGCGGCCAGCAGTGCATATCCCGGTAATTCTTCCACCGGCTCACTCATCATGGGAGATGGAGTTTTTAAATATGTGCCTGTTACATAAACCTCGGTCACATTCAGGCCATTAACGTTGACGGTCTTTTTTTCCACATGTGCCGATGTCTCGCTGCCATCAGGTTGCTGAAACTGGCCATACCAGCGCTGCAAATTGGCTTCCACACTTCCTCCCTCTCCCGGGAAAAAAAATACTGCCAGTTCGGCCGGCTCTTCGCTATCCCGGCCCGGTAATTTATACTGAGCTTTTCGCATGGACGACTGGGGAGTTTCCGAAATCCATGCTTTTGGCGTAACATAAGTTACTTCCGTACCGGAATGCCCAACGGCAGGACTGTTTTTTTGATTATCCTGTCCCGAATTATCGGAAGAATTGCAACCCCATAAGAAAATCAGAATTAAAAAAAGACCGGACATCATTTTTGGGATCATTAAACATCTCCTCTTAAATCTGTCTATTCATTCAAATTATTTGTATTGTTCGTATCAATTTATTATTATTGAGAATGAATAAAAATAAGGGATTTTTATATGCGTTACAAGTTATTTATTGCTTTCCTGACAGGATTAATGCTGCAGTCACTGGCTTGGGGCCAATTTCAGATAGAAAAAGCCTTTCCCAATCTGGTTTTCACACGGCCTGTGGATCTGCAGGTGGCCGGGCATCAGAGTAACAGACTGTTAGTGGTGGAACAGCCGGGGATTATTAAAGTATTTGAAAACTCCCCGCTTGCGGATTCCGCTGCCACGTTTCTTGATATAACGGACCGGGTTTATGATAGTGGTAATGAGCAAGGATTGCTTGGACTGGCCTTTCATCCGGATTACGCTAACAACGGTTATTTTTATGTCGATTATACTGCCACACAACCCAACCGTACGGTTATTTCACGTTTTAAAGTATCTCAGACAAATCCCAATCTGGCGGAAGCGGACAGCGAGTTGGTCATACTGGAATTCAACCAGCCGTATTCCAATCATAATGGCGGACAGCTGGCTTTCGGACCGCAGGATGGGTACCTCTATATTGCCACCGGAGACGGCGGATCCTATGGTGATCCGGAGTGCAATGCCCAGAATCTGGAAACTCTTCTGGGAGCCATCCTTAGAATTGATGTGAATCAGTCTTCCGGACAGAACCCCTACGGTATTCCTCCCGACAATCCTTTTGCAGAAAATAGCCAGGGTTACCGTGAAGAAATATTCGCCTATGGTTTAAGGAATCCCTGGCGATTCAGTTTTGATCCCGTAACCAATTTACTGTGGGCGGGCGATGTGGGGCAGGACTTGTGGGAGGAGATTGACATTATTATCAATGGTGGTAATTACGGGTGGAGCATGTTTGAGGGAACACACTGTTACAATTCAAGCTGGTCCTGTACACCGCCCTGTGACAGCACCGGCCTGGAAATGCCGGTGTGGGAATACAGTCATTCACTCGGTCAGTCTGTTACCGGTGGTTATGTCTACCGTGGACCCGGGGTCCCGGAGTTGACCGGGAAATATATCTATGCAGATTTCGGAAGCGGGCGCATCTGGTCCCTGGAATATAGTGGATCTCCACCTGCAGCAAACACCCTTTTGCTAGATACGAATCTGGGTATTTCTTCTTTCGGCACCGATCAGAACCAGGAACTATATATCTGTGCTTTTGACGGATATATCTATAAATTCTCACCCACTGCCAGCAGCACCGGTATTACTGAGCAGCCTCTACCGGATAATTTTGTACTCTATCAGAATTACCCCAATCCTTTTAATGCGGGAACGCTGATTCCGTTTTATCTTTCCCGGCCCGCACCGGTACAGATCCTGATTTTTGACCTGCAGGGAAAGGAAGTTGTCACTCTGGGAAATACTTATCTGCCTGCGGGACGACACTACGTTCGGTGGCGGAGCTTGAACAGTTCGGGTCATGCAGTGTCCAGCGGCTATTATTTTTATCAATTGAAAACCGGCACCCGCTTCTCGGAAAGCCGGAACATGTTGCTATTGAGATAGTGCCATATGACCCCTCCTTTGTTGAAAAAGATTAATTTCAGAGTTAGTTTACTCATGATTCAACA
>CAYWTB010000022.1:51740-56552 GCA_964461135.1 uncultured Caldithrix sp. | reverse complement strand
GTGATGAATGATGTAAGTTCTTATCCATTAAATAACTACTTTAGAAATTTAGGTACTACTAAAAAAAGGACATATGCAAATCCCTGGTAAATAGAGCTTGCCCGATCATAAAAAATATAGATTTGAGATAAAATAATCTTATCTTAGAGTGTAAAATTGACATGGAACACCATGAATGAGGTAAAGGCCTTACGCTATGAAATCAATGCCCGGGAGCCGGGTAGATTACCGCTGGACTGGAGCGGAATCTTTCAGCGGCCGGCTCCGCTGGCGGTTGAAGTGGGATGCGGAAATGGTGAGTTTTTAACGGCCTGGGCAGCAGAAAAGCCGCAATGGAATTTTGTAGGATTCGAATTGTCCCTGGCATCCACAGAACGCAGTCAGCAAAGGATTTTCAGGCGGCAACTCAACAACGTTCTTCTGGTCAGAGATGATGCCAGGTTTGGGATTCGCGAATTATTCCCTGACGGGAGTGTACGGCAGCTGGTAATGAATTTTCCGGATCCCTGGCCGAAGGAACGGCACCGGCAACGCCGCCTGATCAGTATGGATTTTGCCGGGACATTGGCGGCTGTTCTAGAGATGCGGGGCAGTTATGAATTATTTACTGATCAGGAATGGTATGCCGCAGATGCGCGGGACATTTTTAACGAAAGCGGCTATTTTGACTGCTGTGAAGTGCAGCAAAATCCGTTACGTTCTGTTTCCACCAAGTATGAAAGGAAATGGAAGCAGGAAAATCGAATTACCTATTATTTCAAAGCCTTGAAACAGAAGAATAACAGCATAAGAAGAATAGGAGACACTGCAATTATGCCACATGTATACATAAAACATGATATTGCTCCGGATGATGTATCCCGCTTGCAGGGATTGGAAGTCAGGCAGAAAGAATGTGTGGTTAAAGTGAAGGAAACTTTCCGCTCTGCCCGGCAGGATGCCTATTTAGTGCGGACGGTGGCCGTGGATAAAGATTACCTTCAAACCTTTTTTATTCTCATTGCCAGGCATAACCGCAACTTTATAGTTAAAATTGATAGCGGCTTTCAGCCCTATCGCACACCGGCGGTTAAAATGGCGGTTGAATTGATTGCCCGGCAGATGGAAAAAAAATGATCCAGCGGACTGGTTTAAACCCCCGGGGTGGGAATCCGGAGAGAGGGGAAAACACTGAAAAATATTCAATGCTAAATCAAAAAATATCACCACTTACCCCAGTTCCTCAAATTATTTTTCAATTGACTTCTTATGGTCATTCCAGTATATTCTTTGCTTGCAAATTTGTTGTGTATAATATTGTTGCGTGTATTTAGTTATTAACGGAGGATTATCAGCGAATGCGGCGAAATATTTTAGTGAAAGCGGGCATTATTGTCTTTTTTATTGTCCTTTTTCTTTATCTCCTTTATCCAACAATCAAATTTAATTATTTAATGAACAAAACTGCCAAGGATGATCTGAAACTGGAAGATCCTCCGGCTTATGAAAAATTACTGGATAACAGCATAAAACTGGGGCTTGACTTACAGGGTGGTATGCATGTGGTTATGGAAGTTGATGTGGAGGAACTCTCCAGGGCTCTCGCAAAAAATAAAGATCAGCGGTTTAATGAGGCCTGGCAGGAAGCCCGTGATATATCATCGGCAGAGGATCGTGATTTCCTGACGGTTTTTGCACAACAGCTGACTGCAAAGGGTGCAGACCTGGCCCGCTATTACGGGACAAAATCCATGAGAGACCAGAGTGATATCCTGAAATACCTGCGCGCCCAGGCCAGTGAAGCAGTAAACCGTTCGCTGGAAATACTACGCAACCGGGTTGACCAGTTTGGCGTATCCGAACCGACCATTCAAAAGCAGGGAAACAAGCGTATCATCATTGAACTTGCCGGTATTACCGACCCCCAGAGAGTAAGAGGCATCCTGGGACAGACCGCTCTTCTGGATTTCCGCCTTCTTAAGGATCAGCAGATTACCCAGAATGTAGCATCGAGAATCAATGAATACATAAAAGGAGCACTGGCGGAAGTTGATACTCTTGAAAAACCACCTCAGGAGAAAGATACCTCAATCGTTCGTCCGGAAGAGTTGTTCGGAGAGGCAACCGAAGCTGTGGTTGACACAGCCAAGCGTGATTCCGTCACCAGGGAAAGGGAAAAATTGTTTAAGGAAAATTTGTTCTTTGCCTATCCGGGCGATCCCCAGCGTCTGCTGGTTCCGAGAGAAAATGAGGTACGTCTGAAAAGAGTCCTGCAGGAACCGGCCATTCAGAATATCATTAAAACCGAGGCCGGAGATGCGGAATTCCTGTGGGGGAAACTGGATCCCAGCGGAGAGTACTATGGTATTTTCCTGGTTGAAAAGCAACCGGAGCTGACCGGTGAAACCATTGTGGATGCCTTCCCCCAGCCGGGGAGCGGTTATGATCCCGGCTCTTTCGGAAAATTTGAGGTTTCCCTGGAATTCAACGATGAAGGTGCACGGATTTTTTCCCGCGTAACCGGTGCCAATCTTAATAAACGCCTGGCTATCGTGCTGGACGGTGTTGTTCATTCCGCTCCGGTGATTCAGGCCAAGATCCGGGATGGACGGGCACGGATTACCGGGCTGGAAACCATGGATGAGGCTAAGGACCTGGCAGTTGTACTGAAAGCCGGTGCCCTGCCGGCTCCGGTAAAAATCCTGGAAGAACGCACGGTTGGTCCATCCCTGGGTAAAGATTCCATCCGCAAGGGAACCAATTCGGCCCTGCTGGGACTGCTCATTGTGGCATTATTTATGATTGTGTATTATAAATTTTCAGGATTTATTGCAGACATTGCCCTTTTTTTTAATATAATCATTATTATGGGAGTGATGTCCTATTTCCATGCGACTCTCACCCTGCCCGGTATCGCCGGGATTATTCTGACCATCGGTATGGCGGTGGATGCCAATGTGCTTATTTTTGAGCGTGTGCGTGAGGAGATGGATAAGGGGAAAACTGTGTGGTCCTCGGTCGAAACCGGTTATTCCAGGGCATTCATCACCATTCTGGACGCCAACGTGACTACTCTTATTGCTGCTGTGGTATTATACAATTTTGGTTCCGGTCCCATCAAAGGTTTCGCTCTGACCCTTATGATAGGAATCCTGGCTAGTATGTTTACAGCAATTTTTGTTACCCGCACAATTTTTGAATTTCTGCTGGAACGAAAAATTATGAAAAAACTGAGTATTTAAACGAGTTGGAGCTTTAATCAGGAGAGAACTGACCTATGCGTTTTTTTCAGAATCCCAAATATAAATTTATGGAAGTTCGCAAAATCGCTTTTGCTCTTTCGGGATCTTTAATCTTGATTTCAATCCTTTCACTACTGCTGCACGGCGGACCCAGATACAGCGTGGACTTCCGCGGCGGTACCTTCATGGAAATCCGTTTTGAAGATAAGGCAAATCCTGAACAACCTTTAAACATTGATATCGGAAGAGTACGGAAGGTGTTTGAAGAGTTTGGTATAGGCAATGCAGAAATCAAACATTACGGATCCATGCAGGAAATTTCTGCCCGGGCTGATATCACCCAGAATACCGATGAAATATTTCATAACCTTACTGTACAATTGTCCAAGGCATTTCCGGAGTACAATGTTATAGAAATGCGCAAGGAAACGGTAGGACCCAAAGTGGGAAAAGAACTGGTGGGAGCAGCCATTCTGGCAATTTTATGGGCCACAGTGTTCATTCTTCTCTATATCATGTGGAGATTTGAGTTCCGCTTTGGTATCGGAGCAGTGGTCGCCACCATTCATGATGTTATTGTGACTATCGGAATTTTTTCATTACTGAATATTGAGATATCTATAGCTATTGTAGCGGCATTACTGACTATTGTAGGATATTCACTAAACGATACTATCGTGGTGTACGACCGTATACGGGAAAATTTAAAAACATTTAAACGCCAGGCTGTTGAGTACACCGGCATCATCAATCGAAGTATCAATGAAACGCTCAGCCGTACAATCATAACCTCCGGTACTACGATGCTGGTGGTAGTTGTCTTATACTTCTTTGGTGGTGAAGTATTAAAGGATTTTTCTTTTGCACTAATTTGTGGTATTGCGGTTGGAACTTATTCATCCATATTTGTTGCTTCTCCCATTCTGGTGGAATTTGAATTCCGGAAGAAATCGGTTGTAAAAAAATAAATATGGGAATAATCTTTAAGGATTAAAAAATATAATATTTGACTTTTATAAACTTAAAAAACATTATTTTTAATGATATGATGACTTTGTGGTAAAATTAATGAGTTAAACAGGTTAAAATTCCGTTGTCTGACGCAAAGCTTTGGGTAAGCAAAATGAAAATTTCAGAAAAACGTATCGGAGATGTAGTAGTATTAAGTATTGAAGGAAGCATGATGGGAGGTCCTGAGGCAGTTTCCCTGAATGAAGCTGTTAACCGTTACCTGGATAATAAATCATTAAAAGTCGTTTTAAATCTGGAACATGTGAAACGGGTGAACAGCAGTGGACTGGGAATTCTGATTAAAGCACTAACCACATTTAAAACGAACGGTGGTGAATTAAAACTGGCAAATGTGAATTCGCAAGTCCATAATCTTCTGGTTATTACCAAGCTGAATACAATTCTTGATATTTATCCCACGGAAGAAGCAGCCATCGAAAGTTTCTAATCAAAAATTAAAATGAAAAGATTTTAAAAATATAAAAACTCCGGTGAGCTGGACCGGAGTTTTTTATTTGACAAGGAGAAAAAATGCCAGTTACTGTTGTGGTAGGGGCCCAATGGGGTGATGAAGGGAAGG
>CAYWTB010000022.1:14239-51730 GCA_964461135.1 uncultured Caldithrix sp. | reverse complement strand
GGAAAAATTGTTGATATACTGAGCGCCGGCATGGATTATGTTGTCAGGTACCAGGGAGGGGCTAACGCCGGTCATACTATCTGGCTGGGCGATGAACAGTACATCCTGCACCTTATTCCCAGCGGTATTCTGCATGCGCGGACCATCTGCATCATAGGAAACGGGGTGGTGGTTGATCCTGTTGCCTTAATCGAAGAGATCAGACTCCTGGAAAGCAAAGGAATCAGGATAGACGGACGCTTGTATATCAGCGACCGTGCCCATATTATCTTCCCTTTCCACAAGATTCTGGATAAGGTGAGGGAGGAGCATTCCGATGAACAACGTATCGGAACCACGGGAAGGGGAATTGGCCCGGCGTATTCGGATAAGGTGAACCGCTGCGGTATCCGGATGATAGATCTTGCCGATAAAAATTCCTTTCGTGAAAAGCTGAAAATGCGGGCAGCCGGGATGAATAAAATCCTGCGGGCTATATACAACAGCACTGAACTTGATGTTGAGAGAATGATAACGGAGGTAAGCGAACACAGTGAGATTATAAGGCCCTATATTACGGACAGCTCGGTCATGATAAACCGTGCAGTTGATGCCGGAAAGCAGGTTTTGATGGAAGGCGCTCAGGGGACCCTGCTTGATGTGGATCATGGGACTTATCCGTTTGTGACTTCCTCAAGCCCTGTCAGTGCGGGTGCCTGCATTGGCAGCGGTATCGGACCCAACCGCATTAATGAAGTGGTTGGCGTTATGAAGGCATATACCACGCGTGTGGGTGAAGGCCCCTTTCCGACGGAATTAGACAATCAGGAAGGTGAGCGTTTCCGTAATATCGGGAAGGAATACGGAGCAACCACTGGTCGTCCCAGACGCTGCGGATGGTTTGATCTGGTTATCGGCCGTTTTGCCGCCCGGATTAACGGGCTAACTAAACTTGCCATTACCAAACTGGATGTATTGGATTCTTATGAGGAAATAAACGTATGTACCGCTTATGAATATGAAGGTAAAACCATCACCGAATTTCCTGCCAGCATAGTTGTTTTGAAGAAGTGCCTGCCGGTTTACCACAGGCTACCGGGATGGAAAACTGCTACCGGAGAAATTACCAGTTATGTTGAACTGCCTCAGAAGGCCCGGAATTATGTAGAATACCTGGAACGGCAGATCGGCGTTGAGGTTTCCATGGTATCGGTGGGCCCCATGAGAAACCGGACCATTTTAAAACAGAACTGAAAAATATGCGGCTGAATTTCCATCTAATTCAAGGATAAAGGATGATATATGGGTATGGAACAGGAGAATGAGTCCCGCCAGCCGAGAGGCATGAGCGAAACTATAACCGATGCGTTTAAAGAGCTGGGAGATACACTGGCCGCTTTTGTAAAAGCACCCAAAGCATTATGGGGAGTGAATATTCCTTATGTTATGGAAGGGCTGGTTTACTTTGGAATTCTTACCATTCTTGGAAAATATGCCAGTGAAAACGTTGCATTGAGCGATTTACATGCCGGCTGGGTCTATGGTGGAGTAACCGGCGGAATTACCTTTGCTATGTTGATATTCGGTGGCGTATCCGACAAAATCGGGGTGCGCCAGTCTCTGGCCCTGGCACTCTTTACCATGATGGTCGGCAGAGTGATGGTGTCGCTCTCCGGAACCCTTAACCTGGGACAGGGCCTGGGATCCCCCATGTTCCTTCTGATGATTTCGGGATTATTTCTGATGGTTATTGCCTATGGTCTATATCAACCTGCTGCCTATGCCGGTGTAAAAAGATATACCAATCCCAAAACGGCGGCCATGGGTTATGCGGTTGTCTATGCCCTGATGAATCTGGGAGCCTTTTTCTCCGGATTTATTTCACCGGTTACCCGGCACCTCTTCGAAAATGTTTTTCCACCTAACGGGCTTACCGCAGTTTTCTGGGTATATTCCTTTCTCACTTTTCTCGCTTTTCTGATAACAATTCTGATTCTTACAAAAAAAACAGATCTGGTAGCAGTCGAACAGATTAGACGTGAAACTTCCGGAAGGGAGGAGAAACCGCAGGAGGAACAAGCCACTGAGAGTACAGCGGGGAACGGGAAGAAAAAAGGACAGCCCAAAATAAACAACCGGCTCCTCATTTTAATGGGTGCCGGCCTGCTGGCACTAGCCGTGATTCTGATCTATCAGCTGGTAACCAGTGTCTCAAAAGTATACCTTTTTACCTTCATTATTTTAATTATTTTGGGAATTGCAACCGTATGGGAGTTTTTAAGGCATCGTCCCGATCATCCTTTCCGGGACAAGCGATTCGTGTTTTTTATTTTTATCCTTATCCCGGTACAGACACTCTTTGCTCATAACTGGCTTACCATACCTTATTATCTCGACCGTGCATTTGCTGGCACCTTTGTGGGCAATTATTTTGAATTTTTTTCCAACCTTAACCCTATTCTCATTTTTGTACTGGCACCGGTAATAGCCGGTTTAACATCCAGGGCAAATGTTTACCGGATGATGATTTACGGAACCTTTGTAATGGCAATACCTACTTTTTTACTGGCCGTGGGACCTGTCGCCGCTTTATTCCTGGTCTATGTTTTATTAATGACTATAGGAGAGGCCATGTGGCAACCGCGTTTTCTGCAATGGATCGCTGAGATTGCCCCGGAAGGGAAAACCGGCGCTTACATGGGTATCGGCCAGTTCCCCTGGTTCATGACCAAAATGGTTACAGCTTTTTATTCCGGTTATTTTGTGTCTAGGTATATTCCCCTGCCGGAAACAGGCTTACCCATGCATACCGGCAAAATGTGGCTGTTTTACGGAATAATTGCCATGATATCACCTATTACCCTGCTGTTGGCCAGGAACTGGATGAAAGCCGGGATGAGGCAGAAAGCTTCATAAAATGACAGTTTAAATTAGACTAAAACAGTAAACCTATTTGGGCTCAGGGATTAAAAAATAAGGCGACAAGTGCCGGAAAATAGAAACCTGAGGGTTGAAAGCAGGATTCGGAAATCAGTAATCGTGCCCCGGGTGCAAGGTCCAGGCCGGTCCAACCGCCTGATTTTTCAAAACACTGATTCCGGAAATTTGCCCCGCTTTTTTATAGCCTCCTGGATAGTAAAAATTATGAAATATCTTGTTGCAATGCCGGAGATAATATTCCCCTTCTGTTTAAAGAAGGAAAAGATCTCCGGGACGCCTGGCAACTGCCGAATTGTGTTGGGATTTGTTGAGGAATTTTCTTATATAGAGGAGAAGATATCCATGGATTCCTGTAGTGTCCTGGTATTGTAATCAGATGGTATTACCGAAGTCATGACCGGTATGTTGTTTACACCCTGAAAGAAGTGGATAATAAGATGCTGAACAGCTTCTCCTCCTTTTATATACCATCAGTATCCATAAAGCATCAGAAAGGGACGGGAGGAGTTCCGTAAAATTTATGGGCAGGAGATCGTTACAGCATTGCAATCAGCTACCGGTTGTCATTATATTTATGTTTTTGATAGGCTGCGGGGAAAAAATAAAGTGGTCTCAATTACCGACCGGGATAGTCTGGAAGAAGTGAGAAAATATGAGTACAGCGGCAGATTCAAGGAGCTTTCCGACAAAGCTAAACACTCATTTTTACAATTCTTCCGAAGGAAGGTGGAGCGGTTCAGAAATAAGTAAGAAATAATACGGACCAGTGAAGATATGGGGATTGGTACATACGAATTGGTATCAGGAAAACGGTTCATTGATTTTTAAATTAACAAATTATAATAATTGGAAAGGAGCATGGATGAAAATCAAGGAAAAAATTCAGGGTAATATCGCTATTCTTCAGATTTCAGGTAATATGATGGGTGGTCCTGAAACGGCTGAGTTGCACAATAAAGTAAAAAGCCTGATGACCGATGGAATTAAAAAAGTGGTGATCGACCTCAATAAAGTTAAATGGATGAACAGCTCTGGTCTGGGAGTTCTTATGGCGGTCTGGGGTTCTCTTAAGAAGGAAGGCGGA
Organism: uncultured Caldithrix sp.; assembly: GCA_964461135.1. Taxonomy (GTDB): domain Bacteria; phylum Calditrichota; class Calditrichia; order RBG-13-44-9; family RBG-13-44-9; genus RQOF01. Next base: position 47,727 of record CAYWTB010000022.1, on the reverse strand, counting down.
AATCTTAAACTGGCCAATGTGTCCGAAAAAATAAACAGTTTATTCATGATTACTCAGCTGGTACAGTTTTTTGAGACTTATGAGACGGTGGACCGGGCGCTGGCTGCCTACGCTTCCGGAAATTAAACCGGATTGTTTTGTGGACTCATCCACAGGATCAGACATGTGTTTTTTAGTGCGGGTGATATAACCACTATTTTCTGTAGCCGGGAGTTTCTCTGCCTGCAGAAGAGACTGTTAATTGTCAGCTTCAGGCACTGCCGGTGTATTAAAACACCGCTTCACCCAACAGCTGAGTTTTGGACTTCTCTGTTTGTTGATAGTCTTATTGCAGACCTTTCCCTAAGAGTTAAACTGTCTCTACCGCAGGTCAATGTAGACATTTCCGGGCAGTTATCCGGTTAACCTTTCCATCTGAGCTGCAGATGCAACTACCCTAAGACAATCATATGGATTCTCTTGAATGAACTCCTTCACCGATCTTAGTTATACTGGCAGCGGATTAAATCCGTTTAAGCTGAAACCCACTCCGGCAATCTTTCGCAAATCAAAAAAATCGCTAATCCACTGAAAATATTGAAAAAGGTATTGAATTATATCCAAAAAATCCGGATTATTTACTTGTTTTTTAGCAAAAGGAGGACTTTATATACTGCCTGCTTTCTCCCGGAGATGTTTTGTGGGGAAACGGAATTCCATTAAAACACAACATGAATCTGAAACATGATCCTCTATAATTACCTGTTCCCGGTAAAATTGTAAATATTGGTATATAACCATGATAACTTCTTCAACAAAAAAGAACGATGGAAATATGACCAGCAGGTACATACTGGCCCATGATATGGGGACCAGTTCCAATAAAGCTATCCTGATTTCTGTCTATGGAGATATAATTGAGTCGTCAAAAATAGATTATCCCATGTTTCACCCTCATCCCGGTTACGCCGAAGAAAACCCGGCTGACTGGTGGAATGCAGTCTGCCGGACGACGCGCTCCGTTCTGGCTAAGACCGGTATCGACCCGCGTGACATTATTGGGATAACCTTCTCCTCGCAGATGCAATCCTTAATTCCGGTGACTCATGACGGAATTCCCTTAACACCTGCCATTACCTGGCTGGATGGGCGAAGTGCAGATGTTATTCGTGAGGTTTTATGGACTCCTCCGCGCATCATGGGTTACAATATTTTTCGTTTGTTAAAGTTTCTGAGAATAACCGGTGGTACCCCGGGGCACACCGGTAAAGACCAGGTGGGCAAAATTTTATGGCTGCGTCAGCATCATCCGGAGCTTTTTTCAAAAACATATAAATTTCTGGATGCCAAAGACTTCATCATTTATCAACTGACCGGCAAGATGGTTACTTCGGTGGACCTGGCGGTGATCTGGTGGCTGCTGGATACGCGCAATAAACGTAATCAATGGCACCCGGGATTATGCAAACTGGCGGGAATCACTCCCGATAAATTATGTGAAGTGAGGGAAAGCGCTGCCGTTGTGGGGAAGGTAACCCCGGCAGCTGCTCAACAGACCGGACTTCTGCCGGGAACGTCGGTTATTAACGGGGCCGGCGATATGAGCGCCGCTGCTTTGGGATCCGGGGGAATTGCGGATGGTGAAATGCATATAAGTCTCGGGACCAGTGGCTGGGTGGCCGGACATTTCAGTAAACGAAAAATAGACCTGGCTCATTATACCGGCTGCATTGGCAGTACTTATCCTCAGAAGTATTATCTGGCAATGGCGCACCAGGAAACGGCCGGTCTTTGCCTGGAATGGTTGAAAAACAAGGTATTATATCATGAAGAACAGCTGAAGGAAGAAAGCAGAATCAGCGAGATTTATCAGCTGATGGATCGTCTGGTTGAACAAAGTGGAGCCGGAGCAGGCGGAATGATTTTTACTCCCTGGATGTATGGTGAGCGCAGTCCCCTGGATGATGAGTTTGTGCGGGGTGGATTGTTTAACCTGAATTTGAATCATTCCCGTGAACATATCATCCGGGCGGTATTTGAGGGGATAGCTTTCAATACCCGCTGGGCAATGGAAACGCTGGAAAGGCTCTACTCAAAAGTCGATCAGCTGAATATCATTGGTGGCGGCGCCAAAAGCGATATCTGGTGCCAGATTTTTGCTGATATCACCAATCGGACCATCAGGCGGGTAGCTGATCCCCAGCAGGCCGGAGCAAAAGGGGTGGCACTTCTGGCCAGCATGAGCCTGGGTTATATAAAATCATTCGAGGATATTAAGGGTTATATTAAAATTGACCGCAGTTTTTTTCCCGCTTCAGAAAATCGTAAAATATATGACAGGCTGTTCACGGAATTTAAAAATATCTACAGGCAGAATAAAAAGTGGTACGCCCGGATGAATAAAGCTTCATTAGAAAATCTCCGGCCGGGAGAGTGAATTTGGATAATAAGAAGACAATTTTACTTCAATGAGTTCATCATACTAATAAGTAACATTGCAAAGAAAATAGTATATGGAGAATTTATCTGAATATTGTGCTCCGGATGCAGCCTGTAGAGAGGAGATGATCCGGGTCTCGGAAAAGGTTTCACTGCGGGTGATTACTTTTACACCGCCGGTTGACAGGGGAAATTCACAGGTGGTTTTTGTTGCCGGCTGGATTTCCTTAATATCTGCGTGGAAAAATGTGCTGCGGCAGATGACCAGGGATTTTAAAATTTATTACCTGGAAACCCGCGAAAAAATTTCATCTCAGGTGGATGATGAAGCTCAGTATAGTGTGGAAGAGATCGGGAAGGATATTGTCAGTCTTGTTTCATATTTAAGGCTCAAAAGCGACACTTATATTTTATTTGGCAGTTCGCTCGGTGCCACGGCTGTTCTTGATTGCTGCCGGTTTCTTAAACAAAGTCCCCGATGCCTGGTGCTTATCGGACCCAATGCTGTGTTCCGGGTTCCCGGGATGGGAAAGCTGCTGATCAGAATATTTCCACCGGCTTTATACACAATTATCAAGCCCCTGGTTAAATGGTATTTGAGAAACTTCCGTCTGGACATCAAAAGTGATTATGACCAGTACCTTAAATATTGTAATGCTCTGGATGCCGCGGATCCCTGGAAATTAAAAAAAGCGGTGATCGCTCTGTCCAGGTATGAAGTGTGGCAGTTACTGGAAGGTATCAATTACCCGGCCTTAATTGTCGGTGCTTCCAGAGATACCTTGCATGAACCGCAGAATCTGAAGAAGATGGTTTCCATGATGAAAAATGCTACCTATATCGATCTGGAAACTAATAAATTGACTCATAGTGCGCGTATGGTAGATGAAATGCGCCAGTACCTTTCACAATTATAATCCGGAGAAGCTTCCTATAGAGAAACACTTTACGGCCAGAAAGATCATGAATTTACCTGAACAAGGTATAATTGTGAGGTGTAAGTATTGAAGAAAGGCTCTGTCCTTTAGCCTGCCCCACAAATTATTATGATATCTTTTGAATTTTCAATCTCTTCCCGTTTCTGTGTTTTAATGGTAAATTGATTTCCTTTGGAACAGCCAGCCTGGAATTAAGTTCTATACGGGGAAGGAGGATGTGCGGATTAGAATTCAGATATTTAATACACTTTGGATCCTCCGGAGCTCTTGGTCAGTTTCAGATCACGCAGGGCGGGTTCCTTAAGATGGATCTCGAAAGAGAAGAAGCTATAACCCTGCGGATTGGGTCCCCAGGAAAATGACATCTCCCAGCAATGCAGATCCCGGTAGATATTGAAGCTCTGATAATTTATAGTTCGCTCCATGAGATTAAAATTGGCGGAATACTGGATCCGCCAATTTTTGGTAATTTCCAGTCGGGCAGCCAGGTTCATATCCAGTCTTTTCTGAATGTTGTTCACATTACTCTTGTTATAGGAATAAGTAAAATTGGCTGTTAAATCCCAGGGTAGTTTAAAATCCCTCAATTCCTGAGTGATGGGATCGGTTCCAATTTGTGTCATAGACAGGCTGTCCGCCACCTGAGTGGTGTCTTCCCCAGTTTCCTTATTTTCCCGGGGAGGAGGCGGTGCAATGTGCACGCGGGAATTCAACTGTACATTCAACAGGCGTGGTAGCCCGAATCCGTTCTCCCACACATATTCATTTCTGAAACCCCGGCCATCACGATTGGGCTTGTAGAAGCTGTGCAAGAAGCTTACATTAAAATCCAGATTGCGGGAGGCACTGGCCCGTAAACTGGTACTCAGATTCCTCCATTTTAAACTGTCTGCCAGAAAGTTGTAACCTGTATTTAAATTCATGGTGAACAGATCAATTTTTTTTTCCTCGCCGTCCCGGATGATTTTACCCTGGAAAAGGTTTGCTACTGAGATATTCATGCTGCGTGCTTCACTGGATGAGGTTCCTCCATAGGGATTGGCTGAGAAGCGGTCAAATTTGCGGTTCCGGCCGGTGGTATCTTTAAAACTTTGAACGTAACCAAATCCGGGATCAGTGAAGTCCGGGCTGAAAGAGAAACTGATGCTGGGATCCATTTTGTGGCGGATAACCCGGACCGGCAGAAAAGGAATTTCGAACAGGCCATATATGGTTGTGGCAGCTCCAATGCTGGTAGAAAATGTGTGGCGTGCCCGAAATCCTTCTACCGTATCTGCCACCGCCGTATTCAATGAATCAACAAAGGTGTAATCCAGATAACGTGGAACCCACAGTTCTTCAAATCTGACGGTCTGATTGTACTTAAAATATTTGAAGATTTTACTGTTAAAAAATAAACCTCCATTGTGTTGCCAGCCGGTGGAGTGGTCTGTCAGATAGGTGCTGTCCGCCGACTGGAATCTTTTAAATCCACGGGAAACAAAATTACTGTTGTAGGAATAACTCAGATCGTGATACCATTTTCGTTCCACATTCGCTGTGGTGCTGTAGGGAAAAATATTTGATTGGGTATGGCTGAAAGACAATCGGGGCAGGGTATAGTCAATATCGCCGGATTGCAGGTTCTCGGTGCGGCTGGCGCTGGCATTCAACGAATTTTTTGAGGTCGGCCACCGTTTGGACAGGGACGCATCAGTGGTCAGAATCTGATTCAATCGGTCGTTCAGATTCTGAGAATAATCTCGCACAAAGGATTTATCGCTCTGGAAAGAACCTCTGGCACCCAAACTGGTGGTCTCATTAATGGTCTGGTTATGAGAAAAATTCAGACTCCAGCGCTGTGTTTTTCGGCCGGTGGTTACATCCTTGGGAGCATATCGGCCCTGAACATTTCCGTTTAAACTGTAGCGCTTGGCATAACGCAGCTGGCCTTCGTATGCAATACCGGTCCTCTCAAAGAAATTTAGCAACAGGGTGGCATCCCAGTACTGGGAGGCTGCCCAGTAATAACCAAAATCCCGCAGAGAATTCCCACCGTAACTGGAAGTGTTAAACTTGGGGATGATGATGCCTGATCGCCGTCCCCGTTCCATGGGAAATACGCCAAAAGGAATTGCCGCCACCGGAACATCTTCGATATACATGATAATCGGTTTGGCCACTGCCCGCTTTCCGGTAATTATCCGCATCTGGTAACTTTTAAAATAAGTATGGGGATGTTCGGTACTGTCACAACTGGTAAAATATCCGTCTTTTACCAGCAGTGTTTTTTTTCCTATTTTCTTGATTTCTTCCCCTTCATAGTAACCCGGTGGCATGGCCGTCTGTCCGCTGAATACTTTTCCTCTTTGATTTTTAAAATCATATTCCAGCCGGGTTCCATAGATAGGTTCACTTCCGCGTTCTTTGAAGACCGGTTCTTCTTTGTAGATTGGATTTCCCAGGGAGTCTGTGCTGTCCACGATACCAGTGGCCCGCATAATGTTTTCTTCCCAGTTAATCATTACCCGGCCTGCCTCCAGCTCCATATTCTGGTATTCAATTTTAACATGACCCTGCAGGTATGATTTTTTACCATCCACGGAAAACGTTATCTCATCAGCCCAGTACTTAACCGGTCCTTCAATTTCGGATTTTTTTTCTTCCTTCTGCACGCTAAGTGAATCAGAAACCGTTGAGTTGCCGGAGGTATCTGCTTTTACCAGGGTGGTATCCTGAGAATGAGACACTGAAATCCCGCTGAGCAGACATATTACTATCAGGGGAAGCGAAATTTGTTTGGATGAATCCAAAATAGTCTTTCCGTTTAAAAATAAACCGTGAAAAAATCAATCCAATTTATTATACGGTTTAATTTTGGGGAAAGTTAATATTCAAATGGACAAAATAGCAACACAGGTTAATAAATCCGGCCTGATTTAAGCCGCTTAGATAGGAATTCTCATCAGGAGGTTAGCAATTCCTGCCAGGATTGTTATCTCTGAATGTTAGGAAAAACAACTGCCATGTGCCGTAATCTAATCGGTTTCGGCCAGGATAAAATCGACCTGGTTGATTTCCCGGTTTACATTTTTTACCTGTATGGCAATTTCATCTCCCAGCCGGAAAACTCTGCCGGTTCCCTTGCCGGTCATGGAATATGTTTTCTCATCGAAGATATAGTAGTCATCTTCCAGGTTCTCAATACGGATAAAACCCTCTATGAGGTAGGGAATTATTTGGACAAATACTCCGTAGGCGGTAACACCGGAGATCAATCCGCTAAAGGTGCGGCCCACGTAATCTGCAATCCATTCCACCTGCTTTATTTTAATGCTTTCGCGCTCGGCATCCAGGGCTGCTCTTTCACGTTCCGAACTGATTTCGCTGATTTTTTTCAGATAGGGCTTCAGGTGTTTGATCTGTTTGAGGTCGATCGCCGGTTTATATTCTTTCAGAAGTCGGTGAACGCTGAGATCCGGATAACGCCGGATGGGGGAGGTGAAATGCGTGTAGTCAGAAAATGCCAGCCCGAAATGACCCACATTGACCGGAGAATAATTGGCCTTCATCATGGTACGTAAGGCCACCTCCTTGATCAGCACATCGTCCTTTGTCCCCAGAACCTTATTCATTACTTCCTGAAACTGTCTGGGTGTGACATTGCGTGGTATCCGGACCCGGAAACCCATGGCATTCAGGAAAGTCTCGAAATTGGAAATTTTATCACTGTCAGGTCGGTCATGAACACGATAAATAAAAGGCAGTGTTTGCCCTTTGGGTGAAATATTCTGAATATGCCTAGCCACGGTTTTGTTGGCCATCAGCATAAATTCTTCGATGAGTTGATGGCTTTGTAGTATCTTGACGGGGATTATTTCCACCGGTTTCCCTCTGGCATCCAGCACAAATCTGACTTCCGGAGTTTCGAAATCGATGCTCCCCTGCTCGCTGCGGATTGACCGTAAAGTCCGGCTGAAGTCCCGCATTTCACGCAGGATTTCTGCAAAAGAATCCCGTGAATTGGCATCATCAATAAGGTTCTGCACTTCTTCGTAAGAAAAGCGGCGCTTACTCTCTATGATGGAAGGCTCTATCTGATAATTTATGAGCTTTCCGGTCCGTTCTATTTCCATTATGCAGCTAAAAGTCAGTTTCGGTTTATGGGGCTGCAGGCTGCACAGTTCGTTGGAGAGATGTTCCGGCAGCATGGGTATGACGCGATCTACCAGATATATGCTGGTACCGCGTCTGAGCGCTTCTTTATCGATAATGGAGCCTTCTTCCACAAAAAAACTGACATCCGCAATGTGCACACCCAACTGATAATTTCCGTTTTTTATTTTTTTAAGTGAAACGGCATCATCGAAGTCCTTTGCATCTACCGGATCGACGGTAAAAATCATCTCTTTTCTCAAATCCAGACGCTGTGACACTATATCCTGCGTAAGGGTAAGCTCAATGCTGCGGGCGGCGTCTTCCACCTTTCTGGAAAAACCCAGAGGTAATTCATGTCCCTTGATCAGGCTGACAATATCCACTCCCGGTTCATCGGGATACCCCAGGATTTCTATAATTTTCCCTTCGGGATTCAGGCTGGATCCACTCCACTTCAGGAACTCCACCACAACTTTCTGGCCCTGTTTTGCATCCAGATCATTTTGCGGCTGGATATAAAAATCTCGGTATACACGGGGATTATCGGCAACTACAAAACCATAATATTCACTGCGGTGGTAGGTGCCTACAAAGGTTTTGTGGGCCCTTTCCAGAACGGCGGTGATTTGTCCTTCCTTCCTTTTGCCCCGGGAGACTGCAAACAGTTGCACCTCCACCAGGTCCCTGTCAAGCGCGGTATTAAGGTGCTGAGCGGGGATAAAAATTTCTTCTTCGCTCCTCTCATCGGTCACGAAGCCAAATCCTTTCCGGGTTATCTGTATAGTGCCTTTAATCCGCTGCAGGGCGGTGGGTAACATGTAACGCCTGTTTTTGAGTTTGATTATCTTTCCCTGTTTTTCCAAAGTGGTGAGGGCATTCCGGAGGAGATGATATGTGTTTTTCTTGATAGCCAGGGCATGAGAAATTTCCTTCATACTCAAGCTTTTGGCTTTCTTGCTGTGCAGAAATTCCACTATATCCTGTTCATATTTATTTCTGATTTCTTTCTTTTTGTTCATATAATTGCTTTCACTATTCGGTCAATTTTCTGATAATCCTGAATAAATTCTATTTTTTGAGCAGGCAGATCAGAAAACATTTCACTGATTTTATCCTTCTGATCATAGCCTATTTCCATGAAAACGGTGCCACCGGACTGCAATAAATCCGGTATTAGGGGAATAAAGGAGCGGTAGAAATCCAATCCATCCCTGCCTCCCAGGAGTGCTTCCCGCGGCTCGTACTTCCTGATTTGCGGATTAAGCTTCCTGTACTGGTCATCCGCCACATAAGGTGGATTGCTGACAATAATATGAAATTTATTGCTGAGGAGTGAAGGTAAGGCAGTCGCTTCGCCAAGAACAAACGTCACATTATCTGTTCCTAAATTATCGGAATTTTTACGAGCCAGTTTCAGTGCGGGATTGCTTTTATCGTTCGCCGTTACCTTGCATTCCCTGCAGAAATGAGCCAGGCTTATGCCTATGGCACCACTTCCGGTTCCCACGTCCAGTATGCTTAAATTGTGTGCTTTTCGGGATTGGATTTCGTTCAGCACAGCTTCCACCAGCAGTTCCGTCTCCGGGCGGGGAATCAATACATCCGGTGTTACCATAAAGGTAAGACCCATGAAATCCTGTTCACCCAAAATGTATTGAACAGGTTCATATTTTGTCCGTCTCTGAATAAATTCTCTGAAGTGGGTAAGTTCAGGGGGAGTTAAAATGCGCTCAAACTGCAGGTATAAATCCAGACGTCTGAGGTTAAGAACCCTGGATAATAGAAGCTCGGCGCTGAGCCGGGCATCCGGGACCTGCCGGTTTTGAAAATAGTCCACCGTCCAGTTTAAAACTTTTTGTATGGTCCAGATCTCCTGCATGAATCAGTTAGTAAACCATCTCCTATATCGCTATAGCCTGCTGTTGTCATAATAATGTTTTATTGGTAACCCTCTGATCAAAAACAAACGATTCAGGCGGTTTCCAGTTCTGCTTTTGTCTCTTCCTCATGTTCTACCAGCAGGAGTGGATCGATAAGCATATCCAGATCCCCTCCCATGATATCTGCCAAACGGTACAGCGTAAGCGGAATTCGGTGATCTGTCACCCGGCTTTGCGGGTAATTATAGGTCCGTATTTTTTCACTGCGGTCTCCGCTGCGGATCATGGAGCGGCGCTGGGTGGTAATCTGTTCCTGATGTTTACGCAACTCCAGATCGTATAACCGGGCTTTCAGTACTTTCATGGCTTTTGCCTTGTTCTTATACTGGGATTTCTCGTCCTGGCAGGTAGCCATTATGCCCGTCGGAACATGAACGATTCTCACCGCCGAATCCGTGGTATTGACATGCTGGCCGCCGTGTCCTGAAGCCCTGAAAACATCAATTCTTAAATCGTTGGGATCAATTTCAATTTCCACATCTTCGGCTTCCGGCAGTACCACCACTGATGCGGCTGATGTGTGAATTCGGCCCTGGGTTTCGGTTTCCGGTACACGCTGCACCCGGTGAACACCGCTTTCAAATTTCAGACGTCCATATACATTCCGTCCGGTAATAGAAAATATAACTTCCTTAAATCCTCCACGCTCAGCATAATTGGCATTCAACAGTTCAATCTTCCAGCCGTTTTCTTCGCAATATTTCTGATACATCCGGAAAAGATCTCCGGCGAAAATAGCGGCTTCATCCCCGCCCGTACCTGCGCGGATCTCCATAACCACATTTTTACTGTCGTTGGGATCCGGTGGGGTAATTAGGATGCGAATTTCTTTTTCCAGCTTTTCCACTTCGGCTTCCAGCTTTTCATACTCCTCGTGTGCCAGTTCATGAAGCTCTTCATCGTTCTCGTTGTTTAGCATATTACGGGTATCCTGCAGCTGAGAGATCGCTTTCTCATAGTTCCGGGCTTTTTTCACGATGGGCTCGAGATCAGCATATTCTTTTGCCAGTTTTGAGTAAACCTCATGATTTTTTACCACCTCGGTTTTGCCCATTTCTTCACTGATCTCATTATATCTTTTCAGATATTTCTTAAGTTTTTCCATCATAGCTACTGTTTTACTTTCCTGGCGTTGAGTTTATGCCGATTCTGGCATAGCCTGTATGGCAGCTTCTTTATTATTCAAAAGATGTTCATATTCTTCACCTCGGGCAGCCTTCAGGGCGACAATGGCAACTTCCAGCATGCTATCATCCGGTTCCTGCGTGGTGATTTTCTGCAGAGCCAGCCCCGGCGCAATTAATATTTTAACCAGTGGATTGGATACACGCCTGACTGACGCTTTGATGGCCTCATAAGATAATCCTCCCACCAGGGTTACCAGCGGCAGATGGGTTGCCAGGCGGATCAGCAGGGTGATATTTCCGTGATAGAGGATAATAAAGGCATCCAGAAAGCTGAAAAAAATCAGGCTGACCATCATCACCATCACCAGAAAACTGGTTCCACAGCGGGGGTGAAGAGTGGTGTAAGACCGTGCCGATTCCACCGACAGGTCTTCGCCGGATTCAAAAGCATATATGGTTTTGTGTTCGGCGCCGTGGTAACGGAAAAGCCGTTTCACATCCTTTAAAAGAGATATGAGATAGATATAGCCCAGAAAAAGAACGATGCGAATGCTGCCGGCAACCAGATTAAAGGCGAATGCATTTTTCTCAATGTTGAACAGGTGAGTGGTGGCATAGAGGGGGAAAGCAAAAAACAGGGCCAGACCGACGAGGATAGCGATACTTACTGTCATTACCGTCGAAAATGTACTCATTCCACTCTTCTTATCCTTCTTTTTCTTGCGTTCTTTTTTCTTTGTCCTGTCAAGTTCTTCCGCATCTTTCATGGCCGTATCCGCCGAATAATTCAGATGTTTTATTCCCAGCATCATGACTTCAATCAGGGTAACCGCACCTCTCGCAATGGGAATATTCAGCCATTTATATCGCTGGATCAACGATTTATATTCCTGAATTTTAAGCTGAATCTGCCCGTTTGCGCGCCGTACGGCGGTGGCAATCCGTTCCGGAGAACGCATCATAACTCCTTCGATAACTGCCTGTCCGCCTACCGGCATAATTTTTTCTTCGTTGTTTATCTCGGCTTTATTTATTTCCATTATCATCACCATTTTTTATTTATTGTGATAAATAAAAAACGGAATGCTTCGCTTCCAGGGGCATTCCGTTTTCTGCAAATGTCAATTTGTGTAGCTACCGGCGTTCGCCATACTTGCGAAGGAATTTTTCCACACGTCCGGCCGTATCCACCAGTTTCTGTTTTCCGGTAAAGAACGGATGACAGTTCGAACAAATTTCCACATTCAGTTTTTCAACCGTAGATCGGGTTTCCCATGTATTCCCGCAGGCGCAGGTAACTTTAGCTATTTCGTAATCCGGATGTATACCTTGTTTCACAATAATTTTCCTTCCTCTCTTCTTTCAAAGCTTACAAATTTAATTAAGATTAGAACATGTCGCAAGCCTTGAATTTTTTTATACCAACCATTATATGAAGCGGCATTACAGAAGTTCCGTGGTCAGGAACTCATGGAATCGAGAAAATCTTCATTGTTCTTTGTTCCGCGCATTTTGTCCAGCAGAAATTCCATGGCTTCCACCGGATTCATTTCATTCAATAGTTTTCGCAATACCCACACCCTGGAAAGTTCCTTCTTGGTCAGCAGGAGTTCTTCTTTACGGGTTCCCGAACGGTTTATATCGATGGCCGGGAAGATTCTGCGGTCTGCCAGCCGGCGATCCAGCACGATCTCCATATTTCCGGTACCTTTAAATTCTTCAAAAATGACCTCGTCCATACGTGAACCGGTCTCGACCAGGGCAGTGGCAAGAATGGTCAGGCTGCCGCCTTCTTCGATGTTACGGGCAGCGCCGAAGAAACGTTTGGGCCGTTGCAGGGCGTTGGAATCCACGCCGCCGGAAAGAATTTTACCGCTGTGAGGAACTACTGTGTTATGTGCCCGGGCCAAACGGGTGATGCTGTCCAGCAGAATAACCACATCTTTTTTGTATTCGACCAGGCGTTTGGCTTTTTCCAGGACCATGTCTGAAACCTGAACATGACGCTCGGCAGGTTCATCGAAGGTGGAAGCTATTACCTCTGCTTTTACATTGCGCTCCATATCAGTCACTTCTTCCGGTCGTTCATCGATCAGCAGGACGATGAGGATCACATCGGGATGATTGGTTGTAATGGCATTTGCAATCTTCTGCAGAATTACGGTTTTACCGGCGCGGGGAGGAGAGACAATCAGACCACGCTGGCCTTCTCCGATTGGAGTGAGCAGATTCATGATCCGCATGGTGAATTCCTTGGGATTGGTCTCCATTTCAATCCTCGCCAGCGGATAGACCGGTGTCAGGTTGTCAAAGAGGGCGATATTGCGCTTTCTTTCCGCCGGTTCAAAATTAACGGCTTCCACCCGCAGCAGGGCAAAAAACCGCTCATTGTCCTTGGGTGGCCGGATCTGACCCTGAACGGTATCTCCGGTTCGCAGGTCAAATCGCTTAATCTGGGAAGGTGATACATATATATCATCAGGGCCAGGTAAATAATTGAACTTGGGGGAGCGCAGAAAGCCATAACCGTCTGGCAGTACTTCCAGCACACCTTCGGAAAAAATAAGACCTTCCTGATTGGTCTGTTCTTCTAGAATTTTGAAAATAAGTTCCTGTTTTTTAAGGCCTGAAGTGCCTTGAATTCCCAGTTCCTGCGCGACCTGGGCCAACTCGGCAATTTTCAGCGTTTTCAATGAATCGAGATCCAGCATTTAACATTACCTCATGGTGAAATTTTAAGTTAGAAAATTTTTTAAATCAAACGTCAACACCTTTGATGCATATTTGGGGAGAATTTTGCAGAACTCAGGGAGCTTCTGTAGAGCATATTAAATTTAAATTTGGTTTAAAATAAAATCAAGATATTTGTATTTTTTTTAAAAAATCTCCAGCCAGATAATGGGAACCGATAATTAATATAATTCCGTCCTTCGAAAGGTGGTTTTTGAAATTATGATAGGCATCTTCCACCCGGGGGAAAAGTTCGGCTTTGTATTTTCCTCCGACCAATACATCAAGCAATTTATGAGATTCCAGCCCTCTCTCGGAAAAATGATCAACCACTCCAATATGGGCCGAGTGGTTAAGCAATATATCGGCGATTTGTAAATAATCTTTATCCCTGGACAGACCCACAATGGTCCACAGCGGACGGCACGGAAATTTTTTCCTGATATAGGTAAAAACATTGAGAAATCCATCGGGATTGTGAGCCACATCCAGAAGAGTGAGAGGATGGTCTTCCACGATTTGAAGGCGACCGGGCCATCGGGCTTTCAGCAAACCCTCCCTGATATTCTCCGCGGATGCGTACAGTGCGCCGGCTTTCTTCAAGGCGAGTACAGCCAGCGCTGCATTCAGAACCTGATGATTTCCTGCCAGAGAAATCTGCAAATCCTGCAAGGAAAATTCCGGCATTTGCAGATGAAAACGGCTGCCGGTTATGGTTTCCTCAATAATCTCTATATGATCCCCAATGTTCAACACCGAGAGCGGCGAATTTTTCTCCCGGCATTTCAGTTTGAGTTCCTCCAGAACATCCGGCCTGCTATTATTGGTTACACAGGGAACTCCTCTTTTAATTATCCCCGCTTTCTCACGCGCGATTTGCCGCAGGCTCTCTCCCAGGTACTGCATATGATCAAAACTTATGGAAGTTATAACACTTACCAGCGGATCAGTCAGATTGGTCGCATCAAGACGTCCGCCAAGCCCGGTTTCAATAACGGCTACGTCTACTTCCTGTTCTGCAAAATAGCGAAAGGCGAGGGCAGTGGTAGCTTCAAAGAAAGTAGCTTTGGTTTTCTCAATCTCCTGTTTTATTTCCCGGGTATATTCGACGATGGTCGGCCAGTCAATTAACTGCTGGTTAATCCTGATGCGTTCGCTGAAGTCAACCAGGTGGGGAGATGTATAGAGTCCGGTTTTATACCCGGCTTCCTGCAGTATACTGTATAAAAAAGCTGCTGTTGATCCTTTCCCATTAGTGCCGGCAATGTGAACCGCCGGCCATTTTTTCTGGGGATCGCCCATGGCAGCCAGAAGCCGGCTGACGTTTTCCAGGCCCAGTTTGATCCCGCTGAGTTGCAGACTATACAGAAATTGAATAGTCTCCTGATAACTATCCATTAGGTATCCAGAAAATGGGTGATAAGAGGTAACTCCTTGATGCTGCCCGGAGGCTCTGTTTCAGATCAGTTTTCCGATTATAAAGCCGACCGCAAGACCCACCAGAAAAACGAGAGTCAGAACCCGGTAATTGATAACATCTTTATGATAGCCTCTGCGAATGGCGATTAATGAAACAAAATATCCCAGAGCATTCAATATCCAGTAGATGGGCAATGCTAGTACCTTGGCAATCAGCGGGCCCACCACCGGAATCAGGGCTATTAAATTTATCAGCCCGATGAAGGCCTGACTGATCAAACCGAAAATAATGGTAAAAAAGGCAATGGCCTTATTATCTAACCCGACAGAAAACGCGACAATCACAAAAACAATCAGTAAGGTCCAGATAATGAAAATTTTACGGAAAGAATAAATAAAGTCCCAAACCTGGCGCAAAGCAGAATATAACTTTTTACTGAAATCTTTAACCTGTCGCATTTTGTATCACTTGCTCACTGACTCTTCCGAACCGTCGTTCCCTCGTTAAATAATTTAATAGCGCATCATAGAAGGCATCTTTCCGAAAATCGGGCCACAGGGTCTTGGTAACATAAATTTCAGTATAGGCAACTTGCCACAACAGAAAATTACTGATTCGCGATTCCCCACTCGTTCGAATTAACAAATCGGGATCAGGCAGTTCATATGTATGCAAATGAGATGAAAATACTTGTTCGCCAATTTCTTCCGGCTGAAGAAGCCCTGCTTTTACCTTCTGGGAAATCTCCCGGACGGCATCGATAATTTCCTGACGGCTGCTGTAACTGAGGGCCAGATTCAAAACCAGACCGGTGTTATGTTTGGTTCGCTCAATCCCAAACAGCAATTCTCTGTAAGCGGTTTCCGGTAAATCCTCAATATTTCCGATGGCTTTCATCTGAACGTTTTTTTCCACCAGCTCGTCAATTTCACGCCGGATAGTATTTATCAGTAATTTCATTAGTGCGGACACTTCGGTTTTGGGCCGAAACCAGTTTTCTTTGGAAAAAGTATACAGGGTGAGAACTTTCACCTCTAAATCACCGGCAGCTTCAACCACCGCCCGTACCGATTTTATACCTTCATTATGTCCCGCCACACGGGGTAAGCCACGTTTTTTTGCCCACCTTCCGTTACCATCCATAATTATGGCTACATGGTGGGGAAGTTTGGCTCCGTTAAATTTTAAATTTTCCAGTTCTATGAACTTTTTGTTGGCCTTTTCCATAATATTTCCAAAATTCCGTACAATTTAAATATAGGTATCGGTTAAAACAAAATATTGTTTAGATTTATTTTAGCCTGCTTAATTCACAAATAGGGGCAAAAGCCCAAATATACTGGATTCTTTAATCCCCGGTCTGAAGACCGGGGCAATTTAATTTCTAAGAATATAACAACTTTTATACATTATATCGTATTTTGTGAATTAAGCAGATTAAGTACTTTCTTAGGTGCTTGACACCACATTGAAGTTTTCCTTATATTCAAAAAATCCTTGTGACAAATATAATTTTTTTGGAGTATTATTTTATGAAATTTTGGCATGTCATCTCCCTCTCCTTATGTTTCTTGACACCAGTTTTTTCCACAAATCATTTACTCATTTCAGAGCTTCAGGTTTCACCCGATGCGCAAGAATTCGTAGAAATTTTTAATCCGAATGCCGTATCCATATCCCTGGATAACTACTACCTGTCCGATTACAATACCTATTATAACCTGGTTAACAATGAGTTTACCGCCGATCCGAGTGATTTCCTGGTGAAATTTCCTGCCGGCACTGCAATTGATTCCGCCGGGATACTGGTTATTGCTACTGATGGAAGTACTTTCAGCGGATCAGTTGATTTTGAACTGAAGGGAAACAGCGCGGTGCCTGACATGGTTCCGCTCTATGTAGGTTCTTCTGCCGCTCTGTCTAACAAGGAAATGGTGATTTTGTTTTACTGGGATGGCCAAAGCGATCTGGTGGCGGATGTGGATTATGCCATGTGGGGAGATAATACATCAAATTTCGTGGATAAGAGCGGAATTTCCATAGATGGCCCCGATGCGGGCAGCAATACCTCCAGCTATCTGGATGACACACCGGTAGCCAGCCAGCAACCATTTCCTGTTGCTCCCATCAGCGGAAAATCCATGGCCCGTAATACTGCTTCGGAAAACAGTGAAAATTTTCTGAATGGAAACGGAATATATGGGCACAATGAAACAAGCGAACCTATCAACCAGAATTTTTCTCAGCTGGATAGCCCTACTCCCGGAAGCACCGATTTACAAATTCCCAGCGGAAACGGCAGCGGAACCGTCTATGCTGTTTCCGATTCAACCGAGGCGGGACAGACCACGAGCCTGCAGTTTGTGGTAAAAGGTACGGTACAGGATAACATCACGGACATGTCCCTTACTATTCCTGCTTCCTGGTCCTGGACGGGAAGCTCCGGGGATGTACAGCTGAATGGTGATGGATTGAATGGTGCAACTGTAACGGTGAACGGAAATACCATACTCATCGGCTCGGCTCAGGTCAGTATTCAGGACAGTGGTTTAATAGCTGTCGATAATTTAACAGCGCCGGACCAGCCGGAAGAATCGGTCTTCGAGGTGGAAACTGCCGTTGCCGCCGGTTCCCTGACGCCCATTGTTCAGAGCCCTTCGGTGACGGTGTGGGCGCCGGTAACCATCACATCCATCGCCGATATCCAGGCCAATCCCTCCACCTTTACCCAGGTTACAATTGAAGCGGTTGTGGTAGTGGGATCCGGGATTACCGCCACTGCCTGGACGGATGCTTACGTACAGGATAATTCCGGTGCCGGCATTAATATTTACCGGGCAGGTGAAGTGGATGCCGGGCTGGTTCGGGGAAACGAAGTCCGTATTTCAGGAACGGTAACCGAATTTAATGATGTAACGGAAATTACGGATTATACACTGGAGGTGTTAAGCTCAGGAAATGCCTTACCCGCCCCGTTGGTAATCACCACCCAGGAAGCCAATGATGTGGCACTGGAAGGAACGTTTGTGGAAGTATCCGGTGAAGTAACCGATTTTGCTGCCAATGTTGGTGGTGGCACCAACATTCGTGTAAACGATGGCAGCGGTGAGTGTCTGATCCGGGTATGGGACTCAGCCGGGCTGAACCTGACCGGCATTGATGTGGGTATCCAGCTGCAGGTACGCGGAGCGCTGGATATTTACTCGGGTGCCACCCAGCTGCTGCTGGCTTATCAGGACGATTTTACCATTGTTCAGTCCCACCCGGGTGATGGCAGCGGGACCGCTTCGGTTTCACCGGATTCGGTAGATCTGAATCAATCAAATATTGAACTGGTTTTTGATGTTACGGGACAGGCCGGGTATACTCTGGAATCCCTTTCCTTAACCGTACCGGCAGACTGGCAATGGAGCGGTTCTCTCTCTGATGTTACGACAGGTGGTGCCGGATTTAGCGGGGCCCAGCTCTCAGTCACCGGAAAAACTATCCTGCTGACTCAAACAGCTGTAAGCATCAGCAGCAGCGGACAATTAACAGTTCGGGGTCTCACTTCCCCCAATAAAGATATTATCTCTACCTTTGTTGTTAAAACCGCCACGGCGGGAGGTATTCTCACCGCCATAGCTACTCCGCCCAGTATCACTGTAGGAAAAGGTGTAACCACCGTTCCCATTGCAGACATTCAGCTCAATACCGGCCAGTACAATGGAAAATCCGTTACTATTGATGCCATTGTGGTTATGGGTGCCGGAATTACCACAACCAGCTGGACCGATACCTATGTGCAGGATAATTCAGGCTATGGTATCAATGTTTACCAGGCCGGAACTGTGGATAACCGCCTGCAGCGTGGAAACCGGGTCCTGCTTACCGGAACGGTGTCAGAGTACCAGGGCACCACTGAAATTATTGATTATACCCTGCAGGTGCTGAGTCAGAATAATCCGCTTCCCACTCCCCTGATTTTAACCACTTCCGAAGGGACGGATGTTCGCTGGGAAGGTGTATATATTCAGGTGGAGGGAATTATAACAGACTTATATTATGCCGGTGGCGGGACCAATATTCTGGTAGATGACCGAAGCGGGGCCTGTTTACTGCGTATCTGGGATACGGCCGGATTGAATCTCAACTCTTTTGCAATAGGCGATACCATAATCGCCCGCGGACCAATGGATATATACCTGGGGAGCGGACAGATCCTGATCGGGTATCAGGAAGATATTTTCAAACCTACCGGCGGGGTGACCGGAGACGGCAGTGGTTTTGCCATTCTGAACCGGGACACGGTTTCTCTTGGAAAATCTGATATCGCTCTCACCATGTCCGTCTGGAGTACCCTGCAGGACACGCTTCGTACCATTCATATTCTGCTGCCTCCCAACTGGGGCTGGACTGGTCTTACTGCCAATTTGCAACTGGCAGGGAAGGGATTCTCGGCAGCTAAGCCGAAAGTAACTGCTGTTTTTGGAGAGTACCGGGTGGAATTAACCGATTGTGCAGTGACGGCAGCAGACAGCGGTTATATTACTGTGACGCAGTTACAGGCACCGGCGGAATCGGTATACTCGTATTTCTGGGTGAAGACCGCTGTTCGCAATGGTGTGCCCCAGTTTATCAGCATGAGTCCTTACATTCAGGTAGGCAGTAATCCTATCCTGCTCATCCGGGATGTTCAGATTAATTCGGCGCAGTTTAAGGAACCGTTAACTATTCGTGGGGTGGTAACTGTGGGATCGGGTATTTTGCGGACTGACCGCACCTCGGCCTATATGCAGGATGAATCGGAATACGGCATCAATATCAGTCAAGCCGGTGCTCCGGATCCCCGTTTCCGGAAGGGATTTTATTTGCAGATGGTGGGATCGGTATCGGAGTACCGCCAGACTACTCAAATTACACCTGCACAGGTGACCATTCTGGATTCCAGCGCCCAGTTACCCGACCTAATTCCGGTGAGCACCGGAGAAGCTAATAATCCCCGCTGGGATGGCACACTGATCCGGGTTCCCCTCAAGATCGGAAAGAATCATGCGGTAGTTATAGAGAAATATACCACCTCCACCCAGCCACCTTTTGATTACAATATTGTGGTAAATGATGGATCGGGTCCACTGACTTTGCGGGTGTGGGGAACCACAGGCATTAACCTGGACTCAGTGCTGGTAAATGAAGCCATCATCACCAGCGGTGTGGGCAGTGTGTTTCTATCGGGTGAAATACCTTCTTACCAGATCCTGCCAGCATATCAGGCTGATATTATTCCCGATGCCACTTATCAGCCGTCACTGGAGGGTGTAGCCCTGGACGTACCACCACATCCCTTTGTGCCGGACCGGGGCGAGAAAATTTTGATCCGGTATAACGCCGGATCGGTGAATAACCAGGTGACCATACGGATATTTGATTTGGGCGGGCGTATGATTACCACCCTGCTGGACAAACAGGCCGATCTGCTGGTGGACACTGTGGAATGGGATGGTCGCAACGAACTTCTGGATTTTGTTCCACTGGGTACCTATCTGTGTCATCTGGAGGTGATGGAATTCGTTTCCGGTAAAAAACAGACCAGAATTGCGCCTATTGTGATAGGCACGGTGCTTAAAAAATAAAACCAGTTAAAGACAGAAGGTGTGAATTTATAACAAAGGTCTCTTTGATGAAGAAATATCGTAAATTTCTAATGATTATATGTATAATCCTTTTATCGGGTTATCACCTCCTTCCGGCCAGCTTGTTTGATGATCGCTATCCCAGTGCCAGGGCTTCTGCCATGGGAGGATCCGGTGCAGCTGTGGCTAATGATGTCTGGGCTGCCTACTATAATCCCGCCGGATTATCTCAGGTCAATCATCCGGTGGTGGGTACCTCCTATCTTAGGTTATATAACCTTTCCTTTTTCTCCAATTTTTTCGGGGCGGTGGCTTATCCGTTATCCGGAAAATATGGTACTGCCTCTCTAACTTTTCAGTATTTCGGGGTAAATTACAAAGATAAGAATATTTCCGGCGAGTACACCATTGCCCTGTCTCATGGATTCTATCTCTTAAAAGATATTCACAGCAGTCTGTCCTTCGGATATTCTCTAAAAGCTTATAACTGGTCCCTGGGAGAATCGCTGGAGTGGGGGAACCTGGGAAGTGCCACCACTTTCGGCCTGGATGTGGGATTGCTCGCTTCCATATATACCCGTACATATCTGGGTGTTTACATCCTCAATATTAATAGTCCCCAGATCGGTGCCTATACCAAACATGATCTGCCTCAGCGGGTAGTGGTGGGCCTGGCCTATAAGCCATATGATGGTGTAACCACCTCGCTGGATTTTAACCGGACTATCGGGGTTGGTGAAATGCAGTTATGGGGTGGCGCGGAATTCACTATCCTGTCTAATCTGGTTCTCAGGCTGGGAGCAACTACCAATCCCAATCGCTTTTCAGCCGGCCTGGGCCTGCATTTTGCCCAGTTTTTTCTCGATTATGCGCTGCTGACTCACGGAGAATTGGGGGAAACCCATGAGGTCGGTTTTAGTGTAGAATTTTAACCTGAATTTACTTTAGGAATACAATGAGTATTTTTATTAAAAATTTACTGACCACCTTCTTCCTGTGTACTGCGATACTCTTTTCGCAGGAGACAGTATATACCCCGCAAAATCCACTGGACCTGAATAATGCCAGTTTTGAGGAAATTACCCGATTGCCGATTCCCACCTCGATGGCGGAAGAAATCTATCAGAGAATCACCTATCAGGGCCCGCTGCAAAGCGTATATGAACTAAACAGCATAAAGGGCATGACGCCGGACTTGTTTCAGAAAATTAAGCCGCTGGTAAAAATTGAACCGTACATGCCTAAAACCGGTCGTGAAGAGCGCCTGGAAGATTTATATTACAGGCTTTCGCAGTGGGAAGGGGATGAGGGTGCCAGTCAGTCTCTGGTGGATTCCTGGATAGAGCGGGCCCTGGAACCATATGATGTGAATAAAATTGACTATGAAGAACTGGTAAACCTGCAGAGCGTTTCTCCGGTAGATGCGGCGGCCATTCTGAACTATCGCAAGGAGGTTGGTAAAATCTCCAGCGAACGGGATCTGCGAAGTACTCCCTTTATTTCCTATTACGGATACCGCAATGCTCTGAATTTTCTCAGCTTTGAACCGGCAACAACTCATCGTGAAGTTCATGGACACCTGCTTACCCAAATGGATAATACACCGTTCATGACCGAGGAAGCGGAAGCCATTGCTCAAATTCCGCTGATACGGCCGGTGGAGATGGAAACCAATACCTATCCAGGTGTTTATACCCGTTTCTATGGAACAATCGGCCAGAATGCGCGCTTCGGTTATATTTATTATCATACCCTGAATGAACCGTTTATCTATCGAGATATTGGTTTCACCCAGGTACCCCGGGCAAAGGTGTACCTGGGAATTGAAAATCAGAAGCTTGGCCCCATCGAGGTGCGCAAATTGTATGTCGGAAATTATGCGCTGGCTTTCGGACAGGGTTTGGTGATGGAAAATAACGATTTTTTCCAACCGCGAAAATCCGGATTTGGCTGGCGTAAGCGCTTTCTTGGACTGTCTGGAGATAATTCCCGTACCCGGGAGTACAAACTGACTGGCCTGGCCACCGAACTTGTCTACCGCAATATGCATGCGTTTCTGTTTGGCGCATTTGACAAACGGGATGCTATTTTAAACAAAAATATCATTTATAAAGATGGCGAAGCTCTACATGCCGCAAATCAGCTGATCGTCCTGGACCAGCGCTTTGAATATGCTCTGCAAGATACCCTCAGGGAAAAAATGGGCCTCCCCTGGAGGGGAAATACCTCAGAACTGTTGTATGGAATCCATCTGGCTTATGACTTCCTGACCGCTTCACAAATCGGATTTACCTATTATGAAAGCGCCTACGATCGGCTGATCCGCCCCGATATCAATGAAATTGTTGCCTCCGGGACTCTCAGTATGGCAGATAATGAAATTCTGAATTCATATGGAGGGCCGGTGTCGGATGGTGAAAATCCACTCTGGAAAGGTGCCAGATCATTCCGGCGGGTGTATGGATTTGATTTTCGCACGGTTTATCACAATCTGGCACTTCAGGGAGAATACGCTGAACTGGATAAGGCAAAAGGGGTATTGAGCGGAAATCCGTATGCACTTGTTCTGAACGCTTATATACAATATAACAGTTTATATATATTGGGATTATACCGGGATTATCAGCTGGAATTCGATAATCCTTACCAGCGTTCCTTCTCTAACTACCGCAGATTTAAAAGGACCATCTATGAAGATTACTTTTATCTGCAGGATCCCCAGTACGGCCAGTTATACACCAATAATCCCCAGCCCCAGGCGGAGAAAGGCTATTATCTGTACAGCCGTTACCAGATTAACCGGGAATTCGTTACGACGGTGGAATATGATAACTGGCGGCGGGTGGCAGATGACGCCACTCAGTATCGTCTGGTGGGGACAATTGATTTCAGGCCTATTTTCCCCCTGCGGTTCAATCTGCGGCAGAAATTCCAGGGACGGGAAGTTCAGAATAACCTGAGCACCGAGTATTTTGAAAATTTTGAGTTCCGCGGACGAATCACCCTGCGTTTGTCGCGCTATGATGATCTGGGAATGTTATACGTCAATGCCGTGACAAAATTCCGGCCGCGGCCCCGTTTTCTGTTTCCGGTGGAAACCGGCTCTGCGGTCAATTTCGCGGGAAATATAGCATCTCCGGGCGAAGCCCTCGGCGGATTTTTCACCCACAATTTTAATGACTGGATGAAGGTGAGAGGTTTCCTGGGCTATTATAAAGGATTTTTCTGGTCTTTTGAAGATACCCAGTTTATGGTAATGGACAGCAACCGTGGATCACTGCGTTTCTGGATTTCATTATATACCCGTGTCACAAGCCAGATCAGTTTCCGGATGAAATATACCCGGGACTATAATCAATCCATAAATTATATTCAGACCCGTACCAGTGATAACAGCCCGCAGTCGGCTGATAATGGTCATTATTACCAGGGAAGTTTGTACCAGCCTTCCCAGGCTTTTTACTACTTGGAATTCAACTTCCATTTTTAAATGAAATGTATCCGGGAGAGATTTTAAATGAAAAAAATTCTGTTAACTTTCTTCATAATGTTTTTGAGTAGTTCTGTAATCCAAACTCAAAACTATCCGGTTATTCCCATCGGGCAGTACTGGCATTTTCCGGATGCACGGTCCCTGTCGCTGGGTGGTGCGGGATCCGTATCACTGGCGGCCCCCGGAGCCATGCTGTATAATCCGGCGACCCTCACCCAGATCGATCATTCACTCATGCTGGATTTTTCGCTCAATTTGCGCAGCCTGGAAGAGCGCCGTTCGTATCCCCTGTATGATCGCTTTGAAAGTTTCCTGCTGGATGCGACCTATGCCATAAATAATAACTGGTATGCCACTCCCCAGGGTGCAGTGGCCTTCAGGCTTCCCATTCTGCCCCGCTGGAAGCTGTCCCTGGCTGTGGGCAGCTACCCTGAACTTGATTTCCGCTATTCCTATCTGGAGGAAGTCCGGGAGGATGTATTCGGAGACCAGCTTATTGCCTATAACCGTATAGAGGCCAGTGGGGTGTTGCAGCGTTATAGTTTTGCAGCTGCGGTGGTTGTCCCTTCATTGCCAAGATTGTCACTGGGTGTGCAAGCCGGGATTATTAAGGGTTCGGAACCTGATTTTGAGAAGAATGTGGATTTTATCCGCCGCTCTGATAAACTGGTTTTTGCTGATGATGTTCGGTCCTTAACTCAGACACCCCTGGTAATTTCGGTGGGGGCTATCTACCAGTTTTCGGAGAGAATATCAGGCGGAGTGGATGTCTCCTTTCCCTATACCTTGAAATATAAAGCTCCCGTGGTAGCAGGCCAGAAGTTGTATGAAGAGATGAATTATCCACTCAGGATTAATGGCGGTTTTGAGTACCGGGCAAGGCAGCAATTACAGGCCCGCCTGAATGTGGATACTGGTTATGAATTCTGGAGTAATGGTGGTTTTTACAGTCAGATGGCGGGGGTAATAGAAACTACTCCTTATGCTGTAAATGCTGTTCGGTTTGAAGATTTTACCGATGTGTTTTATGTAAAAGCAGGTATTGAGCATATATTTTTCAATAAAGTGCCATTCGGAGTGGGGATGCAGTACCGGGTGCCCACTGTTGTGGGAGCCCAGTATCACCGTAATCCCACCCTGGGACGCGGTACTACCCAGACCCTGATCTGTGCAGGTACCGGATTTCTGGCTGATACCTGGCGGGTGGATGTGGCCGGTGCTTTTACCAGTTTAGAATATCGCTGGCAGGATTTATTCGATGATGCATTATATACCAGTGATCCCAATTTTGAAAGTCGGGTGGATAAAGACAATGTCCAGGAGCTGACCTTCTTCCTGCAGATATCCCTCAAATACTTTATCAATTTTGGGAAATAAGCAGGAGATTATAGCGCTTTTTTTGATTTGGCATAGATACCCAGGACATGCAGTTCCTGGGTATTCTTTTTTGTCCGGATCATAGCCCTTGTGAAATCAGCATAATCCTGCCATTCCACATCCACATGAAAACGATATTCATCCGGGCATCCCAGAATCGGTACGGACTGAATCAGGGTCAAATTCAGGTGGTTGTGCCTGAAAATATCCAGAACAGCTGCCAGTGAACCTACGTAATGCCCGATGCGAAAACTTATGGATGCCTTATCTCCCCGAATATTTTCCGTTTCCTGCTGCCGGGAAAATATAAAGAAGCGGGTGTAATTCATCTTCAGGTCCTCAATATTACAGGCCAGAATAGTTAGACCGCTTAAATCAGCTGCCAGCTGGCTGGCAATGGCGGCAACCCCTGATTCCTGACGTTGGGAAATCTGCAGGGCACTCCCGGCCGTATCATCCCATTCAATCTGCTGCAGATAAGGATGTTTTTCCAGGAATTTACTGCATTGCATAAGTGCCATGGGATGAGAGCGTACCGTTTTGATATCCTTCAAACTCTCGCC
Organism: uncultured Caldithrix sp.; assembly: GCA_964461135.1. Classification (GTDB taxonomy): domain Bacteria; phylum Calditrichota; class Calditrichia; order RBG-13-44-9; family RBG-13-44-9; genus RQOF01. Next base: position 21,972 of record CAYWTB010000022.1, on the reverse strand, counting down.
GGGAAGAGCCATCAGGTGATGTTCAATATTGAGATATTGTTCCCCGATGATGGTGAGGTTGAACCCCTGTAAAAGGGCATAATTGGGAAGAATACTGCCCACCAGGCTGTTCTCGATAGCTATTATCCCAAAATCGGCGGATGAATCAGCTACATCTTGGCAGACCCGTCGGAATGTTTTACAGGCCAGTATATGAAGCTCATCACCGGAAAAATATTTGCGGGCAGCCAGATCATGGAAGGATCCTTTTTCTCCCTGAATGGCTATACGAAGAGGTTTTTTCATATCAGATTTTGTCCTTATAACAGCCTGATGCTTAAGTATGTTTTTTACCTGTTTTTGAATCCCCGGGCAGGCTTATGCTCATCAAAAACTGGTTCAATTTCATCTTTGCCTCGGGATATTTGTTTCTTTTGCTGAATTTGTTTATCCCGGTTATGACCAGAGGAGGTTATAACCGCATTTCATTTACACAAAAGGTTTTATTTAAGAAAATTCTACCTCCAAAAGTAGTAATTAAACATAAAGTTGATCAACAGATAAATATGGGTTATTTATATTTTAAAATTTTATTTCCCTGGCCAGGATATCATCATGCTTCCATATTAAGACATCTTTCATTTCAAACCCATTGGGTTGAACATTCCCGATTTAGTCAGAATTCTTCACTGCAACATCTTCCAATTGATCCAGTCTTTCATTCAGGTCGGTCATGGCTCCGAGCAATTGACGGCGCATGTCAGCCGTAAAAGGATTATAATGATGCATATCTTCAAATAATTTCCAGGTATCCCGGTTGATTTTTTCCATCAGGAGAATCAGATTTTGATAATCCCGGGTAGATACGGATGTGTCGGGTAGGGGTAGGGTCTTAAGCGACCGTCCCAGGAAGTGAGTGAGAGCAAGCGTCCAGGCCATCAGGCGGTCATGCTCTTCCGGGCTCATTTCAATAATAGTGATGCCCAGATCCTGCCAGAAATCTTTAACAACTTTCAGATTCAGTGCTGAGATACGCTGAGGGGTGAGGATTATCGTGTGTCCCTCGAGTGATTCCCGAACGGAATCAGGACCGAATAAGGGATGGGTTCCCACGATCTCAACCTCGCTTGACAGATGCTTTTCCATCACCTTCAGCGGGTATTGTTTTACAGCACAAACATCCATAACCACTGTGCCGGCTTGAATATGAGGTGAAATATCGCTGACCAGTTGTGAAAAGGATGATACGGGAACGGCCAGGATGAGATACTTGTGGATGTATACCTGCTGCAGGGGCTGGAAGATGGCCGGATTAAACTCGTTTTCCGGATTGACGGAGGGATCGTAAACGGTTATGGTGAAGCGGTTCTTTAAATGATTGTACAGCAGGCGGCCGAAGCGGCCGAAACCAATCAATCCAATCCCGTTCATGTAAGGGTTTCCTTCTGGAGATTATGCGAATCGCGTATGATTATCTCAAACAATTCATGCATCATTTTCGGGGGAAGATTCAGCATTCGGCTGAATTCATCACTCTGCTGTTTCTTTTCCAGTTCACGTTCCTCATCAAATACGTCACGCTGCTCTCTTTTTTTGACAGCGGCGATTTCCCTGATAATTTCCCGGCGCCGGGCCAGCATCAGCATCAGCTGGGTATCGATGGTATCGATCCGGGTGCGAAGGGTGGCCAGCTCCCCGGATCGGGTAATCTGCTCCTGCATCAGCAGGTTGTCAATGAGAACCAGCGCGACCATGGCTTCAGCAACTGGTACCACCCTGGGACAGATGCAGGGATCATGACGCCCGCCGATATCCAGCTTAACCGGTTTTCCCCGATCATCAACCGTCTGCTGGGTTTTTCCGATGGACGAAGGAGGTTTTACCGCAATCCGCATGATGAGGTCTTCCCCGTTCGAAATGCCGCCCAGCACGCCTCCTGCATGATTAGTTCGCGTATGAAACCTCTGGTTCCCGCTGTCGAAATAGAAAAGGTCGTTAAAGGTACTGCCCGGCATGGTCACGGCTTTAAATCCGTCGCCCATTTCGAAAGCCTTTACTGCACCGATGGACATGAGTGCCCAGGCAAGATCCGCCTCCAGCTTGCTAAAAACAGGTTCTCCCAGGCCGGCCGGACAGTTTTTCACGATAATTTCAACCAATCCGCCCAGCGAATCGCCTTCCATCTGAGCCGTTTGTATGGCATGAACCATCTCAACCGCTGCCTGTTCATCCGGGGCTCTCACTGCATTTTTTTCAATCTGGGAGAAATCAACTGTTTTAACGGCGACGTCACCAATCTGGCGGGTGTAGCCAATTATATCTATTCCCCTGGTTTTTAAAAGCTGTCTGGCAACGGCGCCCGCGGCTACCCGCGTGGCAGTCTCCCTTCCACTGGCCCTGCCTCCGCCACGAAAGTCAAATACGCCATATTTCTGCAGGAAGGAGAATCCGGCATGCCCCGGTCGCAGGATATGCTTCAGATGGGTGTAATCCCGGGATCGCTGATCCTGATTCCTTATCAGAATGCACAGGGGAGTCCCGGTAGTTTTCCCTTCAAAAATTCCACTGATAATATCTGCCCGGTCCTCTTCCCGGCGGGGGGACACAACTTTGCTTTGACCGGGACGCCGGCGGTCCAGTTCCAGTTGAATGGCCTGCCGGTCAATGGGAATGCCCGGTTTAACACCGTCAATCACCAGTCCGATATACGGTCCGTGACTTTCCCCAAAGGTCATTAACCGGAAAACTTTTCCAAAAAGATTTCCACTCATGCTATCTCCAAACTCTTAAAAGGTGGTCTGTTGCCATTTCTCAGCCGGCTATACAGGTGTTACCAGCTTATCAAAATAATCCCAGAATTGCGGAAAGGATTTTTGCACACAGTCCGGATTATCAATAATCACGCCGGACACCTTCAGGCCGGTAAGTGCAAAACTCATGGCCATGCGGTGGTCATTATGGACCGGCAGCAGAGTGCCGGTCAATGGTTTCGGTTTTATGATCATATCCTTTCCATTGGCCGAGACATCTCCCTTCAATAACCTGATATCGTCCAGCAGCACCTGCAGGCGGTCGGATTCCTTGAAACGCAGATGTTGAACATTCCTTAAGCGGGAAGGAGTTTCTGCAAACAGAGCCATGACCGCTGCTGATGGAATTACATCGGGATGATTTTTCATATCCACATCAATTCCCTTAAGAGGTGCACCGGTAATATGAACACTGCGGCGGTTCCATTCAATCCGGGCACCTGCCTGTTGTAACAGGCTTAGAATGATCCGGTCTCCCTGGGCGGATTGTGGATTCAGGTTTTGAATCACCACATCTCCACAACTGATGGCAGCTCCCACCGCAAAATAAGAGGCACTGGAATAATCGCCCTCTACCCTGCGCTGCCGGAACCGGTATATTTGTTTCCCGCGAATATAAATGGAATCGTGCTCCCGGATTACCTCCACCCCACTTTCCTGCATCAGGTCTGCCGTCAGCTGAATATACGGCTCCGAGACGGGTGGGGATAGCGGCAGTATCTTCAGCCCATTTGGGGTGAGAGGCGCAATTATCATCAGTGCAGAGACAAACTGTGATGAGACGGAGGCGTCAACTGCAATCTCTCCACCGCCGAGAGAACTTCCACTAATCTTGAGGGGAAAAGATCCTGCGGAGTGTTCGATGTCTGCACCAAGTTTTATCAGTGAATCCAGCAAAGGTTTCATAGGGCGTTCCTGCATACGGGGAGCCGCCTTAAATAGATATCGGCCGGGTAAAGCGGCCGCTACCGCCGTTAATAAGCGGGCACTTGTACCGGAGTTACCCAGAAATACTTCTGCCGGCTGCGCAGAAATTTTTCGTTCTCCCGAGAACGTCAGGTTGTTTTGATGCAGGGTCCACTGAAATCCCATTTTTTCAAGAGCCTGAAGGGTAATCCCGATGTCTTCACTGAGAAGGACATTTTTAATGATGCAGGGGGAACCGCTTAATGCACCCATGATGAGAAGCCGGTGCGAAACGCTTTTGGAGGGTGGCGCCGGCAGTGTTCCTCTCATTACTCCCGGATGTATCAGCCGTTGATTATTTATAGTGATTTTCTCAGCCATCTTTCCAGTTCCATTTTATAATGCTAAATTATCATGCAAATGCGGTTCCGGCAACTTGCTGCTGATAATTTTCCTGCCAGGCGGTAAAATGGTTAATCAGGTGCATCAGCCGTTTGAACGCTGCCTCTCCCAGTGTCTGATCGGCATCGGAGAGTGCTTCCTCCGGACGGGGATGCACCTCAATCAACAATCCGTCTGCCCCCACAGCCAGTGCACCCAGGCTCAATGGTTCAATTAAATCCCGCCTGCCTGTACCATGGCTTGGATCCACCAGGATCGGCAGGTGGGAGATACTTTTTACCGCAGGGACAACATTCAGATCCAGGGTGTTGCGGGTGTATTCCACAAAAGTACGGATGCCCCGCTCACACAAAATGATCTGGTTGTTTCCTTCTGACATTATGTATTCGGCACTCATAAGAAATTCGGTGAGAGTAGCGGACATTCCTCTTTTCAGGAGTACCGGTTTTTGAATGCGGCCGACGGATTTCAGGAGTTCATAATTCTGCATATTACGGGCCCCTATCTGTAATACGTCAGCGTATTCCGCTACCAGAGGTACATACATGGCCTCAAGAACTTCGGTCACAATATAAAGACCCGTTTCTTCCCGGGCACGCTGCAGAAATTTTAATCCCTGTTTTCCCAGTCCCTGGAAACTGTAGGGGCTGGAGCGCGGCTTAAAAGCCCCTCCCCGCAGCAGATGTCCACCGTTTTCTTTCACCATATAAGCAGTTTCCAGAATCTGCTTTTCACTCTCCACCGAGCATGGACCGGCAATTACTACTGGTATTCCGCCGCCAATTTTTACTCCGTTTATTGGAATGATGGTATTGTCCTTTTTAAACTCCCTGCTTACCAGTTTAAAAGGTTTGCTGATGGGAATTACTTTTTCAACCCCGGGCAGGGTAGCAAGATGTTCCCTCTGAACCCGGTGCTGATAACCGATAACTCCGATAATCGTGCGTTCTTCACCCTGCGATATATGAGCCCTGGCATCATGCTCAGCAATGAAAGTTGCTACCCTGTCAATATCTTCCCGGCTTGCTGCGATGGACATGACAACGACCATGGAATACTCCTTTCAAAAAATAAAGATCAAAAAAAATCCCTCTCATTAGATTGAGAGGGATTTCTGATAATACAGTTTTAACATCAATCTATTGAAAAACGGGGGGTGCTCCTCCATAGTAATAAAAATAAAAGCTAAAATAATAATATCTTTTCTCAATAGATTTCATATTGTATCCGCAAATTTATAAAAATATATGGGGTGATTTGATACAAAGCAATAAAAATTTTTGACTTTGGCCAAAATTTTTACATGATTCGGGCCTTGAACATCCTGATGTTTACGTATGATATTGTCCGTATTTCCAAATTATTTATACTCCTAAAACCGGGTTGTGTTACACGAAGTGCCCGGAGAGGATACGGAAAACTCAAAAACCGATCGTGTCCAGGCAGAGGGTTGGAAGACGTTTATAATTTAACAGTATATCCGAACCACCAGCATTTAATTCCAGCCTGTTCCGGCCGATTCTGCCGGTTTACTATTTTTTCCGGTTAAGGGGTGGAATCATTACTTCTTTTATTAGGCGGGTTGTGCCTGTAACTGAGCCACAATTCGGGCCGTATCCATGGCGATAACCAGTTCTTCATTGGTGGGAATAACAAATACTTTCACCGGAGAACCGGATCTGGTTATCTCTGCCTCGGTCTTTCGGGTTTCCTGGTTCTTTTTTTCATCCAGCTGAATACCCAGAAACTCCATATTCTTGCAAACCATTTCTCTGACCATATCGGAATTCTCACCGATACCAGCGGTGAATACTATTGCGTCAACACCACCCATGGCGGCAGCATAGGCCCCGATATATTTCTTGATGCGGAAGGTGAATATGTCCATGGCCAGCCTGGCCCGCTCGTTGGAATGATATAATTCCTCAATTTCCCGCATATCACTGCTGATCCCGCTTACGCCCAGGATTCCGCTATGCTTGTTGAGCATGGTGTTCATTTCGCTGGCCGTGAGTTCTTCCTTACCCATGATATGCAATATAATGGCCGGATCCATATCACCTGTTCTGGTGCCCATCAACAGCCCTTCCAGCGGCGTAAATCCCATGCTGGTATCAATGGATTTACCATTTTTTACGGCAGCTATGCTGGAACCGTTACCCAGGTGACAGGTAATGATTTTTATGGTGCCCGGGTCTTTTTTCAGGATTTCCGATACCCTCTGGGTCACATAGCGATGTGATGTTCCGTGAAATCCATATCTCCGGATACCATAACGTTTGTACAAGACGTAGGGAAGGCCGTAAATATAAGCATGAGGGGGTATGGTCTGATGGAAGGCGGTATCGAACACGCCTACCTGTGGAATATCCGGCAGTAATGCTTTGGCGGCTGCGATTCCCTTGAGATTCGGCGGGTTATGAAGCGGAGCAAAGTCAATGCATTTGGTCATTTCGCGGATTACCTCATCGCTTATGAGAACCGATCCGCTGAATGCTTCGCCTCCGTGTACGACCCGGTGTCCGACGGCATCAATTTCCTTCCTGCTCTTCAGAACGCCATGTCGTGGACTCAACAGAATGGTAAGAACATATTCTATGGCAATGCGGTGATCCAGAATTTCGCCTGACATTTTCACCGTGCTTTTATCGAATGTTTCATGAGTCAACATAGCACCGGAAAGCCCAATTCTTTCCACCAGTCCCTTGGCTAACATTTTACCCTCCTCAGGTATAATAAGCTGATATTTCACTGAGGAACTTCCGGCGTTTAATACCAAAATTTTCATCTGGAGGTACCTGTTTTTGTATAATTCCGTGTTACCCGCGTCAAAATAATGAAGGAACAATTAATTAAATATCATTCCCTCATGGCTTCAGGGTATTCGAAGATTCCTTTTCCTGTTTTTCTTCCCAGATGGCCGGCCCGCACCAGTTTTTTAAGAAGCGGACATGGCCGGTATTTTAAATCCCCCAGTTCCTTGAACATGGCTTCCATCATGCGCAGCAGTTCATCCAGGCCAATCATGTCCGCCTGTGCCAGCGGCCCCATATTAAAATTGTAACCCAGTTTCATAGCTGTATCAATATCTTCGGCGGAGGCGATACCTTCCATCAGCACATATAACGCCTCGTTGATCAGAGGAATTATCAGCCGGGTGGTAATATATCCGGGATATTCATACACCTCGACGGCTGTTTTGTCGAGGATTTCGGCAAATTTGCGGGTAGACGCAAAAGTGTTGTCGGAGGTCTTCAATCCACGAACGATTTCCACCAAGGGAATTTTGGGAACGGGATTGATAAAGTGCATTCCGATGATTTTATCTTCGCGCTTGGTGACCTGAGCCAGCTCGGTGATACTCACAGTAGAGGTATTGGTAATGAAGATAGTGTCTGCATCACAGATTTCATCTAAACGGGTAAAGATATCCTCCTTCAGGTCCAGGCTTTCCGGCACGCATTCAATGACCATTTCTCCCCTGGCCCCATCTTCCAGGCGCCAGGAGGTGGTAATACGGTTAAGGATATTCTTCTTTTCACTGGTCGTCATGGTCCAGCGCGCAATTTCTTTATCAATGCTGCGGGTAATGCCTTCTACTGCCCTGGCCGCACTTTCTTTGTCTCTTTCGATGAG
>CAYWTB010000022.1:0-14229 GCA_964461135.1 uncultured Caldithrix sp. | reverse complement strand
AACATCCAATCCCTTGGACGCAACTAGCTGAGAAATTCCCTGACCCATTGTTCCCGCGCCGATAACCACTACCAGCTTAATTCCTGCTTCCTTTTCCTCCATTTTCAGACCACTCTCGGCACTCAAAACTTCAATATCAAGTATTTTCTTTTCGTCATTCATTTCACAAACTCCGGCATTTTAATTGCCTTACCATTTTATCCTGCCTGAATCTTTTTATTGATTTAAAATGATCTCTCGTTCAGAAAAGAAAAATGCAGCTTCTTTACGGGCATTTTCATCACTGTCCGAAGCATGTACACAATTGTTCTGAATGTTGCTGCCGAAATCCCGGCGGATTGTCCCGGGAGCAGCCTCCTGAGGATTGGTGGCGCCAATAAATTTTCTGAATGCACCCACGCAATTTTCTTTTTCCAGCACCATGGCCACAACCTTGCCACTGCTTATGTATTGGACCAGTTCATGGTAGAAAGAACGTTCCTTATGGACCAGATAGAATTGTTCAGCTTCGCGGGGCTGCAGGCTGACCATCTTCATGGCTAAAATCTCGAATCCCGCATCCTCAATTCTCTGTATTATATCACCAATATGTTTATTTTTTACACATTCCGGTTTAATGATAGTCAGAGTTCGTTCTCTCACGCTATCCTCCAGTTGGTATTAATCCTCAAATCTGCTTTTTGCTTCTTCCGCCAGTTGAAATCCCAGTTGAAGAGCCTTCAGATTCATCTGTTCAGTTCCCTTGGGTACCCGGGCCAGCATGGCTTTTTCCAGAGCTTTGGGGTTCACAATATTGCTTAATCCCACCAGGGCTCCCAGCGATACGATGTTGGTGGTCATAAGGCGCCCCACTTTTTCGCGCGCTGTGCGCACCAGCGGTAATGAAATAGATTTAACCGGCGGTACATGTTCAACGGCATCGTCATCGACCAGCAGCAGGCCGTCTTCCTTGAGATCATGGGCATATTTGTCACAGGATTCCTGATTCAGCGCCAGCAGATAATCCAGCCGGGTGGTTTTGGGATATAGAATTTCACTGTTACTGATAATCACTTCACTTTTGCTGGCGCCGCCCCGTGCTTCCGGTCCATAGCTCTGAGTCTGAACAGCGTTCTTGCCTTCGTAGATTGCGGCTGCTTCCGCCAGGATCATGCCCGCCAGAATCAGGCCCTGGCCTCCCGAACCGCTTAATCGTATTTCAGTCTTTAGTTGAGGTTTCTTCTTTGACTTGCTTTTTTCGTTCTGAGCCATTCTCACCCTTTTCTGAACTCAGTTTGTTCATTTTTTGTTGAGCCTGAGATCTTTCTATTATTTTCTGATACTCTGCTGTGAATTCGGCTTTTTCAATCTTGTGCAGTACCCCGATGGTGAATTTGCTTTTCATGTCTTCGTCTGAAAATTTGGAGCGGGATGTGACCGGCACGGCATTTTCCTTATAATATTTAAGCATGTTGGCCGCGTCTCCCCGTTTATTCCATTTCCCTTCGTAGGTGGGGCACTGCGAGAATATTTCCACCAGAGAAAAACCTTTATTTTCCAGCGCCTGCTGGATCAGCCGGTCCAAGGCCGGTACGTGGTAAGCTGTGCTGCGTGCCACAAAACTGGCCCCGGCAGCTATCGCCAGCTCAGAAATATCAAAGGGATGTTCCGGATTTCCCATTTTAGCGGTAGAACCCCGGCCTCCGTAGGGAGTGGTGGGGGATACCTGTCCGCCGGTCATACCATAAATGTTATTGTTCATCAGAATAACCGTGAGGTCGATGTTACGACGGGCTGCATGGATAAAATGATTACCGCCGATAGCGGTGGCATCGCCGTCACCGGTAATCACGATCACCGGAAGCTCAGGCCTGGCCAGTTTCAGACCGGTGGCAAATGCGATGGGTCGTCCGTGCAGGGTATGAAGAGTGTTGAAGTCAACATAGGAGGTCATACGACTGGAGCATCCAATGCCGCTTACCATTACCACGTTGTCCTTGTTATAATTTAATTTATCAATGGCCCGGATAAGTGAGCCCATTACCACTCCATGCCCGCATCCCGGACACCACACATGGGGAAATTGTTTCTTTGCTCGTAAATAATTTAATACTAAGGGTTGCATAATTTATTTGGCCTCTCGAATTTTACTGATAATTTGATTGGGGGTAATCATCTCACCGTCATAACGATTGATTCCCACGATTTTCTTATGATAACACTCTACTTTCCTCACCTCATCAATCAGCTGACCCTGGTTCATTTCAACCACATATACCTGCTCTACTTTTTTTATCAGACGATTCAATTCTTTCTCGGGAAAGGGCCAGATGGTAATGGGTCTGAAAAAGCCAACTTTACGCCGGTGAGCTCTCAGGTACTCTACCGCCTCTTTCGCCGAGCGTGAGGCAGATCCGAAAGCAATGATAAGAGTGTTGGCATCATCTGCATACAATGCCTCATAATCTGAAATGTCTGATGTGGCCCGCATAATCTTATCGCGGAGTTTGTTCATGGTACTGACGATTTCGTTCTCTTTGTTGGTGGGAAATCCCATTTCATCATGGGTAAGACCGGTAATATTATAACGGTATCCGTTTCCGAAGGCTGCCATGGGTGTAATAAAATCCGTGGTAATCTCATACGGTTTATACCATTGTGGCGGAACAATTGGTGTTAAACGATCCTCAATCAATATTTCCGAATAGTCAGGGAGTGTTACTTTTTCTCGCATATGACCGATAGCCTCATCCAGCAGAAGTATGACTGGTACGCGGTATTTTTCCGCCATATTAAAGGCTTTTATGGTCAGATAAAATGTTTCTTTAACCGATTCGGGCGCCATGGTAATCAAAAAGTGATCTCCATGTGTTCCCCAGCGGGCCTGCATCACATCAGCCTGTGAGGTTTTTGTGGGTAAACCGGTACTTGGCCCTCCGCGCATCACATTAATAATAACAGAAGGAATTTCTGCCATACATGCATACCCGATTCCTTCCTGCATCAGCGAAAATCCGGGACCACTGGTGGCGGTCATGGCTTTCAGACCCGCCACACTGGCACCCAGTACCGCGCTGATACTGCCAATCTCATCTTCCATCTGAATAAATTTGCCACCCACCTGTGGTAATTTTTCACTCATTAATTCTGCGATTTCAGTAGAAGGGGTAATCGGGTAACCCCCAAAAAAGCGGCATCCGGCGGCAATAGCCCCTTCCACACAGGCCTCATTTCCCTGCATTAATATCACACGTTCCGGCATTCTTATAATCCTTTTTTAATATACACTTATTTAACAGGTGCTTTGGGGGCCTTTCGCGGTTCCCCGATCACCAGTATGGCAAAATCCGGACAGTGAAGTTCACAAATTTTACATCCGGTACATGTTTCCGGATATTCAATGTAAACCTTGCCCTCACTATCGGCCTTCAGCGTCCCCTGCGGACAGAGATCGTAACAGATTCCACATGCTTTGCACCATTTCTGGTAAATTATCAGCATATCGGAACGGCGTTTACGTTCAACTGTTTTCTGGGTCAGCTCTTCTTTTAGACGCTGAACCGCTTCATCTCCCATCTAATCCTCCCGCTCTATAATAAAAGAGTATCAAATTTACAAATTACTGCATATTTTTTCTATGGTTTTTTCAAAATACCGGCAACGGTCTTTCCAATATCCGCCGGGCTCTTACATACCGTAATTCCGGCTTTATCCAGAGCCTTCATTTTTTCAGCCGCAGTACCCTTGCCCCCGCTGATGATGGCGCCGGCATGACCCATGCGACGCCCGGGAGGTGCAGTCTGTCCTGCAATAAAAGCAACCACCGGTTTGTTGAAGTTGTTCCGGACCCACCCGGCTGCCTCCTCTTCCGTCGTGCCGCCAATTTCCCCGATGAGAACCACCGCCTCCGTTTCCCGATCATCTTTAAAGAGCTTCAGGGCATCGATGAACCGCGTGCCGATGATCGGGTCCCCGCCAATGCCTATGCAGGTGGACTGTCCCAGTCCCAGCCGGCTGATCTGATCCACTGCTTCGTAAGTGAGAGTACCGCTGCGGCTGATAACCCCAACGCTGCCTTCCCGGTGAATAAAACCGGGCATAATTCCCACCTTGCATTTGCCGGGCGAAATGACTCCTGGACAGTTGGGTCCTATCAGCCGGTTTCCGCTCTTTTTTAAATGGTTATAAACTCGTAACATGTCCTGAGCAGGAATACCTTCCGATATACAAACCACTGTTTCGATGCCGGCATCAGCCGCCTCGTAAATGGCATCCGCCGCAAATGCCGGAGGAACAAATACCACCGATACATTAGCTCCTGTCTGCTGAACAGCTTCCTTTACCGTATTAAAAATAGGTACCCTGTCTTCAAAAATCTGTCCTCCTTTTCCCGGGGTCACACCTGCCACAACCTGTGTACCGTATTCTATCATTTGTTGAGTATGAAAGGAACCTTCTTTGCCGGTAATGCCCTGCACCAAAACGCGAGATTTTTTATCAACTATGATACTCATCTTTTTTTCCTTTCATCGCTTTGAACGATTTATTTCTGATAAGTTTCCTCGGGTACAAAAACCTTTATTATTTAAGAACCTGTATCACTTTTTTGGCCGCATCTTCCAGTGTCTGGGCCACCTCAAAATTCATTCCCGATTTTTCCAGAAGCTCGGCGGCTTCTTCCGCATTGGTTCCTGCCAGCCGGATCACCATAGGCACTTTTAATTCAATGGATTTTGCCGCTTCAATAATTCCTTTGGCTACACGGTCACAGCGCACAATTCCCCCGAAAATGTTTATCAGGATAGCTTTGGCGTTGGGATCGGAAAGTATGATCTTAAAACCGTTGCGGACGGTATCAACATTGGCACCACCTCCCACATCCAGGAAATTGGCGGGCATTCCACCGGCAAGTTTGATGATATCCATGGTGGACATGGCCAGTCCGGCACCATTCACCATGCAACCCACATTCCCATCCAGCTTGATGTAGTTGAGCCTGTATTTGGATGCTTCGGTCTCCAGCGGATCTTCTTCAGCCAGATCACGCATTTCCAGAATGTCCGGATGCCGGAACAGGGCACTGTCATCAAAATTCATTTTGGCATCCAGGGCCAGCACCCGCCCCGAGCCGGTGACTACCAGGGGATTAATTTCCGCCAGGGAGGCATCGGTTTCTGTGAATGCCTTGTAAAAACTTAAGATAAATTTAACGGCATTTTTAATCTGATCATCTTTCAGGCCCAGACCGAAGGCTATTTTCCGGGCCTGAAACGCCTGCAGACCGATATCTGGTTCCACATGTTCCTTGATGATGGCTTCCGGTTTTTCCGCAGCCACTTTTTCAATTTCAACCCCGCCTTCCGTGGAGGCCATAAATACCAGTTTGGACAATGCCCTGTCCAGAACTATACCCAGATAGAGCTCCCGGGCAATATCGATACCTTCTTCAATGAGCAGGCACTGGACCTTTTTCCCCTCCGGCCCGGTCTGATGAGTTACCAGGGTTTTTCCCAGCATTTCGGTGCTCAGTTTTTTAACTTCCTGTAGTGATCGGGCCAGTTTTACTCCTCCTGCCTTTCCCCTTCCACCGGCGTGGATCTGTGCTTTTACCACAAATGCCTCTCCTCCTAATTCACGCGCATTTGTTTCCGCCTCTTCCGCAGTGAAGGCCACTTTACCGCGAGGAACGTCCACATTATATTTTCGAAGTATTGTTTTAGCCTGATATTCGTGAATATTCATCTGCCTTCTCCGGTTTTAAATTTCAAATGCACAATATGATTTATACTTTAAAATCAATTTCCAATCGGGTTTTTTAAACAGCTTGATGTAATAATATACTCCCGGACACAATTTAGAATTTTTGGCCACCCCAGAGGAACTTATCCTCTTTTTTTTGTTAATATTTCAACATCTCCATACTTAGTACAGCAAATCATAAATATGGTACCATAAATTTTGGACAGGATTAACAGGATTAATAGGATCAAATATCAATTTAAATCCTGTAAATCACACTATATATTTATAAATTAACGGCTCAGTCCTGCACTAAAAACTTGCAAGAATAGTCGTTTCGTTTTTGCTGTTTTCAGATATACACACTTTAATAAGCACTTTTGAAAAGATGTACCAACCGTTATATGAAAGTACACTTAATCTACAATATAGTTAGATGAACCTGATGCAATTGTATTTTGTTAATCCTGTTTATCCCGTCTAATATTAATACGTCATTTTATTTCTGAAAGAAAGTACTTAGTGTACCCCGGTCCGGCTGCGCTCTGTTTGGTGCCAGGCACAGCGCATACAGGCATTCGGGTAAGATCTAACATCAGACATTCGTTTATACTAATCAGCTCTTTACAGCCAATCCCGTTTTCAGTCGATTAAATCCAGGGGATATGATTGATAAATAAATTAAATTTAAAATGACAATCTTTTATTTCGGTTTGTTGTGCTAAGAATATAATCAAATATAAATAATAAGTTATAGGGTTGTTTCATGTGACTCTTCAATTGGCAATAACAGTACCGGTCTTACCATGTATGGCACTAGCCGATTTCTCAATGGATGTAATGATCACTTTCTGCCCCCCCCACTCCAGAAAATTGATGGCTGCCCGGATTTTCGGTCCCATGCTTCCGGCCGGAAAATGACCTTCGGCCAGATACTGTTTTGCATCCTTTATGGTTATATTGTCCAGGAAGGTCTGGGAGGGTTTGCCGAAATTTAACGCCACTTTCTCCACCACCGTTAGTATCATCAGTTCCTGGGCCTCTACATCCCGGGCCAGGACGGCTGATGCCAGATCCTTGTCGATCACGGCATCTATACCTTCATACCAGCCGTTTTTCTTATCGATATAAACCGGGATACCACCGCCACCTGCGGCGATCACTACGATGTCATTGTCCAGTAGTAATTTAATTATTCTCTTACAGACAATTTCCCGGGGCAGGGGAGAAGGAACTACCCGGCGCCATCCGCGTCCCGGATCTTCCTTTAACACCCAGCCAGGCCGTTTACTCATCTCTTCAACTTTGTCTTTTTTATAAAAAGGTCCCACGAATTTCGAGGGATTCGTGATGGAGGGATCATCCGGCTCCACCAGAACCTGTGTCACAATGGTGGCAATTTCTTTCCGGATCCCATGGTCATGCATTTTATTCTGCAGGCACTGCTCAACCATATACCCCATACCGCCTTCAGTATCGGCTACAATAACACCCAGCGGGAGAACCGGTACCAGGTGGCGGGCTTCTTCCACCCGTATCAGGGCATTACCCACCTGCGGTCCGTTTCCATGGGTGATGAGGACTTTGTATCCTGCGGAAATCAATTCCACAACCCCCATCAGACTCTGGCGGGTATGGGCAAATTGCTGATGAATGTTACCTTCTTCAAACTGCTGAGTAATAGCATTTCCCCCCAGGGCCACAACAATTTTTTTTCCGTTGTTCATATCGCTACTATTAAGCTGTTCGTTAAAATTTTAACTGCCCGTTCCCTGCAATATTTTAAATTATGCATCTCATAATCAACTGAAAAAAAATAAATGCCGGGGAAATTTGTTCGCCCGGCATTTACCATTTCAATACCCCTGGTTTTAGATGAACTTTCTCAGGGCATCTTTCAAATCAGGCTTCCCGATTTCCTGCAACTCATATGTAACCCGTACCGCCGGTTTATTAATATTTATCAGTTTCCTGAGATCAATAGGAGTCCCTATGATCACCACATCACAATCGGTATTATTAATGGTTTTTTCAAGATCTCTGATCTGCCGGTCGCCATATCCCATGGCTGGAAGCAGGGTTCCGATTTCCGGATACTTTTCGTAGGTTTCAGTGATGGTGCCCACTGTGTAAGGGCGGGGATCGACCAGTTCGAGGGCACCAAATTTTTCGGCGGCCACTACCGCCGCACCATAAGTCATTTCTCCATGGGTTAAGGTTGGTCCATCTTCTACCGCCAGCACCCGCTTTCCCGGAATGAGGTGATAATCCTCCACCGTGATAGGTGAAGCGGCTTCAATAATCATGGCATCTGAATTGACTTCGAAAATGGATTGCCTTACCAGCCGGATATTCTCGTTATCGGCGGTATCAATTTTATTTATCACCACCACATCCGCCATGCGCAGGTTTGCTTCCCCGGGATAATAAAAAAGCTCATCACCCGGGCGGTGGGGATCTGCAATGGTGATGTGAAGATCCGGCTTGTAAAACGGTAGGTCATTGTTTCCACCGTCCCAAACAATTATATCGGCTTCTTTTTCCGCTTCGCGTAATATGGCTTCGTAGTCTACTCCCGAAAAAATCACATTTCCCCTGACAATATGCGGTTCATATTCTTCCCGTTCTTCAATGGTACATTTATATTTGTCCAGGTCGGACAGATGGGCATAGCGCTGTACTTTCTGTTCCACCAGATTGCCATAAGGCATGGGATGACGTATGGCGACAACCTTTTTCCCGGCTGCCTGTAAAACCTCGATCACCTTGCGGGTTGTCTGGCTTTTCCCGCTTCCGGTTCGCACCGCACAGACCGCAATGAGCGGTTTGCTGGACTTTATCATAGTGCGGTTCGGACCCATCACTGTAAAGTCTGCCCCGGCGGCATTGACGACTGCCGAACGACTCATCACGTAATCATAAGGCACATCGCTGTACGCAAAGATCACCTCATCCACTTTGAATTTTTTAATGAGTTCCGGTAATTCATCTTCCGGATAGATATTAATACCTTTTGGATAAAGTTTGCCTGCCAATTCCACAGGGTATTTTCGTTCTTTTATGTTGGGAATCTGGGTAGCCGTGAATGCAATAATTTCATACTGCTCATTATCTCGAAAGAAGGTATTGAAATTGTGAAAATCTCTTCCGGCAGCTCCCATGATAATTACTTTTATGCGATTCATGCTTTATTCTCCTTGATTCTATTCAGGTGAAGTATCAAAAAACAAAACAGTCTTCATTTTGGTACCAAATTTCCCGGTTGTGTGGATTTGTCACGGTGGACGTTTTCAACAGCCTGAAAAATTTATAAACTAAACCGTAATCTGTATTCAGAATTTAAGTACAAAAAATGGAATGCGAATTTAGGCGGGAATTTAACTGAAACCGTACCACTGACGGCAGCTTACTAAGTAGCTCTGGCAGATACTAAACATGATTCACGCAAAGAGATTTGATAAGAGTATATTATTTCACAAGGCCGTTCATTCAGTTAATAAATATTAGTAACGTTTATTTTTTACGGCGCCAGACGTCCATGAACGCTCTGGCGCCTTTGGTGAAAGCTGAGATCGTGCTTATGGCTTGAATTAACGGCGATTCGATTTCTGTCCGCAACGTTTGCTCAAAATCCACCACATCATCAGCCATGTTTTGAAATTTGTCCACCACGTTCTTAACTCCATTCACCTGATAATGAATTGACCGAGTTATCTGGGTGAAATTAGTGCCAATCTCATCGAGATTGGTCAGGATACCGGGGAGATTCTGATTGAGCGTTTTGGTGGTAATCTCCATGTTTTTTGCTGTCCGCTGGAGTTGTAAAAGTGCCGGAATGGCGAATATGGCCACTACAAGAAAAGCAATGGCAATAATTAGCAAACTAATTTCCGAAAGCATACCTGTTCTCCTTGTCTTTAGGACAGCTTAAGCTTTTTTCTTCTTGGTTGTCTTTTCTTCTTTTTCCTCTTTGTAGGCATCCACACCTGCGTTAATAGCACGTTTCAGACGGGTTCTGCTTTCTTCCACGGTTTCCTTGCCTTTTTCGGTCAACTCCTGTACCTGTTCCTCTACGTCGTCCACTTTCTTCTTGGCCAGTAATTCAAGTTCTTTCAATCTTTCAATGGCTGATGCATAGGATTTTTTGCTTTTGTCCAGCGTAGCCTCATATTCCTCCCGGGCTTTGCCGGCCAGCTCGTCGGCTTTTTTGCCGATCTCGTTTCTCGTTTCTTTTCCGCTCTGTGGCGCATACAGTATTGCTAATATAGCACCAATCAAGCCACCAAATAAAAATCCCTTGAAAAATTCTCCAGATCCTCCGTTTGCCATGATGAGGTCCTCCTTTTATAAATGAATAAAACAATTGATTTTTTAAATATACAGCTTTGTAAATTAATAAATTATAGTCGCTTAGTCAAGTCATGTAATTTTGTGTTTTTCAGGCAATATTCCGGTTTAATCATAAAATCCGGTGCATTTGTGAAATTTCTATGACTAGCGTATACATGGTTCCTGTTCATTCAGAGTGCTTTTTATTCAGTCCTGCCGATTAACCCGGATAGTTCATCACGGCTGTTCGCAAGGCAGATAGCAAGGAAGAAAACAGAAATAAAACAATAGTCGTCAGGAATCAAAAAATGCAAAATTTGATTTTAACCTGCTCAATTCACAAAAAACGATATAATGTATCAAAGTTGTTATATCCATAGGGATTAAAGAATCCAGTATATTTGGGCTTTAGCGCCTATTTGTGAATTAAGCCGGGTAATAAATTGCATGTCATTATTTTAACGATATGATAACTTTCTGGTAAAATTTGTGATTAACACAAGTTAACAGCCTCGGAGGCAAAAAATATCTTCTCCGGATGGAATATCTGTGATATACTGATTCCTGAAAAAGTGACCGGACACTTAAATGCGGACAGCTGCATGAAGGCTTTAAAATTTAACATTCCTTGCCTCACCGGCCCAATTATTGTGAAAACATTATTAATTTTTTAAATTGTTAAATGTATCTTAAATTTGTGACATTTGTTGAATTTGTAAGGAATATAAATTATAAATTTAGACTAATTTTGTGAAAGTGACTCTTTAATCTTTTCCATCGGGACAAATCCTATGATCACTCCGGATTCTTCAAAATGGTTCGAATATTTGTATTCGTGCAGCGCTCATAACCGGGTTTCCGCTCAAAAAAAGGCTATTGATCTTTTATTCGAAAAATACCCTGCAGACAGGACGGGTGAGGATTTTTTGGCCCGGGATAATGATTATCTCAAACTCAGGGAACTGCTCAGCGAAGCATCCCTGGTTTTTCCGCTCAGTCCGGTACAGCAGGATATATATCATGGGGATTCCGGGACGGCCTTTGTACCGGCAGGGTTGAAAAAACTGCTGTTACGGATCAGGGAAAGATTCGTCGTGCGTCCCGGTACTCTGACAGATCTGCAGATATTCGTGCGGTATGCCTTTGAGAACAGGCTGCACTATTCTATCCGTGGCGCCGGTACCTGGCCATTCGGAGGATCCATCCCTCTAAACCAGGATATTATTCTGGATCTATCGCATCTTGATTTCTTTAAACTGGATAACCGTCAACAGCTGCTCTTGACGGGACCGGGGGTGATATTCGCCGATGTCAGGAAACATCTAAAAGAAGAGGGATTTGCCCTTTTACAGGATATTACCAATCCTCATTCAGGAACCATCTGCGGCTGGATTGCCACCGGTGGCCTGGGAATCGGTGCCTACAAGTACGGACATGTAAAAAATACGGTGGAGGCACTGCTGCTGCTCAAACCGGATGGAGAATGGATAACCGTAACCCCTGCAGATCCGCTGTTCGGCCGGATTTTCGGGAGTGAAGGCCAGCTTGGTATTATTACCGGGGCAGTTTTGAAAGTACGCAGGCTAAGTTTTACCTCAAAGCCTTATGCGTTTTCCTTCCCGGATGCTGCCGGTGTCACCCGCTTTATCGCTCTACTGGAAGAATGGAAACTCAAGCCGAGTTCCATCCTCTATTTTGATCCGAATTATATTATCACCACCCGGGATATTGAAAGAAAGAAGTCCAAACAAGGACTACAGGATGCGATTGACGCAGGGGATACGGTGAGAATGGCGCGCGTCCGGCAGGAACTGGATGTTCTTGACAAACTCTCAGTTGTTGAGAACGCAGTGGTACTGGAATTTGACAGTAAGGAAGATTACCAGAAGGCCTTGAAATTTCCCGTCTTTAGCAGCAGCCCAGAGCGCCGCCGTTATCGTGATATTACCTATTCTGCTCTGAGTACCGTCATTGCCCATAAATTATGGGATCATCGTTATCAGCCGGTGGAAATGAAACCGCTGGGACCTTCTATGCTGGTGAGTGAAAGCATTATCCCTCTAGACAGATTTCCCGAATACCTGGACTTTATCCAGTCCGCCATCACAACCTGGACGGGCAATCCTGTAAAAACCGAGGGTCATGTGCTGAATCCCTCCGAAATGCTGCTGCAAACCATTATTCTGGCAGACACCCAGACGTTGCGTCATAAACTGTATCTGGGATTGGTTCCATTCATGACCCAGACCGCTATGTTTCACGGGGGACATTCTTATGGAGTTGGAATCTGGAATCTTCCCTTCCTGAAAGGTATGGAGCGTAATGGTCAGGAGGAACGCATTCAGCAGCTGTCCCGGCTCAAAAATGAATTTGATCCTCATTACCTGCTTAATCAGAATAAGTTTATCAATTCGGTCGGAAGACGCTGGTCTCTTCGGTTGTTCAAAGAGGTGACTCCTCTTTTTCTGCAAAATGGTGTAAAATTGATCCATGCCGGCAAAAACAACGGCAGGGGATTTTCTTTCCTTTCACTGGGACGTCTTCTGTGGAAAGGTTCAAAAACCCTGATCCCCAAGGTGGTTCCGCCGGATCTTCAGGCGTCAAAAAATCCCATCTGGCAGGTAAATTCAGCCTGTGCGGAATGTGACAGCTGCGAACGGGTATGTCCTACCAGTGATGTGTTCGGAATTCTGGGAGTAGCCACACCCATATCCCGCCGGAAGATTGCCAACCGCCTGGCGCGGAATGAAAAAATTTCCCGGCAGGATGCCCTGGGATTCCTGGTCTGTACCCGTTGTGATAATTGTACCCGGGTATGTCCCACCAACATACCTCTCACTAATATGTTCGACATGGCGGAACAGGATACCCGTTTTCAGCTGGCTCTGGGTCTGAATCAGGAAGAGAAGGAAGAATTCATTGGCCGTTCCTGGGAAATTATGAAGGAAAGCCCGCTTTATCTGGACCATACCCGTGCGGAACAGAAGGAAAGCCGTTCCCATCTGGAACATGGCCTGAATATTATTTATCCCAAAGGTTTTTCCTATGCAAAACTGTTTATTGATCCGGAAACCTGTATTCGCTGCGGCATGTGTGCCCATGAGAATGCCTGCACCTATGGTGCACGCCATGGAAATCCGCGGGAAATTCCCGAACTGATCGATGAAAATTGTGCATTATGCAATGCCTGCATCAATTATTGTCCGCAGAACAAGGCCATTCAGCTGGAGAGAGAGTTCACACAAAAATTAATTGCCAATGCAGTGGATCTGGAGGAGAAGAAATACTGGGAAAATCAAAATAAATTTTTGCGGGATACCACCATTATCCAGCGGTCACCAGACCTGACGGAAATGGCTGATATTTATGTAACTGAAGATATTTTGATGGAAATTGACCGGGAAGCGTCCACTGGCCAGATTCCAGTTTCCGGAATGGGGCAGGGGGACCGCCACATGAGCATTGGATTCGGAGCGGAGCGGTTTTCACATTTTCATATTGTAGGCCCGGCCCAGAACCGGCTGCACGAAGGGGATCCCGATGAAGAATTATCGGTAAAACTTGGCCGGCGCCACCGGTACTGTAAGTTTGACGAAAAGGGTAACCTGGATAATCCTCCCTTTCCGGCTGTAAAATTAAAATCACCCATTCTTTATAACGCCATTCCACTGGAAAGTAACGGTCGGGTGGAACTGGCTTTCCTCAAAGTGGCGGAAAAGCAACACACGCTGGTATTCATGGAATTTAACCGGTTTCTTGAGCATTATGACTTTTTCCGCACCGAAGGCCAGTTCTCCAGCCTTCCACGGGTTATCGTTCCACGAATGGATCAGGATCTGATTGCTCACATGCAGGTACACCCCCATATCAGCCGGGAGCTTTTGATGGATCTCTGGCAAATGCCCATGTTTGAGGTCGAATATCATGAAGAGATAGCCCGTACCATCAATTTTATAAGGGATTCGGTGATGGCGGTGAATGGCAATCCTCCCCTGTTGTGCGGTTATCTGTCGGTTTCCGAGCACGATATCATCGGGGGAATGGAAATCTTACCTCACATCCGTGAAAAGATCGAAGATTTTCTGGCCGCCGGTACTGATGTGCTTCATGTAGAAGGTTTACGGAACAAGGATAGTGCGCCATGAAGGCTCACTAAATCTTACTGGTGATCTGGTGTGATAC
>CAYWTB010000021.1:0-56796 GCA_964461135.1 uncultured Caldithrix sp. | reverse complement strand
TATTTTGCACTCAAAATCATGGCTGCTACTGCAACTAATTCTTAGAAGAACCATAATTAATTATTAAGCCGAGCTAGGATACTATCATTCATTATAATAATTACATCATGGTGAGAATGTAATATTCATAACAGTAAGTACTATTTGTTAAGTACTCTCGAAAGAGGAGGAAAAACCTAACAACTATAACAAAATTTTAGGAAAATCAATAAATGGTGATAAATAGTTTCGATATGACCAACCAATCTCCTGCAAAATAATAACGGGCACGATACCAATGGAAAGAGTTACTCCAGTATCACGTGGAAAGGCAGTTTTTAAAATATTAGATTATCATCTCCAGGGGTCCAGCTTAAAGGAGTATCAAAAATCAGGATATAATCCGCTACAACAAACTCTCACTTTTCCGGTTCGATGATCACATCCTCCCTCACCGGAGTGAAGATGCTGATAGCAACGGCACGTTCATTTCCCACCGAAGTGGAATGAGGAACATTGGGAGGAATGGCACAGAGATCTCCTTCTTTCAGTATCACTTCTTCCCCGTCGATATGAAATTCCAGAATCCCTACCTCCACCATGGTAACCTGCTCCTGCGGGTGAGAATGTTCAGGAAAATTAAGACCCGGTTCATACACGTAGCGAACCAGCATGATGCCTCCGGTAGAAAATATCTGCTGACTTAATTTAGGATCCAGAGCTTTTTTTCCGGTTTTTTGCCAGGAGGAGCGAATGTAGCGTGCCATTAATTCTCCTTTTTTTCTTATATGCTTGAAATTAAAATAATTAAACGCATTGATTTTGTCAAATTGTTTTTTTTAATTGGCAGGGTTTGAAATGAGTTATGTATCCGGGAACTAAAGGTCATAAAACAGATGAATCTGGAAGTAAAAAACACGTTTGAAAATCCCAGCTGTCTGATATGTGATTTCCCTAATAATCAACCGTATCTCACGGTTCCCAACCGCTTCCATGTGTCGGAAAAATTTACCCTGCGTCAATGCAGCGAATGCGGATTTGTTTTTCTCTCGCCCCGGCCGGCGGAGAACGCCATGGCTGCCTACTATCAGGATGACGAATACCAGCCTCACCAGCAGCAGGCGCAATACGTTACGGAAAAAATCTACCGGCAAATCCGGGCATGGAATAACCGTTATAAACGCCGGTTGATTGAAAACCTCATACCGCCGGGGAAAATTCTGGATTACGGTTGCGGAACCGGTGAATTTTTACGGGAAATGATGAATACCGGATGGGACGGCCGGGGTTATGAACCGTCTGCAAAGGCTGCTGATATCGCCGCCAGGCAGGGAGTACCCCTCATTCAACAACTCAGCGAGATCCGGTCGAGAATGGATGTGATTAGCTTATGGCATGTACTGGAGCACGTTCACCAGGCGAAGGAACTCCTGCGGCAACTGGAGCAGAAATTGTCACCTTACGGATTTCTGATAATCGCTCTGCCCAATCGGTCCTGTTATGATGCCCGGATTTACCGGGAGAACTGGGTAGCCTGGGATGCTCCGCGCCATCTTTATCACTTTACTCCCGCTGACATGGTTACTCTTCTGAAATCCTTCAATTTTCAGGTACTGGAAATCCGAAGGCTTTATTTCGACCCCTGGTACAACTCCCTGCTTTCCGAACAGCTGCGGGCAAAAGTAAACGGGCGAAAATTCTCTGCCATGGGTTTTATAAAAATTATCGCCGTATCGGCAATTTCCACCATCAGGAGCTTGTTAAACCGAAACCGCAGTTCCAGCCTGATCTATATTGCCCAACATCATGATTAACCCGGCAATTTTATATACCTTTCATGTTCATTTTCGGTACGCTTCTTTTCCCTTTTCATAAAAAACCATCTTGGAAAGAAAGATGACAAGATAACAAGATACAAGATTTTTGGCCGCCTTAAGAAGATATTGAAAGAGATCTTTTCAATGCCTATTAGTCTGTTAGCCATGCTGTCCTCCCGTTCCCTTTTTTCTTTTTTCTTATTTCTTTTTTCTTGTATCTTGCATCTTGTAGTCTTGTATTTTGGTGTCTTAAACTTTTGGTGTCTTTGCGCCCTTGTGCGAGTAATCAGAATCTGGGCTCATTTTCATTTTGCAAAAAACGTTTTGAGATTTGTTTATAAAACGGTTTGTTTTTATATTCATAGCGCATTTAAAATACCGGCTGTTCATTATTCGTCCTGGCGAGTGAAGACAGCAAGAGTATTAATCAACATTAAACAGATGATCAGAATTTTACTGATTATCTGTTGATTACATAATTCAAAAAAAATACGTGTACAATTTTATAAAATTCATCTCCGTAATTAACCCATCACAGCCGAGGTTGATATGGCGAAACAAAAAAAACAAAAAATCAGCCAAAAAAAATCTCCTGCCCCGCCTCAACCTGAAATCTCATTTTTGGATCGTCTGGAACATCCCCGTTATATCATGGGATTTTTCATCTTATTATTCGTCATTATAGCCTTTCTCTACGAACCACTGGTCTTTAAAGGTATGGAGCCTAACGGAAGCGATTTTATCTCCAATATTGGCGTGACCAAGCAATTGACCCAGTGGCAGGACAAAACCGGACATTTTCCGCTATGGAATCCCTATATGTTCGGCGGAATGCCCATTTACCAGCATTTCGGTCCCAAAGCCTGGTCTATCGATAATTTGCTGAATGCCCTGAAATTTCTGGGCAGCTGGCAGTTATGGTATTTTCTGGCAGGGGCACTGGGACTGTTTTTACTGGTCAGGTTTCTGGGACTTTCCGCCATTGCCGGAATGATAAGTGCACTAGCTTTTATTCTGATGCCCCATTTTCAGGCCCTGATCATCGTGGGGCATTTTTCCAAATTCCGCGCTCTTATGTGGATGCCCTATGTATTGCTTACCTTTTTATATCTGGTCCGCAACCGGAACCTGCTGGCCGGATTGCTGTTTTCTCTGGCATTTACCATTCAATTCCGTACTCAGCATTATCAAATTATATTTTATACACTGTTACTTTTATTCTTCTTTGCCATACCACCCCTGTACCGGTTTATCCGGGAAAAAAACTGGAAGGCCATTGCTCAGCTCTCCTCTCTTTCCGTACTGGCTGTAGTCTTAGCTTTCCTTATAGCCGCCCAAATATTTTTATCCATAAAGGAATATACCCCTTATTCCACCCGGGGTGGCTATGCCATATCTTTGAAAGCCCCTGAACAGAACCTGCAGGAAAAAAAGGGGGTAGGATTCGATTATGCAACCATGTGGTCCTATTCGGTGGACGAATTCTGGAATCTGATTATTTCCAAATTTCACGGGGGGACTTCAAATGAAATTTATACCGGCAATGCCGTGCCTGCGTTTAAAAACCGGGAACTTCCCACCTACTGGGGAGAGCTGCCCTTCACCCAGTCTTACGAATACATGGGAATCCTGATCATCTTCCTGGCCCTCATCGGCATTGTCCTGCAATGGGAGAGATGGGAGGTAAAAAGTCTGACTTTCCTTACAATCCTGGCTCTCCTGATGTCATTGGGAAAAAATTTTCCAGTCCTTTATAAAACCTTTTTCTTCTACATCCCCTATTTTGATAAATTCCGTGCCCCGGTGATGGTCCTGACCCTGGTCATGTTTAGTATGACGCTGCTGGCTGCTTTTGGAGTTTCATTTCTGCTAAAAGCGGATCTGAATAAAAAGGAGATCATTAACCGACTTTATTTTATCTCGGGTTTATTCATATTTTTACTGGTCGTTCCCCTGCTATTTGGTTCCTCCTTTGCGCTCACCCATGGTGACGAAACCAAGCGTTATGGGCAGGAAGTTCTGAACCTGTTGAAAAAAGTACGCCTGGAGATGCTGCGGGATTCTGATCTGAAAAGCCTGGTCTTAATGCTGATGGGTGCCGGAAGCATATTGGCCATAAAGAAAAACTGGATGAAACTCGATTACCTGCCGCTCATCTTGTTCGTACTCATTGCCTTCGACTTCCTGCAGCTGGATTCCCACTATCTCGAAGGAAAATTTGTTGATCCGAAAGCAATAGAGGAACAGCGGTACCAGGAAACCGATATCGATAAAAAGATCCTCAGCGATCCCCAGCTGAAGCGGATTTATCCTTTCGGGCAGCTTTTTTCCGATGTACACTGGGTGTATTATCACCAGTCCATCGGCGGATATTCTCCCGCAAAACTGCAGGTGATTCAGGAAATAATCGAAAACTGTCTGTATGCCTACCTGGAAAATGATACGCCCATCAACTGGAATATTCTGAAGGTTCTCAATGTGAAATATATGGTCACGCCCCAGGTCATACAGAATACCAGGCTGCAACCCGTAGCACAGGATGAAAGCCGTTCCCAATATGCCTACCAGTATCTCGATGCCCTGCCCCGTGCCTGGTTTGTGAATGATTATACCGTCATTAAGGACGGGGTAGAGCGCCTGAAAATGCTGAATGATCCCACTTTTAATCCGCAGACCACCGCCATACTGGAAGAAAAACCGGAAGGTGAAATTTCAACTCCGGACAGTTCCAACATCAGGGTGATGGATTTCCGGCCACAAAAAATTGTGCTGGAAACTTTCTCGGATAAATCCGCTTTGCTGGTTCTTTCGGAAATTTATTATCCTCCGGGTTGGAAAGCGTTCATGGATGGAAAAGAGCCCTTAAAAATCTATAAAACTGATCATCTGGTTCGTTCGGTAGTATTGCCGGCCGGCAAACATACCGTTGAATTCACCTTCAGACCGGCCTCTTATTATACCGGATTAACTATCTCCATCATCAGTCTTTCAATTCTGTATTTGTTGCTGATTATTTTGCTTTACCGGGAGTTTGGCAAAACCCTCATGCATAAATGGAAGGGTGGTAGAAACATTCAGAAGAAGCCTGAATGATAGCCGATATGATGGTTACCGTTTTCTGCTATTCTTTGGCATAGACCTGCTTACTGGTTGCGACTTGGACGGAAAGACTTGCCCTGAGTACGGAATTTCATAATGATGGTGACATAGAATTCAGACCGAATTAATGCTATGAGTATCACTATTTGACAGGATTGACAGGATTGACAGGATGAAGTAAGAATTTAAATTTTATAAATCAAAATATATATTTAATCTTCTCAGACTATTTGGGGAATTAAGACGAAGGAAAAGTCCCGGAATCTTTAGTTTTTTACTTCTTTTGGTAAAATAATATCAAAATTACTATACATTTTCTACGTGAATAAACAAGTGCTATCCTGAGCAATAGTGAAAAGAAATAAAAGCGATGACATCAAAGTAAACTCGATGTAAAACATAACCCGATAAACATGACACTATTTTATCCTGTTCATCCAGTCTAATATAAAACCGTCCCGTTCCGTGATCCTTATAAGCGGTTCAATTTCCGCAGAGCCGAGAACTTGACTGTATACATGCGCAGTATATTAAAGGGACGGTCATATTCTTTCCACTTTGCTTCCAATTCTCGGAAGAATTCCCTGCCGGTCAGGCGGTAAAACAACTGCAGTTGATTTAGCACCAGTCGCAAATAACCGATGGTGGCGGGATCCACTTTCGGATAAAACGACTCATGGCACTGGTTATAGCGTATCCAGTAGCCCAGATCATAGCCAGTCAGAATTTTCTCCAGGGTATTTATACCGGCTTCGAATAATTCCTGTGCTTTTGCTTTATTCTCCCCCGCCCGGATAAAATCCTGCAGACCACACAGCGAAAAAAACATGCCATCCAGAACCATCACCGGAAACGGGGCCGGATATTCCTCATAGAACGGCCCCTGTTCCGTAAAGGTAGTCACTCCTCCCTTTGCCGCCGGAACCTCAAAAATTTTTAAGGCCCGTTCCGCCGAATCCCGGTACTTTTGATCCCCGGTCAACTGATAGCCCCGCAGCAGGATGGAAATGGCCCGGCTCTGGGAAAAAGCAGAGGGCCAGGGATGGTAAAGCCGGTACTCGGGTTTGGGTACATCGGTCAGCCAGTAATCTCCCAGTTTCTCATCCGACACGCGGTTGGAGTAAAACCAGTCCACAATTTTCATGAACCGGGTGCGATCCGTTTCGTCTTGCGATAATAAAAACGTGTGGTAAATCGCCAGGCCATACTGACCGATGGAAATAGGATAATAGATCAGCTTTCTTTCTTCCACATCGATATAGGTTGGAATAATGGGGATACCATCCTCATCAAAATGGAAATCCTGGCTGTACCCTTCCTGCAGGATTTTTTCATCCATGATAAAATAATAATCGCCCAGAGTGGGACTCCGGATATCGTCCGCCATGGGATAAATTTCCCGGTTGAGTTTTATATCCTTCATGAACTTGCGGATCATGAAAATATATTTTTGAATTTTACTGCTCATGTGACTCGTTAATCTCGTTAAATATTGCGGCCAGCTGCTCCGTCTGATAGCGGCGGGAATATTTCAGGTAACTATCCGAGGGGGAGACGGCCGTAAATCCCTTTTCCTGCCAAAGTCTAAACAATTCCAGGATACGTTTTTTGATTCCCCGCTCATCGTCATAATCGCATACCCCTCCAAATCCCACCTCATTTAAAATTGATGCGGCATCACCATCCGGGGGTCCGATCCCCAGAACAGGCCGTCGGGCACCGATATAATCAAAAAGTTTACTGGTTAAAATTCCTTTGCTGTAAGAACATTCCGGAATGACAAAATAAAGCAGGGAAGCATCGCGCATGACCTCCACAATCTTATCATGGGATACATAGGGATTAAAGCGGGCATATTCCGTCAGCTTATATCCTTGGAGTGAACGAATAATCTGCGAATGAATACTTCCATAGAATTCCAATTGCACCGCCTCCCGGAATTTCTCGTTTTCAGTGCACAGGGAATATAACACCTTCCATAGACTTTCAGGATTCTGGTTTCCTGCCAGGTGCCCGGTATGGAGAATCCGAAAATGTTCGGACGGTGCCCGAGTGACAGATTCCGTAAAATCCGCTTCATCAAAACCATTGGGAATCACCCGGAAGGCGACAGGAATTTTCTTTTCTATTACCTCTTTTAAATGGGGACTCACTGTTACGATAGCGCTGGCGGTTGACAAGATCGTTTTTTCCAGGTGCAGATCCAGTTTTCTGGCCCAGCGGAATCGTTTTAACTGATGATAATAAAATATGTCCGTCCAGGGATCCCGCATATCCGCAATCCAGCAGATGCCGCTTTTTCCGGACACTTTGCCGGCAATAAGATTCACGGATTGCGGGGGGCTGGTGCTGAATATCAGCTGTATCTCATTCTTCGAAATAATATTCAGAGCTTTGTGAACGGCAAAGGGGATCCATCCGATTTTAGCATCCGGGATAAACAGATTTCCGCGAATTGTGGCTGCCATTTTGCTTAAAACGTTCTGATTATTCTGCTCCGTCAAGACAAAAGTGGGAATTTTACCTGATTTTCCGCGCGTAACAAAAAGCCTGTACAGTGCATAGGGTTCGGCTGTTCGGGTACGGTAAAGTTCCAGGTCCGGTGCGACATGAGCCTGCAGGCTGGCGTCCAGCTCCGGGTATTCACCTTGTTGAACGGTGAGAACCACCGGCTGCCAACCATACTGCGGCAGATACTGCACAAACTTCAAAATTCGCTGAACACCCGGTCCACCGGAGGGTGGCCAGTAGTATGTGATGACCAGTACTTTTTTCATCTACTCTACATTATTAGATCTGATTGACAGTTGATTTTATGTTTTTCTTATTTCTTTATTTAATCTTTATTTTGGTTCCAAAATTATTCTGTTGACATTTTCAGGTAGTGACAATCTTATTAAACTTGCAAAATTATCCTTCCCCGGAATTAAAACAGTAACACGGAGATACACAGAGCATTCACGAAGTTCTACGGAGTGATTTTCCAGATAATTTATTGATTAAATTTCTCAGTGTTTCTTAATGTATCCTCCCTGACTCTCCGTGTAATCAGAAAATTTACCAGTTATTTATCAGACAGATCACTCATCGATATTTAACGAATCCATCGATGTACCTAGAATTACTGTAATTCAAATTTCATATGCTACTTTTTGCCTTCCCAAATTAATCCAGCTTAACTATCCCCTTCATAGGCATTCAGCTCAAATACCCGTTCCTTAAAATCCGATGTTTCGATATACATTTTTTTCCAGATATAAAATCCGGTAAGTAACCAGATATAATTATAATGCCAGCGCATACGGGGATGGGGTTTGGCATCCAGGATGGAGCGGATGAAATCATAATTAAAAATACCGTCGGACATAATCCTTTTCTTTGTGAGTATTTTTTCTGCCGTTTCTTTCAGATCCTTTTGAAACTGCAGATAGGGATTAAAGCTAAATCCCCACTTTTTCTTCTCCAGTATAGCAGGGGGAAGATAGGATTTCATGGCTTTGCGGAGCAGATACTTTGTTTTGTTCCTCTTCATCTTTACTGATGCGGGTATGCTGAATCCCAGTTTCACCAGATCCGGATCCAGAAAGGGAACCCGTTCCTCCAGCGAGTGGGCCATGGACATACGGTCTTCCGTCAGCAGATAGTCATTCACCATTTTGGTATGAAATTCCGCCTGATAAACGCTATCCAGGGGTGTATACGGAATTGAATGAAAAAAATCTCTGAACTCCGTGATTACCGGTTTTAACGCATGATTTAAAAACTCAGGTGAGTAGATTCGCCTGTATTCCTGTTTATCAAAATCCCAGGCATTTCGCAGGATAAGGTAAAATCTGGCGATATCCCCTGTAGAAAGAACCATCTGCATACCCCGTCGGATTTCATCCCATCTGGAACTTGTTAAGTTAACCTGAAGGGTATAAGCCAGCCGGCTTAAAGGTGCAAACACACTCTCTTCCAGCCGGCGGGGAACGATTTGATTTAATCTGTTAAAAGGATAGATATAACGGTGAATATCGTAACCGGAAAACAGCTCGTCCCCACCCAGACCGCTCAGAACCACTTTGACCGATTGGGACACAAATTGCGACATTAAAAAGCCCTGCAGCAGATTTATCTTGGGCTCCTCCGCATGCCAGATCACTTCTGGCATCATTTGCATAGGATTCAGATCCATGCGGAGTTCATGATGGTCAGTCTGATAATACTCAGCAATAGATCTGGCATCATCAAGTTCATCGGTAGGCTCGTTGAACCCCATGGAAAACGTGGAAATTTTGTCCGCACCAATTTCCCGCATCATGGCCACAATGGAGCTGGAATCCATCCCGCCTGACAAATAAACGCCGATGGGTACATCACTCACCAGCTGGCGCTGCACACCCTGCCTGAGATAAAAGACAATTTCTTCCATCCACTCCTTTTCGCTTTTGCGATAATCGATGCAGGGCTGCAGGGTATAATACGATTCAATTTTCTGAATATGTCCGTTTTCCACTATGACATAATGTGCTGGAGGCACGCGGTAAATTCCCTCAAACAGGGTTTCATTGCCAGGGGTATACCTCAGATTAAGGTGATAATGCAGAGCCTGCATATTCAAACGTCTCTCGACTGCGGGGTGGAGCAGGATGGCTTTCTGTTCCGAAGCAAAAATAAAAAGATGATCTTTCTGATAATAATGCAGCGGTTTAACCCCGAACTGATCCCGTACCAGCACCATTCTTTGATTTTTGTCGCGATGATCACAGATGGCGAAGGCAAAGATACCGTTCAGGCGGCGGAATGATTCCGTACCCTGGTCCTGGTACAGTTTCAGGATCACTTCCGTATCCGATTGGGTGTAGAATTTGTAACCCTTTACCAGAAGTTCTTCCCGCAGTTCCCGGTAGTTATATATTTCCCCGTTATAGATAATGCAGAGGTCTCTGGTCTCATCGAAAATCGGCTGATTTCCCGTGTTAAGATCGATGATGCTCAGGCGGCGGTGCCCCAGCCAGATATCACCGCTGCGGTATACGCTGGCATCATCCGGTCCGCGGTGCCCGATAATCCGGCACATCTGCTCAACCAGTGTTTTATTATTCGTTTCCTTTTCAAAAATTCCGCAGATACCGCACATTTGACTCTTCGATTCGCAGCTAATTTTTAATAAATATTGTTAAAAAATTATTAACAATTATTTGAACTATTCACGGTTTTTATTAACCAGCCAAATTATATAAATTATAATTCATAAATCAATAAGGAGTTATGTATATTTTAATAGAAAAATTGTCTTATATTAACATGGATATTATCAGTTCGCAATAATGAAAATTATAGCTTAAACAGAAATCTGATAAAGCCCAAATTATATTTTAGATTATTTTAAATATTTCAATTGTAAAGTTATAAATACCTGATTCAATAAAGTACACGAATGCCGAATCTTAAATTAACCGATAAAGAATTTTGGGATCAATATTGGTTGACAAAGTCCTTACCTCTGGAATCAAAAAAATCGAAAGATGATCCTTTTCTGTATGAAATATTAGATTGTCTTGAAAGGAATCTACCTACTGATGAATCTTTATCAGTTCTTGAAATTGGGGGATCGCCAGGGCAATATTTAGCATTTTTGCATAGAACATTTGGCTATCAGATAAACTGTTTGGATTATTCATCAATAGGATGTAAAAAAACAAAAGAAAATTTTCAACTATTAGGAATTCCGTGTGGAGTATATGAACAAGACTTGTTTTCAAACAAACTGCATCTTCCATTATTTGATATTGTTTATTCACTCGGCTTTATTGAACATTTTTCTGAACCGGATTTAATTGTTCAAAAACACCTGGAATTACTCAAACCAAATGGAATTGTATTCTTTGGTTTACCCAATTTTTTAGGAATTAATCATTTCTTTTTAAAGCGGTTAGCCCCTGAGCTCCTTCGGAAACACAACTTAAAGACAATGAACTTAGAAAATTGGACGATATTTGAGAAAAAGTTCAATCTCGAGCTAATTATTAAAGGGTATGTCGGAGGTTTTCATCCTAGTACTTTTAACCGCATGGAAAGAAAATCTTTGAAAAACCTTATCTATCTTAATTTTGTAAAAATACTGGTTTTTATCTTCAAAAAACATTTAAATTGGTTTCGAAAATTTAATTCCAGATACTTGAGCGGATATATTTTCGCTTTTTATCGAAGACAATCATAAGAAACATCCGGATTTGGATTATACCATATTTTCCAGTAAAGCGTAAAGACTTTTTTCTCTTCGCTCTATTGAGAAGTTTGTTTGGATTCTTTCCCTTGCCATTTTGCCCAATTCTCTTGGACTATTTATCGCTTTTCTAATTAGATCTGCTCCTCCTTTCGCATCCCGGTTCTTTAAAATATAGCCGGTATTACCAATAGCGGTTATAATACCATTAATTCGAGTACCCAACGGAATACATTCGCACAACATGGCCTCACATACTACACTGGGAAAACCTTCTCTCAGGGATAACTGCGCATAAACTTTAGCTCTAGAATAATAATTCAATAGTTCTTTAAAGCTTACATAATCCCTTGTTTTTAAATTAGATGGAATTTCCAGTAATTTCAAGAATTTTGAATTCATTCCAATAATTAAAAAATTATATTCGGGTAATAAATTTGCTATCTCTATAAAAAGATCAAGCCCTTTCAATTTTAATCGTTGCATGCTGTTACAGATACCTACAGTCATAATCAGATTTTCTTTTTTTTGGTTGCAAGTCCATTTTTGTGGATCGAAACCTGTCGGCACATATAAAAATTTACCATACGTTTTTTTTACCCTACTTTTGGCTTCATCAATGAGTGAGGATTCTACTGCTAAAACATAATTGGCATATTTTATTGAAAAACTTGTACAAAGCTTTCTCACAGGGTTTGAGTATGAACCATAGTTTAATTCGGGAATGTAAGTAACGTCGTAACCACCTAATATTAATATTGATTTTTTCTTTAAAATTTTAGCAAGGAAAACAGGTAGAAATGAATGATAATCTGCAAACCATATATAGAAAAAAGCAGTATTCTTAAAATTTTTAATAATTGAAATAAACAAATTAATTTGTGAAACAAGATTAGACATAATTTTTTTGCTGGTTAAATATTTAATTTCTATTACATTAAATATTTTATTAAGAATAGAAATATCCGCTTTAATAAAAAATGAAAAGGCGGGATAGATTATAAATATGTTATGTTTCATAGCACTAATTTTCTGAAATGGTTGAACCGGATTACCATGAACTAAATTCTGTATATATTAAAGCATAATGCAACTGGCTGAATTAAAATCCTTTTGGATATTGCCATATTATAATAATAGCATCAATGATAAAAATCAATTTTTAAAAAGCTTACTTTTAAATTATTTTCCAGTTTTCATTAAGCTTTAAAATGAAATCATATTATTACCCCATGGCCGACAGTACCAGGTTAAAAAATATGATTATACACAATAATGAATACAAGGCAGCTATTATAAGAGGATCCCCCATATTACTCTTCCGAAGTATATGGCAATCGATGCCTCCTTTTCTTTAAACATTTAATTCCGAACTTGATTGACAACCGGGCAAAGTCTATTTTTTCATAAGCAATCTAACAACGTAGTATAAAGACGCTTAAAGACGTGTGCAAAATTAACATCACAAAACCAGATAGTGTCTCCCTTGTGGAAGCAAACGAGAGGTGAGACGTTTTCTAAGGTTCTTTTCTGTATTTAATAGGTAGGTTATTGTGAAGAACCATTTTTTCAATTATATACTTACAATAGAAAATTTACTGCAATATACAACATCTAATTGAGCAATTTTGAATCTGCAGGGATGTTTAATAATTATCAGGATTTTCATTTTTTGCCAGAGAGAAATAGAACTCTCATTATGATTTTTCTGTCCTATAGTATATAATGAATATTTTGGTAACTTCTGTTTATTAATAGGATAGATAGTTATATATATTACTTCAAGAAAATAGTAAATTATTAACACTTAGTAGTAGTCTGCATTAAATTTCAGATTCAAAAATATTTGAATCAATCGTTTAATAATTCATTTTGCATTATCTTGATAAAACAGTGGACAGTACATAAAATAATAAAAGTTCCCTGATATATTCACAAATTCATTATAATCAGTAAAAACAATCTGATATACGTTGATACATGTTTTAATCAGAAGGGACTTTTAACCATTTTATTGACCTGAATAATTCACAATCGCCAGGGTACAAAGACACAGAATCATAATCATGTATGGCTTAAAGGAATATATGTTATTGAAAAAATCTAATTTTCAGCTTTTTTTTATATCTTCAAATTTTTTTGATTCATCTTGTCTATAAGCCTTTATGGTCAGACGTATACAGAATGAATTAATAAAATAAAAATTAAAGAAAACAGAATTGTTCCTTATTTAAAGCAGGGTATCAATTATTTCTCTCATTAATTAATTATAAAATGTTATCTAAAATAAAGCAAACAATTAAACATACCTCGATTTTTGCTCTGGGCAAAGTCAGTTCAAAACTTATCGGCTTTATATTATTACCAATTTATACTAAAGAGATTTCAGTAAGTGACTATGGTATTTTAGGAATTCTGGAAATAATTGATCTCCTTGGTAGCAGTGTTCTTTCCATAGGTATGCCACAAGCCCTCTTAAGATGGTACAGTCTGGCGGATCAGGAAATCGATAGAAAGAGAATAGCATTTACTAATTTTATATTTTTAACCTTCATATTTTTAACAGCCACCATTGCCATATCATTCATTAAATCCCCTTTATCTGATTTGCTGTTTAATGATCCTAAATATGGTATATTTATATTCTATGTATTGATTTCTGTGACGTTCTCAAATCTTGCAAGTGTCCCACAAACAATTCTCAGAATCGAGGAAAAATCCGTACTTTATACATCAACTCTAATCAGTCAATTTACCATTAGTTTAATATTAAATATTTATTTTGTGGCTATTAAAAAACTCGGAGTCGAGGGCATCCTGATTGCAAATATTCTGAGTAACAGCGCGCTGTTTATGATTCTCTTTCCCTATCTGACTCGAAAAATAAAGCCACAATTAGATCTAAAGAAACTTAAAGAAATGATAGCATTCAGTTATCCCTTTATTTTTATAGCTTTTGCTACCACTGTATTAAGTATTGGAGATCGCTATATTTTAACCAAGCTGTCTTCTCTGACTCAAACCGGCATTTATTCCCTGGGCTTTAAGATAAGCAATGTCCTGAAGATTTTTGTTGTCGAATCATTCATACTTGGGTTGCCGATTATAGCATGGCAAGTTGTGAAAGAAAATACCCAGCCAAAAATCTATTTATCAAAAATATTTACCTACTTAGCTTTTGTCCTTTTGTGGTTTGGACTGGCTATCACAATTTATTCAAAAGGAATTATCCATGTTTTTGCCCTTAACAAAGATTATTGGGATGCATACAGAGTTGTTCCTTACTTAATTCTGGGAGTTGTATTTCTCGGACTGCAGCAGCATCTATTTTTTATCCTTCAGATTCCTAAAAAGACCAAACAGATTTCCATCATAGTAGGGATTGCAGCTGTCTCCAATGTCATCATCAATTTAATACTTATTCCTCATTTTCAAATGATGGGTGCCGCCTATACCACGGTAATTTCTTATTTCCTGGCTACATTGCTCGCTTATTTTACTGTAAGGAAATATTATCCTGTTAAATTTGAAGGCAGGCGGTTAGCTATTCTCTTCGGTGTTGCTTTCCTCTTCTATTTTATTTCCACACTGATCGGGCAGATACAGGGCATAAGCAGTATTGTTTTGAAGGGCGTTCTTCTTATCAGTTTCCCATTTACACTGTTTTTCTTTAATTTTTATGATGTGGAAGAATTAAATAAAATAAGAGAACTTATTAAAAAATTTCTGAGAAGGAAAAATTAGATTCGCCTCACTTATCATCCGTAGAATTTATCGCATTACTCTTGTGTAAGATAATTAACTGATAAATCCTTTACACGAATCAGTCAGATTTAAAAGACAAACCGGAGACGAATAGACTTTGTAGCCAAAACCAATACCGGATTTATTATTGATTCAAGCCAGGTTTAATTCTCTCATGGTTTTTACAATTCCATCTTCAAACGAGGTCTCAGGAAACCAATTTAATAATTGTGCAGCTTTTGAAATATCAGCTCTTGTTTCCATTATTTCGTTCTCCCGCTGCTGATCTTTAAATTCAACTTCAACATCAGAATGAAAATTATTGACAATAATCTTTACTATCTGCTCTACAGAGTAACTGACCCCTGAACCTACATTAAATATTTCAAATGTTGATTTTGGATAAAAAATTACTTTCAGAAAAAAATCTACTAAATCATCAATAAAGACAAAGTCTCTTTTCGGCCTTGAATCATTTAATTTGATATGTCCGCTCTCCAACTGATTGAGAATGGATGGTATGAGAAAATTTTCATTCTGATGGGGGCCATATACATTAAATGGCCGCAAAATAACAGCTTCTATCCCAAAAAAGTTATTATAACTCTGAGAAAGTTTTTCGCCGATCAACTTGGTATCCGCATAGGGATTAAAGGCCTGAACGGGATGGTCTTCATCAATGGGCAGATATTGAGGAATACCATAAACATATGAGCTGGTAAAAATCATTCTGGCATGATTTATTCGGCACAATTCCAGAGCATGCAAAGTGCTGACGAGGTTGTTGGAATAAAAATCCAGAGGCTTCTCATAAGATTCAGGTACATAGTTTCGCGCAGCAAGGTGAACCAGGGTATCGAAAGAAGGTATTTTCTTCAGAACTTCGGGGTCCAGTAAATTAATACCATTCTTCAGGTCAAGTTCCATTACTTCTATATTGGCAGTGCGTAGTTTTTTAGTTAATGAAGAACCTATAAATCCCCTGCTGCCTGTTACCGTCACTTTTAACTTTCCCATAAAAACTCGGATTTTTTATTTTCAAATTCATCAACGGCTGCACTGTAGTCATCCGGGCGGCCAATATCCAGCCAGTAACCTTCAAATGGATAACCAACGACTTTTTTATGGTTCTTTAAAAGAATTTTTATCAGGGTGGGAAAATCAAGGTATTGATTATTGGGAATGAATTTCAAAACTTCCTTTTTAAAAGCATAAACACCCATACTGACACTATAATTGAGTACCGGTTTTTCAATATAATCCGTTAGTTGATGCTGGTTATTCATTTTTAAAACACCAAGATCCACATTTACCGGTTTTTGAAAAGTTGCAATAGTGCAATATGCCTCATTTTTCTGATGATAATCAAAGAATTGTCTGAAATCGATATTAGTCAGTACATCTCCATTCATCACCAGAAAATTATCATGCAGGTTTTTTATAAGCTTTAAGGGTGCGGCCGTGCCTAACGGTTTTTCTTCCATTGAATATTTGACGACTATCTGCCACTTCCCACCATCATTGAAAAAAGCCTGAATGAGTTCCTTAAGGTGCCCTACTGCCAGAATGACTTCCTCTACTCCGAAATGTTTCAATTGTCTGATTATTATTTCTAAAATTGGATAATCTCCAACCGGCATTAAGGGTTTAGGGAAAATGGTTGTATAAGGTTTTAACCTGGTTCCTTTTCCCCCGGCCAGGATAATTGCCTGCATACTTTCACCTATAAGTTATAAAGATCGATTTTGTATATATCAATATTTTTTCTTAGCCATTCTATGGTAAACAAAAGTCCCTCCCTTAAATCATAGCGGGGACGCCAATCGGTATTTTGAGTAATTTTTGAATTATCGCAACATAAACGTTCAACTTCGCTTTTTTCCGGTCTAACTCGATGGGGATCGATAATAATTTCAATATCGGAATTCATTAATTCGGCAATCAGCTTTACAAGATTTTCAATACTGATTTCTTTGCCGGTTCCAATGTTGGTGATTTTACCAACCAAACCAGAACTCAATGCAATTTCCAGAAAACCATTTACAGTATCCTCAATATAGGTCAAATCCCGCGTAGGCGTAACGTTTCCCAGTTTTATTTTACCATTTCCATTTAAAATCTGGGTGATTACCGTGGGTATAATCGCACGTGCGGATTGTCTTGGTCCATAGGTATTAAACGGTCTTACCACTTTTACCGGGAGACTAAATGAACGGTAATAACTCAGGGCAATATGATCCGCTGCAATTTTTGTTGCCGAATAGGGAGATTGACCTACCATGGGGTGAAGTTCATTAATTGGAACATATTGTGCTGTGCCATAAGTTTCGCTTGTGGACGTAATAATTACATTCTCCAGTTTTTCTTCACGTGCTGATTGTAAGATATTATAGGTTCCCTCAATATTGGTTTTAATATAGGCCAGTGGAGATTGATAGGAATAAGGAATACCTATTAATGCTGCCAGATGAAAAACCGTATCTGTGCCTTTCATGGCAGTATTAATCATGTCATAATCTCTGATATCACCCGCTATGATCTCCATTTCATCGTTATATTCTGACTCTTCCAGCCAACCCCAGGAATTTCTGGAATTATAGCGGACAAAAGCCCGAACATCATATCCTTTTTTTACACACAATTCCGCTATATGAGATCCTATGAATCCACCCGCACCTGTAATCAAAATTTTTTTAATTTTATTTCTCCTTCAGGAAAATTTGCTGATTATCTAAAAAAAATTATATTCATCAGTAAAAATTATACACATCTCTTTTAAACATTTATACATAAAACATATGGAAATGTCTTAGATAAAACATATTTAATGACAACAACCATATATAAATAATATTTTTATTTATTCTTTGCAATCCGAATCAATTCCTGAATATTCTTCTCCTCCCCGATAATAATCAATTTACTGTTTTTTTCTATTATTACCGTCGATTGCGGATTATAGATCACATGACCGTCAGCATGGAATATCGCCACAATAATGATATTAAGTTTATTCCGGATAGGAGATCCGGCCAGTGTCTGACCGATAAGGGATGACCCCTCTTTTACCTCGGTCTCCTCGATTTGCAGGTCGAACCGCTTTTCCCGTGCGATGATGTCTATAAAATCTACCACCCCGGGACGCAGTAACACCTGGGTCATACGATGCCCGCCGATCTCGTACGGTTTCACCACCCGGTTTGCCCCGGCCTTCAGTAACTTGGATTCGGTTTCTTCCTCCACCGCCCTGGATACTATAAAAATTTTCTGGTTCAATACGCGTGCCGAAAGGGTAGTGAATACGTTTTCAGCCTCGGTCGGTAAGACCGCCACTATTCCTTTGGCGTCCCTGATACCGGCTTTTAAAAGAATATCATCCTCAGTCGCATCTCCTTCAACATATAGGTAATTAAGATCATTAAGATTTTCTATTTCTTTGGGATCTTTTTCTATAACCACAAAGGAGGCAAGGTTTATCTTGAGCTCGTCGCAGATCCGTTTCCCCATTCGTCCAAAACCGCAGATAATATAATGATGTTTTAACCTCTGTAATTGTTTGGTCATTCTTCTTCTCCTGAATACATAGGACTCCACAAAAAATTGGGTCAGACGCCCGGCAATATAGGCTATTGCCATCACCCCTAATATAATGACAAACAAGGTGAAAATCTTACCGGGATTCGACAGGGGATAGACTTCGCGGTAGCCTGTGGTGGTAATAGAAATGATGGTCATGTAAACAGCATCAAATATATTCCAGCCTTCGATGATCATATATCCGATGATGCCGAAAAATATTACCAGCAGCAGCAAAAGAACGGCTAATTTTAACTGATATATTGTCCTGTCCAGCATATTCCTGTCTTGTGATTTATTCAAAATTATCCACTACTAAAATCTAGGAATATTATTCGAATACGAAAAACAAATTTTATGACCACATTAAAGTTGCAAATTTCAGCCGGTTGAAGTACTGATCAGTTTTTCCGGGGATTTCACTACTTCCTGAACCTGATAGTCAAGAATTTTCCTGCTGTGCCGGGCACCCCATAACCCAATGATCAAACCCATGGTCAATCCTGCTATTACATCAGATACATAATGATACTGGCCATAAATGGTAGCCAGGGACAGAGCCGTTACCAGAGGCAGCAAAACATTCCTGGCGATTTTGGGCTTGAAATGCCAGACAAATACCAGTATAACCACCGCCACACCCACATGGGAACTGGGGAATGCACCTCCCCGGTAGCCAAAATTAGTCACAAAATTCCGCAGATAACGGGTGATGAAAATCCCCATATACGGTGTGGTAATCTGATCGGCCAGAACAAAGCGGGGACCGGCCACCGGGAAGAATATAAAACAGAAATAAGAAATAAAAAACGTAATGGTTACATAATGAAGGAGTTGTTCCAAATGCCGGTCTTCTTTCTTAATGTAAAAAATAACTGCACCTAAGGGAATAGTAATCCAGTAAATGCTGTAGGACACCTGCATAAGTTCTGTGAAATACGGATTTATTAATCGTAGAATCCATACATTTGGTAAAACCCCAAATACACTTTTTTCCAGATGCAGAATAAGGTAGTCAAACTCACCGGGAAAAACCAGGTGTAAAACCGTTCCGACATCCAGGTAAAGAAAAGGAAAAGAGATGACGATATACCAGTACCTGAAAAAATGCCAGACCGGTCCCCTTTTCTTATCCACCCGGGGAATAAGCCAAAATACCAATCCGATCAGGATTACATGATAAGCAAATTTTAAGAGGAAATGATGCAAATTCCGATGAAAAAACAGAATAAGCAGGGATAGAATACTCCAGAATATTATCAGGTTTTTATCAAATTTTTTCAGGTGTTGCCAGCGTCCGGATAGTTTCTTTAAATCGGGCATGTTGTTGTAATCTCTTTTTCATTGGATTGAATAATTGCAGGGTAAAAATGCAAATTCGACAGTGGATTTTTTATACCCTGTGTGATGAGCCGCTATTTCACATAAACTATAGCAAAGGTGGCATCATCCTCCAATTCCGGTAGTGCACTGAAAGAATTTATCTCTTCAAATAACAGTCCCCGCAATTCCTGCGGATTTTTATCCATATGTGATTTTATAAATTTAATCAATCGCTGATCTCCAAATTCCTCGCCCGAGGTATTTTTAACCTCGGTAATCCCATCCGTAAATAAAACCAGAAAATCTCCCGATGAAAGTCTGACGGATTCCTGGCGGTATTCCTGGTCTCGCAGGAAACCCAGAACCATTCCACCTGTCTGCAACCGATAGACAGTTCCATCTTTCCTGACTAAAATAGGTGGATCATGCCCGGCATTGGTAAAAGTCAGTTCGGAGCTGTCTCGGTTGTATATTCCAAAAAAAAATGTAGCAAAATAACCCTCTGCAGTGGTTTCCGTCATCAGATTATTTAATCGGGCCACCACTTCAACCACCGGATAAATTATTTTCAGCAGGCTTCTGAAGCCCGCATACAGCATGGCCATTAAAATAGAAGCAGGTGCTCCTTTTCCTGACACATCCCCAATTGCCAGGGCCAGCTTTGAATCACCCAGCTTAAAAATATCATAGAAATCTCCACCAACAATACGCGAAGGAATACTCATGAAACAGATTTCTAAACCCTGGAAATCCGGAGGGCGTTCAGGTAGCAGTGCTTTCTGTACTTTGGAGGCAACCACTAACTCACTTTCCAGCCGCTTTTTCTGCATGGATGCTTCGAACAGCTGCGCATTTTCAATGGCGATAAC
Source organism: uncultured Caldithrix sp. (assembly GCA_964461135.1). Lineage (GTDB taxonomy): Bacteria > Calditrichota > Calditrichia > RBG-13-44-9 > RBG-13-44-9 > RQOF01. Next base: position 36,178 of record CAYWTB010000021.1, on the reverse strand, counting down.
TGCCTGCCCGGCAAAGGTAATGAGAAGTTCCCTGTCTGCAGGTGTGAAATGATTCAGTCTGTCACTTTCCAGAGCCATCACACCCTGTACTTTGTTACCGTTCATAAGAGGTACCGTCAGCTGGGAAGACGTGTTCCGGCGCACAGAATAGTAATGGGAATCCATGGTAACATCGTTTATAATGCTGGCGGCCTTATTCCGGATGACCCAGCCATATATTCCCCTATTCAGCTTTAATGAAAGCTTGTCAAGCAATTTCTTATCATATCCCCGGGTAACCATTCGGCGCAGAACTTTAGCATCATCATCAATCAGGAAAATGCCTCCCGCATCATATGTAACCAGCTGACTGACCGAGTCAATTATGGTTTCCAGAACCTCATTCAGGTCTAGTGTAGATGATATTTTCTTCCCGATCTCTACCAGCAGAAAATTCTGCAGGGATTTTTTTTCTACTTCCGAGTACAGCCAGTCATTTTCCAGAACGTCGCCTGTTTTTTTAAAGATGCGTAAAAGCATATTCTTTATACTGGCGAAATGCAGATAATAGCGAAAAGTTTTATCAAACGTTACAAATCCCAGGTAACCTTTATAACTCTTCATGGGATAAAAAAAGAAGTAGTTATCACCTTTGGGAAATTCCTCTAATGCCGTCCTGAATACCGGGTATTTATCCCGCAATTTTTGAAGAGGGAAAAAATCGTTTTCGTTTCTGAAGATCTTGCTTAAATCCTGGTCAGCCGGAAGTCTAATCAATTTGGGTATTCCGGTCCGGGAAACATTAGTAGCGAACAATTCATAATCTTCGCCCCAGCAGTAATAAAAACTCCATGCATTATCCCGGAATGAATTTTTAAGAAAAGATATAAATTTTTCAATGATCAGTTGAAAATCCGGAGTAGAATTCAGCTCCATATTAAAACTGTTCAAAGATTGGTTAATGACAAAAATCTTCCTGTAGAAATTCCGGTCGACAAAATTCCTTATAGCCCAGGTAATCTGCTCATGAAAGAAAACAGTAATGACAAAGGTAATAAAAAGTGCAATCCATGAAGAATAAAGTGGATAATACTTCCGAATAAAATAGTGCAGGACCGCATAAAAAAGGATATAGAGAAAGCTTGTCAACAGCACACGAAACATTTTCTTGATATTCGGACGAATATTCACGATTATCCTCACTTGAAAGAAGCATAAATATAGGAGTCACTTCCTCGGAAAATCAAGAAAATCAAAAATCAGTAAGCAAAGCATAATTTTCGAATCGTGCGTTTCCCGTGTAGATTTGTTCTATAACACAGAAAGTGTTGACTATTCGAAGAAAAATTCTTTAAAGGAATGATGTTACAGAGCAGGAAGCAATTAATTACCGTTTAATGCTATACTCATCCCAGCTTTTAATCTGCAGATCATCCAGGGTGGTTCTTGATAATGCTTCCGCAAATCGCATGGCGAACTGGCGATTGGTAATCAGAGGAACATTATAATCGGCAGCCGTTCTGCGGATCATGTAATCGTTGGTCAGTTCTGTTGGCTGGTAATTCTTGGGAATATTTATTACCAGATCAATCTTACCTTCCTTTATATAGTCAATGGTATTGGGCTGTTTCCTGTCAAGAGGCCAGTTCAGAATTCCTGCTGAGATTCCGTTATTTTTAAGGAAGTTGGCGGTGCCACGGGTAGCAAAAAATTCTGTTCCCATATTCCTCAACATCCTTACGCTTTCCAGCAATTCGGCTTTCGATTCAATAGAACCGGTTGACAACAGCACTGATTTTATTGGAATTTTGAATCCTACTGAAAGTAAAGCCTTCAGAAAAGCCTCATCAAAATCATTTCCCAGACACCCTACTTCACCGGTGGATGCCATTTCAACGCCCAGCGTGGGATCTGCCCCTTCCAGCCGGGTAAATGAGAATTGCGGCGCTTTAACTCCAACGTAGGAAGTATTAAACAGGGGATTTTCAATAGGTTCCAGGGGAATCTTCATTATCACCTTGGTGGCCACCTCGATAAAGTTTTTTTTCAGAATTTTAGAAACAAACGGAAAGCTTCGAGAAGCGCGCAGATTGCACTCAATAACTTTTACTTCATTCTGCTTGGCAATGAACTGGATATTGAAAGGACCGTTAATATCCAGAGCAGCGGCTATCCCTTTTGAGATATGACGAATCTGCCGGATGGTTTCCAGATAAGTGCGCTGAGGAGGTAAAACCAGTGTGGCATCTCCGGAATGCACACCGGCGTTTTCCACATGCTCTGAAATGGCATGAATAACAATTTCTCCATCCCGGGCCACCGCGTCCAGTTCAATTTCCTTGGCATTTTCCAGAAATTTGCTGATCACCGTTGGATATTCAAGGGAAATCTCTGCAGCCAAATCCAGGAACCGCAATAATTCCGTGTCATTGGAGGCAACCGCCATGGCCGCCCCGCTCAATACATAGGACGGCCGCACCAGAACAGGATAACCAATAGATGTCGCAAATTGCGTGGCCTTTTCCAGGGTGGTAAGTTCCTTCCAGACCGGTTGATTAATCTTCAGCTTATCCAGGAGAGCTGAAAATTTACCCCGATTCTCCGCCGTGTCAATGCTCTTTGCTGAAGTCCCCAGAATTTTAATTCCATTGCGCTCCAGGTCGCAGGCCAGGTTATTGGGAATCTGCCCCCCCATGGAAATGACAACGCCCAGAGGGTTTAACTTCTTATAAATCTCCAGGATTGTTTCCAGCCGGATTTCCTCAAAAAACAGCTGATCAAACTCATCATAATCGGTGCTAACGGTTTCAGGATTATAGTTCAGCATAACCGTCTGATATCCCAGGGTTCGCAGGGTCATTCCGGTATTAACAGCGCACCAGTCAAATTCAACCGAACTCCCTATACGGTAGGCTCCCGATCCCAGAATAAGAACCGCATTTTCCTGGCTGAAAGTTATATCGTCCTGTCTTCCATTATAAGTGAGGTACAGATAATTCGTTTGCGCAGGGTACTCTGCCCCTAGGGTATCAATTTGCTTCACCGCCGGGTGAATCTGAAACTTCTGCCGGTATTCACGAATTTCCGGCTGGGTACTCTTTACAACAATGGCGATCTGTTCATCCGAGAACCCGGACTGTTTTGCTCTGCGTACCAACTCTTCCGGAAGAACCTCGATATTGTGTCCTGACAATTCTTTCTCAATATTTACCACCCGGGCAATTTTCTGCAGGAACCAGCGGTCGATGCGGGACAGTTTATGAATTTTCTCAATAGAGTAACCATTCCTGAGGGCCTGGACAATGGCAAAAACGCGTTCTTCCGTAGGAGACTTTAATTCTCTGCTAAGATTTTCCAGTTTAAATTCTTTATTGGCCACTAATCCCCGGGCACCTGTTTCCAGCATACGTATGGCTTTCTGCAGGGCCTCCTCAAATTTCCGTCCTATGGCCATCACCTCACCTACCGATTTCATGCCGGATCCAATCCTACGGGATACCAGGCGAAACTTTTTCAGATCCCAGCGGGGAATTTTGACCACCACATAATCCAGAGCCGGTTCGAAGAACGCCCGGGTAATTTTGGTAATAGAATTGGGCAGTTCATGCAACCCGTATCCAAGTGCCAGCTTGGCTGCAATAAAAGCAAGCGGATAACCGGTTGCCTTGGAAGCAAGAGCCGAACTGCGGGAAAGGCGGGCATTAACTTCTATAATCCGGTAATCTTCCGATTTAGGATTGAGTGCATACTGAATATTGCATTCTCCGATAATTCCCAGATGCCGTATTACTTTAATGGCGACTTCACGCAAGAGATGATACTCCCGGTTGCTGAGTGTCTGACTGGGAGCCACCACAATACTCTCGCCGGTATGGATACCCATGGGATCAAAATTTTCCATGTTGCATACCGTAATGCAATTATCATATTGGTCTCGCATTACCTCATATTCAATTTCCTTCCAACCCCACAGATATTCTTCTACCAAAATCTGAGTAGTGTGTGAGAAGGCCTTCCTGGTTAGTTTGCGCAATTCTTTCTCATTCCGGCAAACCCCGGAGCCCAGACCGCCCAGGGCAAAAGCAATGCGCACAATCACCGGATAGCCAAGTTCTGCCGCTACGGAAACTGCAGTTTCCACATTTTTCGCGGCTTTGCTGCGAGGAAACTCGACTTTTATTTCTTTCAGCCGGTCCACAAATAATTCCCGGTCTTCCGTATCTATAATGGTTGAGATCGGAGTTCCCAGAACTTGAAGATGATATTTCTCAAGAATCCCCTTTTTATATAATTCAATACCGCAATTGAGGGCGGTCTGCCCGCCAAATCCCAGAAAAATGCCGTTAGGCTTCTCTTTTTTTATTACCTGTTCTACAAATTCGGGAGTAACCGGTAAAAAATAAACCCGGTCAGCCAGATGATCAGAGGTCTGGATGGTGGCAATGTTGGGATTTACCAGGACAGTATAAACGCCCTCCTCCTTCAAGGCTTTTATAGCTTGGCTGCCGGAGTAGTCAAATTCACCAGCTTCCCCGATCTTCAGAGCTGAACTTCCCAGTATAATTACTTTTTTCGGAGCAGCACTCATTTCCTCACCACCTGTAAAAAATTATCAAAAAGATATTCTGCATCCACCGGACCGGGAGAGGCTTCCGGATGGAACTGCACACTCATAAAACGCCCGGAAACATGATGGATTCCTTCATTTGTTCCGTCATTCAGGTTAATGAACCAGGGAACCCATTCGTCCGGAAGGGTATTGTTGTCCACGGCAAACCCATGATTCTGGGAGGTAACAAGGCATCGTCTGGTGTTAACATCCATAACCGGCTGGTTCTGACTGCGATGCCCGTACTTCAACTTGTAGGTATTGGCTCCCGCTGCAAGAGCCATCAGCTGATTACCCAGGCATATCCCGAAGACCGGTATATTTCTCTCCATGGTATTGCGAATCTGTAAGATGGTCCGGCGACACATCTTGGGATCGCCCGGCCCGTTTGAAATGACCAGTCCATCGAATTTCAGCCCGCTAAGATCATAATCCCATGGCAAGCGGTGTACGCGAACCCCGCGTCTTAACAGGGAATGGATTATATTATGTTTACAGCCACAATCCAGCAGCGCAATGGTAATGTCTCCGTCGCCGTAGAGAATAGGCTTCCTGATACTTACCTGCTCCATAAGATTATCAAGATTGGGATCATAAAACCCGATATCATCAGAGTTAAAAACGATTTTACCCAGCATGGTCCCTTTCTCGCGCAGCTTTTTGGTGAGCTCCCGGGTGTCAATATCACACAGGGCCGGTACCTGATGACGCACCAGCCATTGGGAAAGACTCTGACGGGAATTCCAGTGATTATATTCCTGTGAGTAATCGGAAACAAGCAGACCCGTAACCCGAATGCGCCCGGATTCCAGCTGCCGGGAAAGCTGGCGGACTGCTCTTTCAGAGGGAACCCCGTAATTTCCGATCAGCGGATAGGTAAGTGTAAGAATCTGGCCGGTGTAGGAGGGATCCGTGAGTGTTTCCGGGTAACCCATCATTCCGGTATTAAACACGACTTCCCCCGCAACCGATTGCCGGTAACCAAATGATAATCCATCAAAAACGGAATCATCTTCCAGGAGAAGACGGGCTTTGAGGTAAGAAGGAGTGTCGGGGGTTGCTGCATTCATCTATTTTTTCTGGTTAAAAAATTTTGGAAATATAAGCAATTCGGAAACGAAATAAAAAGGTAAATGTTGCCAAAATCGGAAAAATATATGGTGGTGAAGAGACGTGAACCACTAATAACGTCGTAAGTAATATTTATCAAATATATTTATGACCCGTTGCTGTTCTTTGGTAATTTCCTGGTCTTTTATCATTTTCAACTCAAGTATCTGCCGGAACGGGACAGATCCCAGAGATTCCAGTTCGGCGGAATCAACGCGTTCCCTTTGATCATACTCCATAATCTCTATGATTCGTCTAAGAGGAACCGCACGAAACGTCTCTACAATGCTGTCGTCAAAAGTTTCACCACTTTCCCGTTCGATGGTTTGCCATACTTTTTCTATCGGTTCACGGTCACGATATTGCCTGCGGGAAGTAAGCGCATCGAATACATCGGCCAGTGCCAGCATCCTTCCGCCTACGGGTATTTTCTCTTTGCTGAGACCATCAGGATAACCGGTTCCATTCATACGTTCGTGATGGGTAGAGGCAATTTCAGTCACGTTTTTAAGGTTCCGCGGAAAATGGATACTTCCCAGAATTTCCCTCGTCACAGCCGGATGTTTTTTTATGGTTTTATATTCTTCCTGAGTCAACTTTCCGGCTTTGAAAAGCACCGATTCCGGAATACCCAATTTACCTATGTCATGCAGTAAACCCGCAAACCGTAATTCTTCACAACTATTTTCAGTCATTTGCATTTGTTCACATAATGCCAGCGTGTACAGCGTTACCCGGCGGGAATGACCCGCTGTAATATAATCCCGGGTATCCAGCGTGGCGGAAAGAGTTTCAACAAAACTGTTAAGAGAGTCAACCTGTTCTTCATAGAGTAATGAATTTTCAATGGTGGTGGCGGTGATATGTGAAATAGCAGTTAAAAGCTCTTCATCCTCTTCGGTAAAAGATCCATCCTCCTTATTCAGGATCTGATAAACCCCGATGATAATGCCATCTCTGTTAGTAAGAGGCATGGTCAAGATATTGCGGGTTTTATAGCCGGTCTTTTTATCAATTTCCGGATTAAAGCGGGGATCTTTATAGGCGTCAGGGATATTGAGGACGTCACCGGTCTTGGCCACGTGGCCGGCAATTCCCTTGGTTGCGGGAAAACGGATCTCCCTGCCTTTTTCTATCCCCATCGCCACAATAGACCATAATTCATTCTTTTCTTCATCCAGAAGAAAAACGCTGCAACGCTCCGCATTCAGAATTTTTGCCACCTCCTTCATGGTGGTGAGCAGTAACTGATCCAGATCCAGGTGCGCCTGCAGGTTTTCCGCCAGATGAAGCAGAACCTTCAATCTCTTGTTCTCTTCTTTCAACTGTTCTATGGTAATAGATTTATTTTGGGGAATCATGATTTTTCTCGACCTCTTTATAATCAATATCCTCAATGTCTTCCGGATCAAATGTTTTTACTTTTTTGTTGGGTGTGCCTTTGACTTCAGAACGGGGTTGAGAAAAAAACAAAACTACTTTTTTTACAACTGAATATATCAGATAAAATAAAATTACGTATAAAATAAAACGGATCATTATAACAATCCTTTATCCAAATTAAAAGTAACGATTTTCTTACCACTTTTGTGTCTGCTTATTTCAAGAAGAATCTGACTGAGATGATTTTCATTGTTTACAAAATCCAGATTTTCCGTATTAATAATCAACAAGGGAGTCATGCTGTAATTCCAGAAAAATTCTTCATAGAGATTATTAAGCGCATCAATGTAATCTTCCTGGATGTGTCGTTCATAAGGTCTCCCCCTTCTTCTGATATTATGCATCAGTTTCTGGGTGGAGGCTTTGAGGTATATGGCCAGATCGGGCTTGATGATGCGCTTTTCAAGTATCCTGGCCAGCATGTTATATAAGGACATTTCTTTTTCGTTTAAATTCAGGGTAGCAAAGATACGGTCTTTCACAAACATGTAGTCGGCAATAATCTTTTTTTCAAACAGATCATACTGCATGATCTGCTCTTGTTGACGGTAGCGGCTTAGAAGGAAAAATATCTGGGTTTGAAATGCATAATGTTCCGGATCACGATAAAAATCCTCCAGAAAAGGATTTTCTTCAAACTCTTCCAGTACCAACCGACCACCTAATCGTTGCTGCAGGAGGTGAGCCAGAGAAGTTTTTCCGGCACCGATAACGCCTTCAATGGCCATATAATGCAAATGTTCAAACTTTAACTCCATCCGGGTACCAATCTTTTTCTACCAGTTCGATTATCGTCTTGTCTGCACAATTATTAAGTAATTCCAATACCGTTTTGCCATCGATGGGCGACTTCCATTCCGGGGCTATATCTGCCAGGGGTTCAAGCACAAACCGCCGGTTTTGAAAGTCGGGATGCGGGATGCTCAAGTCAACTGTCCGCAGGATCTTATCATCATAAAAAATGATATCCAGATCAATTTCGCGCGGACCCCATCGTATGCGTTCTTTTCTGCCAACGGTAACTTCAATAGACTTTAATTTATGAAGCAAGGTCTTCGGTTTAACGGATGTCCTGAGCAGGATAACCGAATTAAGAAAATCCGGCTGATCGGTTAAGCCGTAAGCACTGGTTTCGTATAATGGTGCCACCTGTTTTACATCACCCAGAGACTGAATGTTATCAACTGCCTGTTTCAAATAAGAACAACGATCTCCCACATTGGATCCTATGGCAATCAATGCTTCAGACATTGGCAGACCGCCGCTTGAAATACTCCACCTCAACATTGTCTAAGAAACCATTCAGGGGAACATTGGGTTTCCGTACCCGGATAAGAACAGAGTTGACCGGGAAATTATCCAGAATTTCCTGGGAAATTCTGTCGGCAAGTGTCTCTAATAATGTAAACTTATAGCTGCTGAAAATATGATTGACTTTTTTATAAGCTGTCTCAAAATTTACGGTATCTTTCAGATCATCACTGGCGATTGCTGTGGTGAAGTCAAAATCCAGCTCCATATCCACCTGGAATTTCTGCCCCAATTCACGCTCAGCCTGGTAATAACCATGATGAGCATAAAAAATCATATTATTAAAACGAATCTTTCCCATAGACGCTTGCTTCCTCAAGAGCTGCAGTGGTTTTTTCAGTTTTTGGAATCGGATATTTTCCGCTGAAACAGGCATAGCAAAACTGTTTCGGCTCTTTTACACATTGTTGCAGATCTTCGATTTTCAGATATTTCATTGAATCCACTTCCACATATTCATGAATTTCTTCCAGCGTCATGTTATTCGCTATCAGTTCGTCCCGGCGGGGAGTATCTATTCCGTAATAACATGAATATTTTACCGGGGGCGACCCGATTCTCAAATGAATCTCTCCGGCTCCTGCTCCCCGAATCATCCTAACAATTTTCCGGATTGTGGTTCCCCTCACGATTGAATCATCCACAACCACAACCCGCTTATCGGTGAAAAAGTCTTTGAGAGGATTAAACTTCTGGCGCACTGACTCATCCCGCAAATACTGATCCGGGCGGATGAAGGTACGGCCTACATAATGATTACGGATTAATCCAAAATTAAACGGAATTTTTTTGGTATGGGCATAACCCATGGCCATAAAATTGGCGGAATCCGGTACCGGCAAAACCACATCTGCAGCAAAATCATCATAACTTGCCAATTTTTCACCTATTTTCTGGCGAACATTGTAAACATATTCATTGAATTGTGAACTGTCCGGACGGGCAAAATAAATGAGTTCAAAAACGCACTGGCGTAATTCTTCCGGGGTATCATGAAAAAGAACCGCGGGTTTGGGGGAAGAAATGACATTTTCCTGGGTTACTTGAATAATTTCACCCGGACTAACTTCCCTGATTTCCTGAGGTCTCAGAATATCCAGCGCACAGGTTTCTGAGGCCACGGCGATATCGCCATCAATTTCGCCCATGAAGAGGGGGCGGAAACCATATCCATCCCGGAACACATACAAGGTCCGGGGATTCATAAAAACCGAGGAATAAGCTCCCTTCACCCGATTCATTAATAGCCTGATGGCATCGGGAATGGATAATCCCTGCCGTTCATGATGATAGACCAGGAAGCGGCCTATCAGTTCACCATCGTTATTGGATGACAGATGCACACCTCTGGCCTGCAGCCATGTGGCAACTTCATCATAATTAACAATATCACCATTACTCGCCACCGCATAAATCGGTCCGCCCAGCGTTTCTATCAGATAGGGCTGGGCATTGAGGATAATGGAACTCCCCCTGGTGGGATAACGTACCTGCCCGATGGCAATATGTCCCGGCAGATTCCGCAACACATCCGGAGTGAAAACTTCCTTTACATATCCCATGGATTTGTGCAACCGGATAACACTGCCGTCACTGGCTGCAATTCCACAGCTTTCCTGTCCACGGTGCTGCTCTGAATATAATCCCAGCATCACCTGATCTGCTATATTAGCTCCCGAGCGGGAGAAATAACCGGCAACTCCACACATATTTTATAATTAAACCTCATTTTAAATCTAATTTTGAAACTTAACATTCAACTAAAATATAAGCAAGGTTTTTTGAGAACAACCAACTCTCAATTCTAGGAGAATAAATATTCTCAAAATAGCCTTGAGATAGATTAAATAGTCAATTTTTTTAATAGTTCCTTAGTTTAAAAGGCCATTCCGCCTTTGGAAACTGGCTTTTTAACTGTCCGTCCTGCACCAGACCGTAACCAACTGGCAGATGCTTATAAGTAAGGACAATCTGATTCCTTCCTTCACTATCAATTGTCAGGTCCCGCCGGTTGACAAAATCTTCCAGCAACCCGGCATTCTCTAAATCAATAATATTTTTCCGGATTTCTGATCCCATTAAATGTACCCCTTCGGTAGTTAATTTACCAATCTGGGTCATGGTCCGACCTACGGTCAGTCCGCTTTTTACCGGGCGGGAACGAAAAGTGAACTGCGCCAGGGCTGTACTGACAGCCGTGATATCCTTTTTGATATAATAACGGAAAGAGGCGAACGCTTTCCGGGGTATTTCAAAATGTTCGGCAAAATAATCCAGGTATTTCTTAACCGGGGATTTCTGATCCGAAATGTAGTTTAAATTGAGCGGTTTTCTGAGCCTGGGGGGGGACGATGACCCTATTTTGCCTGTTTTCTTTAACCTGGCCAGGAAAAAACCTTCAGTCTGGTTCTCAAAGGGATAGAGACGCCGTGTTAAGTTGAGACGGGAATCATAGGTCTTGCCATTGAAAGAGGTTAATCCCGGTCTGGTAATCAATTCCGGGATCTCAAATGGCTCCAGCTCAACCGGGAATTCCCGCAAGGCAAAGTCTATAATCTCCTCATTTTCATCCGGGGCAAGAGTACAGGTGGAATAAACCAGGGTTCCACCTGGTTTCAGTGCCTTAAAAGCACTGATTATTAAACTGCGTTGCATTGCCGCGAGTCGAACACAATGGTTCGGCGTCCACCAGCTAAGGACTTCCGGATTTTTATGCAGCGTTCCCAGACCCGAACAGGCAGGATCCAGGAGGATTTTATCAAATACTTCAAAATACTGATTTCCAAAACTCTCTCCGTAATTTTTCACCACCGCCGTGTTTAATATTCCCATCCGCTGCAGATTGTTAATCAGAGCCCGCAGCCGCTTCTGAACAATATCATTGGCCAGGATCATCCCGCTGTTACGCATCATGACGGCCATCTGGGTGGTCTTGGAACCCGGAGCAGCGGACATGTCCAGAATAATCTCGCCCTGCTGCGGGTCAAGAATACGTGGGGGAAGCATGGACGCAATATCCTGAATATAAAAATGGCCCAGAAAATGGGACAAGCTTTTACCGATGGGATAAGGCTGGTATTCCAGCCGGAAAATATCGGAAAATCCGGGAAAGGTTTCGCTCCGGAATCCCTGCTCATCCAGAAAACTTCTCAGCTGATTCTGTTCCCCTTTTAAATTGTTGAAGCGAATGGTATGGGGCAGCTGCTGATCGATACATTCAAAAAAAAGTTTTTTCTCTGATCCCAGCAGTTTATCTATCAGTTCATCTAATTCAGGAGACGGTTTATAAGCCATGTGCGCCAATCATCAGTTAAAGCTTGCCATAAAGCTTTATAGCGGTATGTGATAGTGCACTGGATTCGGGTCTGCACAACCGTACCAGTAATCTGGCAATTGATGCCGGAGAAACCCAGTGGCTGTAATCGACATCCGGCATGCTTTTACGATTAGCCGGTGTATCTATAATGCTGGGCAGAATAGCATTAACCTGAATGTCATATTCTTTCCCTTCATTGGCAAGAATCCGTGTCAGTGCCAGAACTCCGGCCTTGCTCACCGCATAGGCTCCCATATTAGGAGGAAGCTCCTCGGCGGTTTTGGCCGATATCGTAAATATCTTCCCGCTGCACTGTTCTTTCATTATGCGGAAAGCCTCCCGGGTACACAGAAAGGTGCTGGTCAGATTTATATCCATCATAAATTTCCATTTTTCCAGGGGAGTTTCACTAACATCTCCGCCCATCCAGAAGCCGCCCATGATGTGCAAAAAGACATCCAGTCTTTTGTACTTCGCTTTGAATTCACTAAAAAACGCTTTGACTTCCATTTCATTGGTTAAATCACCCATGAAACCAATTAACTTGTCCGGATAAGTCATTTTACTCTTCAAATCATCAAACTTCTTCTTATCCCGATAATCGGTATACACCAGCGCACCACTTTTATTAAATTCCTCCGCTACACTGGATCCCAGGGCCCCGGTACTGCCGGTCATCATAATCTGATAATTATTTAACAGGTTTGACATTTCGACCCTCCGAATTTAAGATGCCCAAAATCCTGATTTGAAAAATATTACCGGATGCCCGCTTTTTTCCATGCTAATCTCCTCCCTCTTTAACTTACTTCAATGTCGAGATATTTTCCGCTTGAATCATTTAAAATATTGATTCTTCGGGTTTTCTTCCTCCACCGTCAGAATATTTTCCAGAACCATATCACTTTCGGCCGGCGGCAATTCTGCTTCTGCCCGCCGGGAAGTCAATCGGCGATAGAGTGGCATGGAGATAAGTGATACGAAAAACAACAGAATTATCCAGTTGGGTATTCGAAGGACTGCCCCGAATAGTGCCAGGAAATAATAGCGGGGTATGCGGCCGGTAACAACCGACAGGGTATATTTCCAGAGCGGATAATTACTGGCTACTGAAAGAATGCGAACCGGATAAAATGGTAAAGGTGAAAGCGCTGCGATAAAATTGGTCAGAAACGGAGCTTTATGAAAATAATGAACTGTTTTCAGGTAAACAGATGTGGTCTTAATACGGGAGAGTCGCGTTCTGGAAAAGACCGGCGCCAGAACCGCGTAATCGATGATGCAGGCAATCACCGTGGGTATAGTAGCGGTAAGGGTAGTCAGAAAAGGGCCGAATATCTTTCCATAATAAATGATGGCCGGTTCGTGGGGAAAAGGAATAAAGGAATTGGAGGGAATGATATAAAAAAACAGAAATATCAGGCCCAGATGTTGGGGTGAGATCCGATAAAGGACCGCTCCGCACATTGTGGCAATAAGCAGAGATAAAACAACAAATTTCCAGCGACCCGGCAGACGTGAGAACATGAATCTTAAGCTAATAAAATAATTATGACTTGTCAATAGCATCCATATCATATCCATCCGAATTTATATTCGGGCTCTACAGACGTATAAACATTTTTCCTGCCAGCTGCTGTACCAAACCCAGCAATTCCAACATTAGAAGACCTGATAAAATAGTGGATGGAGATTCTTTCAATTCCATAACCAGCCGGTCAATATGTTTAGGATCTGCCGACAAATTTTCCAGAATATTTTTTTCCAGTGGTCCCAGGTTTTCGGGAATTGGTTTCGGCCCCGGATTTGAAAGCCCTCTGAAATCACCAATTTCTTCCAGAATATCGTCCACATTCTGCACCAGTTTCGCTCCCTGTTTTATCAACCGGTTACTTCCCTGGCTCCGGGGATTATTTATATTCCCGGGAATTGCAAAAACCTCCCTGTTCTGATTCAGCGCAAACAGTGCACTGATTATGGCCCCACTGCGATCTCCCGCTTCAACCACCAAAGTTCCCAGGGAAAGTCCGGTAATAATCCTGTTTCGCCTGGGAAAATTTATGGCGTCCGGACCCGTACCCATAAAATATTCTGACATAACCACTCCGTGCCGGGTAATCTCCTCGAAAAGGCGCCTATTCTCGGGAGGATAACAGCAGTCGATACCACATCCCAGAACCGCCAGGGTTTCTCCGCCGCTCTGGATAGCCGTATGATGGGCAATGGAATCAATTCCCCTGGCCATACCGCTCACAATGGTAATACCCTGTGCGACCAGTTGCCGCACAATATCAGCAGAAACCACCTTGCCATAACTGGAAGGTGAGCGGGTGCCCACTACCGCGATGGACCGGTTATGCTGGTCTTTGAAAGAACCCCGGTAAAACAGAATGACGGGTGGATCTGAAATGCGCTTCAGAAGAGGTGGATAAAAACTGTCCCAGACCATAACATACTGAACGGAATGCTTTTCTATCAGAGATACTTGCTGTTCTACAGCTTTTTCGTCGCCCCCTTTTTTAAGCAGTTCCGCCAGTTTAAAATCAATTCCCTCCACCCGCACCAGTTTCTGTACCGGCGACTTACGGATTTCACTGACGCTTTCAAAAACCTGCAACAGGCGGCGTATGCGGCCCGGGCCAATGCTGGGAATTGTCAGAAGATAAAGTAAATCAAAGACAGAGGGTGCTTCATTTCTCATCAGTCCTCCCCATTATTCTCCTCAGATAAATTCTCCTCCTCGGTTAACTCCTCGAGGTTTTTCCAAATTGTCCACTTTAAATCTGCTAATCCTGTCCCTTCAATGGCAGAAATTTCCAGCACTTTTATTTTGCTGAAAACCGGGATATTTTTACTGATTTCCTCCGTCCAGGCATCTTTCTTGGTCAACACAACCATGTACCGCTTACGGGTGAGTTCCTCACTGTATTCACCTAATTCGGATGAGAGGGTCTTTAACGTCTGCCGGGGATTATCATCCATGGGATCAATAAGATAGCAGATCATCCGGGTGCGTTCAATGTGGCGCAGAAACTGAAGTCCCAGTCCTTTTCCTTCATGGGCTCCCTGGATAAGTCCGGGAATGTCAGCCATTACAAAACTCTTATATTCATCCACTTTTACGATACCCAGATTGGGTTGAAGGGTGGTAAAAGGATAGTCCGCAATTTTGGGCCGGGCTGCCGAGAGTGCAGCCAGAAGAGTGGATTTTCCGGCATTGGGCTTCCCCACCAGTCCCACATCGGCCAGTAATTTGAGTTCCAGGATCAGCCAGCGCTCTTCTCCCCCATCTCCCACCTCCCACTCCCTGGGCGCCTGATGTGTGGGAGTAACAAAGCGGGCATTTCCCCTCCCGCCTTTTCCACCTTTCGCAGCAATATAGCGTTCGCCGGGTTTTACCAGATCAATGATAAAGCCCCCGGATTCCCCATCCTTTACCACCGTGCCGGAGGGAACCCGAACAACTATATCATCCGCATCACGGCCCTGCCGGTTTTTTCCCATGCCGTGCTGACCGTGACGAGCCACATAATGCTTCCTGTATTTGAAATCGATCAGGGTATGAAGGTGCGGATCAACTTCCAGGATAATACTCCCACCCCTTCCACCATCACCGCCGTTGGGACCTCCCTTGGCCACATGCTTTTCCCGTCGGAAACTACAGGCACCGCTTCCTCCCTGACCACCTTTTACAAATATTTTAGCATAATCTATGAACATACTTTTTCGGTTAATTTTTTAAAAGATATCCGTTTGAAATTTTAAATATGAGCAAGGCCAGAATCAAGCAAAATAACATCGGAAATATAATCGAATTGCACATATTTCATAGAACCTGTTAAAACATAAATTAATATGATTATTGTTTTAGCTCCGAAACTGAGCAGGCTGTCATTTTATTATCATACAATATTTATTAAAAATCAATGATTTAGAACCCATTTTTTCGGATTAAAGGTAATAATCATATAAATTAATAATTGTTGAAACAGAAACGGATGATTATAATATTAAGGAATAAAGAATAATACCAGGATAATATTTTATTGCCATGAATACCCGGGAGATAGATTTTTACCAGAAACTGCGCCAGCAGATAAAAGAGTGGATGGGGAAAAAATCCCAAAACGGGCATCGCTGGGCTGAATTTATCCTTCTGGCCCCGGACTTATTTCATCTTCTCTGTAAACTGATGCTGGATAAGGAGATGCCGTCTTCTAAAAAAATGAAACTGGCGGCAGCAATTTCTTATTTTATTTCACCCTTGGATATTCTACCCGAAGCGATTCTGGGACCGGTAGGATACCTTGATGATATTGTCATTACCGCTTATGTTCTTAATGACATCATCAATAATGTAAATCCACAGATTGTTTCCAGAAACTGGGCGGGAGACCGTGATATTTTAAATCTGGTCAAGACCATCCTGCTGAATGCAGATAAAATGCTGCGAAGTGGTGTGTTGAAAAAAATCACGGGAAAACTAAAGTAGTCACTTCATTATCTTCCTGAATTGTTACACAAACATCAATTTCGGAATTTGCAAACAGTTTTATAATAAACGAGCAGGCAGGAGATGACATGCAGGCGGAATTATATTCATGGGGAGCGGCGCAGGAAGTAACCGGATCCAAACACTTTTTACAGTTTAAAGACAAAATTTTAATGATAGACTGTGGTGCTTTTCAGGGAAAACGAGCGGAAGCAGATGCAAAAAACAGGGAATGGCCCTTCCAGGCAGGAACCATCACCAGCCTCATTTTAACCCACTCCCATTTTGATCACTGTGGGTTGGTGCCCCTGCTGCCCGCCAAGGGATTCAATGGAAACATTTATACCACCCCGGCCAGCCGGGATCTGGCCAGTCTCATCATGATGGATTCTGCCAATATCCAGACCAAAGATTTTGAATATTTGATGAAAAAAGCCCACAAGAAAAACGAAGTTTTTGATAAGGAACCGTTGTATACTGAGGAAGATGTGGTTTACAGCCTTGATTACTTTGTAACGGTTTCCTATCATCGGCCATTTCCAGTGGCTGACGGAATCCGGGTAACATTTTACGATGCCGGCCATATTCTGGGGTCCGCCCTCGCTGTTGTGGATATTGAGCACAACGGGCAGAAATTGAAAATTGGGTTCAGCGGGGATCTTGGCCGGGAAAACCTTCCCATTTTACGGGATCCCGAAACTATCCCGGATGTGGATTATCTTATCATGGAAAGTACATACGGGGACAGGCTTCACGATCCCATTGAACTGGTGCTGGACCAGCTCACCGATGTGGTCAACCGCACCGTGGAGCGGGGCGGGAAAATCATCATTCCGGCATTTGCCCTGGAACGCACCCAGGAACTGGTCTACTATCTCCATATCCTGTCAGATCAGCAACGAATTCCCCGCGTACCAGTGTATGTGGACAGTCCCATGGCCACCAATGCCACCTCCATTTTCCGAGTACATCAGGAATGCTATGATGAAGAAACCCGTAAGGCTTTCCTGGCACATCATAAGAATCCCTTTGGTTTCAATGAACTTCGCTATATCACCGGACAGGAAGAAAGCAAGGAATTGAACGCTTTGGAAGAACCCGCTGTTATTATTTCCGCCTCCGGTATGTGTGAAGCCGGCCGGATACTGCACCATCTTCTGCATAACATCCAGGACCCCAGAAATACCGTTCTGATTGTGGGATATATGGCGGAAAATACTCTGGGTAGGAGAATTCAGGAAAAACAGCCGGAAGTCAAAATTTTTGGCGAATTTTACAAGCTGAAGGCTGAGGTCAGAGTGCTGAATACTTTCAGCGCGCACGCTGACTACAATGATATTCTTAAGTATATCTCCCGGCTGAACTTTCAGAAATTAAAACAGATATTCCTGGTCCATGGGGAGAAGGAAGCCCAGGCAAACCTTCAGAAACTCCTGACCGAAAAAGAATATAAATCCACCATTGTTAAGGCCGGGGAAAAGTATATTTTGCAGACCGGCTGATCTGATTGAGGAGAATGATTATTTGGTTGAATAACCTGTACATACCCCGGTATCATAGAAGCATTTTGCCGGGTTTCCGGGTGACAAGTGTGGCATTCGATCCCCTGTTTTAAGGAAAAACATAATCATGATTAAGAAGATATAAACCAGCCAAAGACTCCAAGAGGATTGTTATAAATTGCCGGTATTAATGACAACCGGCCTGGCGGCTCCCGGTAGCCTGGTCCTCTGTGATATCTCTCCATTCTTTTTAAAATATAACAACTTTCCGGGAACTGCAGGGAGATGAATTACCGAGCATGTTAGTAGTAAATTAACCGTCACATTTAATCTGTGACTATCAGATCCTTGAGATTTTCAAAGGTCTTTTTACCAATTCCTTTAACTTTCATGATATCTTCCCTGATTTTGAAGGACCCGTTTTGTTCCCGGTAAGCCATAATTCTATTTGCCATGGCGGGTCCTATCCTGGGAAGATACTGAAGCTCCTTCAAACCGGCGGTGTTAATATTCACCGGAAATTTCTGCCAGCTGAGAACGGTTTCCGCGGTATCTATTTCCTTTAAATTTATATTATCAGCATCAATATTTTTATCCAGAGATCTGAGGCTATCTCTTTTTTGAATAAATACTTTTTCAAGACTGGAAAAATCGTAGGCGGCAGGAGGAAAAAACAGAACTTTTACATAATGTCCAGCCACAGCTGCAGCACACACCAACACTATAAACCACAAACCACGCAATTGTGCCCTGGTAAGATTCATCACACCCGCAATTTGATAGTCTGAGTTTAAGGGATTCGTTTATAATTTAGGGGAGATTTTTTAAAATGCAATAGTTTTCTGCCGGATTATGGAGGTGACTTACAGATTTATGCAGAATAAAAGAAGGTGAAAAGGCTCTGCTTAAATGAAACTTCTGTGTATAAAGGCAAAAATAAAATCAATATGCCATTTTCACGGTGGGAAGATAAAACAGGACCGGATTGCACAATTTTAATATTCTGATATATGTTCGGGTTTTCATTAAATTTTTTCAATCACATTTTTCAATTTCTGCCGGATTTCCGCAGCAATCTGGCCCAATTCGGCATTTTGCACTGCCTGCATGGATGCAATGGGATCGATGGCTGCTACCACCGTTTCACCACTATCCTTTTCATAAACGATAACATTGCACGGCAGCATCAATCCGATCTGTTCCTCATGCTGCAGCGCTTTGTAGGCATAAGGCGGATTACAAGCTCCCAGGATTTTATACTTTTTAAAATCCACATCCAGTTTTTTCTTTAAAGTTGCTTTCACATCAATTTCGGTCAGGACACCGAAACCTTCCTTTTTCAGTTCTTCGGTAACTTTTTCCATGGCTTCTTCATAAGACATATTCGTTGTCCGGCTGAATCCGTAAGCTGTCGTTTCCAATGGTGTCTCCTTTACTTTTATATTTTAAATCTAATATATAAATGATCAAGTTGTAATAAAGTTACAAATGGTTAGACAGAGGTAGAAAAAAATAAATTATAATTGCAGGAAAGGTGAAACTTTTTTACATTTCGCCAATTAACGAAATGATTAATTCTAATGGTGAGACCGTTAATAAAAATTTTTAAGGCATTGTCGGATTCAAACCGGCTGCGCATCCTAAAAATGCTGGAACTCCGGCCTTTGTGTGTTTGCGAAATCACCGAAGTGTTGCAGTTGGCCACATCCACCGTCTCCAAACACCTTTCCCTGTTGCGTGAAGCCGATCTCATAATGGATTCGAAACAGGGAAAATGGGTGAATTATCAGCTTAACCGTTCAACGGAGAATCATTATGTACAGCAACTACTGCCCATGTTACGGGAATGGCTACTGGATGATGCTGTGGTGAGGGAAGATAAGAAAAAGGTCAAAACGGTAGATCGCAATACTATCTGTGGACTCTAGCGTTCTGCGGTGACGGTGAAGAAAATCCGTTAGAC
Organism: uncultured Caldithrix sp.; assembly: GCA_964461135.1. GTDB lineage: Bacteria > Calditrichota > Calditrichia > RBG-13-44-9 > RBG-13-44-9 > RQOF01. Next base: position 16,453 of record CAYWTB010000021.1, on the reverse strand, counting down.
CGGTATACAGGGAAATAGAAAGTATGAATTGGAAAGACGAATATAAACCTCTTTTATGGATTCTGGGATTTTTTCTGCTGGCGTATTACATGCCTCTGGGGAATAAACATTTTTCCGGGGCCGTTATGGAAGGCTTGCAACTCGCCCAATGGTATGCCAGGAAACATGTATTGCTTTGCCTGGTACCTGCCTTTTTCATTGCCGGAACCATTGCGGTTTTCATCAGCCAGGCAGCGGTGATCAAGTATTTCGGTGCGTCGGCCAGGAAATGGCTATCTTATCTGGTGGCCTCCATATCCGGGTCTATTCTGGCCGTGTGTTCCTGTACGGTTTTACCTTTATTTGCCGGTATCCATAAACGGGGCGCCGGTTTGGGTCCGGCTATTGCATTTCTCTATTCCGGGCCCGCTATAAACATTCTGGCCATCATCCTGACCGCACGTGTCCTGGGAATGGAATTGGGAATTGCCCGGGTAGTGGGCGCCGTGTCATTCAGCGTCATTATCGGTCTGATTATGCATTTTATTTACCGACAGGAAGAGCGGGAAAAGGCAGAAAGCGAATTAGCCATCCCCGGTGAAAATGATGGTAGACCGCTCTGGCAAACCGCATTTCATTTCTTTGTTCTGGTTGGTATTCTGATCTTTGCCACCTGGGGAAAACCTGCAAGCAGTCAGGGTTTATGGTATGAAATTTACTCGGCAAAATGGTGGCTGGTTGCAATTTTCGGAATCCTTCTGGGTATCTCTCTGGTTAAAATATTACATATTAAATTGATGTGGGTCATATTTTCTGCTGTACCGGTAGTTATATCGGGAGTAATTTTTAAAAACAATCCTCTGTTTCCATTTATTGCCGCTGTTACTGTTTTAAGCATATTATTGTCTCTTACGCCTGGAGAACCCCGGGAATGGATGGGTTCCACCTGGGGATTTACCAAACAGATTCTGCCCTTATTGGCAGCCGGAGTTTTAGTGGCTGGTTTTCTGCTCGGCTCTCCGAAGGGTGGCCATGGCATCATTCCCAATCAATGGATTGCAACGCTGGTAGGTGGTAACTCGGTCTTTTCCAATTTGTTTGCTTCGGTGGTGGGGGCGTTTATGTATTTTGCCACGCTCACCGAAGTGCCCATCCTGCAGGGTTTGATTGCCAGCGGCATGGGAAAGGGACCGGCGCTGGCGCTTCTGTTGGCAGGCCCGGCTTTAAGTTTGCCAAATATGCTGGTCATTCGTAGTGTGATTGGTACGCAAAAAACGGTGGTCTTTGTTTCCCTGGTCATCATCATGGCCACCGTCAGTGGACTGGCCTACGGGTTCTTATTTTAGACAGGATTAACAGGATTTACAATTAATCATAAAAACCAGGAAAAAAGAATGGAACATTCTGAACTAACCGAAAAAATAATTGGTTGTGCTTATAAAGTATATAACAATCTGGGTTTTGGTTTTTTAGAATCGGTATACGAAAGAAGCCTATTGATTGAATTACAAAAAGAAGGACTTAAGGCGAAAGCGCAAGAGCCAATTAAAGTATATTATGATGATGTAATTGTAGGTGATTTTGTTGCTGATATCATAGTTAATAACACAGTATTATTGGAATTAAAATCAGTTACAAAACTTAATAAAGCACACGAAGTTCAGCTTGTCAACTATTTATCTGCGACACACATGGATATTGGACTGTTGATAAATTTCGGAGAGGAAAAAGTTGAAGTAAAAAGAAAAGTCAGAAAACTTGCAAAACACTAAATTCTTTAATTTTAATTAAATATTTGTTAATCCTGTTCATCCTGTCAAAAAGAGAAATGAAAAATGAAAGTATTGATTCTATGTACCGGGAATTCCTGCCGCAGCCAGATGGCAGAGGGATTTCTGAAATCTTTTGACCCGGAACTGGAAGTCTTTTCTGCCGGAACAAATCCTTCCAGCAGGGTGCACCCCATGGCAATCCAGGTGATGAAAGAATCAGGAGTCGATATTAGCAACAGATATCCCAAAGATGTCTCACAATTTTTGAATGCATACTTTGATTATGTTATTACCGTCTGTGATAACGCAAAGGAAACCTGTCCGGTTTTTAAGGGGAAGGTGAAAACACGATTACATATTGGTTTCGAAGACCCGGCGGAAGCGTCTGGTACGGAAGTGCAGGTTCTGGCAGTATTCCGGAAAGTAAGGGATGAAATTAAACACGATTTTCTAGAGTTCTATAAAGAAAAAATCAGACAGGATTGACTGGATAATAATGAGGTGTTGCATAAAAGCATCTTTAAGTAATTGGCACATAATCCTGTTCATCCCGTCAAAAAATGTAAAAAAAGGAGAACGAGAATGGTAAACATTAAGGTTGTTGGATCCGGTTGCGCCAATTGCCAGAAACTGGAGCAACTCTGTAAAGAAGTAGTGGCCGAAAGCGGGGCTGAAGCAACGGTTGAAAAAGTAACCGATTTTAAAAAATTCGCTGAGCTGGGTATTTTTATGACGCCCGGCCTGATTATCAATGATCAGGTAAAAAGCAGCGGAAAAATTCCCACAAAATCCACACTGATGCAGTGGATGGCAGATGCGGCACAGTAACCTGTAAATTTTCTGATTACACGGAGAGTCAGGGAGGATACATTGAGAACCACAAAGAAGAGAACTTGCTAAACGATTTATAAAATCATTCTGTGGAACATCGTGGATACTCAGTGCATCTCCGTGTTATGATTTAAAAATCAAACATAAATATCAACCCGAGGAAAATGATGGAAAAAGTTTCTGGTAAATTGTCTTTTCTGGACCGCTTTTTAACCCTGTGGATTTTTCTGGCCATGTTTGCCGGGGTGTTGTCCGGTTACTTCTTTCCCGGGATAGTTGACTTCTGGAATCATTTTCAGGTGGGCACCACTAATATCCCAATTGCCATCGGTTTAATTCTGATGATGTATCCGCCCCTGGCTAAGGTGAAGTATGAAGAGCTGGGGGAGGTCTTCCGGAACTGGAAGATCCTTATTCTATCGCTGATACAAAATTGGATTGTTGGTCCCATCCTGATGTTCTTTCTGGCCATCGTTTTTCTGCGAGGATATCCGGAATATATGTACGGATTAATTATGATTGGCCTAGCCCGCTGCATTGCTATGGTCATTGTCTGGAATGAACTTGCTAAAGGAGATACTGAATATGCCGCCGGGCTGGTGGCCTTCAATTCCATTTTTCAGGTTTTCTTCTATTCTGTTTATGCCTACATTTTTATCACCATTTTACCCCCGATTTTTGGAATTAAGGGTACCCTGGTTGAAGTCACCATCGGGCAGATTGCCAAAAGTGTGTTCATCTATCTGGGGATTCCCTTTATCGCCGGTATCATCACCCGCTTTACCCTCATCAGGCTTAAAAACAAGGATTGGTATCATAAGAAATTTATTCCCAGGATCAGTCCCATCACCCTTATTGCCCTCCTGTTTACGATCATTGTCATGTTTTCACTGAAAGGCGAATTCATTGTTCAATTGCCTCTGGATGTCGTCCGAATCGCCATTCCCCTGCTCATTTATTTTGTGCTGATGTTTCTGGTATCGTTTTATATGGGTAAAAAAGTAGGTGCAGATTATTCCAAATCCGCCACGCTTTCCTTTACGGCAGCCAGCAATAATTTTGAACTGGCCATTGCCGTGGCTGTCGCAGTGTTCGGGATAAATTCCGGTGAAGCATTTGCCGCGGTTATCGGTCCGCTGGTAGAGGTGCCGGCTTTGATCAGTCTGGTAAATGTGGCATTGTTCTTTAAAAGAAAATATTTCGTAGCAACTGACGCTTAAAATATTAAGGATCCCATCAGAATGATGGTCGGATTCCGATGGACAGAATATCCGCAAAAGTTTTAGGAAGAGTTAATTCTCATAGTGAAATCCCCGGGAATAAATCGGAAATCAAATTAAAATAACAGAAAAGGTGTTGGCCGATAATTTGAAATCAATCACACCTTTCTGTCCTACCACCCGCAATAAATTCACCGTTTCTATTTTTTAAAATAGTAATCCCTGCTGCAAGTATATCGGTTTATCTTGCAAAAAATATCGTTGTTATTTAAATTGTAGAAAGAAAGATAATGGCTTTAAGGAATAAGAGTAAAATGGAATCTACCTTGAAAACAAAAAACACTTTACTAAAAACGGCAAAGATATTTGAAGACTTCGGGGAAACGGCCAAAGCAGCTCACTATTATGCTCAGGCCGGGCAATACCAGAAATCCGCCCGGTTGTATGAAAAAGTTGAAGATTATGAAAAATCCGGTAATTCATATTTCCAGGAGGGAAATTTAAGGATGGCTCTCAAAATGTACAATAAAGCCGGACGGCGGGATAAAAGAGTTGCGCTGATTTATGAAACCCTGGGAGAATTCAAATTTGCAGCTGATATATGGAAATCCCTGGGAAATATGAGACGGTGGAAGAAATGCCAGACCAAATTCCGGGAACCTACCATCTTTGATATGAATAACAAGCATTCCGGATAGAACTGAACTTTCCATGCTTGGCTTTAGTCATATCATCTAAACGTCTCCAACTTTGAAATATTTAATCTTCCTGTTTCAAAAAAGATAATTTCTCCCGGATAAATTCCCTGGTAGGAACACCGGTAAGTTTGCCGTTAATCATATATAACCGGCATCGCAGGCCAGGGATATCATTTCTGCCTTCCCAATCTTTGCCATTGATTTTTATGGAGGGCGACCCCTGAAAATTGATTTCATTTGCTTTCTCCGGAGAATCAACCCGAATTATCGCCAGGTCACTATCGGATTTTTCTTCGGCCAATACCTCTTTCATATTTTGTAACGCTTCTTTATATGAAGGACAGTCTTCAAAATAAAAGAACTCTATTTTCATTGTTGGTCTCATGAATTTTTCCGGGAACTCCACACGATGCTGGGGAAAGTGTTCTGGCTGATAAAAAAAGATTGTATAATTTTAAATCCGGCCTGCTTCAGGTTTTCCCCGATCTGAACCGGCCGGCAATTTGTCAGTAAATCCGGGAAGGCAGCCGCCAACCAGGTCCAGAAACGGTGATACCAGCGATGGCCGAATGCCATGGTGGAAATAAGCAGATGCCCGCCGGGTTTCAAGACACGATTGAATTCGCCAAGGATATGAGAATAATCGTTCCCGGGAAGCAGATCCAGCATAAAATTGTTTATTAGGATATCAAAAGATTCAGACGAATAGGGAAGTTGATAAGTATCGGCAATTTCCAGTGAAAAGGGCTGTTCTGCCTGTTGTTTAAACCTTCGCAGTGCTTTATTCAGCATAGCAGGAGTGAGATCAATACCGGCGGTAAATCCCTTGGGATTGCTTTTTGCGATTTGTTCAAACAGTTTTCCGGTCCCCACCGCAACCTCCAGGATGCATTCGCCGTCCTTTATGGCAGCCAGTTCCAGCACTTTCCGGTTGGCATTCGATTCGGTGAGCCATCCCCAGAAATTATATAGCCAGGCAATTTTGGAATAGTCCTTTTGGGTCTGTGCAGAATGAAATTCTCTCTGAAACCCGTTAGCCTGTTGCATTAGAACACCTTGGTTACAAATATGACATTTAACGAAAGTAGATCCGGAAATCTCCCGGAAAAAAACAGGAAATAGTACGGTTTGCTAAATCGGGAATGCCTGGCGGTCTTAAAAGTTACAAACTGGCGAGGATAAACAGAATAGCGGTATAGCATCTACGTGCCGGCGATTATCCCCATCACCTTCGCCATCGACTACTTTTCCGGTGCGCTGGGTGTTGCCGGCGGCTGCTGAAAGTGCTGATCATGATCCTCCGATTCTCCGTGCCAGCAAAGGTAGCGGTAACCACTTTTCCCCTGATGGTGGGGCTGACCGGCCTGCTGGGTTTTACCGGACATCTGTTTACCGGACAGATCGACTGGCTGCTCAGTCTGGGAATCGAAGCAATTGTCCTAATTGGCGGTCAGATTGGATCGCACATCTCCATAAAACTTCCGGAGAAAAAGGTGAAGCGGATGATCGCGGTAGTCTTTTTAATAATCGATGTTTGGATGTTTATCAAAGCATTATAGCTGATCGCTTTGTGCCCGGCTACAATTTCATTTCTTGCACGCAATTCCTGATAGAGATTGTCGCCATATTTTTTAGGCTCACTGTTAAAAGTGAAGATAACTTCCCTGATTGATTTAAAGTTCGGTAAATAGACTTTTTATCATAAGATCGATTTTTAAAAATCCGACAGTTTGTGAATTTTTGAATTTTTATTATTTTCATAAGTTCTTGATTTAAGAATTAATTATATTTAACCGATTTTAGATAAAGAATAGCAGAGTATCGAGTGATTAGAAAAATAGCAATTCCGGTTTCTTTGAATTTTCGGGTCAAGCGAACTCGAATATAAACTTTTAAATTACGTATTAAAATAAATTGGAGCATAAAACAATGTTAACCTATTCAAAAAGAACAGATCCCTTTACTGGTGAAGAATATATTGAAGTACCTTTTAAAGGATTATTTTTAACAGACCATCCCATGTATAATAAGGGTACTGCTTTTAGCCAGCAAGAGCGGTACGAATTTAATCTGGAAGGTCTTTTTCCGGAAGCAATTTCTGATATAGACCTGCAAAAAAAGAAAACCTATGAAAGTTTCTGTGCCAAGCCCAATGATCTGGAAAAATATATCTACATGCTTTCTTTGCAAGATCGAAATGAGACATTGCACTACGCTCTGGTTTTAAGTCATCTTACCGAAATGTTACCCATCATTTATACCCCGACCGTCGGGCAGGCCTGTCAGGGGTTTAGTCATCTATTCAGGCGGCGACGGGGACTTTATGTAACCGCGGAAAATATCCACAACATAGATAAAGTACTATCAAATGTATCGTTTTCTAATATCTCACTGATTGTAGCATCCGATGGTGAGAGAATTCTTGGGTTAGGCGATCAAGGTGCCGGGGGGATGGGAATTCCCATAGGCAAGATCAGCCTTTATGTGGCGGCGAGCGGAATCCATCCCGCATATTGCCTGCCCATTTTAATTGATGTGGGAACAAATAACGAGCAATTGTTAGAAGATCCACTGTACATCGGTATTCGCAAAAAAAGGCTTACCGGAGATGCCTATGATGCGGTTATTGAGAAATTTGTTAATGCGGTTCGCCGCCGGTTTCCCAATGCTTTATTGCAATGGGAAGATATCGGAAAAAACAATGCCTTCCGATTGTTGGAGCGCTTTCGCGAAAGAGTTCTTTCCTTTAACGATGATATCCAGGGTACGGGATCCGTTGCCATGGCGGTTTTCCTTTCGGCCATGAAGGTCAAAAAACAAAAATTAAGTGATCAGCACTTTGTGATCTTTGGCCAGGGACAGGCGGGTATTGGAATTGCCCGGACAATTATTACCGGCCTGAAAGTGGAGGGCTTGAGCGAAAAAGAGGCAAGAAACCGGATTTTTGGTATCGATAAGGATGGTCTTTTGGTTGAAGGCATGCCGGTTACCGAAGAACAAAAACCTATAGTGAAAGATCGGGCGATGGTTGCTAATTGGAAATTATCTAATCCGAATAAAATAGGTCTTTTAGATACAATTCGTAATGCCAAGGCCACTGTACTGGTGGGTGTAACCGCACAGAGTGGTTCTTTTACGGATGAAATTATTGCTCAAATGGTAAAAAATGGTGATCTGCCGTTGATCATGCCAATTTCCAATCCAACCGCTAAAGCGGAGGCAACCCCGGAAAATATTTATAAAGTAACCAAAGGAAATAGCCTGGTTGCTACAGGAAGTCCTTTTAAGCCGGTGATGGTTAATGGAAAGGAACGCGTGATTCCCCAATGTAATAATTTATATGTTTTCCCCGGCGTTGGGCTGGGTGCCCTAGTATCGGGAACACCTAAAATTACGGACGAAATGTTTATGGCGGCATCAAAAGCAGTCAGTGATTTGGTTACGGAAAAAGAACTAAAATCCGGGCAGTTACTTCCTTCCATTGAGGATATTCGGGAGGTATCGGCTCAAATAGCTCTTGCAGTCGCAAAAGAGGCACGGGACAGCGGATTAGGTGTCATTGCCCCTGATGAGAAGTTATTGACGATGATTAGAAATGCCATGTGGCAGCCCAAATATCTCCCTTTAAGATACGTTAAACCGGAATCTATTTTTTAAAGTGAGTTAATTAGTGGAAAAATCTGAAATATGTTTTAAAAGAATTATATACCTCTTCATTTTGTCTTCCGAGACTCCTGCTTGCAGCAGGTGATATGGGTTCTCAGTATTTGACGGAGTCCATAAAAATCATAGAGATTCCCACAAAGTGGCCACTTGCGTGGCGGCTCGGAGGCCGGAATAAGTATTGATCTAGCATACAAAAGTATTTAGTTTATTAGCATATTTTCCTTCAGAGATAAAGATAATTTCAAATTTATATGGTAAAATTTTATAATGCCATATCAACGGCATATGTTTAGAATATTAATTATTATTTTCAAAATAAAAAGTGTGCAACTTTTTATTTAATTATCGTATATTTACGATGACCGATGGAAGGAAACGAGATGGCACAGAATAAATCAATTTTGTTTAACCCGGAAGAAATTGAGCTGGCGGAAATTGCCAAGGCCCTCTCACATCCGGCCCGGGTAAAAATTCTCCATATCCTGGTGGATAAAAATGTCTGTATGTGCGGAGACATTGTGGAATTGCTGCCCCTCGCACAGTCCACCGTCTCACAACACCTGCGGGAATTGAAACGGGTGGGACTCATCCGGGGGGAAATCGAAGGCCCCAAAACCTGCTATTGCCTGGACCATACCAAATTAAAAAAGGCCAAAGAGGCTTTCCAATCCCTCTTTATCACCGTCTGCCAGTGTGAATAAAAATTTATACTTATAAGGAGATACATTATGCAAACCTCAGATGAAATTAAAAAAATCGTTAAAGAAAAGTATGGCAAAATCGCTGAACAATCCAGTCAGAAGCAGGATGAATTCTGTTGCGGGTCCGGAAAATCCAAAGCAGAGAAATCCTGCTGCGAAAGTGATGAAGTTGATTACACGGTATTCAGTGATGATTATAGCCAGGTAGAAGGCTATCTGGCTGATGCTGATCTGGGCCTGGGCTGTGGCTTACCCACCGAACATGCCGATATTAAAGCAGGAGATACGGTACTGGATCTGGGCAGCGGCGCCGGGAATGACGTGTTTGTGGCCCGGGCACTGGTGGGTGATTCCGGGAAAGTGATTGGGGTGGATATGACCCGGGAAATGATTACTAAGGCCGAGGAAAATAATCGCAAACTGGGATATACCAATGTGGAATTCCGTTTGGGTGAGATCGAGGAGTTACCCATCGACAGTGACAGCGTGGATGTGGTAATCAGCAATTGTGTGCTGAACCTGGTACCGGATAAGAATAAAGCTTTCCGCGAAATCTATCGGATACTGAAAGCGGGAGCTCATTTTTGTGTTTCGGATGTGGTCTACCAGGGTGAGATGATGGAGAAACTCCGTCAATCGGCCGAATTTTATGGAGGTTGTGTGGCTGGGGCCATGAAGGAAAATGACTATATTGAAACTATCCGGCTGGCCGGGTTTGCTCAAATTGAGATCAAAGAGCACAAAGTGATCGTACTGCCGGATGAATTATTGGGTACATACCTGGACAGAAATGACCTAAAGCACTACCGCTCGGGAAAATTCGGATTATTGAGCATCACCATAGTCGGACACAAATCGTGAGAGATGCATTGGTAATATCTTCATCTAAGATTGACTGGATTTCAGTGCCCTCAGTCCATTAAATATGACCATGAGACTGGCGCCCATGTCAGCAAATACCGCCATCCATAAGGTCGCCAGGCCGGGGATAGCCAGGGCAAAAAACAGTCCCTTTAAAAACAGGGCGATAAAGATATTCTGTTTGATGATACGGACCGTCTTGCGGCTAAGCTCCTTCAGGTAGGCAATTCGCGAAAGATCGTCTTCCATTAGTGCAATATCGGCAGTCTCGATGGTCGAACCGCTTGTGTAAAAAGTGACGAATGTCCCGGATAATATGTTACTCAACATCTCCTATTTATTTGATTTCAAATTTCAAGATCCCCTGCATAGCTTCAGCAGTTTTATGTGCCAAGAGTGCGGAGAAATGGTGGTGGAAGAATATGGCCGGATAAAGGGTGAAAAAAAGTTGCCTGGATTGTGTTAATTAATCTATCGATTCAACTGGACTGTCAGAGGAGGCAGTCACTCTTCTTCTACTCTGCTATTTATTTAGGGCAATTTTTCTGAGGGTGTAATTGTTTTTTTATCTCGATTTAAAATTTTTTAAGTCCTCAAATATAGTCTTGGGGCCTAAGATTAATATGGAATCCCCAAATTGAAAACGATACTCTGCGGAGGGCGGGACAATATTCTCTCTTTCTTTTTTTTCGGCATTATAGCTTTGTTTGATCAGTACAACTTCTACACCGTAACGGTTACGTAAATTTAACTCTTTTAGGGTTTTATTTACGAATTCACCGGGAATTTCAATTTCACTCAAAATTTGTCCATCGATTATTTCTATTTTTTTAAATTTATGGATAGAACTGATATAACCCGAAAGACTTGATACCATATCACGTTTAACCACTTCTTTATTGTATTCTTCAATGACATCATTTTTAGATACAGTGCCGATTAAGTGTCTATTTGCCAGATTATCAACAACTGGCAATTCATCAAGGCTCATTTCACCAAATGCTTTCATAACAATATCAAGCGTATCTTGGGAAGTATAATAATGACTGATGGGAGCCAAGAGATCATGGGCGATTAGAATGGACTCTAATGCCTCCGATTCATATATAGTTTTTCTCACGTCATGAATAGAAATAACTCCTAATAATTGTTTTTCACTATTAACTACGAAAAAATTTGTATGAGAACTATTAACAGTTAAGTCCATTAATTTACGGAAGGGGGTATCGGGATGGATATACTCATAATCTGTTCTCATTACTCGTGACACTTTTAATGATTGTAAGACGTTGATTTCCTGGCCTTGAAAAAGCTTGAGTCCCCGGCGAGATAATTTCTGTGTATAGATTGAATCTCTTTTTAATCGAGTGGTGATTAAAACACTAATGATGCATGCAATCATCAGGGGAAGAATAATTCTATAGTCATCCGTTAATTCGAAGATGATGAGGATGGATGTAATAGGAGCGTGCATGGCTCCTGCAGCCACAGCGCCCATTCCGACTAAAGCATATGCACCGGAACTCGCTGTATAAGCGGGGAAAAGGGAATGGACAACGGTACCCACGAAGCCACCTAAGCTGGCACCCAGAAATAAGGACGGGGCAAAAATTCCCCCGGAGCCGCCGGAACCAATAGTTACTGAGGTTGCGATCAATTTTAAAACGATTAAAAATAACAAAAAATACCAGGTGAGGGATGATTGCAAGGCTAAATCTATTGTCTCGTACCCAACTCCGAAAATATATGGAAAAAAAACCCCGATTGCCCCGAGCGCTAATCCTCCAATAGCAGGTTTGATGAAACCTGGTAATTGAAGTATCTCAAACAGATCTTCCGTTTTATAGAGAAGGTTGATAAAACTTAAAGCGATAAAAGCCGCTAAAATTCCCAAGATCGCATAGGGGATCATTTCAAATACGCTCACTAACTCGTAATGGGGAATCACAAAGGCTGGGAAATCTCCTAAAAAATGGCGAGAGATGACGGTTGCAGAAACCGAAGAAATGACAATGGGGCTAAATTGAGAGATACCAAAATCAGAAAGGATAATTTCCATGGCAAAAAGAGCACCGGCAATCGGTGCATTAAAAGTAGCAGCAATTCCGGCGGCAGTTCCACAGGCCACCAGGGTACGTAAACGAGAGCCGGTTACTTTAAAAATTTGTCCGATAAAAGAACCGATTGCAGAGCCGATCTGAACGATGGGACCCTCACGTCCCACAGATCCACCGGATCCGATGCAAACTGCTGAGGCCATAACTTTGGCAATCATCACCCGTGGACGAATCGCACCAGCCCGCAGTACTATGGACTCCATTACTTCCGGTACTCCGTGGCCTTTTGCTTCCCGGGCAAAATAAAAAACAATAGGTCCCACAATTAATCCACCTGCTGCAGGAGCAAAAAGCTTGACATACCAGGGAAGCTGTAACACATAATCCAAGGTATAATGCCAGGTTCCAAAAAAAATTCCCTGGAAAAAGCGGATGGCGAAACGGAAAAAGATGGCTCCAAATCCACCGGCAACCCCAATAATAACGGCTACCACTACCATAAATGTATGTTCAGTCATTCGGAGACGTTGAAGTTCTCTTACCAGCAAGCGTTGCAGCAAAAGTAAAATGGCGGGGAAATGTAAATACTTCAACTTCCTACCTGCGCTCAAAATGGCATTCTTTAGTATTCTTTTAAAGAATATAGGTACTTCTGTTCTATTATAAACAAATTTAAAAATATTTATTAGGTATATCAAAGAAGAACAGATAAGTAAAGATTTATATTAGCACAAAATTTATCTTGTTAAAAAAGTGCTCATAAATCGTTTTTACACAAAATCAGGCAGGCAATCCTTTTCGACGGGGAATAAAATTTTCTCAACTTAACAGGTATCCATTACTATATTTGAGTGGAATTCCGTTTGGATGAGATTGAGGATTTGCCGATAGAAAATGACAGCGTGGATGTGGTAATCAGCAATTGCTTGCTGAACCTGGTGCCGGATAAGAATAACGCTTTCCGCGAGATCTATCGGGTGTTGAAACCGGGAGCTCACTTCTGTGTTTCGGATGTGGTCTACCGGGGTGAAATGCATGAGAAGCTTCGGTAGTCGGACGAACTGTATGCCGGTTGTGTGGCCGGAGCCTTGAAGGAAAATGATTATATTGAAACTATCCGGCTGGCCGGGTTTGCTCAAATTGAGATCAAAAAGCACAAAGTGATCGTACTGCCGGATGAATTATTGGGTACATACCTGGACAGAAATGACCTAAAGCGCTACCGCTCGGGAAACTTCGGACTATTCAGCATCACCGTAGTTGGACACAAATCGTGAGGGATGCGTTGGTAATATTTTTATCTAAGATTGACCGGATTTCAGTGCCCTCAGTCCGTTAAAGATAACCATGAGACTGGCGCCCATATCGGCAAATACCGCCATCCATAGCGTCGCCAGCCCGGGGATGGCCAGGGCGAAAAACAGCCCTTTTAAAAACAGCGCTATGAAAATATTCTGCTTTATAATGCGAACTGTTTTGCGGCTAAGCCCCTTCAAATAAGCAATTCGCGAAAGATCGTCTTCCATTAGTGCAATATCGGCAGTCTCGATGGCGGTATCGCTGCCGGAAACACCCATGGCGATTCCCATGGTGGCGGAAGCAAGCGCCGGCGCATCATTGATGCCATCCCCAACCATACCGACCATTTCATTACCACTCATTAACTGATGGATAATTTCCACTTTTTGATCAGGTAACAATTCCGCTTTAAATTGGTCGATTCCGATCTGTCCGGCAATAGCCCGGGCGGTGACGGCATTGTCCCCGGTTAACATGACGGTTTTTCGGATACCCAGTTTTTTTAATCTTTTGATGGCAGAAGGAGCAATATCCCGCACCTCATCGGCAATGGCAATGAGGCCAAGAAGCGCTTTCTGGTTACCAACCAAAACGGCGGTATTCGAGCTGTTCTCCAGTTTATTCAATTCGGAATGAACCGCCTCTTCACAGATTTCCTCTTCCTCAAACAAACGATGGTTTCCGACGTAGTACATTTCGCCATCAATTATTCCTTTGGCACCCTTGCCAATAATGGAAGTAAATTTATTTACCGGAACGGGGGATATTCCCTGCTGAAGGGCATAGTTGAAAATCGCTTTCCCGAGGGGATGCTCCGAGTGCGCTTCCAGAGATGCGGCAATCCGCAGGAGAGCTTCCCGGGAGTGATTGTTTAATGTCTGTACCGACCGTACCGCCGGCATCCCGGTGGTGAGGGTTCCGGTCTTATCGAAAGCGATTACTTTGATTTTGTCAAAATTTTCCAGATAAGATCCGCCCTTTATCAGAATGCCATTCCGGGCGGCGTTAGTTAATCCGCTGACAATGGTAACCGGTGTGGAGATGACCAGGGCGCAGGGACAGGATATAACCAGCAGCACCAAAGCGCGGTAAAACCAGTCCACAAAAATTCCTCCAAATATTAGGGGAGGAATTATGGCTACCAGGATGGCAAATGTTACCATGGCCGGGGTGTAATAGCGGGAAAATTTTTCCACGAATTGCTGGGTAGGTGCTTTTCTGGCTTGTGCTTCCTCCACCAGACGGATAATCCGCGCCAGCATAGAATCCTGCGGCTTTTTCGTGACCTGCACTTCCAGCATCCCCTGCTGATTTATAGTACCGGCATAAACTTCATCTCCGTGAGATTTGTCCACCAGAATGCTTTCACCGGTAATGGGCGCCTGGTTAACGGCAGAATTACCGGCGGTGACCTCCCCATCCAATGGAATTCTGTCACCGGGTTTAATAATGATTACGCTACCAATTACAACACTGTCCACCGGTTCTTCGATGGTTCCCTCTCCCGTTTTTACCAGAGCGACATTGGGAGCAAGGTCCATCAGGGATTCGATTGATTTTCGGGCACGCTTCACCGAATAAGATTCAATCAGTTCCGCCAGAGCAAACAGAAAAATTACGTAAGCCGCCTCGGCCCATTCCCCGATAAGCATCGCTCCGATCACGGCGATGCTCATCAGGAAATCCATTCCCAGTGTCAGATGCCGGGCTTCTTTGAAACCTTTAACCGCAATCGGGACTCCACCCGATATAATGGCAATTACAAAAAGAGGAATCGTGAAAAATTCAGATAACTGTAAATAGTGAAAGATTGAACCGGCAATAGCAAAGGTTCCGGAGATAGAGGTAAGTATGGTTAATTTCTGTTTTTGCCAGAAGGTATACGATGGTTTCCTGAGGGAATAACCAGCCGATTTTACCGCTCTCTCAATATCCGTCAGATCGGTGAGTTTATCGTCATATTCAATTTTCAAATTGCCGTTTAAGAAATTAACCCTGACCAGCTTGATGCCGGGAAGCTGATTTACTGCCTTCTCCACGTGCAGGGCACAATCCGCACAATCCATTCCCTCCACTTCCAGTTCACTCCGTTTGTAGATATTTTCAGCCATGGATATTTATCCTGATATCCTATTGATAATTATTCCCGGACATGTACCTGGGCCAGGCGAATAATATTTTCGATGTGGGCATCATCCAGGGAATAATACACCATTTTCCCGTCTTTGCGAAATTTCGCCAGTTTCAGGTTCCTTAACAATCGCAGCTGATGCGATACTGCCGAAACGGACAGATTCACCAGAGTTGCCAAATCGCACACACACAATTCCTGCTGTGTCAAGCCCAGTACTATTCGCAACCGGGTTGGATCTCCCAGTATTTTAAAGGTTTCCGCCAGATTGTTGATTTCAGGATCAGATGGCAGATTTTTTCTGGCTGCTTCCACCTTTTCATAATTAATAATAGTTTCGCGGCAGACCACGGTATTTATATTACTCATGCTTTCACCTTTATACTTGAACAAGTATTCAAATGAATATAGCAAAATTTATCACTGCTGTAAATATGTTTCTTTTAATTTTTTTAACATGATTATGTCCTTAGCTCAGCAAAAAGCAATTATAGTCATTTATATTTATTTATATAAAAGCTGTTCAATAAAGATACACTCTGTTATATAGATCTGAATGGGATATTCTAATTTTTGAGATGAAACGTACGTACCCTAACCCCTGCCTGTTGCAGGCCAATAGTGTCCGGTTAATGTGATTAAAACTTTACTAAATTGCCTGGCATGATACCCATTGAGCTACATTTTTCAGGACATAACTTAATTTTGCCCTTACCAGAAAGGTCAAATGTGTGAGTACGGTGAAAGATTATAGATCAAAGACATTTTCGGTAAAATTTAATAAACTTCTAATATTCGAGGTCACCGAATTTCTTATTGCCTGTTCTTTTTCCTTGATGCAAAAGAACCAAAAAATCAAGACTGTAAGGAAAAATCTGGAAATTCAACGATGCACCTCACTAAAATTTTTAAACTCGTCCCCAGCACTCAATTGTTCATGATCTTATCTGTTGTTTTACACAGAGTGAGTGCTGGGGACTCAGACAGAAAGAATTTTTACGTTCGGTGCACCGGAATTTCTGGCGATTTTTCCTGAAGGTCTTTTTTAACTACCGCATATTTTTAAACCGGGCAGGGGCAAGGGGATAGGGTACAAAAAAGTGGAGCATATAAAATTACTCACTAGAATCAAGATTATCCAATTAAGTCCCACAGTTTGTCAGTAAATCATGAATTAGTCTATAACCTAAATTTCTAAAGTAGTTATTTAATGGATAAGAACTTACATCATTCATCAC
>CAYWTB010000020.1:0-61134 GCA_964461135.1 uncultured Caldithrix sp. | reverse complement strand
ATTCTATGGGTTTATCCCGTTCTTTCTACACCTACTACTGTCGAAGATGAGCTTAGGTATTCATTTTTGTGATGAATCAAAACTTAATACCCAAACCAGTAATTCATTGTTTTATAATCTTACCACCGGAATTGCCTGGAATATCTGATATAAATTTAACTGTGATTACCTTTTATTTTAATTGGTTTTGCTCCTGAAGCCTTGCATCGGACCAGTTCCACCATTTTAAAAGGCCAGGCCGGTGTTGATCATGGGATGCAAAATAGACTGCGCAGCGTAAAATGTAGAGCATGCAGCGGTCCACCGGCATTCCCGCCTGCAGGCATATCTTTTTGTAAAGCATTTCCGGATCTTGTCCCTTCAAATCCTGCGGGGATTTGATATTAATAGACCAGAGATCTTCTGCGATAGATTTTCCTACACCTGGAATCTCCTGCAGTTTTTTCAGAATCTGTATTTTGGATTTCATGTCCTGACCTGATTATTGATGGGTGCAGCGGGCCTTTTATCAAATACTTGTGCGGTTTCGCTGTTAAGCAATACCCACAATGAATAAATTCCCAGGGCGGTACCGAATGGGATATTGACCAGATTGAAGATAGCCAGAATCAATACCAGTATCCTTGCCCAGGAACGTCTTTGTAACAGACCAATACCACCGATAATACCGGGCAGGGAAAGCAGGCAGAAAAAAAGAATAAGGGCTAATCCTACAATAGTCAGGGTGGTGGTTGTTTCCCGGCTATGAGCCAGAAAGATACTGCCGGCAAAAACGAAGAGAATAATTACAGCGGTAAATAGAAAAAATAAATGAAATATTATATATAATACTCCCAGCAGCGTTACATGTTTATGCATTGTTCAATTTCCTTCTCTTTTTAAGTTTAATGTATTCAGGCACTAGAAATTTTCAAAGCCGATTCTTTATTCGGAGATTTGGTTGGCCTGTGCAGCAATCAGATCGTAGGCTGCCGGTAGTAATTGTCCCTGTTTGTCCATGTATTTCTGAAAGTCGGTTTTCTCAGAAAATTTTTTCAGCAGTATACCGAGGGTTAATTTGCTGAATGATACGGTCCTCAGATCCTGCGGGAACTCTTTTCGCAGCTCTTCTGATACTGTGCGCACCGCTGTAATCCCGCCATCCTCTTTTGCCTCAATTTCAATTTCGTGGTGAATGACCGATTGCTCCATACACTTGTAGGTTACTTTATCTATGGATATCTCCGCCAGTATTTTTCCGGGATCGCCGGAGGAAGTCAGCAATTTTTTTCGCCGAAAGGTATGACGGTCCTGTATAACCTGAAATCCCAGATGTCGAACACTTTCGATGGGTTGGGAATTATCATATGTAATATGATCATCGCCCAACTTCGCTCCATGCTCTTCAAGTTTTCCACATATATACTGCAAGGATGCCAGTGAACATGGCTTTTCAATTTCCAGCCGCTTTACTCCACCCCAGTTGTTTTTTTGGGTTTTACCCTTTATGGTTATCAGGCAATCCGCACCGGTAAATCGTAATCGCATGGCTAAGCGCAGTTTTGCAAGATTTCCCTGCGGTGTATCAAAATAGATATCCCTGATCTTTAATGCATCCGGATTACTCAGCATAAAGCCTGTAATGTTATTCAGCGCCCAAATCTGATCTGCGATTTTATCCGGATGGTCACAGGCAATGATGAGCTTAACTTCGATTTCCTGTGGGTCTGCAGGGTTCATGATCTTTTCTCATTGCTTTGCAAATAAAACAGAAGGTTGTTAATAATCCTGCTCACTCGCTCCCTGATTTCCTCCCTATCCGGTTTCGATTGTAGGAATACAGACTTCAAATTAACATTGTTCATGATAAAGGGAGTGAGTTCAGATCTTCCAGATTAATTAAATATTCCAGAATTTAAAATTTAATTTTATTTGCTTCATCAGGATCATAATCATATCAAAATATTTCAGTTAAGCTTTAAATCCAAATAAAAAATATTCGGAAATCTTAAAAGATTTTATAAATTTTGCCAATCGATACAGCATAGGCACGGATTTATACTATTAGGCCGGTAAACTATAGCCAGATTTTTTCAATTAACAAATAATATGAGAAATCTTAATAAGTGTACTGGCCAGTTGACTGTCAATTAAATGTAATCCTGGTCAAGTAAAATTAATAGTCATTTCAGGTACAGGTTTTATCTTCCTTGAAAATTACTTTTATTACAGATCCGATCCGTTTTTTATTTATATTTTTACTCATCTCCTCTCAAATATGTAAGGAGAGCTTTGTGCCAGGAAAGTGTTAATTCGATGTTTTCAGATAAAAATTTATTTTCATAAATTTCGGATATCAAGCAATGGAGTGTGGTTATGCGCCTTAACATATTCTTAATGGGCCTGTTTATTTCCCTGATTTATATACTGAATACAGGTTACAGTCAGGATACCAGCAGCGTTAGAAATATTATCCTCTTTATTGGGGATGGAATGGGTATTGACCAGGTGTCCGTCGCAAGGATACAACACCTGGGAGCGGATGGCCAGCTGGTTTTGGACCGGTTACCGGTAACCGGCCTGGTTAAAACTCATTCGATAGATAATCTGATTACCGATTCAGCGGCCGGAGCCACCGCCCTGGCCAGCGGTTTTAAAACCCGTAACGGTATGGTGGGAGTACTACCGGACTCCGGTGCGGTGTTAACCCTTCTGGAGGCAGCACATCACCGTGGAATGTCTACCGGTCTGGTGGTTACCTCCTCCATTACCCATGCAACACCGGCCTGTTTCGCTTCTCATGTGGCCTCCCGAGAAAATCATGAGGAAATTGCCCGTCAGTTGTTGAACGAACAGGTTGATGTTCTGCTGGGAGGAGGAAAGAGGTATTTTCTTTCCTCCGGCACTCCGGGCAGTGTCCGGAAAGACACCCTGGATCTGATAAAAATGGCAAAAAATTCCGGCTACACTTATCTGGAAACCAGAGCCCAGTTTCTTGCCACCGGCTCTGAAAAATTGCTGGGACTTTTTGCATGGGATGGATTCGAAAATAAGCCCAGTGAACCAACTATGTCTGAGATGACTGAAAAATCTCTTCAAATATTAAGCAGAAACGATACTGGTTTTTTTCTCATGGTTGAGGGCAGCCAGATTGACTGGGGCGGACACAATAATGATCTCGCCTATATGATTCGTGAGTTACTCGCTTTCGATCAAGCCGTTCAAACAGGTGTAAAGTTTGCAGAAAAAAACCGAAATACCCTTATTGTGGTTACTGCAGATCACGAAACAGGGGGACTGGATATACTTGGTGGCCGGCTTAACGGACAGGACCTGGAGGTCAATTGGGCGACCACCCACCATACTGCCCAGATGGTGCCATTGTATGCGTTTGGCCCTCATGCCTTTGAATTCACGGGAACCCGTGATAATACAAGCATACCGGTACTGATGGCCCGCTTGCTGGGCATTTCAGGATTTCCCTCCTATTTGCCCCGCAAAAGAATGCTTACGAATTAAGGTAGTGAACTACAGTGGAATGAAGTGTACGGCTGGCAGCAATAATGCTGTTGCCTGTGACCGGATCATTTCCCTTATGATCGGTAATGATACCGCCTGCGCCCCGGATAATGGGAATGAGAGCCAGGATGTCCCAGGGGTACATGATAGGATCGATCATAATATCGGCATAACCACTGGCCAGCAGGTAATAACCGTAACAGTCTCCCCAGGTGCGGTACATACCGACTTCATTAACCAGATCATCAAAGCGCTTTTCATTCTCATATTTTATGAAAGCGGTATGATCGGTTGTCAGAAGTACAGCCTCTTCCAGGGTGTAACGTTGCCTGCAAACAACCGGTTTCCCATTTAGCCTTGTTTGATTATTATCCCCGATCAGCAATTCTTTCAGGATGGGAAGATTCAGAGCTCCCAGGACCGGTTGTCCTTTCCTGAGCAGAGCAATAAGTGTCCCGAATAACGGCACTCCGCAGATAAAACTTTTTGTACCGTCGATGGGATCCAGAACCCATTGGAATTCAGCATTTTCATTCATCCATCCGAATTCTTCACCCAGGATTCCATGATCGGGATAAATTTTCATAATTAATTTGCGCATGTGTTCTTCCGCCCTCTTATCGGCAACGGTAACCGGTGAGTGGTCTTTTTTCAATTCTATTTCTACACCCTGCCTAAAATAGCTGCGTATAATATCACCACTTTCTCGGGCTAATTTTTTAATAAAGGAATACAGGTTTTTCGATATCATCATGCTTACCTGATTGATAGGATTATTAGGGTTTTCTATGAGGAAACCGGTACTAAATTTTGAAAATTTTACTAAAAATCAGTCCTGATTCTGCTTGGGTTTAAATCCAATACGGTCAAAGGGATTAACCACCGAGGTCACAATGTTTCTCAGATGAGAATGAATGCGCTTCAACCAGCGTAAATAAAGTGCCAGGGACACTGCATCCCCCGGGGTCATTTCGGTATTTTTTATTTTCA
This sequence comes from uncultured Caldithrix sp., assembly GCA_964461135.1. GTDB lineage: Bacteria > Calditrichota > Calditrichia > RBG-13-44-9 > RBG-13-44-9 > RQOF01. The sequence goes on along the minus strand of CAYWTB010000020.1, from coordinate 56,646 downwards.
CCAGCTTTATAACGATATCATCACACAGGCGGTTAATCCATCCATAGTCCTTTAAAATGTTCAGAGCCAGTTCTTTGTCACTTTTCTCGAAACATATCCGTGTTTGAGTAAATAATTCGCTGATGGCCTGTTCTATTTTCTGTAAATCCTTTTCAAAATCCATTCCCTTCAGTGTTTGGGGATGATTCATTGCCAGTTCCACAATATTCTTGGTATAATCACCAATTCGTTCAATATCGATGATGATGCTGACCAGAATCAGGCCGGAAGGTAATTCAGCTTTATCACTCAGAATCAAATGGTTCAATACATTGCGCCTTACCTCTCTTTCAAATTTGTTAACCTCGATGTCCTTATCATATATATCGATATCGATCTGGTTATCCTCGGTATGCCTTAAAGACTTCTTTGCCTTCAGAAACATATCATGGGTAATGCTGATCATCTCAAAGGATTGCTCATAGGCTCTGTTCATGAGTGAATCCTTTTTAAAAACGGACAATAATTGTTTGAACATGGGGAAGTCCTCTTATCTGAAAAAGTAAATAAATGCTATTGGTATGATAAAAAACATCACCATTATGTAAATAATAGGTATAATCCGGTTACGTATGGAAAGTTTCGCAAAATTTCTGGCCAGCGAAATGGGAATAAATTTAAAGGGAAGCCAGACAATAATTCCCGACAGGTTAAAAAATAAATGTGAAAACGCAACAATGATGGCGGCCTCATTTTGCAGAACCAGCGCCGCCAGAATGGCGGTCAAAGTCGTACCCAGATTTGCACCCAGCGTATAGGGAAATATCTGCGACAGCGACAGTAATCCGGCACCCGCCATGGGAACGACCAGAGAAGTAGTTATGGAACTGGACTGAACCAGAAAGGTGATCAACAGACCAACGATCAGCGCCCGTAACTGGGTTTTGAACAGATAACGGTCGAACCAGCGTTCGGCTTTTTTAAGTACAATCGATTTCAATGCCTTAACCATCTGGTTCAAAGCGAGAAGAAGCAGGAACAATGACAACAGGATGGGAATCCAGGCTATTTTGCCCACCAGGCCCAGAACCAGTTCGGCCGCAGGATGGGTAAGAAATTTAACAGGACTCAGAAAATTGAGTCCTCCAATATGTTGAAATTCCTCACCGGCAAAGGTGGAAATTTTGCCCAGGAAATTGGTGAACACCTGCAGGGGGAAAAAAATTATAACACTGAGAATATTGAAAAAATCATGTACAATGGCTGCCGAAAAGGCCCTCTCAAATTCTGTGGAACGGTTGATCTGGCTGAGCGAGACAATCGTATTGGTCACTGAAGTGCCAATATTGGCACCGATGATTATAGGAATAGCATTTTCAATGGAAAGTACCCCGCCAGCCACCATACCGACTACAATGGACGTGGTAGAGGAGGAAGATTGGATAATAGAGGTGCTTAATATACCGATGAACAGACCGACCACCGGGTGTGTAGTGGTTTGAATCAGTGTTGCCGCCAGGCCTTTCCCGAATAACTTCAGTGATACGCCCATCAGTTCCAGGCTGAACATGAAGAGATAGAGAAATAGAATTAATCTTAATATACCAAAAAGGGTGGGATGGTTGCGGTAGTAATCTCTAAAAGGTCCCATTCGCCTTTACTTTTAAATGGTCAAAAATTTAAATCATTCCGGCCAATAAATCAAGAAGCTAATTTTTGTGTTGATCTCAAAGCCAAATTAAACATAAATTAAAGTTCTGCTTTTGCATTTCTATTCATCTTAACAGGTTACTTTGCTGGCTTATATCTAATTTTTCTGTATAGGACACCCGGTTTTAACAGTTGTTTTTTCAGCAGGAAATTACCGGGGAACAGATGTCCGGATTACAACAGATTTTTATCCGAATTGTTACTTGAGTGTAATGAGCCTGTAACAGTACTTTTTTATTTTGCTGGCATTACAATAATAAAAGGAGCGCATATGGGAAAGCTTTATATTGTTTTGTATCTGGTTATTCTGGGAATTTTCTGGCAACATCAGCCGGCAAAAGCGCAGGAAGTGCAGGCCAAAAATTCATTGAAGCTGGATATTTCCGGCAGGGTTCAGCTTCAGCATGTGTATAACAATCGTTTGAGAACTCTGGATAATGAAACATATCATGGGTTTCGCATGCGGCGGGTTCGCCTGGAAGTACAGGGTGAATTGACACCCTTCCTCAGTGCTACTATTCAGGTAGATGCCCCGGATAATGCCCCCCGCCTGAAAGATGGATTTGGCAAATTGAAACTCTTCCAAAATTACTATTTTCGTTTCGGGCAGTTCAAGGTACCCATATGGCGGGAGGAATTCCTGCGCTCTTCCGGAAATCTCTTTTTAGTAGAACGCAGCAGCGCAGCAGATTTCCTGGTGCTTACCAATTTATCGGCACGCCAGATTGGTGTGGAAGTAGGGGGATCACCTTCTCCTAATTTCTCTTTTGCTTTCAATTATTCGAATGGATCCGGTGAAGGTATATCAGAGATTGAACGGTATATATTAGGCACTGACAGCATGCCCCTGCTTACCGTCAATAATGGAAAGATGTATGTGGGGCGGGCAGATTTTAAATTCTCTGACCGGTTTAAGATCGGCATATCCGGGGTGGTAAATTATGTGGGGTCTAAGGTTGATACGGTAAACAATTCCGGAAAAAATACCGCCATTGCACCGGATTTCGGCATTTATCTGCCCATGGGATTACAACTGGAAGGCGGTGTGGCGCATGGATCCGTTAGTAAGGCATTTTTTGTTGGTTCTTTTGAAGATCAGACCTATACCACTGGGAATGTGAGTGGCCGCTGGAGAAAAATGCTGAAATCAGAATCTGCCAACTGGGGTGGACTGAGTGGTTACGAAATTGAGGCCGGCTACTCATTTATTGATCTGAAAAATGCTGAGTTTGAAGTAAGGAATTCGTTCGCATTTGGACCCGCTGCCTATTTCGGAAAGAAATCCCGTTTACAGGTTAACCTTGAAATCGTCAATCCTGCCATAAAAAACGAGGCTAATTTCTGGAGAATCCGTTCTCAGTTCACCGTTAATTTGTAACATCTGAAATAGTCGATATGTTTTCATTTATATCAAATACTTTCAATGAAATGATTTCATCGAATAAATTGGAAAAACTGAGATTTGTAACAGGATTGTAACATTGCCGTTTTAAATTATAAGGCTTAAAAAATAAACGGAAAGGAAATAAAATGATATCTACCAGAGCAAAGTTTTTAGTGGCAGTAACAGCACTATTTATCATATCAGGATTGAAGTTGCTTCAAGCTCAAGCGGTAAAAGTAGATCCGACAATTCATTCTTACCAGAAAGTCATGGGAATCAGTGGGAATGCCAACAGCATCGGTTCGGATACCATGAATAATCTCATGGCCCTGTGGCTGGAAGAGTTTAAGAAGGACTACCCCTTGATCAATATTCAGATTGAGGGTAAAGGATCATCAACTGCTCCCCCGGCACTTATTGAAGGAACGACGCAGTTCGGTCCCATGTCCAGAAAGATGAAGGCCCAGGAAGTAGATGCATTCGAGAAAAAATACGGTTTCAAGCCGACCCAGATTAAAACCGCACTGGATGCACTGGCCGTCTTTGTGAACAAGGACAATCCGCTGGACTGCATTTCTCTGGACAAACTGGATGCGATTTTTTCAAAAACACGTAAGAGAAGCTACAAGAAAGACATAACCATCTGGGGTCAGTTAGGCTTAACAGGTGAGTGGGCTAATAAGCCCATAAGTATATATGGACGAAATTCTGCTTCCGGGACTTACGGATTTTTTAAAGATCATGTTCTGGAAAAAGGGGATTATAAAGACATGGTAAAAGAACAGCCCGGTTCCGCCTCGGTGGTGCAGGGTATAACCGAAGACAAATACAGCATCGGATATAGTGGAATCGGTTACAAAACCTCAGGAGTAAAAACTTTGAAATTATCCGAGAAACCCGGAGGAACCTGCTTTGACGGACACTATGAAAATGTCATAACTGACAAATATCCTTTGTCCAGATATTTATATATTTATATTGTTAAATATCCTAATAAGCCCCTCGATCCGCTGGTGAAGGAGTTCTTAAAATTTGTTCTCAGCCAGCAGGGACAGGCGGTTGTGATTAAGGATGGCTATTTGCCATTACCTGCCAATATAGTGGAAGAAGAACTTAAAAAGCTGGACTGACGTGAAAATAAGGAACTTATAAACTGCTTAATTCACGAAATACGATATAATATATCGAAGTTGTGATATTCTTAGAAATTCAATGGCCTCGTTCTGAAGCCCGGGGAGTAAAGAATCCGATATATTTGGGCATTAGCCCCATTTGTGAATTAAGCAGGATTAATAGATTTTCCGGATTGAACAAACTTTTTATATCTCTTTGATGGTTATATTTTGAATGAATGATCAGGAAAAGAGTTACTTTCAAAAAAAAGCAGACAGAGCCAACAGGATAGCCAGAATATTGATTAGCATCGGTGGTTATGGTGTGGTGGTCAGTATCGCGGGTATCCTGTTGTTCTTATTCTATCAGAGTATTCCACTCTTTTTTCCAGCCTCGGTTAAAAAAACCGAAACAGTAGATGTAAATCATTCTCCCCATAAAATTTTACTTACCGGAATTGACCAGTATCAGGAAATCGTATATGTTCTGGATGATGCAGGCATCATTAGTTTCATCCGGCTGTCGGATCAAAAAGTAATCGGGCAGGATTCATTACCCCTGGAACCACAGGAGCACCTGCTGGTTGCCTGTAAAGGGTCGCTGGAAGAGCATATTTTTGCGGTCGGATCGACTGAAGGGAAAATTTTTACCGGCGAAATCCGTCTCCAACCCCAGTACCAGGGATCCCGGCGAATTATTGTTCCATCCTTTCAGCTGGAGGGACAGTTTGGGGCAGTAAATCAGAATGATTCACTGCCTGTTCACATTGAACGGCTGCTATTCCGGCAGACTGAGGAAGGAATAAAACGATGGAGCTGGGTAGACCATGCAGGCAGATTGTTTGTAAAAATTTATGATCCCGATGAGGATCAGGAATACCTTTACAACCTTTCCGATAATCTTGGCCGCGAAAAGGTGTCGCAGCTGACGGCTACCTACAATGAAGATAAATTGATTTGTGGTACATTAAACGGCGAACTTTTCTGGTTCGATGTGTCTCAACCCGATAATGTATTCTTAAAAGATAACTGGAAGGTTTCCCAGGCAGCCATAAGTGCCCTGCAATTTTTAATCGGTGATAATGCGTTAGTAATCGGGGATACTGATGGAGCCGTTCAGGTGTGGTTTCCTGTGCGGCAGGCAGACAATCAGATGAAGTTTTTACCGGTTCATCAGTTTGCTTCTCATAAAGCACCTGTTATCCTGGTATATGCGTCACCCCGAAACCGGACTTTTCTGACCATTGATGCCCGGGGGGGAATTCACCTGAATTATTCAACTACTGATAAAACGGAAATTGAATTTCGTGACTCGGAGTATCCCATACAAACCGGTTCTTTTTCACCCAAATCAAACGGAATTATTCTGGTGGATAGTCACAATCGTCTTGGATCTTTTATTTTAAGCAACAAATATCCGGAAATAACCCTGCAGACACTTTTCGGGAAGGTGTGGTATGAAGGGTATCCAAAACCAGAGTTTGTGTGGCAATCTACCGGTGGCTCAGATGAATTTGAATCCAAGTTAAGCCTGATTCCCCTGATTTTTGGCACGATTAAAGGTACCATCTATGCCATGTTTTTTTCCATTCCGCTGGCTCTTCTGGCGGCTATTTATGTTTCGCAGTTTGCTCCCAAATGGATGGCGCGCACCGTTAAACCGACCGTTGAAATTATGGCTGCACTTCCCAGTGTTGTCATTGGTTTTCTGGCCGGTCTGTATTTTTCTCCTATTGTCGAAAAACATCTGATGACCGTTTTTCTCTTTTTAATATTTCTTCCTGTCCTTTTTCTGATGAGTATTGTTTTCTGGCGAGCTGTGCCTGAACAAAGACGTGCCAAAGTACCCATGGGATGGGAAATCATTTTTATCGTACCGGTTATTGCGGTAACGTTGGCACTTATCATTACTGTTGCCCATTCGGTGGAAATGATTCTGTTTGACGGAAATATTAAACAATGGCTATATAATGTAATGGGTATGGTGTATGATCAGCGGAACAGTATGGTGGTGGGTTTTGCCCTGGGTTTTGCGGTAATTCCAATAATTTTCACTATTTCGGAAGATGCATTGAGCAATGTACCGGATTCCTTAACATCAGCTTCAATGGCACTTGGTGCATCCCGTTGGCAGACTGTCCGCCGGGTGGTGTTACCGGCCGCCGCCGGTGGGATTTTCGCTGCCGTGATGCTGGGACTGGGGCGGGCCATAGGAGAAACCATGATTGTCTTAATGGCTACCGGAAATACACCCATAATGAGCATGAGTCCCTTCAGTGGCTTCCGGGCCATGAGTGCCTGCATTGCCGTGGAAATACCGGAAGCACCGGTAGGAGGAACGCTCTACCGGGTGTTATTCCTTACTGCCCTGCTGCTGTTCATATTTACTTTCCTGATCAATAGTCTTTCAGCTCTGATTGGTGACCGGTTGAGAAAAAAATACGCGAGATTTTAGATATGACCGGAACAATAAGTCATTTTAAACAGAAAGGCGATCCTTATATTCTGCTGACCAGTATGGGACTGGTTTTATCATTGGGAATGGTTGTTTTTATGATTAGCCTCATTCTGGTAAAGGGACTGGGTTTCTTCTGGCCGAGTGATCTGCTGGAAGTGAAACTTGAAAATGGTGAATCGTACCTGGGCGAAGTCTGGGCATCTCAGACCGCAATCCTGAATGATAAACCGGAAGACGAAATACAGCTAAAAATTGGAAATCGTGAACTTTATGGCCTGGATTTTATCTGGCTAAAAACGACGAATATTACCGGGGAATCGTATCCGGATGATGTAACTACATTTGAAAGACTCACTTATGGTAATTTCTATGGTTTTATCGCGTCTGTGAAAGCAGGTGATAAAACAATCAGCGGAGAACCCCTTTACATGTTTCATGAAGCTCAGGTCTATCATGATACTGCCCAGGTCTTGAATGGAAAAATTGAAGAGGTGTCGGATAAATTAAACAATCTTATAGCACCGTATACCCGCCTGCAGCGAGAGATATCACTTTTTAAAATGAAACAGGAATCGTTGAATGAGGAGGATAAAAGTAAATTAGCCGGCTTACAGAGCGATCTTGAAAAATTGCAGGAAAGAATCAGCGAACCCTATGAACGTTTATCAGCAGAACTCCAGAAATTGCAGCAAAAAGATAGAAATCTGTCTTTGAAAGTGAGAACGGCGGAGGGCGAAGAGGAGGAGATGCAACTTTCCCGGATTGTACGTTTTTACCAGCCAAATCGGCTGAATGCAGCTCAGAAAAGTGGAATATACCTGTCCAAAGTGTGGGAATTTATCTCCGCGCAGCCCCGCGAGTCTAATACGGAGGGAGGTGTATTCCCTGCAATTTTCGGGACGGTAATGATGGTACTGCTCATGTCAATTGCCGTGGTGCCCTTTGGCGTCCTGGCGGCACTGTATCTTAATGAATACGCCAAACAGGGTAAGATGATACGTCTTATACGGTTGTCGGTAAATAATCTGGCAGGTGTTCCTTCTATCGTCTTTGGAATTTTTGGTTTGGGATTTTTTATTTATATGGTGGGAGGTACCATCGATCAACTATTTTATGCCGACAAATTACCCGAACCCACCTTTGGGACAGGTGGAATTTTATGGGCCTCGTTGACGCTGGCACTTCTTACTCTTCCGGTAGTGGTGGTGGCTACGGAGGAGGGCATTCTGGCTGTTCCCAGGGCTAATAAGGAAGGAGCGCTTGCGCTGGGTGCTACACGCTGGCAGATGATTCGTAAGATTGTCCTTCCCAATGCCATGCCGGGTATTCTTACTGGTTTAATTCTGGCCATTAGCCGCGGGGCAGGGGAGGTGGCTCCCCTCATGATCACCGGTGTGGTTAAACTGGCACCCTCATTGCCGCTTGACGTAACTTTCCCCTTCCTGCATCTGGATCGGAAATTCATGCACCTGGGCTTTCAGATTTATGATGTGGGTTTTCAGTCACCCAATGTGGAGGCGGCCAAACCGATGGTTTATACAACCGCTCTGCTGTTAATAATAATTGTAGTGGTTTTGAATTTGGTTGCCATTTATCTGCGGAACCGGTTAAGAAAAAAGTATAAGACATCAGTTTTTTAGATAGCCGGATATCTTAAAAATTTATTAAATTGACCGGTACCAATGGCTTAAATATCCTGGCTGAATTAATGACATTATTAAGAGGATTTTCTATTGATAATATTGCGGGTTAGAAAATGGTTGTAAATGTTCAGAGTGCGCTGGCCAATAAAAAAGTCCAAAATCTTACCGACGAAAAAACAGTAATAGAAACTCGGAATCTGAATTTTTATTACACTCCGGAAACACCTGCCCTGAAAGATATCAATCTTCAGATTCCCGAAAAAAAAGTGACCGCATTCATCGGACCTTCAGGTTGTGGGAAATCAACCTTACTGCGTTGTTTTAACCGTATGAATGATTTGATTCCGGAATCTTATGTAGTTGGGCAGGTACTTATCGAAGGGCAAAATATTTATCAGGACGGAATGCGCCTTGAAAAATTGCGTAATAAGGTCGGGATGGTATTTCAAAAATCGAATCCGTTTCCCATGAATATTTGGGAAAATGTGGCCTTTGGTCCCAAAGTAAATGGTATCAGTAATAAAACCACCCTGGAGGAGTTGGTTGAATCAGCACTGAATCAGGCAGATTTGTGGTGGGAGGTGAAGGACCGTCTCAACCAGTCTGCCCTGGATCTGTCTGGCGGCCAGCAGCAGCGTCTTTGTATTGCCCGTGCTCTCGCCAATAAACCTGATATTATTCTCATGGATGAGCCCGCTTCTGCACTGGATCCCATTTCCACCGGAAAAATAGAAGAAACCATTGAGGAGCTGAAAAACCATTATTCCATAGTGATTGTAACCCACAACATGCAGCAGGCCGCCCGGGTTTCGGATTATACGGCTTTCATGATGGTGGGAGAATTAGTGGAATTTAATGATACAAAACGTCTCTTTACCAACCCCGAAAAGTCACTGACAGAAGAATATATTACCGGAAGATTCGGCTAATTGCAGTATTTATTGAAGGATTAAAGATGAAAGAGAAATTAGGTCAACAGATTGAGAATATTAAAAAAGATTTGATCTTTCTGGCAAATGAAGTTGAAGATGCGTTTTTTAAAGCACTAAAAGCACTGGAACATCAAGACCGCAAACTGGCGGAAGAGGTTCTGGCACTGAATGAAAAAATTGATATTCAGGAAGTCAAAATAGAAGATCAGATCCTGTCACTGCTGGTATTACAGCAGCCGGTAGCGGTAGATTTGCGTTTCATCATCGGTGCCTTAAAAATGAATACGGATCTTGAAAGGATTGGTGACCATGCTGTAAATATTGCACAGTCCGCTCTGCGCCTGCTGGGAGAACCTTATCTTAAACCGCTTGAGGACATTCCGATGATGGGAAAAATTGCCCGCAATATGCTTCACGATTCGGTCCATGCCTTTATCAATCAGAATGCGGAATTGGCCAGGGATGTCTGTGGCCGTGATGATGAGGTGGATCGTCTGTATCTGAAAGTGCTGCAGGATGTAACGGCTATTCTTAAAAAGAAAACTGATAAGATCACCCAGGGAATTGAATTAATCGGTGTGGCCAGGGACCTGGAAAGAGTGGCGGATCTGGCAACCAACCTGGGTGAGGAAGTTGTATTTATGCGGGAAGCACGAATAATCCGCCATGGACTTGGATAAAAATTTGGGTGATGTGAATAGTGAAATCCAACATATTTGTGGTTGAGGACGATCCTGATATTTTAGAAATTCTACAATTTAATCTGGACAAGGAAGGATTCCGGGTGAAAGTGGAATCCAATGGGGAAAAGGCGTTTGATGCCATTGTGGCTCATCCTCCCGATCTTCTGGTTCTGGACCTGAATTTGCCCGGATTATCGGGAATTGAAATCTGCAAATATTTAAGGGAAAATTCCCGCACTAAAGAACTTCCCATTATTATGTTGACTGCCCGTTCTCAGGAAATCGATAAGATAATCGGATTTGAAATTGGTGCGGATGATTACGTCACAAAACCATTCGGTATCCGGGAATTTGTAGCACGCGTCAATGCTTTGCTGCGGCGCTCCCGGCCCGCCCTGTCTAATATGGCCAGGATAGGGGATTTAACCATCTACCTGAATATGCATAAAGTGACCTGCCGGGAAAAAGAACTGACTCTTACTCCTACCGAATATAAACTTTTGGAAGCTCTGGTGAATGTCAAGGGCCAGGTATTGAGCCGGGCGGATCTGCTGGAAATTGTGTGGGGTATGGATTATTATGGTGAAACCCGTACCGTGGATGTACATATCAAGAGGCTGCGGGACAAACTGGGACCCTGTGCGGATGTCATCGAAACGGTGAAAGGGACGGGTTATCGCTTAAAACTGGAATCCTGAATAAATATGTGAAAACGTCGGTTTTTTACGGGAATTACCCTGCCTTTACCTGCAACAATTAACGGGATTGTGGATGAAAAAATTTGTAAGTAAAACATTTCTTTTCGGAATAATAACAGCAGTTATTGCTTTAACTGTAATGGATACCTATATCTGGAGTGAAACTCAATCCTTTATATTGTCAAATTTGCGTGAAGAACTGAGTAAGAAAGTCTCGCTGGTTAAACATCTTATCAATCAGAAAGCACTGGAAGAAAAAAATAAAGAAGAATTAAAAGTTTTTGCAGATGAAATTAAAACAATAACCGGGTATCGCACCACACTTATTGATAAACAGGGTGATGTGCTGGCAGATTCTGAACTTCCCCTTTTAACACTGCCGGATGTGGAAAATCATCTGCATCGGCCGGAAGTACAACAGGCATTAAGAACCGGTTCCGGACTGGATGTGAGAACCAGTGCCACCCTGGATATAAAATTGATTTATTATTGTGAACCTCTCCGCACCAATGGCCGCATTACGGGATTTATCCGTTTTGCCGTTTTTTCTCCGGAATATAAAACCCGGACGGCTTATCTGCGCTCGATTATCATAAAAGTCAACATTATACTCTTTCTGCTTGCTCTGGTTGCACTCATCATTTACTGGAGATGGTTCAACCGCCAGGTGGGAAAAATATTAAAGTTTGTATTGCAGCAAAAAGATCAGGAAACCTTTGTTTCCCTGCCTCCTCATAAATATGAAGAGTTCGACGTGCTTCGGGCTGAAATGAATGCGCTGGGTGAAAAACTGGAAGCACAAAAAATGGAGCTCCGTACCCGGCATGATCAACTCACGAATATTCTCCACTCTCTGGATGAAGGTGTTGCCGCCTTCGATAATCGCGGATATCTTCTATATTACAACAATAACTTCACCCGAATCCTTCAGATACAGAAGGAGCTTACTGCAGAGTTTCCGTATTATGACTGGATTCATTTTCCTCCCATTATCCAGGACATTGAAAAATATTTGTCCGACAGACAGACTGTCAAAAAGAGGACCAAATATTACCGGAACATTTTTATTGATTATCAGATTCTGCCTTTACAATTTTCTGGTGAAAAGGACGACGGATTTATCGTTTCTATTCAGGATGTTACTCATCTGCAGCAATTGGAAACTATTCGCCAGGATTTTGTGGCAATTGTCAGTCATGAATTTAAAACGCCTTTAACCTCTATCCGCGGATATGCTGAGACTCTGCTTGCCGGAATGGATGATAATCCTGAGGTTCGCAGTAAATTTTTAACAAAGATTAAAAATCAGACCAGGCATCTGGAGAATCTGGTTTCCGATTTATTGCAATTGTCACGTATAGAGAAAAAGCAGGTCGCTGAATTAAAGAATGTTGAACTGGTCCCCCTGCTGGAAGAATTGCTGGAGGAGTTTATACCCATTACTCAAACTAAAAAAATAAAGTTACTGAAGGAAATTGACCGGGATTCTGCCGGAAAATATATTGCGGCGAATAAAAATTTGATCTATACTCTGGTCTCCAATCTGATGTCTAATGCAATCCAGTATAATAAAGCCGGAGGGAAGATCTGGGTGAGGATAAAAAGTACCGGAAAATCGATCCGTTTAGAGGTTGAGGACACTGGAATCGGGATTCCACCAAATCAGTTGAACCGCATCTTTGAACGCTTCTACCGGGTTGAAAACGCCCGCTATATTTTTCCGGAAGGTTCCGGGCTGGGCCTGTCCATTATCAAACATGTGGTCACACTGTTAAGCGGTCAGATTGATGTGGAAAGTCAACTTGATAAAGGGACAATTTTCCGGGTGGATATTCCTCTGGCTGACTAAAACGTTTCTTCTGATTATCAAATAAAAAACCGTTTTAATATTCTACCAATCTCTGCTATATTTTAGCCCAAAAAAAGGAGGCCGCATGGCCCTGAAAGCCGTACCCCGCGAGGAGCGTAAAGGACTGGTCATCGTTTACACCGGCAATGGTAAAGGGAAAACCACTGCCGCCCTTGGCATGGTGGTTCGTGCAATCGGCTATAACTGGCGAGTTCTGATGGTTCAGTTTATCAAGGGTGACTGGATGTATGGAGAATTGGAAGGTTATAAAAAACTGTCCCCTAATTTCGAGTTAAAACGGATGGGCAAAGGATTCGTCCGTATTATGGGTGACAAGCGACCCATTGAAGATCATATAAAGGCCGCTAAAACCGCTCTGCAGTATGCCAGGGAACAGATGGATAACGATTATGACATAGTGATACTGGATGAAGTAAATGTAGCCATTCGGGAAGGTTTACTCGCGGTGGAAGAGGTTCTGGATGTAGTGAAAAACAGGCCCACCTATCTCACAGTAATTCTGACCGGACGTAATGCCACAAAACAATTGATTGATATGGCAGACTTGGTCACTGAAATGACCGAAATTAAGCATCCCTATCAAAAGGGAATTCTGGCACAACCCGGTGTTGATTATTAATGGATAAAATTATCATAAGGTAACGAGATCATGTTATCTGTAAATCATGAGTACTGGATGGAACAGGCTGTCCGGGAAGCGGAAAAGGCTTACGAAAAAGGGGAAATCCCCATCGGTGCGGTAGTCGTTCAGAAAAATATAATCATAGGTAGGGGACATAATCTGACCGAAACCCTGCAGGACCCCACCGCACATGCGGAGATGCTGGCCATAACCGCAGCTGCTGATTTTCTGGGTTCACGACGTTTGTTGGAAACGACATTATATGTTACTTTGGAACCGTGTACCATGTGTGCGGGTGCCATTGTGCTATCCAGAATCCCCATCCTGGTTTATGGGGCCGGAGATCCCAAAGCAGGCGCCTGTGGAACTTTATTCAATATCGTACAGGATAAACGATTAAATCACCGGGTTAATTTGATATCGGGTATTCTGGAAAATAAATGTTCGCTGATTCTCTCTGATTTTTTTAGAAAATTACGGGAAACGAATTAAAATTTTCTTATATTTGCATTTTGATTTTAAGGATTTAATACCAGGAGAGGTGCCGGAGCGGTCGAACGGGCGCGACTGGAAATCGCGTGTCCTCTTTGCGGGGGACCGAGGGTTCGAATCCCTCCCTCTCCGCTTTTAAGGCAAGTAATAGGTAACAGGCTATAAGTTGTAAGTTGTAAGTTATAAGTTGTAAGTGACCACTGATTGGTATGGATTCACCAGTGAGAATAGTGACTGGAATTCTGTTCTGATTCAATGGATGATTATTCTCCCGGGTTTTTCTTTCTGAGTTTTTCTTACATAAAAAAAGCCAATTTTAGTAAAAAAAATTAATTATTTGTGTTTTATGGTTTTATCACTATTGTTATGCAGCAACTCTTTTTGTATTTACCTTATATCAAAATATCAAATCTCTCGATGAATTTATCAAAATCGGGTAGAAAAAAATTATTATCCTTAATTTTGTTAAATATTTAGCAATGATTCTATCTGTATATTAACGAAATATATTTTTAACTGCAGTGTTAACAAGCACGGGCTGAAATATTATGCAAGCAATAGGACTCACTGGTGTTGATTGGCTGATTATACTGATTTATTTTGTGTTTGTACTGAGCATCGGCTTTTACCTCAAGCGCTATACCAAAAGTGACGAGGACTTTTTTCTGGCAGGAAGGAAAAACAGCTCATGGGTGGCCGGTCTAGCTTTTCTTTCTGCAAACCTTGGTGCCCTGGAATTGTTGGGAATGACCGGAAATACCTTTAAATACGGAATGTATGTTGCACATTTCTACTGGGTGGGTGCCATTCCGGCCATGCTATTCCTGGCCATATATATGATGCCGTTTTATTACAGCAGCAGGATTAAATCTATCCCCGGTTACCTAAAATTACGGTTTGATGAAAAAACCCGCGTCCTTAATGGTATTGCATTTGGTATTATGACTGTGCTGGTCTCCGGGATTAATCTTTATGCAATGGCCCTGGTACTTCATACGTTTCTGGGCTGGCATTGGGATGTCAGTATGTGGGCGTCTGCTGCTACAGTGGCGGTTTATGTTACGCTCAGTGGCCTCATGTCAGCAATATTTACAGAAATTATCCAGTTTTTTCTGATCTGGTTCGGTCTTTTTTTGGTGACGGTTCTGGGCATAGTAGAAATTGGCAGTCTGCAGGAGATTTTCAATAGAATTCCCGAGGCGTATTCCGCCCTCTGGTCAACCTCTTCCGATCCTTCTCAAAATGGCATGATGGTAACATGGGCGGGAATCGTTATGGGACTTGGATTTGTATTGTCATTTGGTTATTGGACTACTGACTTTTTGGTTGTTCAAAGAGCGTTTTCAGCAAAAGATATGCGCTCTGCACGAATGGCGCCCATTATTGCTTCGTTCTTTAAGATGGCCATGCCATTTATCGTAATTATCGGCGGCCTTATCGCCCTGGTTCTTTCCCGGGATCCCTCCAGTGGATTTTCCTTGCTTATGGATGGGGATAAAATAAATTATGATTCGGCATTGCCCATGTTGATTGCCCGCTACTATCCGACCGGTCTGGTGGGCCTGGGTGTTACAGCACTGCTGGCCGGTTTTATGGCAGGTCAGGCAGGAAACATCAGCGCCTTTAACACCGTCTGGACCTACGATATTTATCACTCGGTCATCAAAAAGGATGCCTCATCCGCCCATCTTCTGTGGATGGGACGGGTGGCCACTATCGGGGGAATTCTGCTGAGTGTGGTTACCGCTTACTGGGCCAAAAGCATGCCCACCATTATGGATTATATGCAGGCCATATTTTCATGGGTGAATGCCCCGCTTTTTGCGACCATGCTGCTGGGTATGTTTGTGAAATGGATTACCCCCAACGGAGCCTTCTGGGGACTTTTGGCCGGTATGGGATCTTCCTTTACCTTATTCCTGGCCGTTAAGTATGATTGGATCAGTAAGAGTTTGATTACATTATCTGATGTAACCAGTGATATGGCTGCCAATTTCTGGCGTGCCTGGTGGGCCTGGCTGATCTGTTTCGTGGTAACGATTGTTATCAGCTGGTTCACCCGGAAAAAACCGGAAGAGGAGCTGATTGGACTGGTAAAAGGACTAACCCGGGAAACTGCGGGAAAACCGGTACCCATGCTGCAAAAGCCTGAATTTTGGGCCGTTATATCTTTAATCGTCCTGATTGCATTAAATATCTATTTCTGGTAGAGAAAAGGAATAGTCATATGATATCCTCAAAAAAAGAGATGAAATCAATCTGGTTTTTCGTAGGTTTAATGCTGACTGTGATAGGTGTAATTATTTTCCTGACGGGAATTTATTACTGGCTGATGCCGGCACACACTCAAACCGTATTGGAACACCTGTATCCAGACATCTGGTGGGGAGCAATAATGGCTATTGTCGGTGCCATCTTTCTTTATAACAGTTTGAAATGGCAGAAATCAAAAAAGTCCGCATAATTCTTGATTACATCAATTTGTAACTGGTCCTGACCAGCAGGAGTATTCATTCCTACCGCATTAAAATTGAAGTCATGTATTTACTCCCTTTGATTGTACTCAGGACATTACCATATAATATTTAGGAGTGATGTGAAAGATTTACGGATCAGTAAACAGTCTTTTCGTAATCATGATCTTGACAACTCCCGTCGAATTCATTCTAAAATTCAATCTGACAATTTAGCTCAAAAAATTTGTCTATATGAACCGGAAAACTTATAAACAACCATTTCTGAAAGCATATGAAGTGACCTATAAAAAAGATCAATTGACACTCTGGCTGTTCCTATCATTAAAAGATCAACCTGAATATGTTAGTGAGATTAAAGAATTCATTGAAACTAATTCAAATAATACTATCACATATGAAAAACAAAGTCTTTATCGCACTCTCAGAATATATCCTGAGCTGGAAATGGTTGAATTTGACCTGGCCCAGAGTGAGTGGGGTCTGGCCGGAATTACTATTCTTCAACGCCGCGGGGGAGAGAAATGCTGGACACACTTCACATTAAAATTTGAAAATATTCATCAAATTTTTGGCATCATGGGAATCTGGGGCGTTGTTCTGTTTTTTTATTTCATTTTTAGTCTGTGGTCAAGTAAAAATGCTATTAAAGGGATTCCAAAAGAGGATATTTTTGAATAAATCATCCATTAATGACTACACTCCGGAAGATGAAGTAATATTTGAACTGACCGGGTAAAATTTCCGAAGAGCTTGCTATCGGAAAATTAGTCAACAATTCATTGTTACCCTGAACTTCTTATGATGTTATATTATTTAATAACATAGTGATAATGAAAAACAACTTGATTCTTTTGGGGATTGAAGTGAATAATATTAGCACTTTGAGGTCAGGACCGGCCGCAAAGTATAAGGTTGTTTAATATGCAGAAGAAATTAATCAGACCTGGGATTCAGATGAAAAAAACTGTGGGTGCGGTTCTGCTGTTTGTGTTTATCATTTTGGTTATTTTACCCTATATTCAGGGTTTCTTTGGAAACGAATATTATTATGTTCATTTCAAAAATGTTTTGTTGTTACAACAGTATCTGAATTATTCTCCAAACAGCGCACCATTGGTGGCAGCCCATCGGGGTGGACCTGAGCCTGGATATCCTGAAAATTGCCTGGAAACTTTTCAACACTCCCTGAAATATGCACCCTGCCTGATTGAATGTGATGTAAGGCGAACAAAAGACAGTATTCTGGTTTTAATGCATGATGAGGGAATCAGCCGGACCACCACTGGCCGGGGTAATATTCATGAATATAGCTTTAAAGAATTGCGTAAGCTGACTCTGGTGGACCCTGGCGGGAAAATTACTGATTATAAAATTCCTTCACTGCAAGAGGCACTTGTATGGGCCAAAGGACGTGCTATTCTGGAATTGGATGTTAAAAGTGATGTTCAACCGTGGGAGATAAATGAAATCCTGCAAAAAAATGATGCTTTCAGTTGTGTCCTGGTTATCACCTACACCCTTGGACAACTGCAAAATTATGCTGCCATTCATCCTGGTCTGATGATTTCAGCAGCCGCACATACCAGAGAAGGTGTTCAACGGATTCTGGATGCCGGTATCGATCCCGACCGCCTGCTTATTTATGTGGGTGTAACAGAACCCGGGAGTGAAGTCTATTGGATGCTTCACCAGTTGGGCATTCGGTCCATACTGGGAACCATGCATAATATTGACCGGGCTGCGGAGAAACGGGGTATAAAAGTTTATTTAGAGGTTTTAAAGAAGGGAGCGGATGTGCTGGCAACCGATAATATTCCTTTAGCTTCAAAAGCAATTATGACATTAAATCGGGAGAACAATCTGGTTAATCAGTTTCAGGAAAAGGGGGCGAATCTACCGTTCACCCCTTATGTTAAATAGTTGATTATCAGAGACTTTTATCAATCGTTTTGCAAACAGATATTAGCAAATACCTTGGCGTCATCAACCATATTATCAATAACACAGTATTCGTTTGGTTGATGGCATACATCATCGATCTTTGACCATACGGCAGCCCAGAATCCCGCCCGACGGAAGACAGCAGCTACTGTCCCACCGCCAATTCCCATCGGCTTAGCATCCACCCCGTAGATTGCGTTTACTGCCTTTTTCAGTTTTTTTACTACCGGTGAATCCGCCGGAGTAGCCGGCGCGGCGTCTTCTTGCTGGGTGGTTTCAAATTCAATCTGAACTCCGAATTCCTTTTCCACCTCATGACACATTTTTTGTATTTCGGCCAGGACTTGATCTACTTTATATTCCGGCAGCAGACGGCAGTCGAAATAAAACACATCTTCGCCGGCAATGGTATTGACATTGGGGACGTTAGCTTCTTTTTTGGTTGGTTCAAAGGTGCTCATGGGGGGTTCAAACACAGGATTATGTTTATCAAATATTTTATACAACTGCTGAAGTTTTACAACCAGATTGGATGCGGCTTTAAAGGCATTTATGCCCTGAGCCGGCAGGCTGGCATGACACTGTTTACCTTTAGTAGTAAATTTTATCCAGACGATACCTTTCTCAGCCACCTCAATCTGAGTGGCATCAGATAATCCTGAATCCGGTACAATTATAATGTCCTCCTTCTTGAACCAGTTTTTATGATGTTCCAGGAGATAACCCAACCCGTACTTTGATCCGGTTTCTTCATCTGCAACCAGTATGATATTTAAATTATATTCGGGTTTTAAATTTAACTCTTTGAAAGCAATGGCAGTAAATACTGCGCTGGTTAGGCTTTGCTGATTGTCTTCCGTACCTCGACCATATAATTTACCATCTTTTTCCATTACCTTAAAAGGATCAGTATTCCATTTTTTTAGGTCGCCTTCCGGGACCACATCGGCATGGGCCATAATCCATATCGTTCTCTCACTTGATTTACCGGGCATGCGCAGGACCAGATTGGGTCGTTTCCCATTCTTGGCCTGTGAATCCGGAGCATCAACCTGTTCAATGCCGGAGAAACCTTTTTGCTGAAGATATTCCTTAATAAACATGACCTTATCCCATTCACCTGTCCCCCCACTGGCCGGGCTGATTGCAGGAATTGCTGTGATCGCCTTTTGAAATTCAATCATTTCTTTGCGTAAAGCGTCAATTTTCTTTTCAACCTCTGCAAAAATCTGTGCATCCGCCATTATTTCTCCTTTTTACATTATTAAATCAAGATAATGAAATTTAAACCAATATTATCAGATAAATAAATGAAAAATCATTTTGTTGGAGGCTAATACAGGGTAATCAGTTATGATTCAATTGATTGGTTGAAAGAGGAATACCTGATCGTTTCAGTTTGTCGATCATACGTATTACGTGTCCGCCCGACCAATAAACACGGTGGCATTGAGGGCATCTGCTGAAGTGGTTGAACGTTTTACTGACTTTATCCGGAACCACATGTTCAATTTCCTCTTTTGTAACCTCCTGCAGCGGAACATTGCAGATACTGCACCTGGATAATAGTTGCATGTTCCGGAAGATATCATACTTTTCATGCATTTGGTGTAATTGATCGGAAATTTTTTGCTCCCTTATCAGGTAGGAATTATAGCTTTCGAAAAGTGTATGATGTGCTGGACTGGCAGTTATAAATACCGCTGCGGGGTGTTGTTTCAAAAATTGATGTACTTCCTCTATTTCTTTTATTACCGGTGCATCAAATCCCAAAATTCGCAACCACCTGGCCAGGCCCTTAAGCATGGCATCAATAATGAAAATATTCCTCTTATTCTCTTCAATCATGAAGGCTTATGGGTTCCATTTTATATTAAATAAAGCTTGTTTAGAGATGCGCAATTGTGAGATTTATGACAGGAGACCTGCATTTCTTGCCCATTCCTCAAAAGTCTTTTTCGCGCGGTTGCTAATATTTCGGGGGGAAGTGATCATTATTTTAACATAGTGATCGCCTGTGCCTTTGGGGCTTTGAATTCCCAGTTTTTTCAAACGGAAAATTTTTCCACTGTTGGTTCCGGCCGGAATTTTAAGTTTTACTTTCTTATCATTAATAGTTGTTACTTCAATTTCAGTGCCTAAAAATGCCTGGGCAAAATTGATTTCTTCAGTGGAATAAATATCCTTACCTTTTCGTTCAAACCTGGGATGCTTTGCTACATGAATGGTAATATATAAATCACCTGCTATTCCACCATTTGAAGCAGGTGAACCGTAACCGGTCATTCTGACCTTTTTCCCATCTTCAGTTCCGGGCTGTATTTTTAATTTTACCTGTTTCCCGCCAGGTGTTTGCACGTAGGTTTCCCCCCCGCGGGCCGCCTCTTCGAAAGGAATGGTAATGGTTGCCTGATAATCGGTACCTTTACGACGGGATCTGGTATGGCTTTGAGAGAATGGATCTCCCCCAAAGCCAAACCCTGATCCTCCTGTCTGCCGGTTGAATCCAAAAAAGTTTCCCAGAAGATCATCCAGGCCAAATGAACCACCTGCACCACTGCCACCAAAATTAACCCGGAACCCACCTCCACTTTGATCACCGAAATCACGGAATCCATATCCCCCGGCACCTGGCTGACCACTGACGAATGGATTTTTTCTCATGAGATCATATTCCTGACGTTTTTTGGGGTCTTTCAGGATGGAATAGGCCTCGCTGATATTCTTAAAACTCTCCTCTGCTTTCTTATCTCCAGCATGAGTGTCCGGATGATACTCCTTGGCTAATTTTCTGTAAGCCTTTTTGATCACGTCAGAACTGGCGTTCTCATTTACTCCTAATATTTTATAATAATCTTTTTTTGGATCCATGATATATAACTATTACCCCATACAGACTTTCTTCATTTTATGCCTGGGCATGCGTCGTCAGCAAATCATCTTCCTTTATGGAAGATTTTTTCTTTCTGAATGCGTTTTTAACGACATCGTCCATGTTTTTTACATAAATGAACTTCATTTCTTTGCGTACCATTTCCGGAATTTCCACAATCTCAGATTTACTCTTATCCGGTAAAATCACTGTTCTGATCCCTGCACGATGTGCTGCCAGTACTTTTTCCTTGATCCCACCAACGGGCAATATCTTACCGCGCATAGTAATTTCACCCGTCATAGCTATATCATTGCGAACCTTCTGTTCGGTGAGCAGTGACAACAAAGCTGTAAACAGGGTTACGCCTGCTGACGGGCCATCTTTGGGAATTGCACCGGCTGGAACGTGAATATGAATATCCAGTTTTTCCTGGAAATTTTCATCCAGATGGAATTGTTTTCCGTGGGCTCGTATATAACTCATTGCCGCCTTGGCTGATTCCTTCATTACATCTCCCAGCTGACCGGTGAGAATCAGATTCCCCTTTCCGGGCATTTTAGAGGCTTCAATAAATAGAATATCGCCGCCCATGGGAGTCCAGGCCAATCCTGTCACAATTCCCGGTTCGTCGATTCTTTCGGCCACGTCACTATAGTATTTGATAGGACCAAGAAAATTTGATACATCTTCTTTATTAATTCTGAACCTGTGTTTATTTCCCGAAGCCACTTCCTTGGCCACACCCCGGCTGATGGTCGCAATCTGACGTTCCAGATTACGTACGCCCGCCTCACGTGTGAAGGAATTG
Source organism: uncultured Caldithrix sp. (assembly GCA_964461135.1). Taxonomy (GTDB): domain Bacteria; phylum Calditrichota; class Calditrichia; order RBG-13-44-9; family RBG-13-44-9; genus RQOF01. The sequence continues at coordinate 34,962 of CAYWTB010000020.1, read as the reverse complement.
ATGATTGTGTGAAGTGACTCATCACTGAATTCTATTTGATTGGATTTTAATCCATGTTCTTTTATTTGTTTGGGAACCAGAAATCTTTTGGCAATCTCAACCTTCTCTTCTTCCACATAACTGGGAATCTCAATAACCTCCATACGGTCCCTCAATGCCGGAATAATAGTATCCGGTATATTTGCGGTGGCGATAAACATCACCTTGGAAAGGTCAAAGGCAACTTCCAGATAGTGATCACTGAAACTGTTGTTTTGTTCGGGATCGAGGACTTCCAACAGGGCAGCCGATGGATCTCCCCGGAAATCGGCTCCAACTTTATCAATTTCGTCCAGCATAAAGACGGGATTATTAGAACCGGCCCGTTTTATTCCCTGGATAATTCGTCCGGGAAGGGCACCGATATAAGTGCGCCTGTGACCGCGAATTTCCGCTTCATCGCGAACTCCACCCAGGGAAATCCTTACGAATTTCCGTCCCATGGCATCTGCAATTGAACGGCCCAGGGAAGTCTTCCCTACTCCCGGAGGACCAACAAAGCAAAGAATCGGTCCGTGCATGTCATTTTTCAGTTTTCTTACCGCCAGATATTCCAGGATTCGGTTTTTAACCTTTTCCAGGCCATAATGATCATTATTTAGTTTTTTCTGAACGGATTCAATATTTAGATTATCTTCCGTACTTTTATTCCAGGGGAGTTCAACCACCCAGTCCAGATAACTGCGTGATACTGTATATTCAGCTGAGGCGGGATGCATACGACTTAAGCGGTCCAGTTCTTTTTCAGCAACTTTTTGGACTTCCTCCGGTAGATTGGCCTCGTCAAGTTTTTTCTTCATTTCTCCAACATCACTGGTTTCATCATATTCACCCAGTTCTTTCTGGATGGCTTTTAGCTGCTGGCGGAGATACATTTCCCTCTGACTTTTACTGATTTCATCCTGAACCTCGTTCTGGATTTTCTTGCCTAATTCCAGTGTCTGTAAATACTTATTAAAGATGTAGGTTGCACGGTTCAGCCGATTTTCCACTTCAAATGTTTCCAATACTTCCTGTTTCTCAGCCACCGAAATGTTTGAGAATGCAATAACCATATCGGCCACAATACCGGGTTCCTGCACATTAGCTATCATAGCCTGATGTTCGCTGGTGATCTCCGGAGCCAGTTCTGCAGCCTGTTGAAAAATATTCTTCAGGTTTGTGGCAAACGCATCAATCTTTAGCGGTTCCTTTGGATTAATATCATCTTTAACTTCAAGGGCTGCCACAAAATACGGCTCAGTCTGTATAAAAGTTTTAACCTCAAAACGTGTTATTCCTTGAATGAAAGCACTTTTGCTTCCGTCGGGTAAATCAATCACTTTAAGAATTCTGGCAATTGTGCCAATTTTGTTTAAATCAGCCGGAGTGGGATTATCAATAGTCCCATCTTTTTGAGATACAACTCCTATAATACCATTTCCCTTAACGGCATCCTCTATCAGTTTAACTGATTTCTGCCTGCCAATGGCCAGAGGAATAAACTGATGAGGGAAAAATACCGTATTTCTGACGGGAATTATAGGTATGCTTCCCGGAATCACAATTGATTCACGGTTTCGATCTATCTTTATCATGTCCTTCACCTTTCTCTCTTTCTCTATTCATTAATCTTAATTTTTATTTCATATGGATTGTTAGATTGTTTTTTAATTTTCCAGCTCCAGTAAATTAATGCAGAGCCTATTAATAAAAATATACTGGCAATAAAAGCAATCAGTATTTCGGGAACCAGAATTATTAAAAAACCTGTCAGCAGAGAAACTATCCCCGCCAGTAATAAATTCCCGGCAGCAAAATTTGATCCGGGATAAAATGAACTCAAAATGAATCTCAGCATTTAATTCTCCTTTTTCATTATAAGTCATGGTACAAATTCAGTGCCAAAGATTAGAACAATGATTTAAGTATAATATAAATAATGAGATAGTTTTGTATATCATCTCCCTTGTTTGTATAATATCAATCTGTCAATATGTCGCAAATGACACTTTATGACATATTAAATACGAATTTCAGGACTGCCAATATTGTATGTACGATTAGCATTCCGTATGGAAATAAAAAAACGCCTTTTCGGATCGGGAAAGGCGTTTCATCGACAAATCGAAATATGTTTTGCGTTTAATTGAATATTCCGGGGATGTTTGAATTGCACCTGGTACATCTCCCGTCGGCCAGATTTACTATTTGGTTATGGTACCAGGACCTTTTTATCAGCAGGGCAGAACAGTTATGGCAATAGGTATTTGAAGCATCATTTTGTCCGATATTTCCGACATAAACATATTTCAACCCTGCATCCCGGGCCAGTTTATGTAATTTCATCAATTGACTGGGTGTGGTCGCCGGCACATGGGAGAATTGATAATTCGGATGAAATGCTGTCAGGTGTAAAGGTACCAGGGGACTCAATTCTTCAATAATCCATTTACACATGGAGATAATTTCATTTTCGTCATCATTATAGCCCGGTATAACCAGTGTGGTAATTTCCACCCATTTGTTCAATTCTTTCAAGTGTTTTAAGCAGTAGAGGACCGGTTGAAGGTGGGACAAGGTCTGTTTGGTATAAAAATTTTCATTGAACGCTTTAAGGTCAACGTTGGCAGCGTCAATATTTTCATAAACCTTATCGATTGCCTCCGGGTTTATATATCCATTTGTTACCATGACATTTTTAAGATTCATTTTCCTGCCCATTGCAGCACAGTCCATTGCATATTCTGCATAAATTGTGGGTTCATTGTAGGTATAGGCAATACTGCTGGATTCATAATGGACTGCCAGTTGAGCAACACGTTCCGGAGGCAGATCAATAGCGCGGGATTCCTGATATTGAGTTGCTGAAAGATCACAATTCTGACAGTATTTACATGCCATATTACATCCCGCCGTCCCGATTGACAATATTTTTGTGCCCGGCAGAAAATGATAAAGTGGCTTCTTTTCTATGGGATCAACATTTACCACATATGGTTTTCCATAAACCAGACTTTTGAGTTTCCCATCGACATTCTTGCGCACACGACAAAAACCGATTTGTCCCGCTTTCAACTTGCAGTAATGGGGACAAAGATAACATTCCACCCGTCCGCTATTCAAATTTTTATAGAACAAAGCATCTTGCACGGCTGGTTCCTCATCTTTACCATATTACATATTAGTATAAAATAATCGATTTGTCAATCTCCCATCGTTCTTATTTTTTAACATTTATTCAGATATACTCTTCCACGAAAATATCTTAAATTTGGTAAAATGTACTACCGGTAATTACTCCATACGTTTAAATTTGTTCGGCTTGATTTTAATTTTGAAGCTTTTTATTATTTAATCTGAAAAATTCATCACACTAAGTATCAAAGAAAACAATATAGTGTAAAAATGGGATTTAATACTTTCTATATTTACTGATCGCTCTAAAATATGAAGGGTTAATCTAACTTAAATAATCTCCGTACCCTTGCGGTTTTATGTGAAAGATTATGTATAAAATAGGTTATAACAGATCGGGATAAAAACATGGAAGAGTTCAGAAATCCTGCAGTGGTTAAGGCCTTGAACATTATATTTGCCTTTGTAGCTTTCTGTGCCCTGGCTACACTCATTATTGAACATGGTTTCGACCTTTCTTTGCGGGAAGAGGTCATGATTGAACTGCTTGATTTTTTTATTATCCTGTATTTTATATTTTATTCCCTGGTAAAATTGTATCTGGTTTATGACCGATTTCAGTACCTGAAGAGTCATTGGTTTAATTATTTACTGGTTGTGCTGGTTCTTGTTCAAACCATCTTCTTCATCAGGTTCCTGGGTATGCACTCTTTTGGGGACTTTTTACGGGGCGTAGGAATTGTTAAAATATCAAAAGTTTATATTATCGGTTTTCAGATATTTATCCTGTTGTCAATCATTTCTCATGGAATTGCCCTTAACCAGAAAATTGCCTCTTATCGTTTCCACCCTGCCCAGGTTCTTCTGCTTAGTTTTTTATTCATCATATCCACGGGAACAGGATTACTTATGTTACCCCATGCGGTAAAACCGGGGAATACCATGTCATTCATGGATGCTCTGTTTACCTCCACCAGTGCCACATGTGTCACCGGACTGGTGGTGGTTGACACCGGTCATTACCTCAGTATCATGGGGCAACTGATTGTACTGGGCCTGATACAGATCGGAGCCCTGGGAATTATGAGCTATGCTTCATTCTTTGCACTGATTCTGGGCCGGAACATTAGTCTGCGTGAAAGACTGATGATGCGGGATATTCTGAACTATGAAAGTATGGATATTATTTACCGCTTGCTGACGTCCACCATCATATTTACGATTGTCATGGAAACCCTGGGAGCCACCCTGCTCTTTATCGGATTTCAGGGACACTTTGCTACCATACAGGAAAGGATTTATTCTGCTGTGTTCCATTCGGTTTCCGCCTTTTGCAATGCCGGATTTTCTCTGAACTCCCTAAATCTGATGAATTATCATGAGAACTATCTGGTGGTGCTTACAGTTGCCACACTGATTATCTTTGGAGGATTGGGGTTTCCGGTAATTGTAAATATTTTCAGTTTCCGGTTTTTCTCCGGACTCAGGCCGGGCAAGTGGCTGTCAGTTCAGTCGCGGCTGGTTCTGGGAATATCAGGCTTTCTGATCCTGTCCGGATTTCTTTTTTACCTGCTGACTGAAAATTCCCTCACGCTTTCCGGATTAAGCTGGCCACAAAAGGTGGTTAATGCCTTTTTTCAATCCGTAACCACCAGAACAGCTGGATTCAACACTTTAGACACGGCTGCTATTTCCATTCCTACTGCTCTTTTCTTCATGATCCTGATGTTTATTGGTGCATCTCCCGGCTCAACCGGAGGTGGGATAAAAACGACCACCGCAGGAATTCTGGTGGCGGGAGTCTGGTCGGTCATGAGAGGGAGAAACCGGGTGGAATTGTTTAAAAAAAATATTCCGTTTACTGTGCTGAATCGATCAATTGTTATCTTCCTTTTTTCCATTGTTTTTGTTATAGGCTGTATAATCATACTCAGCTTTTCTGAAGTGCATTCTCTGATCGATATTTCTTTTGAGGCTGTTTCTGCATTCGGAACAGTGGGACTTTCGCGGGGGATTACTCCTTTCTTATCTCTTTCGGGGAAGATTGTTATTACAATTCTGATGTTTTTCGGACGCCTGGGTGCTCTAACCATTTCTCTGGCCATCACCAGTCCTAAAGAAACTTATCATTACACGTATCCCTCGGAAAATGTGATGGTAGGCTGAGCCTTTATCCTTTAACCTTTTTCCTTTAGCCTTCTGTCTCCGGTATCCAGCATCCGTCTTTCCCCTCAGCCAGACCATTCATGATACCGGGCCGGATCTTTTTCCAGGTCAGTGTGCTGCAGTTTTTCTTCCAGTTCCTTTTTTTCCAGTTGAACAACGGCTATTTCTTCCACCAGCAGATTCGCTTCACCCGGCAGGCGGGATTGAACGGTGCCTTTTACCAGATAGGGGCCGTATCCCTTCACCAGATGCCCAAATTCATTGTATGATCCGGGGAACATGACCGCTTCACACAAACCGTAACGGTCTTCCAGCGTCAAAAATTTCATATATTCCCTGTTCTGAGTTTTCACCCGCCGGCTGGTGACCAGCCAGCCGGCGAAGGTAATTTTTTCTCCCTTATGATTTTCCAGCTCGAAAGAAGTGCACACGAGTCCCCAGTCTATTTTATCCTCGAATAAACCCAGGGGATGATCTGTGACGGTAAAATCCAGGATTTCCATTTCGTTCATTAATCTCTGATAACGGTTGTAGGGCAGCAGGTTAATATTTTGCAGCAATGCTTCGGTTAAATTCCGGTTTCGTTTATTGGCGAAGTAAAGTTTGTTTGTAATCATCAGATGAGGTTCATTTGGATGCAATGAACGCAGTGCCCCGCATTTGATGAGGTTTTTGACTTCTGTTTCCCGTGGCTGAACCCGCTGAACAAAATCATAATAATCCCGGAAAGGTCCTCGTCTTCTTTGTTCCACAATCCGTTCCCTGGTCTTATCGGTGAGTTCGAATACCATGTCCAGTCCCACCCGGATAGCATGTCCATCAGCAGTGAATTCGCGTTCGGAAGTATTGACATCCGGTGGCCGCAGGTGAATGCCCATCCGCCGGCATTCTTCAACATAGGCGGCTTTTGAGTAGAAGCCGCCATGGTTATTAAGCACCGCCGTCATGTAATGTACCGGAAAATAATATTTCAGATAGGCGGTCTGATAGGCAATCATGCCGTAGGTTGCCGAATGGGCTTTGTTGAATCCGTAACCCACAAAATTTGCCATGAATAACCAGACCTCTTCCGCCTGTTTCTCCGTTAATCCCTTTTTCCTGGCACCCCTCATGAAATCATCCTGCATGCCCAGCAGGATTTTACGGTCGCGGGATTTGGTCATGGCCTTGCGCAGGACATCGGCCTGGGAGAGCGTAAACCCCGCCACTTCTGCCGCCACCTGCATTACCTGTTCCTGGTAGATAATATTTCCGAAGGTATCCTGTAAAACAGGACGGAGCGAAGGATGGATGTATTCCACCTCGGCAAGTCCTGCCCGGCGCTGAATGTACTGGTCTTTCATGCCGCTGTTGGCTGCTCCGGGACGAATCAACGCTACTGCCGTGATCACATCATCCACCCCTTCAATCTGCATTTTTTTCAGCAGGCCCCGCATCCCCGGGCTCTCCGTCTGGAAACACCCCAGGCTCAACCCGGATCGTAACAGCTCAATCACATTGGGATCGTTTTCCGGAATGACCCGTAAATCCAGCGGGGAAAGATGTTTTTTTTGATTATCCAGAAATGGAAAACGCCGCGGGGTAAGATAGGTTTTCCGGTCTTCCCGGATAATTTTCCCGGCGCGGATATCAAAACGGTAAATATCGTCTGACGGCTGGTTTTTCTCTGCTGGCCGGGGGTGCTGGTGCGGGAAAGTATAAGGCAGTTCGCCTGCGGCCGGGGACTCTGATGCCCCGGAAGAGGGCGGCATTACTTCCGGTGCCTCCCCCTGCCAGGCCCGGTATTGCCGGGTGACTGCCCGAAGACAGTCTGTGACAATGCTTAAAGATCTTACTCCCAGGAGATCCATCTTTACCAGACCCAGCGGTTCGGTGGAATACATATCATAATGAGAGACCACAATACCTTTTCCGGCTACCTGCAGGGGGGTATAATCGGTAATGCGATCCGGTGCAATCAATACGCCTCCGGGGTGGATGGACTGATGCCGGGGGAAATCGGCGATACGCTGTGAGATCTTCAGCACATGCTCGAAAACAGCCGCGTTCTTCTGCAGGTCCCGGCATTCGGGAACCTGCTCAATGGCCTGGGCCAGCTGGCTTACACCATAGTGGGGCAGATACTTGGTGATGGCACTGATCTCATCTTCCGGAAAACCGAAGGCCCTGGCCACATCCCGGATGGATGAGCGCAACTGAAAAGTGTTAAAGGTGCAGATCATGGCCGTGCGGTCTTCACCATATTTCTTGTAAACATATTCCAGCACCCGGTCCCGGTTCTTCCAGCAGATATCCAGGTCGATATCGGGAGGATCGGTACGATCCGGATTTAAAAACCGTTCAAAATAAAGATTGTAACGTAAAGGATCTACCTGGGTAATTCCCAGCACATAGGATACCACGCTATCTCCTGCTGAACCTCTGCCCACACAGGGAATGGCCTGCTTATGACAGAAATCAACAATATCTTTCACAATAATAAAGTAATCCGAGAAGCCCAGCTCATTGATGGTGTTCAGCTCATAGCTCAGGCGGTTGATAAATTCTTTGGTGAGGGGGCGATACCGCTGCCGGGCGCCGTCAAAAACCATTTTCCAGAGATAGGAAAAACTGGTTTCGCCCTCCGGCAGATCGATCCTGGGAAATACCGATTTCCCCAGGGAGAATTCGAAACGGCAGGATTGTGCAATTTTCTCGCTGTTTGCCAGTGCCCCGGGAAACTTGACAAATATTTTACGCATCTCCTCGGCTGTCCTGAAATAGCTTGCCTCGCTGCCGGCGGTGGTGATTTTATCTATGAGTGTATTCTGATCGATGGCGTGCAATAAGCGCCGCACGGTCCAGTCCTGTGGAGACAGAAAGTGCACATCATTAGTAGCAATCAGGGGAATGTCGTGCTGCAGGGCTAAATCCCTCAAGCGCACATTATGCAGAAAATCATTGGGAGCGAACTGCTGAATTTCGATGTAAAAATCACTGCCAAACGTATTTTTCATCCGGCGGCAATGGGTCTGAGCATCCGGGATGTTCCGTTTCCTGGCCAGTTGCCAGATCTTGCCCTTCTGGCCGCCGGATAACACAATGAGTCCGCTTTTGTGGCGCTGAACGTCTTTCAGTTCCAGCTTAAAACCCAGATGACCTCCCCGCAGATGTCCCACTGACAGCAGCCGGCAGAGGTTCTGGTAACCGGTCTCATCTTTGACCAGCAGAACCAGCGTGGATTGATCGGTGAGGGTAACTTCGGTTCCGATAATCGGATGAATACCCTCCTGCCTGGCCAGCCGGTAGAATTCCACTGCCCCGTATAAAGCGTTATGGTCGGTCAGGGCCAGATGCTTCAGCTTAAATTTTCTGGCCTGCTGCACCAACTCTTCCGGGCTTATGGTGCCGTCCAGCAGGCTGTAATAACTGTGTACATGAAGATGAACGAATGACGTCATGGAATCAGTATGAAAGAATTAAGAATGGATTGAATTTAAAATAATAAGACAATAAATTTTGCTGGTTGGTTATATTGACAAATCTGCATACAGTCGAGATATGAATAGATCGAAACGACCTGCAATCATTAAAAAAGGTTTTATCCTTTCTTTACTGGCGATATCGATTCCATCCATATCATCTGCTGTTCGCCGCCGTGTTTCCCGATTCACGGTATAAGGGAATAGTCTCTCAATAAGGAGACCTGTATCATTATGAAATTTCTGAATAAGATGTTCACCGGTCGTTTTATCCTGCTGTTTATCTTACTACTGGCCACTACGATACGGCTGGCTTATTTTTTTCTGGTTTTCAGTTATTCCACCTTTCCCACCAATGATTCCCTGGAACATCATCTGATTGCCCGGAATCTAGTAGAAGGCAAGGGATATCAACTTTATGGCCAGTCGACCGCTTTTCGTGCCCCGCTGTTGACATTCATGGTGGCCGGGGTGTATGGTCTTTTTGGGAATAATTATGTGATTGCCCGCCTGATGGTGATTCTCTTTTCGATTTTACTGGTCTGGGCGGTATATGAACTGGGCAGAACGGTAGTTGATCAGCGGGTGGGACTATGGAGTGCACTAATCGCGGCGTTATGGATTCATTTCGTACTGTACGGCAGCCGGATTTTTACGGAAATTCCGTACACCCTGTTCTCTGTTCTTGCCGTGGTTCTGGTGATGAAATATCTGCAGAATTCGAAACTTTTCTGGCTTATACTTTCAGCAATGTTCCTGGCGTTGGCTATCTTAACCCGGCCGGTGGGAATTTTTCTGTTAATTATGATTCTTTTGGTACTGCTAATCCGTAAATGGGATTGGAAAAACCGGTTACGCACCCTGATTCTGGCGGGACTTACCCTTTTACTTTTAACTCCCTGGATCTGGAGAAATTACCAGGTGTTCCACCGGATTATTCCGGTAACGACGGCAGGAGGCCTGGTGCTGTGGCTGAGCAATAATCACTACGTGGCACACCATCCGGAAAACTGGGGACGATATGTGGGCTACGAACAGTTGCCCGGCGCCGAAAAACTGATTCCGCAAGATGAAATTGCCCGTAACACTTACTCTGTTAAATATACCCGGGAATTCTTGGAAAATTACCCTGCCGATATCCCGCGGCTGTTATGGAACAAAACCCGGCGATTCTGGAGCCCGGATATATCGACTATCTCTCCGCGGGCATGGATCATAAGGTACAGTTATATCATTCTGCTGCTTCTGGCAATACCTGCAATGATCCGGGCATACCGCAGGGAAATTCCTAACAGACAATGGTTGTGGATAATTATTTTTGCCAATTTCCTGCCGGCGCTCATTTACTGGTCAGGTTCACGCGTTCGCCTGCCGGCGGAACCGGCCCTGATCGTATTTGCCGGTATCATGCTGAACGGAATATGGAGCACGCTATGGAAAAAAGCACGATGAAACATTATGCCTGTCTGTTATTTTCAATTTTACTGTTCATGGTCGGATGCCGGCCAGACGAACCAGCCTCCGTCTCTCCGCTCTGGGAATTGAGGACTGTTTATCCGGTTTTCTTTTTGCAGGATATTGACAGCTTCACCATCGGCGCATCCGCTTTCAACCGCTATCTGCTGATCAACAAAAATTCCGGGAAGGTAACAGAGGAGATTCCGATTATCGGAACATCCGTTAGCGGGATAATCTGGGAAGACCATGACCTGTATTATGGAACTTCGGATCGGGTTTTCCGCTGTTATGATGTCCGGCAAAGGACACTGCACTGGGAAAGTGAAACTTCTCTGCAAATCGAAGCGCTTCCGGCAGTGGACCGCAGCATGGTCTATGGTGGCAGCCGCGATCATTATTTTTATGCGCTTGACAGGTATTCCGGAAACCTCAGGTGGAAATTTAAGACGGCCGGTCCGATTTATGCCCGGCCGGTCCTTTATGACAGCCTGGTTTTAATCGGTTCATGGGATACCCGTCTGTATGCCCTGCACCGCGAAACCGGTCGGGAAATCTGGCAGTTTTCCGCCGGGGCCGGCATCGATCAGCTGCCGGTGATCGCCAACCGGATTCTCTGGTTGCCGAATTACGACTATCATATCTATGGCATCGATCTGGCCAGCGGTAAACTACTTTTCACGTTTGCCGCCGAAAATGCCTTCGAGTTTGGCGGGACAAACTGGAACAATACCCTGATTTTCAGCGGCATCGACCGGAAATTTTATTTTGTCGATACGGTTAAACGGACGGTGAGCATCCCCGGAAAATCTCCGGTAGCCATTTCCACACGCCCTCTGGTCCATAAAGATGCCTTGTATACCGGTCAATACGACGGCTGCCTGTATCGATGGGATCTGCCTGCCATGACGAAAACGCTTCTGCACCGCTTTGAGGGTCGCGTACTTTTTATGCTCTCGGATGGCCATTATCTCTGGGCGGCATCCTGGGACAGAAGCGTTGCCTGTTTTTCCCTGGATAACAATCAATAATTCTGTTCACCTTCCTCAGCGGGTGAGGGCGGGGGAGTGCAGCACGTACCCGTTCTTTTCCAGGCGGTATTTTTTGTGCAGTTCCAGGGTATCCGCCGGCAGGATGGCCATAAAACCGAACTTTTCGCGAATCTCATCAATGGCCGCATCCAGCAGCTCCATTTTTTTCTCCTCATTAAACAGTTGCAACTGCAAATTGCGCCACTCGATATGGGTCACCCACACGCCGACATGCCGGATGCGCAGCCGCCGGAAAGGTAGGCGGGAAAGAATATTTTCAACTTCGCTGAAGATTTCTGCCGCGCTGTCCGTGGCCTGGGGCAGTGCCTGGGAAACGTTATGCTGGGTAAAATCCGAGTAGCGGATTTTGACCCCCACCCGCCGGCACAGCAATTCCTGCTGACGCAGTTTACCGCCAATCCGTTCGCTGAGATACTGCAGGCAGGCTAACACCACACTCTGGTCGGTGGTATCTTCTTCAAAGGTGGTTTCCCGGCTGATCTGTTTGGGAAGGATGCGCTGCTGCACCTCGCGGTGGTCAATACCGTTGGCCAGTTCCCACATTTTCTGGCCGTTTACCCCGAACAGCTGAATCAGCACCACTTTGGGAAGCGCCGCCAGTTGCCCGACGGTAAATATTCCCAGTTCCAACAGTTTTTCCCTGGCGGTACGACCCACCCCCGGCAGTTCGTCGATGGGCAGGGGAGCCAGGAATTCTTTTTCCGTCCCCGGCGGCACATAAATGATCCCCCGCGGTTTTTTCAGGCCGGAGGCAATACGGGCGATCACCTTGTTTCCACCTATTCCGAGGGACACACCGATATGCAGGGCCTCGGCCACCGCCTGCTGGATGCGCCGGGCAATTTCCAGCGGCGGGGGATGCAGGTGCAGAGTACCGCTGAAATCCAGATAGGCATCATCCAGAGAGGTAAATTCCACCTGCGGCGTATAATTCAGATAAATGTCCTGCATTACCAGGGATGTTGCCTGGTAATGCTGGTAATTTCCTTTCAGGAAAACCGCCTCCGGGCAGATCCGTTTGGCCTGAACCAGCGGCATACCGGTTTTAATGCCCCGGGCGCGTGCCTCGTAGCTGGCAGTATGCACCACCCCCCGCTGATGTTCGCTGCCGCCTACTACCACCGCTTTATTGCGCAGCAGGGGATTAAAGCCCTGTTCCACCGAGGCAAAAAATGCATCGGCGTCAATGTGCATAATCAGACGCTCATTTGATGAAGAAACAGCCATAGATTCAATGTTCTTGTTGATGAAACCGTCCGTTGATAACAAAAATATACCTGAAATTGAAGCAGGAAATTTGTATGGATTTATCTATGAGCAGGCGAATAAAAGAAAAACTTTTCAGGTGTTAATGAGACATGAAATATTTCATGAATCGGAAATACTGGTGTTGAGCTGCTTACGGCAAAAGTCAATACCGAAGCACCGGATGTTCGTACCGGGGCAGCTCGTCCCAGCTTTTCCCCTCCAGCAGGCGTCCGTTTTTCTTTTTGTTTTTGCCGCCCCACTGCTTGAAGAAAAAGGGCACACCCATTCGTTGACACTGTTCTCGGATATCTGTAATCCATTCTGTTTTGATTGGTCGGGATTTGGGTCCGGATTCTCCCCCCACAATTACCCAATCGATTCGCGATAAATTCAGATCGGGCAGAGGTCCCAGCAACGGTTCCAGGGATAGAAATTTGATTTTTGCACTGGTCTGGCGGAGATGGTCGATCCGGAAAGCATAATCACTGTTTTCAACACTAACCCCCATCCACACATTTTGTGGCCAGGATAAATACCGGTGCACTTCCAGCAGCCGTTCGGATCGTTTAGTCAGGACCTGGAACACATGCCAGTCGGCTTTGTTCATTACGTCGAATACCCTTTGAATGAATTCAAGTGGTACATGGTGGTGAAACAGATCGCTCATGGAATTGACAAAGATCATCTGCGGTTTTTTCCAGGACAATGGTTGCTCCACCACATGATCATGGATGGTCAGTTTAAACCCGTTTCGGTAATTTGGCTGGCCCATGGCCTGTAACCGCCTGGCGAACCGCTCCGCATAGCAGTATTTACAGCCGGGACTGATCTTATTGCAGCCGGTGAGCGGATTCCAGCTGGCTTCGGTCCATTCGATTCTGCTTTTTGAAGCCATCTTAAATTTCCCCATTTCAGAAACAGATAATGTCACCTTCTTTAATTCCAGTTTTTTTTGATTTTTTTCGTTTAACGGAAACTAATTTATTAAACTCCAGTGTTTTGATTGCATCTCTATAATGTTTTTCAATGAAGGGTAGTTTGTAAGTCTCTATTTGTAATTTTGTGAATTCAATGTTTCTATTAGTACCAACATAATACGTATTCAAATATTCGATGAGTTGGTCAACATTCGGTGTACTGCTAAATAAAACCCCTTGAGATGTAGCGGAATAATCGAAAGTTCCTTCTTCATCACCAAGTTTCCACATTATATTTTTCATCAATAAGATAGCTTTGGGATGATTACAAAAATGAATAAGATAATATTTTGTTCGTTTGTTTCCTCCTCGCATTTTGTCTTCTGGATCGAACCGTATTCGGAAGTGAAAATGATATTGGGAATGAACTTGTGAACAGAAATACTCCAAAAATTTTTTTTCTCTTTCCGTGCCGTGTTCTTTATAAAATAATTGATTTAACCATTCTGAATGTTCAAACATTTTATCTAAAAGATGAGCAGCGGCAGGATTATTAATATCTCGGTTAATTTGAAACCACATTAAATTAAGAAATACTTCAGCATGTTTGTTCTGTAAAATTTTGTTAATGACTGGAATTGAAATTGGGTATCCATAGGGATCAATAAAGAAAAAAACAGGAATATTGTAAGGTATTTTCTTTAACAAATTTTTTATAAAATATCTCGAGTCTTCTGAGAAAACTTTGTATGATATTTGACTATTTAATTTTTCAGCCTTAAGATTTTGTTTTAGCTTTTCTGCGTAAAGTTCATTTTTTTCAACAAAAATAAGATGAATACAATACGGCTTGTTCCAAGTTATATCACGTGCTTTTTTAAGAATAATTAAAGGTGAGCCGGGTTCGTTTCCTTCATATTTACCTTCTCCTGCAAAACAGTCCACATAAAACAAATTCCTATGTGTGGAACCAAGTATCTTTGCCCAAGGCGGGAAATATTGTTGGAGAATGTGATGTTTTGCTTTAGAAACTTCTTTGAGTTTCGAATATTTCAATTACTATTTACTCTTTTATATTTCACTATGATTTCCTGTACTCTATGTGATTGTTTCAAATTTACTAATGTAACGGGTGCGTAAGTCTTAGAACTCGGGCTTATAACTTGATGCGCTAAATATTTTCACTAAAAATATGACTTAATTCGACACCAAGTATTTTTTTGAGACGCTATAACAAAAACACGAAAATTTTAGTAAGAAGTCTAAGAAATTCAATCTTTAGTAGGTGATACAATGTAAAAAATTCCCTTTATAGTTTTAACGGAAGAATTAAATTCAACCAATTTTTCTCAGTTAATTTTTCCATCTATTTTGTTTGAAAGAAATTATATTAATTTCATTTTAATCACAAATTCCTGTTGAAATTTTATTTTTCTAAAAATTTATAAAATGAGTTTTAATAAGTGATTCGACGAGAATTTTAAGCAGATATTATGAGTGTTTAAGCTTCTATTGTGATTCATTAAAGTCAATATCCTGATAAATCGCATCAGATATAGCGTCATACCAGTTAATTTTTGCGGCAATTGATTCTTTCATTTTCTCTATTTCCCCACTCGTCAAATCTCGGCCAATTTCTTGCTGTGCTACGGTTTGAATATCCATTATATTAAGCGAATAAATGATTTCATCATTGTCCTGTTTTTTCATATCTTTACTCGTTATTGGTGAAAAACATTTTGATGATGCCAAATTATTGCATTATTATGCGGATAATTTTCCGCTTTTTTAGGCAAAAATATTCTGGAATTATTAAGAGTTAATTTCAAAAATTCATAATCACCTATTCTCCCAAAATCAAAAGGCAAAGAAGAAACTTTCGATGAAACTTGAATTCTATAATCATTAATCAAAGTGAACCAACCCACATCAAAAGACCAATGATGCAAATGACACAATGCCAATCCATTCCAAATATCATCCTTACCCATAGCTTGGTGGGGAACAATATGCGCAGCTTCCACTTCCCAAAATAAAGAATCTGGAGAACAAATTTTTAATCCGCAGACAGCACACTTGTGATCGTATGCTTCAATTATTGCCTGCCGAAACCCTCTAGCTCTTAATATGGTTTCTTTGGTTATTTTTGAATACTTTTTTTTCTTGTCAAAAGGAGTATAGTTTTCCGGTCTATGTGTTTCATTCAATTTTTTTACAATTTTTTGAACTTCATAAGATTTGACTGTTAATAAATCTTTCTTTTCAGCAGGAAAATTCAGAAGTTGGAGCGCTTTTTCAAAGCCATTTTCTGTGAGCATCCATTCTCTATTATTTGTAAGTTTCAGTGTTTGCGTAGGTCTTGAAACTAGTTTATTTTTGGCTAAGTCATCAGCAGCACGAAATAGCAGGCGGTGCCAGAGTAAGGATTTCTTAACTCTATTCTCTTTTCTATAAATAGTTTCTAAATATGCAGTTCGTTGCTCATGGTTCAATTTAAAATCATCCGCAATTTCGTTAACAATTTCTTCACCGGAGCCAAATTCTTTTATTACTCCATTATGTCTGAAAAGTGCAATCAGCAAAGCTAGTTCCACCTCTTTACGAGGAGGCATCTTTAACTTTTTAAGCATATCATTTTCGTAACTCATGCATCACTTTCTGATTTTAGCTGCTATTTAATGCAAATTTCATTGGATTAGGAAGAATGCGAAAATCAAACAAATTAACTTTCATACCTTTAAGAATTTTTTACTATCTCTCGAATATATATTTGAGAACAAACTGTAATAATTCTCTCGCCTAATTTTTAATTTTGGTAAAGATAACAAAATTTTTTCTAGTGTGCAGATATATTTTCATATTGTTATGCTGCTTTTTTGTGTACTTCAGGCAGCATTGTTCAATTATTTCATAACTTTTTTTCATCATTTGATGCTGACGGTACTTAATATTTTAGGTTAACTGCTGGGGAAAAGGCAAATTATTTGCGGCTGCTTTTTTCTACCCCACCAGCCGGGTTTTCAGGTCATGAAAGCGCTGAAATTCCTCCTCCGACAGGGAGAGAATGTAGGCCAGCTCCCGGGTGGTGTACACCGGACAGTTTGCCGGCAGCAGATCCGCGTTCGCCCGCTCCGTATTGACGAAGCAGATTTCCTGCTGCAGTGCCTTGCTGTATACCCGCAGCAGCTCCCGCTTCCCCTGCAGCAGTTCATACAGTGCCATCACCAGCCGGGAGGATTTCCGGCTGGTTGAATCAGATGCATTGATCATAGTGTTATTCCTCCTGGGGTATGAAAAACAATGATCAAAACCAGCAAAAGAAAAAGCTCTCAGCGGCTGGCATTTAACTCTCAGCTATTATCAATTTGTATTTTGTACTTTATACCCATTTTTTGTAACTGCCAACTCTTTGGCTTTCCGTGATTCACTTTTTACTTTTACTTATCACTTATCACTTATTACTTATTACCTGCCTCTTATCCGTCCAGGCAGACCCGGGCAAGCTGCCAGGAAAAATCACTGGTATCGAAAAGCAGTTCGAAACAGTCCGAGCCATCCGCCTGCACGGAAAAATGATACTGGCGGCCGTAACCCTGGTTTTCTTTCCACGATCCGTTTACCTGCTTCACCTTATATATCCTCCCGTTCCAGCGGAATTTCAGCGGAATCAACTTCCCGTTCCGGAAATAGGTGATCACATCGATGGACTCAAATAAATCTTCACAATACATGAACACGTCCTCAGGGGTTAATGCTCCGAAAAACAATATAGTATGTGTTCTATCCGCCCGGTTAATTCCCTTCCGGGTTTCCGGCATGCTTCCGCCACCTCAGTTACAGGCCGTGTAACTATTCGAAAGAGATACTACAAGACCACCTTATTTTCTTACCATATGTTTCATCAATCGTCATCACCGCTGGTCATCTGTCGGTTATGATAAAACCGGCTTATCCGGTTATTGCTGAGCAAATACCGCCTACCCGATCTCTCTGATAATCTGAATCACCTGACCCAGAATCTGAAAATCCGGTGTATGTTCTTCCACGATAATGATCTGTTTGGAAGGCGGATCGCACTGTAAATGGATCCGTCCGCCGGTGCGGAAATAGCGCCTCACCAGCTGTTTATTCCCCAGTTGCACGGCCAGGATGGTCCCTTCCGCATACCGGCTCCTTTTTTCCACCACCACATGGTCTCCCGGCCGGATATCTGCGCCCTGCATGCAGTTGTCACCGGCTGTCATGGTAAAGCGATGGCTGAGGCGGTGCGAGGAATTGTTTACCAGGTCACCCATGTGCCGTCCGCGATCCTGCTGAATCTCTTCCACCAGGAATTCCGCCCGCGGCAGCCGAAAGAATTCTTCACCGGCAGGCAGTGATGTGTGGTCGGTATCGTTTGTTTTGTTGTTGGGTTTCGCTTTCATATAAACAGGTCCTTTTTATTGTATCGTATCACGAATCAGACCGATCACTTTTCCCTGTACACTCCATTCGCTGCGGGGAAAAATATCCGGATATGCCGGATTTTCCGCTTTCAGGAATTTCTGGCCGCTGCGGGATACCAGCCGTTTCACAGTGACTTCATCCGCCACCAAGGCCACTACAATTTCACCGGGCCGGGCGCTGGAGGCAGACTGTACAATTACCATATCCCCATCCAGAATACCGGCATTTGTCATGCTGTCTCCCTGCACCCGCAGGGCGAAGTACCGGCCTTCGGATTTTACCAGGGTGCGGGGTAACATGACGTAATTTTCAATATTCTCTTCCGCCAGAATGGGATAGCCGGCAGCTACCCGTCCCACTAACGGTACCTGTACCACCTCAGCCGCCGGCTTATAGTGCGGATGTATAATCCGGATACTCCTGGCCAGCGTATCGCCGCGGGTAATGTATCCCTTCCGTTCCAGGGCTTCCAGGTGACGGACCACCCCGTGCTTGGAAACAATACCAAAAGCATCTGCAATTTCCTGAAAAGTGGGGGGATATCCATACTGCCCGATATAATCCGAGATAAATTCCAGTACCGCTTTCTGCCGTGGTGTGATTTCCTTCATTGTATTCCTCCAATCGCGTTTTGACAACCTTTTTTAAACAGGCTATTTCTGCGATAAATTAATATGGTACATAAAAGTACACTAAAATTTTACATAAATTTTTCTACGTTGTCAAGAAAAAAATAGAATATTTATGTTTACTAGTTTTGGGACGAATGCAGGTTGTTTCTGGTTTAACCCATGCAGAAAGAGGACAGGAAATGGAGCGATGTCAGAATAAATCGGGCTGCAATTTTGTTAAAAACTTGCATTGAACAGTGAAGTGATATAAATTTGTGCGCATTTTTTTAAAAATTTATTCCGGAGGTTTTATGAAACAAAAAATGGTGAGCCTTTTACTCCTGGCAGTTGGGGTCTTCTTGATAACGGGATGTGGAAAGAAGATGGGAGAAAAAGAATATTTTGATATGGCTTATCAGCAGATGGAGAAAGAACAGTGGAGTGAGGCCGAAAAATATTTCCAGAAAATTCTGGATAATTATCCTGAAGGAACGTATGCGTCCAAAGCGCTCTTTATGATTGCTTTTGTCAATGCGAATTATTTGAAAAATTATGAAAGAGCGGAAAAATATTATACGGAATTTCTGAATAAGTATCCCGATAACGAGCTCTCAGATGATGCAAAATATGAGCTGGAGCACCTGGGAAAAGATATTAATGACCTGCCTTTTCTGAAAGGTGAAACGTCTGAGGGAGACAGCGTGGTTGCTCAGTCCGCCAAGAAAATTAACTCACAGTCCTGAAAGACATGAGATAAAATGAAGAGAAATCAGGATGTTCTCTTCAGTCAATTTAACCCTGTTTTCCTCGTATAAAACAGGGTTTTTATTTGTGTAAAAGTGAGGAACTTTCGGGGAAATAAAAAAGTATATAAAACCTTTGTGCTCGAATTTGTGACTATGAATATCTCTAATATTAACAAATCTATAACGATTATAATAGTTTTCCTGTTGTACTTCTGCCATGCACAGTCAGTTGATTCAGTGTCGGCCGCCATGGACCAGAATATAACACTGAAAGCATATGTGGAACAGAGCAAGGTACCGCAGAACAGACCGGTAATTCTGCATATAGAACTTTCCTGGGCGGGTCGTCTGAACCGCTATCAGATCGAGCCGGTCTCCCAGCCGGTTCTGACTAACCTGCTTCTGGAAGGAAGCGGCTCGGAAAATCGGCTGATCACCGAGGAGGGTGGAAATCTTAAAGCCATCAAAGCGATAACCTATCGTTTCCGTCCGCTGGAGATGGGAATGGCTTACATCGATGGAGTGGTGATAAAATATACGGATCGGGAAATGGGTGAGGAAGACCGCCTGATTTCTCAGCGTATGATGGTGGAAATTACCGAACCGCTTCCGGAGAAAGGAAATAATCAGTTAAAGGCGTTGAGTTATATTGTCCTGTTTGCAATGCTGTTCGGAGTGGTTGCCTATTTTCTTTTTCAATTTGTAAAAAAACGACGGATGATTCGCGAAAACGGTGTTCCTGCTTTTTCCTTGCCGGAAAGCTTCCTGAACCGGTTATCACAAGAAGTGGATCCACGCGGCACCAACCTGTCAGAAATGATCCAGCGCCTGTCCCGCATATTTAAAGAGTATATGGATGACGATTTTCATATTCATGCCCGGGAATTAAACACAAAAGAGCTTATTGCCCGCTTGAATGGATTGGAATTGGAAGATATTGATAAAAAAAATCTGTCTGCCGTATTTGAAAAACTGGATGAAATTAAATTTGCCGGCAAGAATATCGATCCGGCCGAATTTACCCAGATTTACGGAACAATTGAAAATTTTCTTCTCAAAAGAAAACAGAGGCTGGAAATGAGCCAAATGACAGTTAAGGAGGAAAAATGAGCGTCGATATTCAGGCGATTAATGACAAAATAATGAAAGAAAGTGCTTTTGTTGAAAAGATCAATGAAGAAATACGGAAAATAATTGTAGGTCAGAACTACATGGTGGAGAGATTGCTGATCGGTCTACTGTGCAATGGCCATATTCTGCTTGAAGGCGTACCGGGTCTGGCTAAAACCCTGACGGTTAACACCCTCTCTTCAGTTATCCGGACCAAATTTCAACGCATTCAGTTTACACCGGACCTGCTGCCGGCTGACCTTCTCGGAACCTTGATTTATAATCAGAAAACCGGTGAATTTACCGTCCGTAAGGGGCCGATCTTTGCCAATCTGATTCTGGCAGATGAAATCAACCGTTCACCGGCCAAAGTCCAGAGCGCCTTATTGGAAGCCATGCAGGAGAGACAGGTGACCATATCTGACAACACATATAAACTGGAAGAACCTTTCCTGGTGATGGCTACCCAAAATCCTATCGAGCAGGAGGGAACCTATCCACTGCCGGAAGCCCAGGTGGACCGATTCATGCTGAAATTAAATATCACCTATCCGGCCAAAGAGGAAGAATTTGAGATTATGCAGCGCATGACCAGTGGCGAAGTCCTGGCTGTTAAAGCGGTGGTGAATCCAGGGGATATTATAAAAGCGCGGGACGTGGTGCATGATGTTTACATGGATGAAAAAATCGACCGTTATATTATTGATATCGTTTTCGCTACCCGTAATCCTCAGGAATACGGTATAAAAGATATTGAAGGACTGATCGCTTTCGGTGCTTCCCCGCGGGCTTCCATCAATTTGAAACTTGCCGCTAAAGCCCATGCATTCCTGCGGCACCGGGGGTATGTAACCCCGGAAGATGTGAAGGCCATTGGGATGGATGTGCTCCGGCACAGAATAATAGTGACTTACGAGGCTGAAGCTGAAAATGTCACCGCCGAAGATGTGGTCCGTCGTGTGTTGAATCATATTGAAGTGCCATAAGGCTATATCAGTGCAGATCCTGAAGCGCTGCCTAATCAACAGGAGATTTTTCACTCTGATTAAAGAAAATGGTAAAAAGTTGAAGACATTTCGAGTTGTCTGAAGTTATGGATACGAAAGAACTGCTGAAAAAAGTCCGACAGATAGAGATAAGTATCCGTGGAGTTGTAAACGAAGTATTTGCGGGAGAATATCATTCTGTCTTCAAAGGACGCGGGATGGAATTTTCCGAAGTACGGGAATATCAGCCGGGTGATGATATCCGCACCATCGACTGGAATGTTTCCGCCCGCATGGATCGTCCCTATGTGAAGGTTTTTGAAGAGGAACGGGAGCTTACAGTCATGATCCTCTTCGATGCCAGCTCCTCAGAGAGTTTTGGCAGCCGCAACCAGATGAAAGGGGACATCGCCATCGAAATTGCGGCCCTCCTGGCCTCTTCTGCCATCCGAAATAATGACAAGGTGGGTTTGATCATTTTCAGTGATCAAATAGAGAAATTTGTGGCACCCCGTAAAGGCAGAAAACATATCCTGCGGGTGATTCGGGAATTACTGTATTTTGCCACCTCTGGCGAAACCACACCTTCAACTACCACCGACATTGCTGCAGCACTGGAATATATGAACCAGATTCTGAAACGCCGCGCTACCGTCTTCCTGATCAGCGATTTTATGGCGGAAGGGTTTGAGCGGGATCTGCAAATTGCCAACCGCCGTCATGACCTGGTAGCCATCCGGCTTATTGATCCTCTGGAGGAGAGACTCCCCGACGTCGGAATAATCGAACTGGAGGATCTTGAAACAGGAGAAACCATGCTGCTGGACACCTCTTACAGGGAAATACGGGAATCTGTGTCTGAAAATGCCCTGTCCCGGAAAAACATTCTTGAAAAAACCTTTAAATCAATTGGCATCGATTTTATTGATATTTATACGCACGAATCCTATATAAAACCCTTAACCCGTTTCTTCCGGGTAAGGGCCAGGCGGTTTCATTAATACAAAAACAGGTTTTAACTATGAAGTTCGACATGTCTCAGAATAAGGAAAAGAAGTACCGGAAAATATTCGGATTATCCCTATCGGTTTTACTCATTTTGGTGTTTATTTTACTCAGCTGTCAGAGAGGATCCGAACCGGCGATTCCGGCTGAAAAAAAGCGGGAGTTGGCAAATATTCTTTATAATCAGCAGTTGTATACCCAGGCCGTAGACGAATATACCGAGTACCTCCGGAACTATGATCTGAAAGAGAATGAACAAGCTAATATTTCCTACATGATTGCAAACATTTATTTTGAACGACTGCAGGATTATGAAAATGCCCTGGCTTACTATCTGCGCGTTAAATATCTGTATCCGGAATCAAACCTTCAGGCGGAAGTGAACAGGAAGGTGGTTGAATGCCTGGAACGCCTGAGACGGTCTACCGAGGCTCAGCAGGTGGTACAACAGAGTGCCGCCCTGGATGAATCTCAGAAACTGGCCTCCCAACCGGGAGAAGTTGTAGCCCGGATCGGATCCCGTGAAATTACCACCGGGGATCTGCAGTATGAACTAAACCGTCTTCCGGCATATCTGCGGGAGCAGCTCCTGAGCAAGGAACAGAAAATTGAATTTTTACGGAATTATATCGTACAGGAATTGTTATATGATTCAGCCAAAAGAAAAGGATTGGACAAAGATAAGGAAGTAAGAGAAGGAATTCTGATGGCTGAAAAATCCCTCATGGCCCAGAAGCTGATGCAGGATGAAATCCAGGGGGATGTTAAACCGGAAAATTATTCCAATGCCGATGTGGGACTTTATTATAAGGCCAACAAAGAAAAATATGCGGAAAAAGATGATAAAGGGAACGTAAAAAAAATTCCTCCGTTCAGTGATGTGAGGGAAAAAGTGGCACAAGATTTTATGCAGGAAAAGCAGCAGGAAGCCTATCAGAAACTGGTTGATCGCTTGATGAAGGCAGAAAATGTTCAGATTTATGAAAATAAATTCCAGTAAAATTTGCAGCGAATATATGAGAAACGGAATTTTGACTGGACTTTTTATTCTGGCGATGGTCTCACTGCTAACGGCAGGGGATTCATTGATCAGGGTGAATGCACAGGTAGATAAATCGGTGATCAGTATTGGTGACCGCCTGACTTACACATTGACTATCGAGCATTCAAAAGCCGTCCATATTGAACAACCGGGTTCGGGGGCTAATCTGGGACAATTTGAAATCAAGGATTATAAAATTCATGATCCTCTGGAACATGACGGTGTGATAACCCAGCAATTTGATTATAAAATTTCCGTATTTGATACCGGCCGATATGTAATTCCGCCCTTTCCGGTGGCTTTTTCTGAATCGGATACCTCCCGGAATTATCAGATTATTCAGTCTGATCCCATTGAAATCCATGTTAAAAGTGTACTGACCGCCGAGGATAATGAGATCCGCGATATTAAACCTCCCCAGGCTGTTCCCTATAATTATGGCAGGTTAATTTTAGTGGCAGGTCTAGGCTTACTGGCAATAGCACTTGCTTTGTTGGCAATTTATTACTGGAAACTACGACGCCGGGGAATCACTCTCTTCCACAAGGAAACCATACGACCGGCCCATGAAATTGCTCTGGAAGAATTGCAGGAGGTTAAAAATAATTGGCAGCCGATGCTGGAGAACGGAGAACACAAAGTTTTATTTACCCGGATTTCTGAAATTCTCCGAAAGTATCTAGAAAACCGCTTCTTTGTGAAGGCTCTTGAAGAAACAACTATTGAAATCAGTCAATCACTGTTGAACCTGGAATTAAGTGTGGATGAGCATGAAGAAGCATTAGCGGTTCTTGATTTTTCCGATAGGGTCAAATTTGCTAAATATGTTCCTTCCGGAGAGGAAACCAGAACTCATATACAGGCGTTGGAAAATTTTATTGAAGTAACAAAACTGGTTTTTGAACCTGTGGAGCATGAAGTTGTTGCCGAAAACGGGAAGGTAGCGTATGCGGGGGAAAAGAATTTAAGCTTAAGCAGGGAAGTAAACGAGAAAGATAAAGGTGAAAACCCTGCAGTTAGTTAACATACATTTAGGAAATAATAAATTTATGGAGGTGCCAAATTGATCGAAGTAAAAGATCTCACTCGTTATTACGGTGAAAAGCGAGCGATACACAATGTTTCCTTCGATGTGCAAAAAGGGGAGATTCTTGGATTATTAGGGCCTAATGCCGCTGGTAAAACGACCACAATGAAGATTTTGACCTGTTTTATGCCACCGACATCCGGAGAAGCGAAGGTGGCAGGTTTTGACATCTGGGACCAACCGGGCGAAATAAAAAAACTGATCGGGTATCTGCCGGAAAATCCGCCTCTCTATGGCGATTTGAATGTGCTGGAGTACCTGGATTTTGTCGCCAAAATCAAGGGAGTCCCCTCTGATAAACGAAAAAATGTGATCTCTTCCACCATTGAAAAAGCGGCTCTGGGGGATGTTCAGAAACAGGTGGTCGGCAGTCTGTCCAAGGGATTTAAACAGCGGGTGGGACTGGCACAGGCGCTTCTAAATGATCCCCAGATCTTGATTCTGGACGAACCAACAATTGGTCTGGATCCGCGGCAGATTATTGAGATCCGTGAACTGATCAAAAATCTGGGTGGTGAACATACCATTATCCTTTCCACTCACATTCTTCCGGAAGTAGAAATGACCTGCGGGCGGGTAGTGATTATTAACGAGGGTGAGGTAGTGGCGGAAGATTCGCCCGAAAATCTCACCAGCCGTCTGAAAGTCTCGGAACGGACAGTTCTGGAAGTGGACGGTGATGAAAAAACCATTCAGTCAATTTTTGACGGTTTTGGCGAAATACAGAAAATCGACAGAATGAAGGTTTCAAAGAACAACCACCTGCGATTTACTCTGGAAACCAGCTCCGATATCCGCAAAGACCTTGCCCAGGCTGTGGTGAAAAAAGGTCTGGGATTGTATGAAATACGCACGGAAGCTTACTCACTGGAAGAAATCTTCCTACAACTGACGACAAAAGAGGAGGTGGCCTGATTATGAAAAAAACATATGCCATTTTTCAAAAAGAATTAAGACACTTTTTTTATTCACCCATTGCTTACATCGTTATTGCATTATTTACATTGATTGCCGGAATTTTCTTCTATCTTTATCTGAGCAGTTTTGTGGAAGCGGCTTTCATGGATATGATGCGATCCCAGCAGTTTCGCACCATGCCGCAGAAATTTAATATAAATTTGCAGCTGATCCGGCCCTATTTCTGGAATCTGGCGCTCATATCCCTCTTTGTATTACCGCTGGTAACCATGCGCCTGTATTCGGAAGAGAAAAAGTCCGGTACGGTGGAACTGCTTTATACCAGTCCGCTTTCCGTCAATAATATTGTGTTGGGTAAATTTTTTGCCGGGATTGTCTTTTACATTTTGATGCTGATCCCTACCTTTATATTCATGGGGCTGTTGTTCATCTACGGAAAACCAGAATTGGGTCCGGTACTGTCCGGGTACCTGGGACTTCTGCTGATGGGCAGCGCGTTTATCTCGGGAGGGCTCTTCATTTCCTCTCTCACTGAAAATCAGATCATAGCAGCCATAGGCGGGTTTGGATTGTCCCTGCTGTTATGGGTAATCGGATGGGCAGCCAGTTATTCCGGTCCGGGCCTGTCATCAGTCCTGAACTATCTGTCAATTATTAATCATTTCGAGGATTTTGCACAGGGGGTGATCGACAGTAAAAATGTAGTTTACTATATTCTCTTCTCTACTTTCGGTGTATACCTCACATTTAAGTCAGTGGAATCCATTAAATGGCGATCATAAAAAATGTTGACAGATCATGCACAGAAAATTAATCAGGAGGTTATTAGATAAATGAAAAGGTATGTAAACATTGCATTGATTGTGGGAATAATTCTTTTTCTTTATAGTTTTGTGAATTTTTCACTCAATCAGTTATGGGACTGGGTTTCCACGGTTTCTCTGGTCCTGGGTGTAATCATCAGCGGTGTTGCCATCTATTACCGGATGCAGTACCGTCAGAAAAAGCTGAGTGTCCGTTTTGTTAAATATGGGGCCAACAGCTTGTTCTCCGCCTTGATTGTACTGGGAATTATTGTTCTGGTGGCATTCATAACCAATCGTCATAATCTACGGGCAGACTTGACATCTCAGGGGTTATACAGCCTGGCAGAACAGACAAAATCCGTCCTTAACAATTTGAATAAAGATGTAACAATTTATGCGTTCTATAAAAAATCTGACGAGGTAAGGGCCAAGGACCTGCTGGAAGAATATTCCTATCGGTCAAAATTCGTCAAATATGAATTTATAGATCCGAACGAAAAACCACAGTTGGCCAGAAGATATAATGTAACCCAGTATAATACCGTTGTGGTGGAGAGCGGCACAAAACGGGAAACCATTACTGATCTTAATGAAAGCAACCTCACTAATGCCATCATTAAGGTCACACGCGAATTGGACAAGGTAATATATTTTACTCAGGGACATGGAGAAAGACCGATAGAAGGGCAGCAACAGCAGGATTTTCAGACGGCAGTGGACGGTATAAAATTGGAAAACTATCAGGTGAAGGCCATTAACCTGGCAGAGGAAAGGTCTATCCCGGCAGACTGTGCAGTTTTGATTTCGGCCGGTCCCAAGGTAGATTTTTTCTCCTTTGAACTGGACACTATCGCCAAATTCATTAATGACGGCGGCAAATATATGGTCATGATTGATCCCCAGGTGACCAGCAATCTGATTCCCTTTTTGCAGAAATATGATATAAAGGTATCGGATAATATTATTGTAGATGCCAGTGGTGTAGGCCAGTTATTCGGCATGGGACCGGAAATTCCTCTTATCAGTAATTATGAAGATCATGAAATCTTTAAAGATTTTAATGAGATGACCTTTTATCCTCAGGCACGCTCGGTTCAGGCTGTTTCAGATGGTGAGAGTGGTTTTACGGCTAAAGAATTGCTCAAGACAACATCCAGCAGCTGGGGGGAGACGGATTACAGCCAGAGGAAAGTTCAGTTTAATAGCGATAAGGATTTACGTGGCCCGGTGCCTCTGGCGGCGGTTGCCACTAAAACGCTTGCCAGTAATAAGAAAGCCGAGGTACTGGTCATGGGAGATTCTGATTTTGCCAGCAATGCCTATATCAAAAATTCAGGGAATTATGACCTTTTCCTGAATATAGTGAACTGGATGGCGGAAGAAGAGGATATGATTACCATCCGGCCCAAGGAAATTGATGACAGCCGGGTCAGTCTGACGCAAAAGGACAGCAAAATTATCCTATACGTCAGTGTTATTGCGCTGCCCTTGCTGGTGGTTCTGGGTGGTGTAATGGTTTATTTCCGACGGCGATGATATCTCGTCATCCGATAACCGGGGGACACAGATTCTTCCGGATATTTAGTAATGAATTCTGGTGGTATTTTGATTTGAGCGGAGGAATAGAATGAAACTGAGAAACACTCTTATTTTATTTATTATACTGGTGGGGCTGGGAAGCTATGTCTATCTGGTGGAGGTTAAACAGCACCAGAAGACAGAAGCAGCAAACGAAGAATCAAAAAAACTATTCACAGTTGTTAAAGACAGTGTGGATGCATTCACTTTTACGAATCCCAACGGTATCTTTAAACTGAATAAATCTGGCGATGAATGGAAAATTACCGAGCCTGTACCAACAGAGGCGGATGAATCAACCGTAAATTCCATGTTGACCAGCCTGTTGAACGCGCAGAAAGAATCTGAATTCAAAGTTACACCACAGGAACTTGTCAATTACGGATTGAGCAACAGGGAGGTATATGTACAGGTGAGTTCAAAAGATGGTGTGAAAGATTCTCTATGGCTGGGAGAGAAGACCCCGGTGGGTTCGTCGGTATTTTGCATGAAGACCGATTCTATGGTGTATACCACCAGTCAGAGCGTAAAAACAAATTTTGAGAAAAGATTATTTGATATCCGTGATAAAAAAATTCTGCATTTCAAGCGTGCGGATGTCAGACGGATTGTCATTGATAACAGTCATGGCAAATATGAATTTGAAAAGACCGGAGCGTCTGACTGGTTGTTTCAGAATATCAGCCGGCCTGCTGACAACGGAAAAATAAACAGCCTGCTTTCCAAACTGGAAAATAATTCGGCAAAAACATTTGTTGATGAAGAAGGTACTGCTTTGCAGAAATACGGTCTGCACAAGCCTGCTTTTGAAGTTAGCTTAATTCTGGGGCCGGAGCAGGGACAGAAAAAACTCGAAATCAGTCGGAAACTTGACGGAAAATATTATGCCAGAGATGATACCCGCAAACCGGTATTTGAGATCGATTCAATTATCGTAAAGGATGTGGATCAGAAATTGATGGATTTTCGCAGCAAAGATCTGGCTGCATTCAACCGTGCTTCTATAGACAGTATTACCTTTAGTTACGGAGATACGATTTTCTCCTGCGTGAAGGATACCAGCGGTAACTGGTTCCTGGACGATTCCAGTCACCAGGCGATAAAAACTCAGAAAATTACTTCCTTTTTCTCCGGTCTTGATTTCACAACAGTGTCTGAATTCGTAAAAGATGGATCTTATAATCCGGCGGTGTATGGTTTAAATACACCGGCACTGACGGTTACTTTATACCAGCAGCATCAACTGGTCCTGGAAGTGAAACTGGGCAGGAAAAAAGGCACCAACATTTACGCGGCTACCAATCAGTATAAATCTGTGTATCTGATTCCGGCATCCAAGCTGAAAGATTTTAAGCTGAAGATGGATGACATCATTGAAAAGCCGGTTACTGCAGCGGAGGATGTTTCTGCTTCCCAATGATTAATGAGAATTTCGATATCGGGAAGAATTAATCCCCTTTTAAATATTGTTGAAAGGGTAAGGCGAAAATTCTGCAAGGTATAATTTTAACTGTTCAAGATTTAATAGGTAAGGATCGGTTAAGTGTTTCGTTTTGCAAATCCTGAATTTCTGTTATTGCTTCTGATTATTCCGTTTCTGGTGGTATATCATTGGCGACGACGCAAACGCCTGAGTGGGAAAATCAAATATTCCACCTTGCGCTACATGCAAAATCTACCGTTGACCTGGCGCCAGCGAATCAGGAAACATGCTTATATGTTTCGGATGCTGGTCATATCCCTCATCATCATCGGCGTGGCTAGGCCACAGTCCGGCACCCGTAAGCAGGAAATTACTACTGAAGGAATTGACATCATGCTGGCTCTGGACGTCAGTACTTCCATGCTGGCAGAAGATTTTCTACCGAAAAACCGGATTGCAGCGGCCAAGGAGGTGGCAACCGAGTTTATTCTGGGCAGGAATAATGATCGTATAGGCCTGGCCATCTTTGCGGGGGAGTCGTTTACCCAGTGTCCGCTTACCCTGGATTATGGTGTTCTTACAGAGTTGTTGGAAAAGGTGCAGGTGGCTCCCCAGCAGTGGGACGGTACGGCCATCGGGAATGGAATTGCCACCTGTGTGGCTCGCCTGAAAGACAGTAAAGCCAAAAGTAAGGTGATAATTCTGCTGACTGACGGACGCAATAATGCGGGTGAAATAGATCCGTTAACTGCAGCACAGGTAGCACAAACCTTCGATATCCGGATTTATACAATAGGAGCCGGCACCCGTGGTTCGGCCATGTACCCGGTGGATGATCCGCTGTTCGGCCGACGTTATGTATCCATGCCGGTTGAAATTGATGAAGATCTCCTGAAACGCATAGCGACTCAGACTGGCGGGCAGTATTTCCGGGCCACCGATACGGAAAAACTTCGCCAGATCTACCAGGAAATCAATGAAATGGAAAAAACCAGGATTCAGGTGAAAGAGTTTACAAAATATAAGGAATTATTTGTTAATTATGCGGGAGCCGGTCTTTTGCTGCTGATTGTGGAGGTTCTGCTCCTTAATACCTGGCTGCGCAAATTACCGTGAAAGGCAATTTATAATTAATAATTGAAACTGCTTAATTCACAAAAAACGATATATTGTATGAAAGTTGCCATATCCAAAGAAATTAAATTGCCCCGGTCTTTAGACCGGGGATAAAAGAATCCGATATATTTGGGCTTTAGCCCCCATTTTTGAATTAAGCAGATGAAGTTATCAGGTAAAGATAAATAATAAAAAATAATTTCATATGCTCAGATTTGGTTATCCGCAATTTTTCCAGTTCTACTGGCTAATTCCTGTGCTGCTGGTGTTTTTTATCTGGAGTTTTCGCAGAAGAAAAACGCTTCTGAAACGGATTGGAGATGAAAAGCTGGTGAATCAGCTGGTGCTTTCGGTGAGCCACCGCAAACAGATCTGGAAAGTAATCCTGCTGTTTTTTTCCTACCTGGTCGTTGTTTTTGCACTGGCGGATCCCCAGATCGGAACCCGGCTGGAGGAAGTGAAGCGTAGCGGTGTAGATATTTTTGTGGCCCTGGATGTTTCCAAGAGCATGCTGGCCGAGGATGTCCCACCCAACAGGCTGGATAAAGCTAAACATGAAATATCAACTTTTATCGATCGGCTGAAGGGTGACCGTATCGGACTTATCTGTTTTTCCGGTATTGCATTCGTGCAGTGTCCGCTGACGCTGGATTACAGCGCCGCCAAGCTTTTTCTGAATGATATTGATACCGGCATTATTCCGCAGCCGGGCACCGCAATCAGCCGGGCTATAGATATTGCACGGAAGTCCTTCGTCTCGAAAGAGTTCAAACATAAGGTGTTAATCATTATTACGGACGGTGAGGATCATGAGGGAGATCCGGTGGAACTGGCTAAGGAAGCACGTAAAGATGGAATTATCATCTATACAATCGGTATTGGTTCCCTGCAGGGAGCACCCATCCCGGAATATGATTCCTATGGGAATCGTACCGGATATAAAAAAGATCGGGAAGGTCAGATAGTTACCACAAAGCTGAATGTTCTCACACTGGAAAAAATTGCCTTTGAGACCGGTGGAAAATATTATATTTCCAGCAGTGGGGAATCCGAACTGAACAAAATATATGATGAAATCTCGGGGATGGAGGAAAAGGAACTCTCCTCACGCCAGTTTACCCAGTACGAAGACCGCTTCCAGATTTTTCTAATCATTGCGCTTATTGTACTGATATTTGAAACTTTATTAGGCGAAAGGCGAAAAATAAAACAGCTGGAAAGAGAAAGACTGTCAACATGATATCCCGTATGTTTATTTCTGTTTTATGTGGATTTATTCTGACCATATCCTTTGATAAAGCCCATGCAGATCTGGACCGTTCCAAGGTAAGGAAAGGAATAAAGGCCTACGAAAATTCCAAGTGGGATGAATCTCTGCAGAAGTTTCAGGACGCACTGCTGGATGATCCGGAGAATCCGGTGGGTCATTATAATGTAGGCCAAGCTTTTTATAAAAAGCAGAACTACGAGGAAGCCCTTACTTCCTACGAAAAGGCTTTGAACACGCCCGATGTGGAACTTCGTGAAAAAGTATATTACAACCAGGGTAACACCTATTATCAGCTGAACAAATACCAGGAATCCATACAAAGCTATATAAAGGCACTGGAATTGAATCCGGATGACCAGGATGCCAAACATAACCTGGAACTGGTCAGGGCTAAATTGAAGGAAATGGCCAAAAAACAGCCCCAGCAGCAACAGCAGCAACAGCAATCGGGTGATCAGCAACAGCAGCAGCAGTCCGGGCAGGATGAGCAAAAGCAGCAAGCCCAGCAGCAGCAGGATCAGTCCCTGGGTGATCAAAAGAAGAAGGAAAAACAGCAGCAGATGGCGGAAGGTAAAAAGAAACAGGATAAAAAGGAAAACGAATCCGAACAGGATAAATCGGCTCAAAATATTGAGAAAAAGAAGCCCCTTACGAAAGAGGAAGCAGAAAGGATTCTTCAGGCCTTGAAAAGTGAGGAGAAAGAAAATCAGAAATTACGGCGGGCGAAAACTCCTGCTGGCCGGGTGAGTGTGGAGAAAGACTGGTAAACGTGATTGGAAGTAAACTCAATTTTTTTATTGCTATTACCCTGCTTTGTAGTCTGTTAAAAGCCCAGGACATAAAAGTAACCGCCACGGTGGATAAGAATCCCGTTCCCCTCAGTGATCAGTTTGTCTACCAGGTGGAGCTGAGCGGTTCAGTCCAGAATTTACCGGATGTGTCCTTGCCGGATTTTTCCGATTTCAGGGTCACAGGAGGACCAAGTTCCTCCTCTTCCATCCAGATTGTAAATTTCAATATTTCGGCCAGCAGAACCTACTCTGTGGTACTAATGCCCAGAAAAGTGGGCAGTTTTAAAATTAGCGCGGCAACTGTACAATTCAAGGGACAAACCTATTCCTCCGATCCTGTTGAGGTAACCGTAACGCAGGCGGCAGCGGCACCACAGACTCAACCACCTTTGGCTAAACAGGATAATACATCGGACGTTGATGTCTCTCAACTGGTATTTCTCCGGGCCGTACCATCGCAAAAATCTGCCTATGTAAATGAGGAAGTTACCGTACAGTATAAAATCTATTTCCGGGTAAATATATCCGGGAATGATGTGCTCAAGCTCCCGGAAGCGGTGGGATGCTGGGTGGAGGAATATCCTTCCCCCCGCCGTCCGCAAATTTATACAGAAACGGTGAATGGTGTGCGCTATAATGTGGCGGAGATTAAGAAGGTGGCAGTATTCCCTTCCAGAGCTGGTAAAATTACAATTTCACCCCTGAATATGATCGTCGAATTGGTAGTGCCGCGTCAGCGTCCCCGCGGTCCCTCCAGCCTGTTTGATGATTTTTTTTCCGATCCCTTCTCGCAGACGGTCAAGAAAAGTATATCTTCCGGTGCGCTTGAATTAAATGTCCTTCCCCTGTCAGAGCAGGGCAGGCCCGATAATTTCAGTGGTCTGGTGGGTAATTTTAAGGTGGAATCCTCGCTGGACAAAAAGACTGCCATCACCAATGAAGCCTTATCCTATAAAGTTAAAATTGCCGGAACCGGATTGCTTAAGTTCCTGAATACTTTGCCGGTTGAATTTTCTTCTGATTTTGAAGTCTATGATCCCAAGATTAATGAATCATTGAATAAAAACGGAAAGTCGATAACCAGCAGTAAGGAATTTGAATATGTGATTATACCCCGGGTGGCGGGAGAACAGAAGATTAAAGCAACCTCGATATCAATTTTTAATCCGGACAGGAAAACCTATCAGGTTCTTCACATACCGGAATACAATATCATTGTGTCCAAAGGTAAAGATATAGCCTATACTCCCGGAAGTGGTTCGGTTTTTTCCAAAGAAGAGGTGCAGTTGTTGGGGCAGGATATCCGGTTTATAAAAGATAATCCGGGCGATTTTCATCCCGTAGGCAGTATGCCGTTTAAAAGCTGGTGGTTTTATCTGTCTTTTATTCTGCCGGTAATAATATTCGGAGCTGCGCTGGCGTACCGCAGTCATCTCGATAAAATGTCCACCAATGTGGTTTATGCCCGCGGCCGTCGCGCACAGAAAATGGCGCAGAGGCGTCTGAGCGAAGCTAAAAATTTCTGGAGAAATAACCAGCCGGTTCAGTTTTACGGGGCGGTTTCTAGCTGCCTTACCGGCTACCTGGCTGACAAGAATAATAAATCCGCTGCAGGGATGTTACGTCATGAAATTGAGAAGCTTCTCAGCAAATCCGAGGTGGCGAACGGGCTTAAGGAGGATTATCTTAATTGTCTGGATGAAGCGGATTTCCGAAGATTTGCACCCGGGGCATCATCCGAGGTCACGATGAAAGAATTCTATCAAGAAGCGGAAAAACTGCTGATACAACTGGAAAAATATTTTTAAACTGTGTAGTTAAGGAAAATATGGTTCATATGCGTCAGGATTTCTGGAATCGGCGTTACAGTGAAAATGAATTAGCCTATGGTTTTCCCCCCAACAGGTATCTGCAGGAAAAATCGTATCTTCTGAAACCCGGCAGGCGAATACTGGCAGCGGGGGACGGTGAGGGACACAACGGGATCTGGCTGGCCCGGCAGCAGCTGGATGTCTGGTCTGTGGATTTTTCTATGGCCGGCCTGAAAAAGGAACGTGAATTATTACAGAAAACGGGAGTGAGTGTGAAATTATTATGTGTTGATCTGGGAAACTGGTGGTGGCCGCCGAATTTTTTTGATGCGGTGGTGATTATTTTTGTACATTTTTCTCCGCACATACGCCGGCAGGTTCACCATCAGATGATCTCCACTCTGAAACCATCGGGATATCTGATAATGCAATCTTTTCAGGTGGGACAGTTGCGTTATGATTCCGGTGGCCCCCGTGTGGTGGAGATACTCTATACTGCGCAGCAATTGCAGGAAGATTTTGCGGATATGACTATTCTGGAACTGGAAGATTCCGTTGAATTTCTGCAGGAAGGTAATTATCATACGGGTGAGGCAGCGGTGATTAATCTGCTGGCACAAAAAAGGTAAAAAAATTGTGTCTAACGTGCGTTATTTTTAATCCCCGGATTACTAAAACACAAAGTAAAAATTAATAGTTTATAAGGTATCTAAATTTCTAATTTAATATAAGTGAAAGGTGCTCCAAGTTGTTAAATTATA